>NZ_JACBXH010000001.1:0-587871 GCF_041381355.1 Pseudomonas sp. LM13
TTAGGAGCAAAGAGGGCTCGAAGCTTTGTATTTGCGGAGCCGAAAGGTTGCCGTAGGCCCTAGCAAGCATTCCTCGCTCGCCGCCTCCGCGCGGGGCGAGGCTCTGGCGGCAGGTTACGGTCGTCGCAGGACCGCCCATTGCAATCATGCCCTCAGAAATAACACAGTCAGGCCAGCCGCTGCGCTGGCGCTTACTCAAGACGGCGCCAGAAGGGCAAGCAAGGGGAGCCATTCAGTTGTGAAACGGACGGGGCCTCATCTTGCATCTCACTTAAGCTCCACCACTTCCATTTTCGAATCGAGCTGCTTCAGCCCATATGCGATCCGATCAGCGCCAGGCCTGGGCAGCTTTGATGAATGCTCTATGCTGGTTCAATCCAGCCGCCCCGTAGCAAGGAGCCCCCATGCCCAGCCTCGAATATCTGATTACCTGCCTGGTCGTCGTGCTGATACCTGGCGCGGGAGTGATCTACACGGTTTCGATCGCGCTGGTGCATGGGCGTCGCGCCGGTATCCTGGCCGCGCTGGCCTGTACGCTCGGGATTCTGCCGCATCTGTTGGCGACTATTCTCGGTGTCGCCGCGATCCTGCATTCCAGTGCGCTGGTTTTCGAGACGCTGCGCTACGCCGGTGCTGCGTACCTGCTCTATCTCGCTTACGCGACTTGGCGCGATCGTTCCGCGCTGGCGGTGGGTGGCGATGGTGCGACACTCGACATTCGTTCGCTGGTTGCCAAGGCGCTGCTGGTCAACCTGCTCAACCCGAAGCTGACCATCTTCTTCCTCGCCTTCCTGCCGCAGTTCGTCCGGCCGGGCGCCGGTGACGAGCTTGTGCAGTTGCTCGGGCTCAGTGGGACCTTCATGCTGCTGACCTTTGTCATCTTCGCCATCTACAGCCTGCTGGCGCATGCCTTTCGCAAGGCGGTCATCGAGTCGCAGCGGGTCCAGGCCTGGCTGCGTCGTGGGTTCGCCGCCTCCTTCGCCGGCCTCGGTGCCAATCTGGCGTTGGCCGACCGATAGACGACCAGGCGATCGAGGCCAGACGAGCAGAAACAGCCCAAAGGCTACGGCAACAGCCCGATGACGCCGGCCCACGCTTCTAGCAAGTAACCTGGGTTATGCTGCGGCACGCCCGGCGCCTCAAGCGCTGAGCTTCCATCAGGAACCCTTGCGTCGTGTCGATTCGCTCCCGTCTGGTTTGGCTGGTCATTGCCGTCATCGCCCCGGCACTGGCGTTTGCGCTGTATGGCACCTATGCGGTCTATCGTGCGCAATCGGCCCAGGTCGACGAGGGCATGAAAGAGGTCTCGCGTGCCGTCGCGCTAGCCGTCGATCGCGAGCTGAATCGGTATGCCACGATCGTTTCGACGCTCGCCGCCTCCCCGACCATCATCAGGGGCGACCTGCGCACCTTCCACGAGCGCCTGCAGCAGACCAAACATGCGGTGGGCAGCAGCGTGACGATCTTCGATCCGCAAGGCACGCCCCTGGCTGATACGGACTATGCCTTTGGCACGCCGTTGCCGAGCCTGCCTGATTTTCGCAGATGCAAGACCGCGGCTCAGATCGAGGTCAGCCCGTCGTTCCGCGACCCGGTGAGCGGCGTGCAGAGCATCGCGATCCGCCGCCCGGTGATGCGTGACGGCGAAGTGGTGTATTACCTGGCCATGGAGTTTCCGGTCGCCAACATCGGCGCGCTGTTGGCGCAACAAGCGCTGCCGGAGAAGTGGCTCGGCGTCATCCTGGATCAGGACCACACCGTCGTGGCACGCACACGTGAACCCGACAAGCACGTCGGCCGGCATGCCAGTGCCGATTTCGTCAGTCAGCTGCACGCCTCGTCAAGCATCGATGGGAAAGTGCAGTCCGTCACTCGCGACGCCGTGCCGGTGACGACCTTCTTCAGCCATGCACCAGCGTCCGGTTGGACGGCGTTGATCGCCATTCCGCGCGATGATTTGCTGGCCAGCGCGCTCGCGCCGCTGGGCACTGTCGTGCCGGGCATTCTGGTCGTTCTGGCGTTGGCGATCATACTGGCGATTGCCGTCGGTCGAACCATCACGCGACCGCTGGCGCAGCTCGATGACGCCGCCAGCGCCCTGGCGCGAGGCGAGGTGTTCGATCCGCCCAACACCGGAATGAATGAAACCGACCGAACCGCGCAGGTGATGGCCCAGGCCAGCGTGACGATCCACCGCTCCAGCCAGGAGATGGCCCGCAGGGTCAAGGATGCGGTTGCACAGGCCGAGCGCTCGCATCAGGCGCTGCTGCAGGGACAGAAGCTCGAAGCACTGGGCAACCTGACGGCGGGCATCTCCCACGAGTTCAACAACCTGCTGCAAAGCATGACCATGGGCCTGCAGCTGGCCGAAATGCTGACCTCGCACCCGCGCGCCAAGCGTGCCATCGAGGGCTGCCAGCGCTCCGCGAACCGGGCTACGCGGCTGACGCGACATCTGATGACCTTCAGCAGAAGCCGCACCGCCGACGCCGAGCAGGTCGACCTGCGCCTGTTGATCCTCGGCATGCACGAGCTGCTGACCGGTGCCCTTCCCAACCGCGTGACACTGACGCTGGAGCTGCCAGAAGGGGCGTGGCCGGCGGTACTCGATCCGGTGCAATGCGAGCTGGCCATCCTCAACCTTGCGATCAACGCCCGTGATGCGATGCCGGAAGGTGGCCCGCTGGTCATTGCCCTGCATAAGCTCACCCTGGTGCAGGACAATCCGTTCGGCCTGGCGCCGGGGCCCTATCTGTGCGTGGACGTCGAGGATTCCGGCTGTGGCATGAGCCCGGACGTCCAGGCACACGTGTTCGAACCGTTCTTCACCACCAAGCCGGTCGGCGAAGGGACGGGGCTGGGTCTGGCCAGGTCTATGGTTTCGCCCGCCAATCCGGCGGGACGGTGTCGCTCCAGAGTGAGGTCGGCAAGGGAACCCGTGTCTCCCTGCTGCTGCCGCGCAGGGAACACGACGCCGCCGCCGCGCTAGAGGATCAGCAAGTATCCGTGCGCGCCGGGCGCCCGGCGCGGGTGCTGGTGGTCGATGATGACGCCGAGGTACGCGAGGCGATGGTCGCGATGCTCGACGAGCTGGGTTATCAGGTCGATGAGGCGCCCTCGGCAGATGAAGCGCTGGCGAGGCTGGCCGACCGGCGTCAGCCGGCCATCGACATCCTGCTGTCGGACGTAGTCATGCCTGGCCAGCTGGACGGTGTCGGGCTCGCCGAAGAAGTGCAGCGGCTCTATCCAACGATCCCGATCGTCCTGGCGACCGGCTACACCACGCGGCTCACGGTTGCGTCAGCGTTTCGCGTACTGGCGAAACCGTTCAGCCACCAGGCCCTCGCCGAGACCCTGGCGGAAATCCTCGACTCGAACACGCCCGAGCCATAAGCGTCCGCCCAAGGTGCTGTGATTCCGCCGGTTCCTCTGCTTGCCGTCGGAATCACTCAGACGCACTCAGCCGTAGATCGCCGGCTCCCGATAGTGCCGAGTGCACGCCTCGCCGTTCTCGCGGAACAGGTGGCACTTGTCGGCCTTCAGGCCGGCGGCAAAGGTCTCGCCCTCGGTGACGCGCAGGTTGCCGTCGACGCAGAGGGTGATGACGTCCTGCAGACGCTCGAGGGTGAGGTAGAGCAGGTTGTACTGGCCCAGCCGCTCGGCGACGGCGATCTGGCCGTGGAAGGTGAAGTCGGCTTCTTCCGGCATGACGAAGTGCTCGGGGCGGATGCCGAGGGTGAGCGGGTCGCCTGGGCTGACGTCGCTGCCGTCCACCGGCAGGGTCAGTGGGTAGCCGCTGGGCAGTTCGATGGTGACCGCCTCGGGGCTGGCGGAAATGGCGCGCACCTCGACGAAGTTCATCTGCGGCGAGCCGAGGAAGCCGGCGACGAAGCGGTTCTTCGGGTAGTGATAAAGGTGCAGCGGCTGGCCGACCTGGGCGATCTCGCCGGCGTTGAGCACGACGATCTTGTCGGCCAGGGTCATGGCTTCGACCTGGTCGTGGGTCACGTAGATCATGGTGGAGCGGATGCGCTGGTGCAGGCGGGCGATCTCGATGCGCATCTGCACGCGGAGGAAGGCATCGAGGTTCGACAACGGTTCGTCGAACAGGAAAACCTTCGGCTCGCGGACCATGGTGCGGCCGATGGCGACGCGCTGGCGCTGGCCACCGGAAAGATCCTTGGGCTTGCGTTCGAGCAGCTTGTCAAGCTGCAGGATCGCCGCGGCCGCCTCGACGCGGCGCGCGATCTCGCGCTTGTCGACACTGGCGAGCTTGAGGCCGAAGGCCATGTTCTCCGCTACCGTCATGTGCGGGTAGAGCGCATAGGACTGGAACACCATGCCCACCGAACGATCCTTCGGCGGCAGGTCGTTGACGCGCTGGTCGCCGATCAGCAGATCGCCCGAAGTGATGTCCTCCAGCCCGGCGATCAATCGCAGCAGCGTGGACTTGCCGCAGCCGGACGGGCCGACGAAGACGACGAACTCACCGTCTTCGATATCCAGGTCGATATGCCGGGTGATCGGCGTACCGTCATAACTCTTGCAGATGTCGCGCAGCGTGACACTGGCCATCGTTGTTGTTCTCCGTTGCTGCGATGCACTCGTTTCGATGGCAGCGGCGGGTCATGCCCACCGCTGCCGGCACGCCGTCAATCCGCGAGCCGCACATAGCCGAAGCCATGCGCAGGCAGCCGCGCCCAATGACCGTCGTACTCGGCGAAGCTCGCCGGCACGTCCACCAGCGGCACCGCTTGCGCCGGCAACTCGTAGCTGCGCGGCAGGTCGCCGAGGTTGAACAGGCAGAGCCAGGCTTCCCCGCCCAGCCGGCGCTCGAACACCAGCAGGGCGTCGTCATGGTAGACCATGCGGATGTCGCCCTCGATCAGCAGGGGCTGTTCGCGCCGCCAGCCGAGGAAGCGCCGGTAGCAGTTGAGCATCGAATGCGGGTCGGCATCCTGCGCGGCCACCGACAGCGAGCGGTGCGAATCATCCACCGGCAACCACGGCTGGCTGCCGGTAAAGCCGGCGTGATGTGCCTCGCTCTGCCACGGCATCGGCGTGCGGCAACCGTCGCGGCCCTTGAATTCCGGCCAGAAGGTGATGCCGTACGGATCGACCAGATCCTCGTAGCGCAGTTCCGCTTCCGGCAGCCCCAGCTCCTCGCCCTGATAGAGGCAGACGCTGCCACGCAGGGACAGCAGCAGTGCCATCAGCAGGCGACCGCGTTCTGGGTCGGGCCGACCATTGAGGGCCCAGCGGGTCATCACCCGCACGACGTCGTGGTTGCCCATGGACCAGCAGGACCAGCCATCGGCCAGCTCGCGCTCGATGCCCTCCACCGTGCGGCGGATGTAGGCCGGGCTGCACTGCTCGGTAAGCAGGTCGAAGGAATAGGCCATGTGCAGGGTGTCACCGCCGCTGGTGTAGGCGGCCATGGTGCGCAGCGATTCGTCGCAGCCGATCTCGGCCACCGACGAAGCGCCGGGATAGCGCTGCAGCAGGGCACGCAGACGACGGAGGAATTCCAGGTTCTCCGGCCGCGTCTTGTCGTAGATATGCCGCTGGTAGGCGTAGGGGTTGTCGATGCGCACGCCGATGCTGCCCTCGCGAATCTCCAGATTCGGCGGGTTGTCGCGCAGCTCGGCGTCATGGAAGTAGAAGTTCGCCGCGTCCAGGCGGAAACCGTCCACCCCGAGCTTGAGCCAGAACTCCATGTCGTCGAGCAGCTGTTCCTGTACGGCCGGGCAATGGAAATTCAGGTCTGGCTGGCTGGACAGGAAGTTGTGCAGGTAGTACTGCCGGCGCCGGCTGTCCCAGCTCCAGGCCGGGCCACCGAATACCGAGAGCCAGTTGTTTGGCACGCTGCCGTCGGGCTTGGGATCGGCCCAGACGTACCAGTCGGCCTTGTCGTTGTCGCGGCTGGAGCGGCTCTCCGCGAACCAGGGGTGCTGGTCCGAGGAATGGTTGAGCACCTGGTCGATCAGCACGCGCATGCCGCGCTCGTGGCAGGCCTCGACCAGGCGGACGAAGTCGTCCAGCGTGCCGAACAGCGGGTCGACGCCGCGGTAGTCGGCCACGTCGTAGCCGAAATCCTTCATCGGCGAGGTGAAGAAGGGCGACAGCCAGATGGCGTCGACGTTGAGGCTGGCGATGTAGTCCAGCTTGTGCAGCACGCCGGGCAGGTCGCCCACGCCATCGCCGTTGCTGTCGAAGAAGCTGCGCGGGTAGACCTGATAGATCACCCCGCCGCGCCACCAGTTCTGAAGTTGCTCGGACATACCACGTACCTTGAGTGAGCGTGAAGACGGGGCCACTCTAGGTGCGGCAAGCGGTCGCAACATCCTCCGGCGGCGGGCTCTTGCAGGCGTAAGGGCCGGGCGTAGACCGCCCGCTGGCCGAGGGCGTAGAGCGGCCCAGCGAGCCGGTCAGCGCACCCGCGCCGGGTTGCCGACCACGGTGGCGCCGGCCGGCACGTCGCGGGTGACCACGCTGCCGGCACCGATCAGCGCATCGTCGCCTACCGTCACACCCGGGAGGATGATCGCCCCGCCACCGACCCAGACGTTGCTACCGATATGGATCGGCCGGCCGAACTCCACGCCCGAACGACGCGCCTCGGGGTCACGTGGATGGTCGGCGGTGTAGAGCTGCACCGCCGGCCCGATCTGCGCGCCGGCGCCGATGTGCACCTCGACCACATCGAGAATCACACAGTTGAAATTGAGAAAGGCGCCTTCGCCCAGGTGGATGTTGTAGCCGTAGTCGCAGTGGAACGGCGGACGGATCACCGCGCCGGCACCGACCGAGGCCAACCGCTCGGCCAGCAGCGCCCGGCGCTCGTCCGGCGAGGCTGCCAGCGCTGCGTTGTAGCGCACCATCCAGGCCTTGGCCGCGGCCTGGTCGGCGAGGATTTCCGGGTCGCCTGGGTGGTACAGCTCGCCCGCCAGCATCTTCTGCTTTTCACTCATCGTCATCGTGGCGCCTCCGTTTTGCGAAGCCTCGAAGGTGCCACAGCTGGTCGCCGCCCTCCTCCTCCCTGACGGTCGCGAGCGGATGAGACGATCGACGGTCGCGCCTTCGCATTAACCGCCGGGCTCGACTAGGGTTGCTGCACCTCTACCCGTCCGGAGCACTGCCCGTGAAACTGATCGGTCGCTACATGTCGCCATTCGTCCGCCGCGTCGGCGTCAGCCTGCATCTGCTGGATATACCGTTCACCAACGAGCCCCTCAGCGTTCTGACGGATAGTCTGAAGATCCGCGAATACTCGCCGCTGGGTCGAGTGCCCGCCTTGGTGCTGGACGATGGCCGGGTGCTGATCGACAGCAACGCCATCCTCGACCATTTCGATCAGCAGGCGGGCGCCGAGCGAGCGCTGCTGCCGCTGTCCGGCGCCGAGCGCAGCGAGGCGATGAACCTGCTGGCCTTCGCCGTCGGTGCCTGCGAGAAAACCGTGGCGGCGTACTACGAGCGCGATCGTAGGCCGGAAGGGCTGGTGTGGGACGATTGGTACCGCCATTGCGAAGACCAGGCGCGTGGCGCGCTGGCCTTGCTGGATGCACGCCAGGCCGAGCGCGGCGAGCGGCCCTTGCTGGGCGAACGCATGAGCCAGGTGGATATCAGCGCGGTGGTCGCCTATGACTTCGCCCGCCTCACCCTGCCCGACACGCTGGCGCCGGACGGCGCATTCCCCCACCTGGCCTCAGCGTCTCGGCGCGCCAACGCCCTGCCCGCCTTCGCTCAGACGCAGTGGAAGGGCTGACCTCTACTCGCCCTGAATCTTGCTCAGCAGGTCGCGCGCCAGCTGCACCGCCTCACTGCGATGGGTGATGTTGAGCTTCTGGTAGAGGCTGCGGATGTGCGTCTTGATGGTGGTCGGCGCGACGTTCAGGTGATCGGCGATCTGCTCGTTGGACTGCCCGGCGTGGATCAGGCTCAGCACCTGCCATTCGCGCCGGGTCAGCGGCGAACGGCGAATCAGCTCCGGCACATCGGGGCGGTTGATGATGTCCTGAATCACCGCCTCGTCCAGCGTGATGCGAATGGCGCGGCTGAAATCGCGCTGCTGCTGCGCCAGCTGGATCAAGCGCGCGGCGCGCTGGGCCTCGGCTTCATCGAGGGTGCGCTCGTGCAGCAGGCACTTGAGCATACCGATGATCGGCTTGCCGACGCGCAGGAAGCTGCCGATCGCGCCACTGCCGCTGGCCAGGGTCATGGCCCGTTGCAGGTGATCCAGCGCCTGCTGGCGTTCCTCGCGCAACCAGTGCAGCTGCGCCAGGAGGATATGGTTGCGGTTGCGGTCCATGATCAGGCCGTGGCGCTCGGCATCGGTCAGCAGCTGGCGCAGGATCGGCAGGGCGCGCTCCAGCTGCCCCAGCGCCAGGTGAGCACGGGCGTGATTGCGTGCATTGAGCTGGGCGAAGTGGTTGGCGCCGCCGCTCACCGGCGGCGCGCTGAGCAGCCACTGGCGGATCGCCTCGCGATCCTGGCTGGAGTCCCAGTAGGCGAGCATGATCGCGTGGGCATTGGCCAGCCAGTCGATGTGGTAACGGTCGTCGGCGAGCATCGTCTGCAACTGCGCGATGTAGTCGGCACAGGCGTGCTGCTGGCCGCGGGCGTAGGCGACGCCGGCCAGCAGCGCGTAACTCTGCAGGCGCCAGCGTGGGTCGTCCAGTTCGTCGAGGATCTGGATACCCTGCAGCGCGCACTGCTCGGCAGCGTCCAGCTGGTGCCACTCCAGCAGCACCTGGCCGCGCACCCGGTAGATGAACTCGACGATGGGCGTGGCCTGCAGGTTCTGCTGCTCGATGTACTGGATGGCGCGCTCCTGCAGGGTATAGGCCTTCTGCAGATGCCCCTGGGCGATGGCGATTTCCGACAGCTGGCCGAGACTCCAGACCACCAGGTGCGAGGCATTGATCTCCCGCGCGCGGCGCTCGGCTTCCTCGTACTGTTTCTGCGCCTGCGGCAGTTCGCCCTGGACGAAATGCGCCTCGGCCAGGCCCGACATCGCCGCTACCCGTGAGGTGCGCATGATCAGCGGCTCGCGGGTCAACGCCTCCCGCGCCAGGGCGATGGCGCGCTGCTCGTCGCCCTGGTTCATCGCCACCTGCGCGCGTACGGCATTGAACTCGCAGACGATGCGCGCCCAGTCCTGCTCCGAGCAGCTGCGCTGCAGCGCCAGCTCGCCGGCCTTGAACCAGCGCTCGACATGATCGAACTGATAGGAGTTCTGCGACACCCAGGCCTGCAGCAGGGTGAGCAGCGGCGAGCCGGCGATCACCGGTTCCGGCAAGGTTTCCAGGCACTGTTGCAGCAACCCGAGACGACCCTGGCGATAGAACGCCCGGCCGTGGCGCTGCAGGATCTCGTCGACCTGCTGCGGGTCGCCGGCCTGCACGGCATGGCGCGCAGCTTCCTCGGGCATGTTCTCGGCCAGCAGCGCGGAGGCTGCACGCAGGTGCAGCTGGTTGACCCGCTGCGGCTGGTGGGTGCGCAGCTCGCCCTGCAGGAACACGGCGAACAACGGGTGATAGCTGTACCAACGGCGCAGGCTGTCCAGCGGCTGGATGAACAGGCCGCCACGCTCGAGCCGTTCGAGCATCTCGCGGCCGTGACAGGCTTCGGTCAGGCGATCGGCCAGGGCGGCGTCGAAGCGGTCGAGCAGGCAGGTCGCCTCGAGAAAACCGCGCAGGTCCTCGGGCAGCCCCTCGATCACCTGTTCGCGCATGTAGTCGCGGATGTCCGGGTGACCGAGCTGCAGGTTCTCCAGGAACAGGTCCATGCCACGGCTGGTCTGCACCTCCTGCAAGGCCAGCTGCAGCGCGCAGGGCCAGCCACCGATGCGGCGGTTGAGACGCTCGACCTGCTCGCGATTGATGCTGACCGGCACGCCCAGCTCCAGCAGCGCCTGCACTTCGTCATCCTCGAAAGCCAGCTGGCGCGCGTCGAGCAGCAGCAGCTGATGCTTGACCCGCAGCTCGGCGACACCCAGTTCGGGCAGGCGCCGGCTGCACACCAGCAGGGTCATCCAGCTCGGCATATGGCGCAGGAAGAAGCGCAGGCCGGCGATCAACTCGGCGTCGTGCAGCACCTCGAACTCGTCGAGCACGATCAGGATCGCCTCGTGCTCGTCCGGCAGCTCGGCCAGCAGCTGGGTGAACAACGCATCCAGCGATACCCGGCCCTGCTCGGCCAGCGCCACGGACAGAGGACAGCCGGCATCCAGCTGGCGGTCCAGCGCCTGGGTCAGGTAGCGACCGAACTGCAGCCCCAGGTTGTCGCTGGCATGCAGCTGCAACCAGGCGATACGCCCATCGAAGGCCCGCGCCCACTGCGCCGCCAGGGTGGTCTTGCCGAAACCGCTGGCGGCATGCAGCACCGCCAGGCGCACCTGCGGCAGGCGCTGCTGCCACTCGTCCAGGCGCGGCCGTTCGAGCAGGCCCGGCGGCAGCATGGGGATCGCCAGCTTGGTGGGTATCAATGGCAGTAGAGGTGGCATCGCGGCATTCATGGACGGTTCCCTGTTCTTGTTCTTGTCGTGGCCTGGCGCACCGGTTCGCACCGTTCTCGCTCCCCGGTTCCGCGCCTCGTTCAACTCAGGTGGTCAGCCCTTCACCCCGCCGGCGGTCAGGCCACCGACGATCCACTTCTGGCAGTAGAGGAACACGGCGGTGATGGGCAGACCGGAGAGTACCGCGGCGGCGGCGAAGTCGCCCCACAGGTAGTTCTGCGGGTAGAGGTACTGCTGCGCGCCGACGGAAAGGGTGAGCTTGTCCACGTCCATCAGCAGCACCGAGGCGATGGGGTATTCGGTGACGCTGGTGATGAAGGCGAGGATGAACACCACCGCCAGGATCGGCACGCTCATCGGCAGCAGGATATGGAAGAACGCCTGCCAAGTGGTCGCCCCATCGACGATGGCAGCCTCCTCCAGCGAGGCGTCGATGCTCTCGAAGTAGCCCTTGATGGTCCAGATGTGCAGCGCCATGCCGCCCAGCGAGGCGACGATCACCGCGCCGTGGCTGTTCACCCCGAGCCAGCTGACGTGCTGGCCGAGCTGGTCGAACAGGGCGTAGATCGCCACCAGCGAGAGCACCGGCGGGAACATCTGGAAGATCAGCATGCCTTTGAGGATCGGCGCCTTGCCGCCGAAGCGCATGCGCGCGAAGGCGTAGGCGCTGGTGGTCGACAGGAGCAGGATCAGCGCCGAACTGACCAGGGCGATCTTCACCGAGTTCCACAGCCATAGCAGCACCGGGAACGGCGGGTTCGTCACGCTGCCGTCCTCGTGGGTGTAGGGAATGCCGAGGGCCAGCGACCAGTGTTCCAGCGTCGGGTTCTCGGGAAACAGGCTGCCGGTGGCGAAGTTGCCCTCGCGAAAGGAGATCGACACCACCATCAGCAGCGGGAAGAGGATTGCCGCGACGAAGGCCAGCAGCGCCGCGTGGGTCGCCCAGAGCCGGTAACGCGCGGATTTCGGTTGCACCATGGCCATGACCGTCTCCTTATACCTTCACTTTCGAGAGTTTGAGATTCAGCAGCGCCATGGCACCGACGAGGATGAAGATCATCGTGGCGATGGCCGCAGCCAGGGCGAAGTCCTGCCCGGAATCCTGGAAGGCAATGCGGTAAGTGTAGCTGACCAAGAGATCCGTGGTGCCGGCCGGCGTGGTCGCGCCGATGATGTCCGGGCCACCGCGGGTCAGCAGGGTGATCAGCACGAAGTTGTTGAAGTTGAAGGCGAAGCAGGCGATCAACAGCGGCATCAGCGGCTTGATCAGCTGCGGCAGGGTAATGCGCAGCAGGTTGTCCAGCGGACTGGCGCCATCGATCGCCGAGGCCTCGTACTGATCCCGCGGGATAGCCTGCAAGAGGCCCATGCACAGCAGCAACATGTAGGGGTAGCCGAGCCAGGTGTTGACGATGAGGATCATCGTGCGTGCCAGGGTCGGGTCGCTGAACCAGTCCGGGCGGATGCCGAACAGCCCCTCGAGCAGCAGGTTGATCTCGCCGAAGTTCTGGTTGAACAGGCCGCGGAACACCAGGATGGAAATGAACCCCGGCACCGCGTACGGCAGGATCAGCATCAGCCGGTAAAAGGCCTTGCCGCGCACCAGCTCCCATTGCAGCAGGCTGGCCAGCACCAGCCCCACGGCGAGGGTGAAGACCACGGTGAGCCCGGCGAAGGCGAAGGTCCAGGCGAAGATCTGCACGAAGGGTTCACGGATGCTCGGCTCGCTCAGCACCCGGGTGAAGTTGGCGAAGCCGGCGAACACGGTGAAGCCCGGCGGCACCGCTTTGCCCGTCTCGTCGACATAGAAGCCGCGCTCCATGTCGGCGGTCAGACGAGTACCGCTGCGGGTATCGACCAGCACGCCGGGGCCATCCTTACTGTAGACGGGTTCGACGGCGGCGACTTCACGCAATCCGTACAGCCGCAGCAGGCTGCCGTCCGGCCCCTGCATGACCCATTGTTCCAGCGCCTTGCGCCGCTGAATCACCTCGCGCAGCGGCAGCGCCTCGCCCAGCCCTTCGACGTCGTCGGCCGGCTGCAGCGTCAGCGGTGTTTCCGCATCCGGTTCGCCGGTCAGCGGCGAGCTGACGAACACGCCCTGCTCGCCCTTGTCCACCCGCAGCCGCTCGCCATCGGGGCTCGGGTGCAGGGTGAAGCGAAAACGCTCGCCGGCCAGGTAGGTCTGGCTCAGGTGATACTGCTCTACCTGGGCCAGGCTCAGCAGGTTGCTGCCACTGTAGTTGGTAAAGCCGATGCCCACCGTGTACAGCAGCGGAAAGATGACGAACACCAGCATCCCGGCCACCGACGGAAAGATGTAGCGCTGCGCGTACATCCGCCGGTTGATGAACAGGTAGCTGGCGATTCCGGTCACCACCAGCCCGAGCAGGGCGAAGGCCATCTGCCCCTGCACGTAGAGCGCGACCACCAGGTACAGCGCGAAGGCATTGAAGGTCATCCACGCCAGCCAGCGCAGGCCGTTGGTCAGGGAGCGGGGCAGGCCCCGGGAGGTCGTTCGGGTCATGGCTGGGCTGGGCAACTCGGCACGGGCATTCACGGGAGCGGAACCTTTGAGAACGGAGCATAGTCCGCCGGCGCGCCCGAGGCGGCGGCCGGCGACGGGTTCATCGGGTGATGCGCTTGGCGGCATCGTCCAGGGCGGCGTCGACATCCTGCCGGCCGGAGGTGATGTTGGTCAGCGCGGCGGCCATGGACGACCAGAACGCACCCATCTCCGGCACGTTGGGCATCGGCTGGCCCATCTGCGCGTTCTCGAAGGTCGCCTTGATGTGCGGATTGCTGGACAGCTCTTCCATGTAGGCGGTGTTAGCCACCGCACCCAGCGGCACGTCGGCGTTCACAGTCTTCAGGCCGTCGACCTCGAGCAGGTAGTTCTCGAGAAACTCCACGGCCAGGTCCTTGTTCGGGCTGGCGGCGTTGAGCAGCGCGGCGGCGACGCCGACGAAAGGCTTGCCCGCCTCGCCATCGATGGCGGGGATCGGCGCCACGCCGAAATCGATGCCGCTCTTCTCGATGTTCGACCAGGCCCATGGGCCGCTGATCATCATCGCCGAGTCACCCTTGTTGAAGGCTGCCTCGGCCACGCTGTAATCGGCACCCTTGGGCATCACGCCCTTGTCGATCAGCTCACGCAACACCTTGGCACCGGCCTTGGCGCCGGCGTTGTTGACCCCGGTGGACTTGACGTCGTAACCGCCGTCGGTCTGCTCGAACACGTAGCCGCCCTTGGCCGAGAGCAGCGGCCAGGTGAAGTAGGTGTTGTTGTAGTCCCAGAGGATGGCGCGCTTGCCCTGCGGGGCGAGCGTCTCGTTCAGCGCCAGGACGTCGTCGAAGCTCTTGGGCGGAGTATCGACCAGGGCCTTGTTGTAGATCAGGCCGATGGTTTCCACCGAGATCGGGTAGCCCCACAGTTTGTTGTCGTAGGTCACCGCCTGCCAGGAGAAGTCGGCGATACCGGACTTGGTCTCGGCGCTGGGTGTGACCGGGGTGAGCAGGCCGCTCTTGGCCCACTCGCCGATACGGTCGTGGGCCCAGATGAAGATGTCCGGGCCGTTGCCGGTGGCCGCCGCCTGCTGGAACTTGTCGGTGGCGCTGTCCGGGTGGGCCACTTCCACCGGAATACCGGTCTCGGCGGTGAACCGCTTGCCAACCTCTGCCAGGCCCTTGTAGCCCTTGTCGCCGTTGATCCAGACGACCAGCTTGCCTTCTTCGATCGCTGCCAGCGCCGGCAGCGGCAGGCTGAAGGTGGCCGCCAGGCCGACAGTGGCGATACACCAGAATTTCTTGTTCATGCTTCGCTTTCCTCGTGGCTTCTTATTAGTTGTTCCACCTGCTGCCGGCCTGAGGCTCTGACAGTCGTTCCATCCTCGGCGCGTCCCGTGCCATCTACATCCTCCCCCTCCAGGAGGCGGAGGGCGTAGATGTGGGGCGTAGGCAGTGGCCCGCAAGCGCACAAAATACGCCATCAGCCTAGCGCTTACGCCTATACCTGGCAGCCAACGCGCAGTCAAATGTGGCAAAAAAGCATAATGGAGCCACTTCGATGCGTGCCCACCGCCTACCCGCCCTGTCGCTGCTGCTCGGATTCACCCTAGCGCTGCCCGTACTGGCCGATCCCGAGCTGGCTGCCCGGCTGGATGGCCAGCCGCTGCCGTTGAACTGGAATACCCTGGCCAGCGACCGCTACGACATCGAGCTCAGCCTCGCGCCCGGCCAGTTGCAGTTGCGCATGCCCCAGGCCAGTGGCGAGGCCGTGGCCCTTGCGCCCTTTCGCCGTCAGCCGCTTGGCACAGACAGCATTTACCGCTACGAAGTGCCCGAGGCCGGACGCTATCGGCTGATCGTCGAGACCGGCGCCGCGCCGGCCCTGCGCCTGCTGCCGATCAAGGCCGCCGAGCCGCAGGCAGCCACCGCGGTCTGCAAGCCATGGGAGGGCGGCGCAGTGGAGGTGACCGTTGGCGAGGTGTTCCGCGACGGCGAAACCCTGCGCGACGCACTGTCCGGCGCCACGGCGGTGGTCCGCGACGGCCGGGTCAGGCTGCAGCCCGCCGCCGGCAGTGACGGTCTGCTGCTGCTCGAACGCGCCGAAGCGCCCGAGCAGCCGGTCGCACGCGACTGGCGCAACGCGATCGTCTACTTCGTGCTCACCGACCGCTTCGCCAACGGTGATCCAGGCAACGACCGCAGCTATGGCCGCGCACCGGATGGCGCCGAGGAGATCGGCACCTTCCATGGCGGCGACCTCAAGGGACTGACCGAACGCCTCGACCATATCGCCAGCCTCGGCGTCGATGCGCTGTGGATCAGCGCGCCCTACGAGCAGATTCACGGCTGGGTCGGCGGCGGCGATCGCGGCGACTTCCGCCACTACGGTTACCACGGCTACTACGCGCTCGACTTCACCCAGCTCGACGCCAACATGGGCAGCGAAGACGACCTGCGCGCGCTCATCAGCGCGGCCCATGCCCGCGGCATCCGCGTGCTGTTCGATGTGGTGCTCAACCATCCGGGCTACTCGACCCTGCAGGACATGCAGCAGCTCGGCTTCGGTGCTCTGCGCGACGGCATGGCCGAGTACCTGCCCGAGCAGTGGACAACCTGGCAGCCGGAAGCCCACGAGAATCTGCATGCCTACCACAACCTGGTGGACTACGAGCACCCGAGCTGGACCGCCTGGTGGGGTCGCGACTGGGTGCGGGCGGGCATCGCCGACTACGACACGCCACCCAGCAGCACCGTCGATCCACTCAAGGGCTCGCTGGCCTTCCTGCCGGATTTCCGCACCGAATCCGAGGCGGTCGTCGCGCTGCCGGAGTTTCTCGCGCGCAAGGCGCAGACCCGCGCCGAGCCACGCGAAGGCTACCGGGTGCGCGATTACCTGATCGAATGGCTGACCGGCTGGGTGAGCGAGTTCGGCGTCGACGGCTTCCGTGCCGACACCGTCAAGCATGTCGAACCCTCGACCTGGGCCGAGCTGCGCGTGGCGGCCGAGCGCGCCCGCGCCGACTGGGCCCGCGCCAACCCGGACGATCCCATGGCCGGCGAGCCGTTCTGGATGGTCGGCGAAGTGTTCGGTCACGGCCCCGAGGCCAGTGACTATCTGGACCAGGGCTTCGACGCGCTGATCAACTTCGCCTTCCAGGATCAGGCGCTGGCCGCCAGCGACTGCCTGGCTGCCGCCGAGCCCAGTTACGCCGACTATGCCCGGCGCCTGGCCGAAACGCCCGGGCACAACCTGCTGAGCTATGCCTCGTCGCATGACACCGCGCTGTTCAACAAACTGGTCAAGGGCGACCTGGCGCGCCAGCGCGGACTCGCCGCCGCCCTGCTGCTGGCGCCCGGCGCGGTGCAGGTCTATTACGGCGACGAGAGCGCCCGCGCCTTCGGGCCCACAGGTTCGGACCCCTTCCAGGGCACGCGCAGCCCGATGAACTGGGACGAGCACGAGCGCCCGGAGATCGCTGGACTGATCGATTACTGGCAGCGGGTAGGCCAGTTCCGCGCGCGCCACCCGGCGATCGGCGCGGGTACGCATCGACTGCTGTCGTCCGGGCAGCCCTATGCCTTCGCCCGCACGCTGGGCGACGACCGCATCGTCGTCGTGCAGGCCGGTGCATCGCTCACCCCCTGAATCGCCCGTCCCGGGCCGCAGCCCGGGACGCAGCCGCCCCTGCCTGGAGCCCGCAATGAACGCAACCCTGAACCCGCGCCAGCAGGCGCAGCTGGCCTTTGTCGCCAGCGGAGCGGAACTGCAAGTCGGCCAGCCGCAGGACTGCCCGCTGCCGCTGGCCACGCTGGTCGCCACCGACGGCAGCGAACCCTATGTCAGTCGCACGCTGTCCGGCGGGCTCACCGCCCACGTCTACCGGATCGAAGCCGCAGGCCGTAGCTGGACGCTCAAGCGCGCCCGCGAGCGCTGCCTGGTACAGAACGCCGATGGCCAGACCTCGTTTCTCAACGAGGTCCAGCGGCGCGCCGACCTGCGCGCGCTGAAGGCCCGGCCCGAGCTGGCCGAGCCGCTCGCCGGGATCGTCGACACCTGCTATGCGAGTTTTCGTCACGGCGTGCTGCTGTCGCCCTGGATCGACGGCGAGGTCGTCGGCGACTGGGATGAAACGCGCCTGGCAGACCTGTTCGACTGCGTCATCACGCTCGCCTCGGCCGGCCTGTTCGAGTGGGACCTGTGCCCCGGCAACGTACTCGACGACGGCCGCATCCGGCTGTTCGACTTCGGCTACCTGTACCGCTTCGATCCGCTGCGCGAGTTCAACAGCGATGGCCTCGCCTGCCCGGGCTTCCACCCGGTCGAGCGTTTCGAAACGAGGCAGTTCTTCGCCTGGCTGCTCGGCCAGGAGGCACTCGGCAGCGCCCGTGCGCTGGCGGCGTTCCGCCTGGAGAAGGCGATCGCCCTGGACCGCTACCGGCGCTGGCGGGCCGAACTGGCCGGCCGCGGCGCCAGTCCGGCCGTGCTCGAACGGCTGGACCGGCTGATCGACAGCTGGCGCACCGCCCTTGCCGGCTCGGCCGAGGCGCTCTACCTGCGCGAGGCCTGGCGCTCGCATCGCCTCGACCTGGCCGACGATCTCGACGGCCAGACCTGCACGCCGCAAACACTGCAGCGCCTGGCCTGGCTCAGGGAAACGGTTGGCGCACGCCACGCCGACCTGCTCGCCGCCGACGCCCTGGCCCATGAGCGGGCCCCGCAACGCGCCGCCCTGCTCGACGAGCTGCGCCGCGCCGAAGCACAGGCCATCGGCTGGCAGGTGCCGCGCGCCTAGGCCAGACGGGGACAGCCGGACCGTAGCCGCCGCCCGGTCGCGCTCAGGTGCGGTAGCGCGCGCAGAGCGCCTGCTGCTCGGCGGACATGCGCGCCTGGCGTTCGCTGCTGTCGCTGATCGCCACGACGCTGTCCATGTGCAGCTCGGCCGCGGCATCGATCGCATGCATGCCGCGCGACACCTCTTCGGCGGCGAGCCGTTGCTGGCCGGTGGCCGAATCGATTTCCCGCGACATGGTGGCGATGTGCTCGACCTGGCTGCGGATTTCCTGCATCAGCCGATCGGCCTGCCCGACCTGATCGAGGGTGCCCTGCATCTGCGCGCGACTGGCCTCCACCGAACGCACCGCCGAACCGATGCCCTGGGCCAGGCGTTCGATGCGCTGCTGGATCTCGCCGGTCGATTGCGCCGTGCGCCGGGCCAGGCCGCGCACCTCGTCGGCGACCACCGCGAAGCCACGCCCCTGATCACCGGCGCGCGCCGCTTCGATCGCGGCATTGAGCGCCAGCAGGTTGGTCTGCTCGGCAATCGCACGGATCACATCGAGAATCTGCCCGATCTGCTCGCTCACCGCCTCCACGTTGGCGATCTCGGCCACGCTGGTTTCCAGCTGCTCGGCCAGGGCTTGCGTGCCGATGCGGGTCGCGGCCATCCGCTGGCTGCCCTGCAGGGTCAGTGCCTCGACACTGCCGACCCGCGTGGCCGTCTCGCCGGCATGCTGCGCCACCTCGCCAAAACTGTTCTCCAGCTCGGCCAGGCTGACGGCGAGCGCTCCTATGCTGCTGCGCTGCTTCTCCAGCCCGGCACGCGCCTGGCTGCAGGCCTGGGCATTGCGGCGGGCGATCTGGTCCTGTTCGTCGGCGTTGCGCCCGAGCTGGGCCAGTGCGTCGCGCAGGCTACCGGCGACCCGGTTGACCCAATCGCCGACACGCCCGAACTCGTCCGCGCGCTGGTACTCGCAGCCGCCGCGCAAATCACCGTCGGCCAGGTGCTGCAGGCTGCCGCTGACGGCGGCCAGGGCCATGCGCATGGTGCGCCCCAGCCACAGGCCCATGGCCAGCGCCACCGCGATCGACAGCCCGGCCATCGCCAAGAGGCCGGCCACACCCTGACGATAGGTCTGCGCGGCCAGGCCCAGTTGCCTGTCGCTGGCCTGCTGGGCGCTGGCGATGAGCGTGCCGATGTCCTCGCGTGCCTGGCGCTGCAGCCGACCGAGCTGCAGTTTCCGCTCTCGGTTGGCCTGCTGGTCGGACAGCCAGGCGTAGTACTGCGCCACTGCACCATTGCCGGGTACAGTCAGTTGCTGCTCGATGGCGGCGAACGGCGCCTGGAAGCTGTGCGCGTAGTCGGTACGGCTGTCCTGGTGCGGTGCCAGATCGAGGAGAACGTTGTCCAGCTTCTTCTGCAGGGCCGGCAGCCGCTGCGCGATCTGCGCACCCGCTTCATCGAGTGCCTTGATCGAAGACACGCCGATGGCATCGAACAGCAGCGCCTCGACCTGCTCGAGCGGGATGATGAACTGCTTGATGGAATAGGCGACCAGCTCGTCGCCCGTCACGAACTGCGCCTGCAGCAGGTCCTGCTTGAGCCGCGAGAACTGCAGCTGCAGATCGCGCAGCGCGACGGCGTTGCGCCCCACGCGCGCGAGCAGGTCGCGCTGCGCATCGATCAGCGCCAGGCTGCGGCGGTCGAGCTCCGGCAACAGCGCCGCCAGGCGTTGCTTGGTCTCGGCATGTGCCGGCGTCACCCGCTCCAGCTGGGCGAACAGCTCGAGGGCCTGGTCCTGCAGCGTGCGATGCCGGCCGACATAGCCGTCGAGCTGGTCAGGTCGGTCCTCGGCCAAGGCGTCGGACAGGTTCTGCGTCAGGCTCTGCAACGTACCGAAGAAGCTCTCGCTGACCAGCAGACGCGACGCGGTCGACGAGATTTGCTCGGCATTGCCTTGCAGGCGGCCGATGGCAACCAGGCTGGTGCCGGCTACCAGCATCAGCAAGGCCACCAGTGCGGCGATCAGCAGGTACAGCCGGGCCAGGAAGCCAAGCCGGAAAGGGGTCGAGCGGGTCTGGGCCAACATGAACAGCTCCTGATACGACAGCGCAGCGCGAAGGCTTTTATGGTTGTCGTGCCAGCATCGGCGGCCCGGCCCGTCGCCGGCCTCCTCCCTGCCCACCCTGGGTCGGGAGGAGCCGCCCGGCGTAGGCGTAGCCGAGGCCGGGCGGGCATGTCGTCAGAACGAGCCGCTGGTGCTCGCGCCGGCGGCGGCCTGGACCTGGTTGTTGCCGCCCGATTGCCACTGACGCACCAGCGTCGCGTCCGCCTCGTTGCGGATCAGGCACTTCCATTCCACATTCTGGCCGGCTGGCAGGGCGATGCTGCCCTTCCAGGTCGGATAGCTGCTGGTGTCGGTCAGCCGTACCGCGGAGGCCGGGCTCCAGTTGCCGAGCTGGCTGACGTTGCCCACCGCGTAGACGCTGTCGCCCATCTGCGTCACACCGTTGTCGCAGCGGAAGTTCACATTGACCAGGCCGCCCTCGCCGCCGTCATTCCCGCCGCCATCGCCGCTACCGCTGCGCCAGACGCGCACCTGGCCGTTGCTGGCGTTGACCGCCTCGCTGAAGCTGCCGCTGGCGACCTGGCCGGGGTTGGCCAGATCGGAGTTGAGCGCCACCACCAGGGTCTGCTGGCTGCCGCTGACGGTGGCGACCAGGCCGCTGTAGCCGCTATGGAAGCTGATCGCCGAATCGGCGCGCACGTCGGCGGTGCGCCGCACCTGAATCAGCTGGCGGATGAAGTCGCCGTAGCCCCAGTCGTACATGTGCGACCAGTAGACCACCGGCGTGCCGGGGCTGGTGAGGATGTAGGCGTAGGCCTGGCGGATCAGCCCGTCCTGCAGCGCCCAGTGGTGCTGGCCGCCGTTCTGCCCGGGCGAATAGCCGGTGTCGTGGTTGTCGACGAAGGTCACCGCCACCTCGCGCCAGCGCGGGTCGGGGTTGCCGTTAAGGCCATGCTTCCAGTCGGCGACCGAGCCGTTCTGCATGCGCTCCTTGAGGGCGAAGTCGAACACCGGGCACTTGGCCCGGTCGGACCAGTCCTTGATGATCTGCTGCCAGCTCGCCGTGTTGCGCCAGTCCCAGCTCGGGTACTCGGACGGGCTTTTCCACAGCTCGCCAACGCAGAAACTGCTGTCGGCGCTGTCGCTCATCCAGCTGTCGACCCGTTCGGGCGCATAGCCGCGAACGAAGTCGAAGCGGAAGCCGCCGGCGCCGTAGCCGCTGCGCAGGTTGGCAAGCTCGTCGCGAAACATGCCGTAGATCTGCGGATGGCCGGTGTTCAGGTCCGCATCGCCGCCGATGAAGCGGTCGCCGTCGTCGCAGTCATTGGGGTAGTTGCCCGGGTCGGCGCAGTCGTTGCGCCAGAAGCCCTGGCCGGCCGGCAGGTTGATTTCCTTGTTCGGGTAGCCGCGGTTCATGTGGTTGGGCACCACGTCGTAGAGCACCTTCACGCCGGCGCCACCGAGCGCGCTGGCGGCCTGACGCAACTGGGCGTCACTGCCATAGCGGCCGTTCTTGTTGAAGTCGTGCCAGAAGTAGCCTTCACCGCCGCCGGACTTGCTGCCGTCGCTCCAGCTGGAGAAGTCACGCCAGGGCACCGGCATCCAGATTGCCGAGAAGCCGTCGGCGGCGATGGTCGCGGCCTGCTGGCGGAGGATGTTGTACCAGTCGTTCGGCGCCTCGCGGACGACGTTCCAGTGGAAGCCCTGGAGGATGATTTCGTCGCCGCCGTGGTAGCGCACGGCGTTGGGGCTTTTGCCGGCCTGGTCGGCCATTGCCGGCAACGGCAGCAGGATTGCCGCCAATACGGCGGCACGCAGGATGTGGCTCATCGCAATACTCCGGTTCTTGTGCTTGTACGGGTAGCCGACGGCAGAGCCGCCGGACGAGGATGAACGCCGGTCGGAGCATCGACCGGCCCGCGCAGGCTGCTCCTGCACGCCACCGTCACCAACCTCCCCCGCCGAGTTGCCGGCGGCGTAGTGGCCAGGCCGAAGGCGGCTGGCAATCATCTGCGCCCCTCTCGTCCCAGCCCCGCCCCGGGGATTACGCCGCTCTCATCCTGATTACGCCCTGGCGCTGCGCCAGCGAAATCCGCGCCGCGGAGGATGCCGCCCCCGGTGCCATCCCCGAGGCTTTCGCCACCGCGCTGCACCGTCACCGGCCGACAGCGAAGGCGTGAACGTTCGGCATTAACAAGAAAAACAAGGACCTCGTCATGAAGCACACCGCGCACCCCAGCTTTGTTCTCAAACCCGCCTGCCTGCTCGCCGCCCTGCTGGTCGGCGGCCCGGCCCTGGCGGTCGATTTCCACGGTTACCTGCGTTCGGGCGTCGGCGCCACGGCCGGCGGCGGCGATCAGGCCTGCTTCCAGGCCGCTGGCGCACCGGCGAAATATCGCCTGGGCAACGAATGCGAAACCTACGCCGAGATCGGCCTCGGCCAGGAGGTGTGGAGCGAAGGCAACCGCAGCTTCTACGTCGACAGCATGATCGCCTACCGCTCCGATCAGGGTAACGACTGGGAAGCCGGCGGCACCGATACCGATGGCGACGAGAACAACCCGTTCGACGAGGCCGGCACCACCTCCATCCGCCAGTTCCACGTGATCGGCAAGAACCTCATCCCGAGCCTGCCGGGCGCGGCGATCTGGGCCGGCAAGCGCTACTACAAGCGCCACGACGTGCACATCAACGACTACTACTACTGGGATGTCTCCGGCCCCGGCGCCGGCATCGAAGACATCGACCTGGGCTTCGCCAAGGCCAGCGTGGCGTGGATTCGCAACACCGACGGCGACTGGGTCTACCAGGGCTCGGGCACCGGCACCAACCTGGCCAACGACACCCTCGACTTCCGCCTCGGCGGGATCGACGTCAACCCGGGCGGCAAGCTGGAGATCGGCTACGACTACGGCAAGGCCAACCTCACCGACGAGCAGGAACGCGACCCCGGCTACGAGGACCAAAAGGGCCATCTGGTCACCCTCGAGCACACCCAGAGCAACTGGTTCGGCGGCTACAACAAGCTCGCCCTGCAATACGGCACCGACGGCATCATCGGCAGCAGCGGGCGCAACAGCACCGGTAACAGCGACGGCAAGATGTTCCGCCTGGTCAACCAGGGCGTGGTCGGCCTGAGCGACAACATCGAGATGATGTACGTGCAGATCTACGAGGACCGCGACTTCGACAACGACTCCGGGCAGACCTGGGCCAGCTTCGGCGTGCGCCCGGTGTACAAGTGGAGCGACGTGATGAGCACCGCGCTGGAGTTCGGTTACGACCGCGTCGATCCGCAGGCCGACGGCGAACGCAGCCGCGACCTGAAGAAGCTCACCCTCGCCCAGCAGTGGTCGGCCGGCAACAGCTTCTGGGCGCGCCCGCAGATCCGCGTGTTCGCCACCTACGCCAAATGGGACGGCGGCCGTTACCAGGCGGCCAGCGAGTCCATTGATGCCGGCGACGACGACGGCCTGACCTTCGGCGTGCAGGCCGAAGCCTGGTGGTAAGCCGCAACGTTTAAGTGCCGTCGCGGACCGACCGCGACGGCTCCCCTTCCGCTCCCACCGTCCAGACGGTGCCTTTGCCCCGACGCTGGCAGGTCGGGGCATTTTTTTGTTCGGAGAACCACCATGCATCGGATGTTATTTCTTGCCGCCGGGCTAGCCGCCCTGACGGTTGCCGGCTGCAGCAGCGAGCCGCTGCGTCGGGTCGACGCCCTCGCCGCCAGCCCGGCGCCGCTGCAAGGCTCGGTCGAACAGGCGCGTGATGCGCTGGCCGCCGCACCGACCTGCTGCAGCAGTATCGACCAGCTGCCCTTCCAGCCACTCGAGGCCGGTTTCACCGGCGACGTGCTGATCAACACACAGGCGCCGGCCTACAACTTCGAAACCGGCAAGAGCTTCTTGCGCGCCTTCACGCTGCCAGCTGGCGGTCCATCATTCGAGATCCGCCTCTACAGCCAGGCCGGCAGCAGCGTGCTGGCGCCCAACGCCATGCTGCTCGACAGCCGCATGCGTCCGACCCGCCTGCTGGATGCCGACGATTTCGTCTACGTTCCGCCGACCGGGCTCAAGGGTGACAGCCTGGACGCGCGCCTGCGCATCGACCGCTCGCAGCCGGAGCACCCGGGCAACGAGCGCTATCTGATCCTCTACACCAGCGAGGCGCAGATGGCCGGCCAGACCGTTCTGCAGCACCCGGCCAAGGCCTACGCCAAGGCGCTGGGCAACGAGCCGCCGAGCATTCCCGATCCGGTGGCGCAGCACTCCCCGGTGGGTGTGATCAAGCTGGTGATGATCCCCGACAGTGCAGCCGGCTCGACCGCCAAGGGCTACGTGCCGGGCTACAGCATCGGCCAGGAGATGGGCAACGAACTGCCCGTCGCGCCGGCCCCGGCAGTGCTGCCGGAAACCTCGGCCTACTACCGCCAGGCGATCGATGCCGCGCTGGCGCAGAAGGATCTCGAACGCGCGCTGCGTCTGGCCGACGAGGCGGCGCGGGTGGGCGATACCACGGCCAAACGCCATTTGCTGGAGCGTATCCAGATCAAATGACCCGTACGGGGCGCCGTGAACGCCCCGATTTCATACGCAGGATGCAGCCATGAAAATAACAAGATCTGCCTTGAGCCTTCTGCTTCTGCTCAGCACGCCGGTACTGGCACTCGAGCGTGATGCCCTGACGATCTGGATCAACCAGGACAAGGGCTACAAGGCCCTGGACGAAATCGGCAAGGATTTCACCAGGGCCACCGGCATGCCGGTAATCGTCGACACCCCTGACGACCTGGCGGTCCAGTTCGACCGCCTCGCCACGACCAGCCGGGGCCCGGACATCGTCATCTTCGCCCACGATCGCTTCGGTTCCTGGATCAACAACGGGCTGCTCGAACCGGTGGAGCCCAGCGCGCAAGCCCTGGCGCGTGCGCCAGCGTTCGCCTGGGAGGCGGTGACCATCGGCGCGCGCTACTACGGTTATCCGCTGGCCACCGAGGCGGTCAGCCTGATCTATAACCTGGACCTGGTACCCGTGCCGCCACGCAGCCTGGCGGAAGTGGCGACGCTGGATCGCCGCCTGCGTGCCGAGGGCAAGCGCGCGATCGAATGGGACTACCGCAACCTCTATTTCTCCTGGCCGATTATTGCCGGCAGTGGCGGCTATAGCCTGAGGAAGAACAACGGCATCTATGACCTCACTGACATCGGCCTCAATACGCCGGGCGCCATCGAAGGCATGGAGTCGATCAAGCGCCTGCTCGACGACGGGCTACTCGATCCCGCCGCGACCTATCAGAGCATGATGGAAGGCTTCAAGGACGGGCGCACGGCCATGATCATCAATGGGCCCTGGGCCTGGAACGAGGTACGCCAGGCCGGTATCCGCTTCGCGGTCGGCGACATTCCCACCGCCGACCCGGCGCGCCAAGGCAAGCCTTTCGCTGGCGTGCTCGCCGCCGCGATCAACAGCAACAGCCCGAACAAGGCCGCAGCCCATCGCTTCATCGAGGACTACCTGACCAACGCCGACGGCCTGGCGCGGATCAATGCAGAGAAACCCCTCGGCGCAGTGGCCAACCTGGCCTTGATGGAACGCCTGCGGCACGATCCGCTGATCGCCCACACCTATGCTTCGGCACAGGCGGGCGAAATCATGCCGGACATTCCGGAAATGAAGCGCCTCTGGGCGCTGATCACGCCCCGCATGGAGCCCATGCTGAGCGGCCGCAAGCCCATCGCGGATACCCTCGACTACATCGCCGAGCGCTTGGCCAAAGGCTCGCAGATGCAATCCTGGCGTCGCCGGCATTATCCGCTGAGCCCCAATCTGGCCGAGCAGCGATAACCGCAGTCACCGTGCTGACGAGAGGTGCCAAGCGCATCGGCTGGGCTTCAGCCCATCCGATGCAGAAAGTCGCAAGTCGCCAACGCGCGAACGAGGCGACTTGCACGCCTGGACACTGCGGTGGATGGGTGGAGCGTCACCCACCCCACGATCGCTGCTGTAAGCGTCGGGTGGCGCTTCAGTCCACCGGATGCGGGGCCCGGTGGCCGAACCGGCTCCTGGGCACAGCGGGCCAATGCGCACCGCCTCAGGCGGTCAGCTTCAACCCCACCAGCCCGGCCAGCAGCAGCACGACGCTGAGCAACCGCGCCGGCGAGGCGCTTTCGCCAAAGATGACGATGCCCAGCGCCACGGTGCCCAGCGCACCGATACCGACCCATATCGCATAGGCGGTACCCACCGGCAGAACCTGCATGGCACGGGCGAGGAGGAAGAAGCTGGCGGCCATGGCCACCAGGGTGAGCACGCTCGGCAGCGGGCGGGTGAAACCTTCGGAAGCCTTGAGGCCAATGGCCCAGCCCACTTCGAGCAGGCCGGCGATGATCAGCATGATCCAGGCCGAATGCATGACGATGACTCCAGCAACGGCAGGGCCGTCCCCGCATGATTCGACACGCCGACGGGTCGTCCCGCGGCGGATGCGACCCTAGCACAGCCGCGCACCGTTTTGGACCACTCACAGCGCCCGTTGATGAATAGCGTTCCTAAGCGGGGGATATGCCGAACCATCGCAGATGCCAGCGGTGGTTGGATGAAGCGTCATCCACCCTACGAGCCCCCGTAGGGTGGAAAACTGCGAAGCATTTTCCACCTTGAATAGCGGACAGATGCCCCTGCCTCAGGCCACCTCATGCCCGCGGGCCGCTTCGCTCAGGTAGAACCAGGCGGGACGCTCCAGCTCCAGTTCGGCGCCCAACAGCGCCTCCTCGATCCGCTCCCAGCGCAGGCTGCCGAGGATCGGCAACGGCCGGCCGGGCAGCTGGCGCAGCCAGGCCAGCGCCACCTGATTGGGCGTGGCGCCCAGATCTGAGGCGACTTCATCGAGTGCGCTGCACAGGCGCTCACCGAAGCGTCCTCCGCCCATGGGCGACCAGGCCAGCACCTGCAGGCCGGCCGCCTGCAACGCATGCAGGCTGCCATCCCATACCCAGTGCTGGGCCTGCAGCGACAGCTCGATCTGGTTGCAGCGCAGCGGCACGCACTGGGCCAGGGCCTGGCAATGCTGGATGCCGGCGTTGGACAGCCCCACCCAGCCGACCTTGCCGCTGGCGACCAGTCCGTTCAGCGTCTCGGCCACCTCGTCGACCTGCAGCAGCGGGTCCGGGCGATGCAGCAGGAAACCATCGAGTCGCTCCACGCCCAGTCGCGCCAGGCTGCCTTCAACCGCCTGGCGCAGGTAGCGAGCACTGGAGTCGTAGTGCTTGACCCGCCAGCGCGAGCAGTCCTGCCCCGCCGGCACGATGTCGGCCTTGCCGATGATCTGCAGGCGCTGGCGCACCCCCGGGGCCCGGCGCAAGGCAGCACCGAAGTGCGCCTCGCAGCGCCCGCCGGCATAGATGTCAGCATGGTCGAAGCCGTTCAGCCCGCGCTCCACACAGCGTTCGATAAAGCCCAGCAGCGCCTGGGGCTCGCCCAGCTCGGGATATTCCAGCAGGCGCATCATGCCCAGCAGCAGCGGCTGGGCGAGCACGGGTGCGGCCATCGTGGCGCTCCGTCAGAAGATGTAGTCGGTGGTCAGGAAGCTCGACTGGCGGTCACGGATGATCCGGTCGACCAGCTCCTTGTTGGCCTCGTTGAAGCGCGTCGCCACCAGGGTACGGATGGAGAACACGCGCAGGGCGTCATGTACCGACAGCGTGCCCTCGGCGGAATTCTTGCGGCCGTTGAACGGGTAGCTGTCCGGCCCGCGCTGGCACTGGGCGTTGATGTTGATGCGGCCGACCTGGTTGACGAAGGCATCCACCAGCCGGCCCACCTGCTGCGGGTCGTTGCCGAAGATCGACAGCTGCTGGCCGTAGTCGGACGCGGTGACGTAGTCGATCACCTCCTGCAGGTCGCGGTAGGGCACCACCGGCACCAGCGGGCCGAACTGCTCTTCGTGATAGATGCGCATGGAGGAATCGACCGGGCTCAGCACGGCCGGCTGGAAGAAGCTCTGGTGCGCTTCGCCGCCACCGGCGTTGATTACCCGCGCGCCCTTGGCCACCGCATCGTCGAGCAGCCGGTTGAGGTAATCGACCTTGCCGGCCTCGGGCAGCGGCGTCAGCGCCACGCCCGGCTCCCAGGGCATGCCTGGCTTGAGCGCATTGACCCGTGCGGCGAAACGCTCCAGGAAGCCATCGAGCAGGTCCTCATGGACGAAAAGGATCTTCAGCGCGGTGCAGCGCTGACCGTTGAACGACAGCGCGCCGGTCACCGCCTCCTCCACGGCATTGTCGAGATCGACCTGCGGCAGGACGATGCCCGGGTTCTTCGCATCCAGCCCCAGCGCGGCGCGCAGGCGGTGCGGACGCGGGTGCAGTTTCTTCAGATCGGCGGCGCCCTTGTGCGTGCCGATAAAGGCGAACACGTCGATCTTGCCGCTGGCCATCAGCGCGCTGACCGTCTCGCGACCGCGACCATAGATGACGTTGATGACCCCGGCCGGGAAGCTGTCGCGGAAGGCCTCGAGCAGCGGGCGGATCAGCAGTACGCCGAACTTGGCTGGTTTGAACACTACGGTGTTGCCCATGATCAGCGCCGGGATCAGCGTGGTGAAGGTTTCGTTCAGCGGGTAGTTGTACGGCCCCATGCACAGCGCCACGCCCATGGGCACGCGGCGGATCTGCCCGAGGGTGCCCTGCTCCAGCTCGAAGCGGCTGGAGCTGCGGTCCAGTTCCTTCAGCGCATGGATGGTGTCGACGATGTAGTCGCAGGTGCGGTCGAATTCCTTCTCCGAATCCTTGAGGTTCTTGCCGATCTCCCACATCAGCAATTTGACCACCGCCTCGCGCTGCTCGCGCATACGCGCCAGGAAGGCCTCGACATGGGCGATACGCTCGGCCACGCGCATGGTCGGCCAGGCGCCGCGGCCGTTGTCGTACGCCGCGACCGCCGCATCCAGCGCCTCGAGCGCAGCGTCGGCATCCAGCAGCGGCGTGCTGCCTAGTACGACCTGGCGCTCGCTGCCGTCCGCCTCGCGCAGGAACACCGGGCTGCGCACTTCGGCCAGCGGGCCGTGCCACTGCCGCAGCTCGCCATCGAGCAGATAGTCGCGCTGCTCGACCGGTGCATCCGGTTGGTAGGCAGCGGGAATCTCATCGAGACGGGGAAACAGCTCGGCAAGCGGGCGCGCGGTAGTCATGGAACCTCCAGGTAGCGAATCGGGATGATCGCGGCAGGCCCCACGCCCACCGCGACGGGGTCGGACGGATTACAGCTCGCGCTGTTCGGCGCGCTCGGCACGCAGATCGAAGTCGCGCGGCAGTTCGGCAGGCGGCGCTGCGTCCAGCGCCTGCAGGGCCTGGCGCGTGGCGCTTTCGATGGCGGCCCAGTCGCCGGCACGCACGGCCTTGGCATCGACCATCCAGGTGCCGCCGACACACATCACGTTGGACTGCGCCAGGTAGTCCCTGGCGTTGCGCGCGTTGACGCCACCGGTCGGACAGAAACGGATATTGCCGAACGGCCCTCCCAAGGCCTTGAGCGCGGCGACGCCGCCACAGACCTCGGCCGGGAACAGCTTGAAGCGGCGGTAACCCAGGGTGTAGCCGAGCATGATTTCCGAAGCGCTGGCCACGCCCGGCAGCAGTGGCAATGGACTTTGTAGAGCGGCATCCAGCAGCTCGGCGGTGCTGCCCGGAGAGACGATGAATTGCGCACCAGCGGCCTCGGCCTCGGCCAGCATGGCGGCATCGAGCACGGTGCCGGCACCGACGATCAGCTCGGGGCGCTGCTCGCGCAGCAGGCGGATGGCGCTCAGCCCCAGCGCCGAGCGCAGGGTGATTTCCAGCACCTTGAGGCCACCGGCGGCCAGGGCGTCGGCCAGCGGCAGGATGTCCGCCTCTCGCCCGATGGTGATCACCGGGAGGATGCGCGCGGCACTGCACCACTGGTCGATCAGGGCGATCTTGTCGGTCATGCTGACGGCGCGGGTTTGGGTAGATGTCATGGAAGATTCCTTGCGGCCTCAGGGGCACCAGTAGATTTCGAGGGGACGGGCGAGGAAGGCGCGGATCGGCATCGCTTCGTAGGATTCGCCGGCCAGGGCCTGGTTGAGCGTGGCCAGCTTGCCCGGGCCGTGCAGGGCGAGCAGGGTCAGCCGGGCGCTGGCCAGCAGCGCCAGGGACATGCTCAGGCGCTGGCGCGGCACGCTCGGCGCCTGCATCGGCAGGCAGCGCCGCGCACCACCCGGGTCGAGCGCCGCTTCCAGGTTCGGGCTGTCGGGGAACAGCGAGGCGGTGTGGCCGTCCTCGCCCATGCCCAGCACCAGCACGTCGATCGGCGGCAGTTCGGCCAGCACGGCATCAGCACGCTCGGCAGCCTGTTCCAGGCTTGCCGCGCTCTGGTACAGGCCAACCAGGCGCGCCGCAGCGGCCGGGCCCTGCAACAGATGGCGGCGCAACAGGCCTTCGTTGCTGTCGGGATGGCTGACCGGCACCCAGCGCTCATCGGCGAGGCTGATGGTGACCTTGGCCCAGTCCAGCTCCTGCTGCGCCAGGCGCTCGAAGAAGGCGATCGGGCTGCGACCGCCGGACACCACCAGCGTCGCCGCACCGCGCTCGGCGATCGCACCGCGCAGGGCGTTGCTCACCGTCAGCGCCAGTTCGCCGGCCAACTGGTCGGCGTTGCCAAGGCTGAAACCGAGGGTCTGCACCGGGAGATCGAGGTTAGAGATCGTCATACCAACTCCTGCCGTCACGGCTGATCAGAGCAATCGAGGCAGCCGGTCCCCAGCTGCCTGCTGCGTAGGGTTTGGGAGGCGCGCCGACGCGTTGCCAGCCGTCGATCAGCTGGTCGCACCACTTCCAGGCGTATTCGATTTCGTCCTTGCGCACGAAGAGGTTCTGGTTGCCCTTCATCACTTCCAGCAGCAGACGCTCGTAGGCGTCGGGGATGCGCGGGCTCTTGTAGGTTTCCGAGAAGTTCAGCTGCAGCGGGCCACTGCGCAGCTGCATGCCCTTGTCCAGGCCCTGGTCCTTGGTCATCACCAAGAGCGAGATGCCCTCCTGCGGCTGCAGGCGGATGATCAGCTTGTTGCCGATCAGCTGGCGCTGTTCCGGGGCGAAGATGTAATGCGGCGGCGCCTTGAAGTGGATGACGATCTGCGACAGCTTCTGTGGCATGCGCTTGCCGGTACGCAGGTAGAACGGCACGCCGGCCCAGCGCCAGTTGCAGATCTCGGCCCGCAGGGCAACGAAGGTCTCGGTGTCGCTCTGGGTGTTGGAGTTTTCTTCCTCCAGATAGCCCGGTACGTGACGGCCAAGGATGCTGCCGGCCACGTACTGCCCGCGCACCAGCTGCTGACCGAGCTGCTCCGGGGCGATGGGCGCCAGCGCCTTGAGCACCTTGACCTTCTCGTCGCGGATGCTGTCGGCCGAGAGGTCGCTGGGCGGGTCCATGGCGATCAGGCAGAGCAGCTGCAGCAGGTGGTTCTGGATCATGTCGCGCAGCTGGCCGGCCTGGTCGAAGTAGCCCCAGCGGCCCTCGATGCCGACGGTTTCGGCGACGGTGATCTCCACGTGGGAGATGTGGTTCTGGTTCCACTGCGTCTCGAACAGGCTGTTGGCGAAACGCAGGGCGATGAGGTTCTGCACCGTGTCCTTGCCCAGGTAATGATCGATGCGGTAGGTGCGGTCTTCCGGGAAGAAGCGCGCCACCGCGTCGTTCACCTCACGGGACGACTCCAGGTCATGGCCGATGGGCTTTTCCAGCACGACGCGGGTGCGCTCGGCCAGCCCCGCCTCCGCCAGCCCCGCGCAGATCGCGCCGTAGACGGAAGCCGGCGTGGCAAAGAAGGCGACGATGCGTTCGGCCTGCCCGGCCTTGTCCGCCAGCGCAGCGAAATCCCCGGCGCGTCGGAAATCCATACTCAGGTAGTCCAGGCGGGCCAGGAAGCGCTGTAGAACGGCTTCGTCGAGGTCGCGTTCGCTGACGTGGCGGCGCAGATGTTCTTCGATCATCGCCAGGTGACTCGCCGCCTCGCCGCTCTCGCGAGCCAGTGCAAGCAGTCGCGTTTCGGTTGGCAGCAGGCCGGCGCGATCGAGCTGATAGAGCGCGGGAAACAGCTTGCGCAGGGCCAGATCACCGAGGGCGCCGAACAGCGCCAGGGTGCAGGGTTCGACAGATAGTGGCGTCATGATGTTTGTTCTTCTACTAAAACTGCACTATGAATACACGGCGACGCCCTGCTATTCAAGTTTAATGTAGTAATAAAAACAACATTTACCGTAAATCTAGATACCTGTGGCCGCTCCGCACCGCCCTCAGTAGCATAGGCCACCCCTTTGGCAAGCCGCATCAGGATCGTCATGGACCGCGTACACAACCTGCTCGAGCAGATCCAGCGTCGCATCGAAGACCTCAACAAGGCCGAGCGCAAGGTGGCCGAAGTCATCCTGCGCAACCCGCAGCAGGCCACCCGTTTCAGCATCGCCGCGTTGGCGCAGACCGCACAGGTCAGCGAGCCGACGGTGAATCGCTTCTGCCGCTCGTTCGGCGTCAGCGGCTATCCGGAACTGAAGATGCAGCTGGCGCAGAGCCTGGCCAGCGGCGCCGCCTATGTCAGCCAGGCGGTAGAGCCCGACGACGGCCCGGCGGAATACACACGCAAGATCTTCGGCTCGGCCATCGCCTCGCTGGACAGCGCCTGCCAGAGCCTCGACCCGCAGCTGGTCAGCCGCGCCGTGGACCTGATGATCCAGGCCCGCCAGATCCACTTCTTCGGCCTTGGCGCCTCGGCCTCGGTGGCGTTGGATGCGCAGCACAAGTTCTTCCGCTTCAACCTGGCGGTGACCGCGCATTCGGACGTGCTGATGCAGCGCATGCTGGCCTCGGTGGCGCACACCGGCGAGCTGTTCGTGATCATTTCCTACACCGGACGCACCCGCGAACTGGTGGAAGTGGCGCGCATTGCCCGCCAGAACGGCGCCTCGGTACTCGGCCTGACCGCCGCCGGCTCGCCGCTGGCGCAGGCCAGCACGCTGAGCCTGAACATCCCGCTGCCCGAGGACACCGACATCTACATGCCGATGACCTCGCGCATCATCCAGCTGACGGTGCTCGACGTGCTCGCCACCGGCATGACCCTGCGCCGCGGCGTGGATTTCCAGCCGCACCTGCGCAAGGTGAAGGAAAGCCTGAACGCCAGCCGCTACCCGGCGGATGAAGAGCCGAGCTGACGAAACCAGCACGAACGCGGGATGTTGCTATAACAACATCCCGCCATCACACACCCGAACCACCAGATCAGCGCACCAGCGCCTGCTCCAACGCCACACCGGCACCCTCCAGCCCCGGATAGTCCGCGGTAACCAGCCACACCGGCACATCGGCGAGATAGCCGCTCATGCAGCCCTTGCTGGTAAAGCCGCGGGCGAAACCACTGGCCGCGAAGAAATCGGCGAAACGCGGCACCACACCACCGACGATATACACCCCACCGCGTGCGCCCAGGGTCAGTACGTTGTTGCCGGCAACCCGCCCGAGCCACACGCAGAACTGCTCCAGGGTCGCCACCGCCACATGATCACCCGCGAGCGCGGCCGCGGTGACCTCGGCCGGTGACGCCAGTCGCGGCGTCAAACCGGCCAGGGCGCAGACCGCACGGTAGAGCAGCAACAGGCCACCGCCACTGAGCACATCCTCGGCACGCACATGACCAAGCTGCGCAAACAGCATCTGCCACAGCGCCACTTCGTGCGCATCCGCCACGGGCAAATCGACGTGCCCGCCCTCCCCCGGCAACGCACGCCAGCTGCCCCCACCCAAGGGCATCAGCGCGGCAACGCCAAGCCCGGTGCCCGGCCCGATGACCAGCGCCGGCGCATCCGGCTCTGCCTCGCCCGCACAGATCGCGCGCCGCCCCGCTTCACCTACTCGCGTCATGCCTAGCGCCATCGCGGCGAAATCGTTGATCAGCAGCAGCTCATCCAGCTGCAGAGCGCCGCAGAAGTCGCTTCGCGTCAGCCTCCAGTGATTGTTGGTGAAGGTGAACTGCTCGCCCTTGACCGGCCCGGCACAGGCCAGGCACGCCGCACCGACGCTGCCCGGCGCAAGACCGAGCGATGCCAGGTAGTACTCGACCGCCAGCTCGGGCGTGGCGAAATCCGCCGTCGCCAGTACCCTCACCGACTCCAGCCGCGAGTCGCGCCACAGCGCGAAGCGCGCGTTGGTGCCACCGATGTCACCGACCAGCGCCAGCCTCATCGCAGCACCTCCAGCCCGGCGGTGAACACACTGGCGCCCTGTTCCGCCGAACTGAACGCCGCCCGCATGAAGCCGAACAGCTCGCGGCCGCAACCCTGCACGCCCCCCGCCGGCGCCACTACCGGCAAGCGATCGGCCAGCCCGGCGGCATCCACCAGCACCTCAAGCACGCCGCCCTGGCCGTCGACGCGCAACAGATCGCCATCGCGCAGCCGCGCCAGCGGCCCGCCATCGATCGCCTCCGGGCATACATGGATCGCCGCCGGCACCTTGCCCGACGCGCCGGACATGCGCCCGTCGGTAACCAGCGCGACCTTGAAGCCGCGGTCCTGCAGCACGCCGAGATAGGGCGTCAGCTTGTGCAGTTCGGGCATGCCATTGGCGCGCGGCCCCTGGAATCGCACCACGGCAACGAAATCACGCTCCAGCTCGCCGGCCTTGAACGCCTCCACCAGCTCCAGCTGATCGGAGAAGATCCGCGCCGGCGCCTCGACCACGCGATGCTCCGGCGCCACGGCGGAGACCTTCATCACCCCGCGCCCGAGGTTGCCGCTCATCAGCCGCAATCCGCCCTCGGCGGAGAACGGCCGTGCCACGGGGCGCAGGATGCTGTCGTCAAGGCTTTGCGCAGCCCCTTCACGCCAGGTCAGCCGGCCATCCTCGAGGAAGGGTTCCTGGGTATAGCGATGGAGGCCACGCCCCATCACGGTATGCACATCCTCGTGCAGCAGGCCGGCGTCGAGCAGCTCGCGCACCAGCAGCGCGACACCGCCAGCGGCATGGAAGTGATTGATGTCCGCCGAGCCATTGGGATAGACGCGCGCCAGCGTCGGCACCACCTCGGAGAGGTCGGCCATGTCTTGCCAGGTCAGCTGAATGCCCGCCGCCTGGGCGATGGCCGGCATGTGCAGGGTGTGGTTGGTCGAGCCGCCGGTGGCATGCAGCGCGACGATGGCGTTGACCAGCACGCGCTCGTCGACCTGCTCGCCGAGGGGCGTATAGCAGCCCCCCTGAGGCGTGAGCCGCGTGACCTGACGCGCCGCCTCGATGGTCAGCGCATCGCGCAGCGGCGTACCCGGATTGACGAAGGACGAGCCCGGCAGGTGCAGCCCCATCACTTCCATCAGCATCTGATTGGTGTTGGCGGTGCCATAGAAGGTACAGGTGCCAGGGCTGTGATAGGCCTGCATCTCGGCAGCGAGCAGCTCGTCGCGGCCAGCCTTGCCTTCGGCGTAACGCTGGCGCACCGCGGCCTTGTCCTTGTTGGCCAGGCCGGAGGGCATCGGCCCGGCCGGCACGAAGACGGCGGGCAGATGACCGAAGCGCAGCGCGCCGATCAGCAGCCCAGGGACAATCTTGTCGCAGATGCCGAGCAGCAGCGCGGCGTCGAACAGGTTGTGCGACAGCGCCACCGCCGTGCTCATGGCGATCACCTCGCGGCTGGCAATGGCCAGCTCCATGCCCGGCTCGCCCTGGGTTACGCCATCACACATCGCCGGCACGCCGCCGGCCACCTGACCCACCGAGCCGACCTCGCGCAGCGCCTGGCGCAGGCGCTCCGGGTAGTCCTCGTAGGGTTGGTGCGCCGAGAGCATGTCGTTATAGGCGGTGACGATGGCGACGTTGGCCGCATCAGGCAGCCGCAGGCGCTGCTTGTCCTGGGCGCCACAACCGGCTACACCATGGGCGAAGTTTGCGCACTGCGCCCCGTTGCGGGCCGGCCCGGCGCTCGCGGCGGCACGAATCATGGCGAGATAGGCCTCGCGCGTCGGACGGCTGCGCTCAATCAGGCGCTCGGTGACTTCGACGACCCGGGGATGCATGGAACCTCCAAGATTGTAGTTTTTATAACAAACAGGAGCGCATCATAGCCGCACACACCAGCTATTCGAAGCAATATGTTTGTACAAACAACAAATTTCAGCGCCGCAGCAGCTCGATCTGCCGACACAGCTGGGCGACGTGGGCCTTTTCCGCGCGCAACCCCGATGCCAGCTCGGCCTTGTCCTTCTCCAGCCGCACGATCACCTGCCCTAGGCCGTCGAGCAGTTCACGCAACACCGTCAGCTCGCAGCGCTGGCTCTTGCGTTCCAGCCACAGCAGCCATAGCAGAACCAGCAGCACCATTACGCTGCACAGCGATCCTCCGATCAGCAGCCAGGCCAGGCTCATCCCGTTCATTCCTTCGCTCCTTCCATAACGGCAGAATGCCAGTCCAGAGCTGCAACGATATGTAGCCTTATACGACAGGTCGATAATGTTTACTTGAACAGGTAAACAAATGCAGCGGGTTCGCGGTGGCGCAATGGCCATCGCGATCAAGCCCGCGCTGGAAGCGCGATGAGAAAGCCGAACGACATGACCTGAAACCTTACTTATCAGCGCAAACGGGCGGACCTATTCGCCCACGTCAACCGCACGCCGCGAGTCATCGTCGTGGCCGGGGTCGCGGGGCTCCAGCTGCAGGAACAGCGCGGCCGCGAGCATGGCCATGGCACCCACGCAGAGGAAGGTCAGCTGGAAGGCGTGCAGCACCTCGCTGCCCGCCGCACCCTCCACGGTGAAGCCGCCGAGCAGCGCGCCGGCGGTGGCGACGCCAAGGCTCATCGACAGCTGCACCACCACCGACAGCAAGCTGTTGCCGCTGCTGGCATCGGCATGGCTGAGGCCGATCAGGGTGACGGTGTTCATCGCGGTGAACTGCATGGAGTTGACCATGCCGATCAGCCCGAGATGCACCAGCAGCAGCCAGGTCGGCGTCTGCGTGCCGATGGTTGCCAGGCTGGCGATCAGGCAGCCGAGCAGCAATGTGTTGCCGATCAGCAGGCGGCGATAGCCGAGGCGGTCGATGATCGGCTTGGCCAGGGATTTCACCGCCATCGCGCCGAGCGCCAGCGGGATCATGCTCATGCCCGCCTGCGCCGGCGAATAGCCCAACGCCACCTGTAGCAGCAGCGGTACCAGGAATGGCAGAGCGCCGCCGCCCAGGCGCGCGAACAGGTTGCCGAAGATGCCGACCGCGAAGCTGCGGGTATGGAACAGCTTGGGGCTGAACAGTGGCGCCTCGATGCGCCCAGCACGCAGCCAGTAGGCAGCCATGCAGGCGGCACCGCCGAACAGCAGCAGCGTCACCCGCGCATGCGGCATGTGCATCTCGCCGAGCCCTTCCAGGGCAATGGTGATCAGCACCATCGCGACACCGAACAGCACGAAACCCAGGGTATCGAAACGCACCCGCTCCGGCCCCTTGAGGTCCGGCATGAAGCGCAACGCGGCAATACAGCCGATCACACCCACCGGCAGGTTGATCAGGAAGATCCAGTGCCAGGACGCATACTCCACCAGCCAGCCGCCCAGGGTCGGCCCGAGCAGTGGCCCGACCAGCCCCGGCAATGCGATGAAGGCCATGATCCGCACGAATTCGCTGCGCGGAAACGCCCGCAGCACCACCAGCCGCCCGACCGGCAGCATCAGCGCGCCGCCCAACGCCTGCAGCACGCGGGATGCGACGAGCTGGTTGAAGCTGGTGGACAGCGCGCAAAGCAGCGAGCCCAGGGAAAACAGCACGATGGCTGCGACGAAGATCCGCCGACTGCCGAAACGATCGGCGATCCAGCCCGATGCCGGAATCAGCAACGCCACCGTGAGCATGTAGGCGATCACCACACCCTGCATGCGCAAAGGGTTCTCGGCCAGGTCGCGGGCCATCGCCGGCAGCGCGGTATTGAGAATGGTGCCGTCCAGCGTCTGCATGAAAAACGCGATGGCCACCAGCCACGGCAGGATTCGCGCGGTGCGGGCATCGAGAGCTACGGGCGGTTGCATGAAATCCCCGGAAACGAAAGGTGCACCATCTTAGAGGATTCCCCGGCGACGGTTCGCGCCGCCGCGGCTTCGTCAGCGCAGCCGTTCGGTCCACCGGAACGGCGACGTGCTGCAGCGAGGCTTCGGCACGATCGGAGTCAGTGCCACGACGGCGCTGTGACGACCGGTCGCAGCAGTCCGCCGACGCCCACGGAGAGCGGTCTGCAACCGCATACGGGCTTGCATACGACCACCGGTAACAAAATATTTCTTGGGAAATTGACGCGAATCATTATCATTCGGAAGCGCAGATGCAATCTTCACTCCGTCCTTTTCTGCTTTTCCGGAGGCTTCCCCAATGCGCATCCCCGCCACACTCGCCATCACGTCCCTGCTGCTCACCCCGCTCGCTCAGGCGAAGGAATACCCCATCGGCGAACCGCAGCAGTGCGGTGGCATGGAGGTCGGCGCGGTGTACCTGCAGCCGGTCGAAATGGACCCGCCGGGCATGATGCGCGCCGCCGCCGAGTCCGATGTGCATCTCGAGGCCGACATCAGCGCCACCGAGGACAACCGCAACGGCTGGCAGGAAGGCAGCTTCGTGCCCTACCTGAGCATCCACTACACGCTGCGCAAGAAGGGCTCCGACGAAGTGGTCGAAGGCGATTTCCATCCGATGGTGGCCAACGACGGCCCGCACTACGGCGACAACGTCAAGCTGCTCGGCCCCGGCAAGTACCAACTGACCTACAAGATCCTGCCGCCGGGCTCCGGCCATGCCATGTTCGGTCGCCACACCGACAAGGAAACCGGCGTCGCGCCCTGGTTCGAAGGCTGCGAGCTGAACTACGAGTTCACCTACGCCGGCATCGGCAAGAAAGGGGGCTACTGATGGGCCGCGCCGGGCGTTCGCTGCTCGGCGTGCTGCCCCTGCTGGCCGGGCTCGCGGGCCCGGTGCAGGCGGCGCTGCCGACCTACGAGCTGACCATCCGTGACGGCCACTTCGAGCCGGCGACCCTGGAGGTGCCGGCCCGTCAGCGCTTCAAGATCATCGTGCACAACGCCGGCAGCGGGCCGACCGAGTTCGAGAGCACGCCGCTGCGCGTCGAGAAGGTGCTGTCACCGGGCGTGACCTCCTTCGTCGTGATCCACCCGTTGAAGCCGGGCCGCTATCCGTTCTTCGACGAATTCCATATGGATCTTCCCGAGGGCGAGATCGTCGCCAAGTAGTTAAGGAGCACATCCATGGGCCAATCCATGTTCATCGTCTGGCGCGAAAGCGTCGAGGCCCTGCTGGTCATCGGCATCCTGCATGCCTGGCTACGCCAGCAACCGGGCGCCGGCAACGCCCTGCGCATGCTCTGGGCCGGCGTTGCTGCCGGGCTCGGCCTGGCCGTCGCGCTGGGCTGGGGCGTGCTGCAGGCCGGCGACTGGCTGGCCGGCAGCGGCGGCGAATGGTTCCAGTGCGCGATGCTGCTCGTAGCCAGCCTGCTGATCCTGCACATGGTCGGCTGGATGCACCAGCACGGCCGGACCCTGAAGACCAGCCTGCAGAACAGCGCGGCGGACAAGCTCAGCCAGGGCAGCGGCTTCGGCCTGCTGGTGCTGGCCATGCTCGCCGTCGGGCGCGAGGGCAGCGAGACGGTGGTGTTCCTCTACGGCATCGGCAACCAGCAGCAGGGCCAGGACCTCACCGGCTTCGTCATCGGCGGGGTCCTGGGCTTCGTCCTCGCCCTGCTCAGTTATGCCGCATTGCAGGCCGGCAGCCGCTACTTCAGCTGGCGGCGTTTCTTCCAGGTCAGCGAGGTGATGTTGCTGCTGCTCGGTGGCGCCCTGCTGATGGCCGCACTGGACCGTTTCAGCGGCCAGCTGATGGGCATGGACGTGCCGGAAGTGCTCTACACCGTGTTCGGCGATCCGCTCTGGGACACCTCCGCCCTGCTGGATGACGGCAGCGCCCTCGGTGGCACCCTGGCCGGCCTCACCGGGTACCGCGCCATGCCGTCACTGGCCGCGGTGGTGACACTCGCCTTGTACTGGCTCGCCGCATGGGCCTGGCTCAAACCGCGGGCGCAGGTGCAGCTCGCTGCGAGGCCGGCATGATCAGCCAGGCGCCATGGCTGGCGCGACTCGGTGACCTGCTGCGCCAGCATGCGAAGGCCATCCGCACGCTGCAGTGGCTGGTGGTGGGCTTCTACCTGACGCTGCTGGTGATTCCCGCCTTTCTCGACCTGCCGCCGGCCCAGGCCGGCATGCTCGACAACCTGACGGTGCTGGCGCAGTTCATCTTCTGGGGGCTGTGGTGGCCCTTCGTGCTGCTGTCGATGATCTTCTTCGGCCGCCTGTGGTGCGGCGTGCTCTGCCCCGAGGGCTCGCTCAGCGAGTGGATCAGCTGGCGTGGGCTGAACAAGCGCACGCCGCGCTGGGTGCGCTGGAGCGGCTGGCCGACCATTGCCTTCATCCTCACCACCGTCTATGGCCAGCTGATCAGCGTCTACGACTACGCCCAGGCGGCGCTGCTGATTCTCGGCGGCTCCACCGTCGCGGCGATGCTGGTGGGCTTTCTCTACGGCCGCGGCAAGCGCGTCTGGTGCCGCCATCTGTGCCCGGTCAGCGGCGTGTTCGCCCTGCTCGCCCGGCTGGCGCCGGTGCACTACAAGGTCGATGAGCAGCGCTGGCTGGAAAACCGCGAACCGCACCTGCCAACACCCAACTGTGCGCCGTTGATCGACATTCGCCGCATGCAGGGCAACGCTGACTGCCATGCCTGCGGCCGCTGCAGCGGACAGCGCGGCGCAGTGCAGCTGAGCGCCCGCTCGCCGAACGCCGAAATCCTTATCGTCGGCGGCCAGCGGCAAGGCGAGCACTGGGACAGCACCCTGCTGCTGTTCGGCATGATCGGCCTGGCCATGGGCGCCTTCCAGTGGACCGTCAGCCCCTGGTTCATTGCCCTCAAGCAGGCGGCGGCGGAATGGCTGGTGGATCGCGACATCTTCTGGCCGCTGGAAGCCAACGCGCCCTGGTGGCTGCTGACCCATTACCCGCAGGCCAACGATGCCTTCACCTGGCTCGACGGCGCCGTGATCCTCACCTACATCTTCGGTGCCTCGCTGCTCGTTGGCGGTGCGCTGTGGCTGCTGCTGCGTGCGGCTGTACGCGTCATGCGCCGCAGCGACAATGTGTTCCAGCACCTGGCGTTGGCGCTGGTACCGCTGGGTGGCGCCGGGCTGTTTCTCGGCCTTTCCGCCACCACGGTGAAGCTGCTGCGCTACGAGGGCTTCCTGCTGGCCTGGGCGCAACCGGCACGTGCCGCGCTGCTCATTGGCGCCGTGGCTTGGAGCCTGTATCTGGCCTGGAACGTGATCAGCCGTCACGGCGGCAATGGCCTGCGCCGGCTACTGGCATTCGCCTGCGTCAACGCCGGCTGTGCGCTGGTCGGCTACGGCTGGTGGTTGCAGTTCTGGGGCTGGTGAGTCGCCTGTTGTAGGTGGGCTGAAGCCCACCCTACAGAGCGTGGAGGACCATCACGGTAGGGGCGCCTGCGCTCCCCTTCCCCGCACCGCATGCACGACCAGGGGGTGCAGGGAACGCCTGCGACTAACCGCGCAATACGAATGACGGGAACAGCTGGTCCAGGCGTTCCCACAGCCGCTGCTGGTCGTAAGGTGCGCGGCTCTCGGCAAGGTTGTCGTCGAGCATGCGCGCGGTGCGCACGCATTGCACGGCGAAGCGTTCGACACCCAGTCGGCGCAGGCGCTGGGCCATGTCCCACAGGCTGTCGGCATCGAACAGCTGCCAGTGCACGGTGGTCCGGCATTCGTGCTCGACGCCACTTTCAAGCAGGTGTTCGAGACTCTTCCAGTTGGCCTTGCCGCTGCCATCCACGCCGGTGATCGCGGTGCTGTGCTCGGGTAGCGCCTTGATGTCGAAACCGACCCAATCCACCAGCGGCAGGATGTTGGCGAACAGCTTCGGCTTGATGCCGGCGCTGTGCAGGCCGACCTTGTAGCCCAGCGCCCGCACCTGGGCGATGGCGTCGGGCAGCGCGGTCTGTAGGGTCGGCTCGCCACCGCTGAACACCACCGCCTCGAGCAGGCCGACGCGTTGCTCGAGGAACGCCAGAATCTCCGACCAGGGCTTCTCCTCATTGCCACAGGCAGGAATCAGCTGCGGGTTGTGGCAGTAGCGACAGCGCCAGCCGCAGCCCTGGCAGAACAGCACGCAGGCCAGATGGTCGGGAAAGTCCAGCGTGGTCAGGGGGACCAGCCCCCCGACGCGAAGTGCTGCGGTCACCGCGCCGCCGCTTCAGTGAAGTGCAGGCGCTCGCGATGCTCGGACTGCTTGCCCGGATTGAAAGCGGCGACCGGGCGGTGATAGCCCATCACGCGGGTCCAGACTTCGCAACGCTGGCGCTGGTCCTGGGGCAGTTGGCTGGCTTGGCTCATGTTGCTTCTCCTTACTTGCTGGGGTGTGAGTATGCAGCGCCGCACGGTGCGGAGCTGCGGGGCATGGGGTCGCAGTTCAGACGGCCCGGGCCGCTTCGGCCTGCTGCAGCAGCGCCTCATCGCATTTCGGGCAGAACTCGTGCTCGCCGGCGAGATAACCGTGCACCGGGCAGATCGAGAAGGTCGGCGTCACCGTCAGGTAAGGCAGGCGGAAGCGCGACAGCGCATTGCGCACCAGCTTCTTGCAGGCCTCGGCCGAAGAAATCTGCTCGGCCATATAGAGGTGCAGCACCGTGCCGCCGGTGTACTTGCACTGCAGTTCGTCCTGCAACGCCAGGGCCTCGAACGGGTCGTCGGTGAAACCCACTGGCAGCTGCGACGAGTTGGTGTAGTACGGCGCCTCGGCCGTACCCGCCTGGAGGATGTCCGGGAAACGCTTGCGGTCTTCCTTGGCGAAGCGATAGGTCGTGCCCTCCGCCGGCGTCGCCTCTAGGTTGTAGAGGTGCCCGGTGTCTTCCTGGAACTGCACCAGCCGCGCCCGCACGTGGTCGAGCACCTCGAGCGCCAGCGCGCGACCGGCTTCGCTGTGCAGCCCCTCGGCGTCATCGGTGAAGTTGCGCAGCATCTCGTGCAGGCCGTTCACGCCGATGGTGGAGAAGTGATTGCGCAGGGTGCCGAGGTAACGCTTGGTGTAAGGGTAGAGCCCGGCATCCATATGCTGCTGGATGACCTTGCGCTTGACCTCCAGGCTCTGCCGCGCCATCTCCAGCAGGCGATCCAGCTGCTGGAGCAGGGCCGCCTTGTCGCCGCGGTAGAGGTAACCCAGCCGCGCGCAGTTGATCGTCACCACGCCCAGCGAACCGGTTTGCTCGGCCGAGCCGAACAGTCCGCCGCCACGCTTGAGCAGCTCGCGCACGTCCAGCTGCAGGCGGCAGCACATGGAACGCACCTGATTGGGCTGCATGTCCGAGTTGAGGAAGTTCTGGAAGTACGGCAGCCCGTAGCGCGCGGTCATCTCGAACAGGCGCTCGGCGTTGTCGCTGTCCCAGGAGAAGTCGTGGGTGATGTTGTAGGTCGGGATCGGGAAGGTGAACACCCGGCCGAGGCCGTCGCCGGCCTGCATCACTTCTATATAGGCGCGGTTGATCAACTCCATCTCCGCCTGCAGCTCGCCGTAGGCGAAGGGCATTTCCTCGCCGCCGATATAAGGGATCTGCTCGCGCAGGTCCTCCGGGCAGACCCAGTCGAAGGTCAGGTTGGTGAACGGCGTTTGCGTGCCCCAGCGCGACGGCACGTTGAGGTTGTAGATGAACTCCTGGATCGCCTGACGCACCTCATCGAAACCCAGCCGGTCCTTGCGCACGAAGGGCGCCAGGTAGGTATCGAAGCTGCTGAACGCCTGGGCGCCGGCCCACTCGTTCTGCAGCGTGCCGAGGAAGTTGACCATCTGCCCCAGGGCGCTGGACAGGTGCTTCGGCGGGCCCGCCTCGACTCGCCCGGGAATGCCGTTGAAGCCCTCGGTAAGCAGCGTGCGCAGCGACCAGCCGGCGCAGTAGCCGGCGAGCATGTCCAGGTCGTGGATATGCAGATCGCCTTCGCGGTGCGCCGTGCCGATCTCCGGGCTGTAGACCTCGTCCAGCCAGTAGTTGGCGGTGACCTTGCCCGACACGTTGAGGATCAACCCACCCAGTGAATAGCCCTGGTTGGCGTTGGCCCGTACGCGCCAGTCTTCGCGCGAGAGGTATTCGTTCATCGAGGCCGCGACGTCCACCACCGCCTTGCGATCGCGGCGCAGGCGCGCGTGGCGCTCGCGGTAGACGATGTAGGCGCGCGCCGTGTCGAAGTGGCCGGCAGCCATCAGCGTGCGCTCGACACCATCCTGTACCTGCTCCACCTCCACCGCCGTGCGATGGGCCAGCTGCAGGCAGACTGCCTCGGCCAGGGCATGAGCCTCCGACGCACCGAATTCGCCCGTCGCCGCGCCGGCAACCGCGATCGCACGCTCGATCTTCGCCAAGTCGAACGCCGCCAGGCGGCCGTCGCGCTTGCGCAATGAAACCGGTTTTGTCACTTCTGCCTGCCTGGGCATCCACGCCTCCATACCATATGTAGTGTTGTTTCTGACTTAAAACACAATATGGTGCGACTTTAGAGGCGGAACCCTGTTACCGAATTGACCATCGTCAAGCCAGCTCAAGCGATTGCCGAGCGGTCGCATCGCCATGGCCGGCAGACTTGTCCAGCGTCAAGGAACTCTCCGCGTGCCGCCTCCTAGGATGCAGCCTGGTAAACCCGGTTTCGTCCGGGGGAGGACACATGCTCACCGAACATTCGCTGATCGCCGAATTGCGCCGCCATCATCTGTTCAGCCGGTTGCCGGATGCCGCGCTGCAGGAAGTCTGCGCCTCGGCCAACCTGAAGCGCCTGCCGACCGGTGCCTCGCTGTTTCATCAGGGCGACAGTGCTGACCGCTTCTATTTCCTCTTCAGCGGCCAGATCAAGCTGCATCGAGTGGTCTGCGACGGTCAGGAGAAGCTGGTGGAAGTGATGCGCGCCGGTGAGTCCTTCGCCGAAGCGCTGCTGTTCAAGGGCACGCCCAGCTATCCGGTCAGCGCCACGGCGCTCAAGGCCAGCCTGGTCGCCAGCCTGAACGGGCCGCACTACCGGCGCATTCTCGAGCAGCAGCCGGATATCTGCCTCGACATCCTCGCCACCCTGAGCATCCGCCTGCACCAGCGCATGACCGAGATCGACACCCTCACCCTGGCCAACGCCAGTCATCGGGTGGTGCGCTTTCTCGCCCAGTCGCAGCAGGACGACAGCGGCGTGGTGATGCTCGACGTGCCGAAGCGGTTGATCGCTTCGAAGCTGGGCATCCAGCCGGAAACCTTTTCGCGCATCCTGCATCGCCTGATCGACGCCGGAACCATCTCCGTCCAGCGCCGACGCATCGAGATCCTCGACCACCGCAAGCTGGCGGCCTATGACGAATGACCTGCGACAGAGCGCCTCAGCGTTCTTGACTACTGTCAAAGCCAGCCAGGCATTCGGCTTGGAAAATGGCCAGCGTCAAGACGCTGCCGGGAACATGCCATGACTGTCACCACGCCCCTGCCGCTAGTCTACTCCTGCTCGGGATGCTCGAACGTCGCCCAGCTGGCCAACACCCTGGCGGTGCGACTCGATCGCGCCGGACTCGCGGAAATGTCCTGCATAGCCGGCGTCGGTGGTCGTGTCGCGGCGCTGGTGAAAAAGGCCAATTCCGGCCGGCCGATCCTGGCCATCGACGGCTGTCCGATGCATTGCGCGCGTGCCTGCCTAGCGCAGCACGGCGTGACGCCCGACGTGCACATCACCCTTAGCAGCTACGGCCTGCGCAAGCGCTACCGGGAAGACTGCAGCGAGGATGAGATCATGGCGCTGTTGGAAGACATGAAGGCGATCATCGCCAGCGACCGCATGCAGCTGCGCGCGGGGTGAGATTCCGCAGGGTTGGCCTGCTACGCGAAGCGACGCCAATAGCGCACCGGGATAGTCACCGGCGCGCTCAGCGCTCCACGATCAGGCGTTGGCGGCCTGCGCCCGATTGGCCGCGGCCACCTCCTCTCCCGCGCCCTGCAGCAGCTTCCACAGCCAGCTCGGCAGAGTGTCGGGGTCGAGGCTGTCGATCAGGTTCTTGATCGCCAGGCCCAGTTCGGTGTCCCCCTCGATGACCAACCGGCGGCGGAAGAACAGGGTGTCCGGGTCTTCCTGACGGCTGGCCAGCAAGAGGAACTCGCGCCAGTTGCCGCGGATGGTCACCTCTACCGGCGCCTGTGCGGCGATGCGCAGCTTGCCGCGCTCGCAGGTCAGGCACCAGGCGAGTCCGAGGTCGGCGACCTCGAGCTTCATCCAGTGGCCATCGAGCACGTCGAACGCACCATCATCCAGGGCTTCGGCGAATACCTGGTTGAGGCTGCGCTCCAGCGCCAGGCGCTGGAGCAGGAATGGCGTCTTCGCCGCCAGCGGCAGCAGACGGCCACCGAGATTCACCAGATGGGCTCGCGGCTTCAGCATAAACCGGCCTCCTCGGCACGCAGCATGCCCGGCTGGCCATGCCAATAACCATTGCAACCATCCACCGCCAGCGGCGGCAGCGCGCCCTTGCGCACCGCATCGAAGGCGCCGATCACCTCTTCCATGCCGGCGGCGCGCGGGCTCAGGCGCAGCAGGTCGGCACCGCTGTCGACCAGGCCGGCGTAGTCGGCGAGCAGGTTGCTGACCGAAGCAGACATGGTCTGGATACCGTTGATGGTGAACAGCGCCTCGCCCTCCTGGCTGAGCAGCGGAATGCCCTCGGGGTAGTTCTGGCAGCAGAACTGGCAATCGTCCTTGGGCCGGTTCTCGGCTCGCGCGGTGAAGCAGCGCGCCGAATAGGCCAGTGGCAAGTGCCCGTAGGCGAAGATTTCGATTTCCGGCAGCGCCACGCCCAGTTCCTGCAGTTGCGCGCGGGCGCTCTTGATCAGCTTGCCGGAGGCTTCCACCGGCGGCACCCAACGGCTCATGCCGCTGGCCACCAGCTCGGCCAGGGCATGACCGTTGTAGAGGTTGAGCGCCGGACCGCCGACGAAGGGCAGCTTGCGCTCGGACATCAGTTGCACCGCGCCCATGTCGTTGGCTTCGACCAGCAGCTCGCCGTTGTCGCACAGGCGGCGCAGGCTGGACAGCTCTGAAGCCGCCTCGACCAGCGTCAGGCCGGACAGGACCAATTGAGCCGAGGAGGCCTCGGCCAGGTCGCGAGCCAGCCCCAGCCAGTCGTCGAGCATCATGGCGCGGCGCTTGGAGCAGACCGTTTCGCCGAGATAGATCACGTCCAGCGGCTGCTCCGCCATGTTTGCGTAGAAATCCAGCGTCTGCTGGCGATCCCAGTAGAACAGCACCGGGCCGAGAGAGAGTTTCATGCGTGGCTCCTCGTTCATTGCCAGGCGCGGTGGTAGGCACCCAGGGTGGTCTGCGAGCCTTCGGAAAGGCCATCCAGCACCTGCCGCCAGCCGGGTTCGACCGCATAGCGCTGCGGCGCCTTGAGGTAGCTGTCCAGCGCGGCGCGCCAGACCCGGGTGACCTGCTCGACATAGGCCGGGCTGCGCTGACGACCCTCGATCTTCATCGCGGTGACGCCGATGGCGGAGAGTTCCGGGATCAGGTCCAGGGTGTTCAGGCTGGTCGGCTCCTCCAGGGCGTGGAAGCGCTGGCCGTTGACCATGAAGCGGCCCTTGCACAGCGTCGGGTAACCGGCCGATTCGCCTTCGGCGTAGCGGTCGATCAGCACGTTGTTCAGGCGCGAGGTCAGTCCCTCAGGCTCCTCGCTCCAGCGCACCGCCTTGGCCGGCGAGCAGACGCCACAGAGGTTCGGCGACTCGCCGGTGAGGTACGAAGACAGGTGGCAACGGCCCTCGGCCATGATGCACAGGCTGCCGAAAGCGAATACCTCGATCGGCACCGGGCTGCTCGCCGCGACCTGCTTGACCTGCTTGAGCGAAAGCACCCGCGGCAGCACCGCACGGCTGATGCCGTAGCGCTGCTGATAGAAGCCCAGCGCCGCGGCATTGGTCGCCGAGCCCTGTACCGACAGGTGCAGCTTGAGCTTGGGATGGCGCTTGCTGGCATAGCCGAGCACGCCTGGGTCGGCGGCGATCAGCGCATCGACGCCCATGTCGGCAGCCTGGTCGACGGCGCGCTGCCAGCGATTCCAGCCGTCCGGCTGGGCATAGGTATTGACGGCAATGTATAGCTGCCGGCCCTTTTCGCGGATCAGCTGCAGGCCCTTGTCGAGCTGCTTTTCATCGAGATTGAGGCCGGCGAAATGGCGGGCGTTGGTGTCGTCGCGAAAACCGACATAAATGGCATCGGCGCCCTGCTGGACGGCGGCCTTGAGCGCGGGCAGGCTTCCTGCCGGGCAGACCAGGTGCATGACAACTCCTAGACATTCGGGTACATGCGCGCCACGCACAGGCGGCGCGGCGGTCGTTCGGCTGAACGGAAAACAGCCGGCAGTCTAGGCAGCTGACCAGTGGCCAGCATTGATAGGGGTCAAGATTGCTCGGACGTGACCAATGCGACGAAATGCAGCGGATCGGCCAGCATCGCGGTGGGTGCCAAGCGCAGGCAGTCGCTGTCAGATGCCCTCGTCACCCTCAAATTCCTCGGTCGCCCGCGCCACCATCTGCCGCCAGGCGCCGGATTCCTCGCCGAGCAGGCGCATGGCCTTGAGACTGGCAGCGAACGCGTCGCGGTAATGCACTGGATTGTTCTCGCTGGCGGCGCGCTCGGCAAAGGCTTGCGCTTCGTTCAGCAGCGCTTCGAATTCGTTCTGGTCCAGGGCCATTGGCATCTCCTCGAGGTTGTGCTGTGAGGTTAGACCATGGCGCGCCGGCGACGACTCTGGCTGCCCGACAGGCGCTACTTGAGCTTCAGCCGCCGCGCCAGTTTGTGCAGGTTGCTCGGGTCGACATCCAGCAGTCGCGCCGCCTGCGCCCAGTTTTCGGCGGAGGCTTCCAGGGCGTAGACGATGGCCCGGCGCTGCGCTGCATCCACCGTCTGGCGCAGCGACAGTATCTCGTCGACCGCCACCGGCTGCTCGGCCAACGCCGGCGCTTCCGTGCCCGCGGCGTGGCTATCCAGATCCAGCAAGTCGGGCTCCAGGGTGAGGATTTCGCTGCGCGAGGCGCCGCGGCTGAGCAGGCGCAGGGCGGCGCGACTGACCACATGCTCCAGTTCGCGCACGTTGCCCGGCCAAGAATAAGCCAGCAGCGCGCGCTCGGCCGCTGGCGACAGACGCATGCTGCGCAGCCCAAGGCGCGCGCGGTTGAGTTCGAGGAAGTGCCCGGCGAGGATCAGCACGTCGTTACCACGCTCGCGCAAGGGCGGGATCGGCGCCGGATAGACCGACAGGCGGTGATAGAGATCGGCACGGAAATGCCCGTCACGCACGCTGTCGCGCAGGTTGCGGTTGGTCGCGGCGATGATGCGCACGTCCACCTGGCGCGGCTTGTCTGCACCGAGGCGCTGGATCTCGCCGTTCTGCAGGGTACGCAGCAGCTTGGCCTGCACCGTCAGCGGCAGCTCGCCGACCTCGTCGAGCAGCAGCGTGCCGCCGTTGGCTGCATCGAAACGACCCGGACGATCGGTAGTGGCGCCCGAGAAGGCGCCTTTGACGTGGCCGAACAACTCGCTTTCGGCCAGTGATTCTGGCAGCGCCGCGCAATTCACATGCACCAGCGGCTTGTTGCGTCGCCGCGAATGGCGATGCAGCCAGCGCGCGAACAGCTCCTTGCCGACCCCGGTTTCGCCCAGCAGCAGCACCGGCAGCTCGGAATCGGCGACTACCTGCAACTCGCGCAACAGCTCGCGAATCGCGTCGCTCTGACCGAGAATTTCGCCTTCGCCGTGATCCTGCGACGACTCCAGCACATCACTGCGGGCCAGACGCAGGCCGCGGTTCTCGTGCTCCAGTCGGGTGACCCGCACGGCGGCCTCGATGATCAGCGTATAGCGCTGCAGGTCGCAGCGGGCGGCGTCGCCGAAGGTGCCGGCATGCAGCGCATCGAGGGTCAGCGCGCCCCAGAGCTTGCCCTCGACGTAAAGGCTGACGCCCATGCAGTCGTGCACCGGCAAGGGCTCGCCGACGTGCGCGTCGAGCAACCCGTCGTAAGGATCGGGCAGGCGGCTGTCCGGCTCGAACCAGGTCGGCTCGCGCTGGGAGAGGATCGCGGCCAACCGCGGATGCTGGGCGACGACGAAGCGCCGGCCGAGCGCTTCCTGCACCAGCCCGACCGCGGCCAGCGGACGCAGACTGTCCTCGTCCAGGCGCAACAGCACCACCGCGCCGCAATTGAAATGCTGCTGCAAGGTATGCACGAGGCGCTGCAAGCGCACGGCGTTGGGCAGCTCGGTGGTCAGGTCGGCAAGCAATGCGTCAGCCATCATGGTTCCAATTACCCTCCGGGTTTTGGACACCATAACCACTCGGGGTAGATTTCACCAGCGGAAGCGCCAAAACGCCGGCTGGCGCCGGCCCGGCTTCTGGCACGCCTGTTGCGATGGCCCGTGCATGTTTATCAGCACGCATCAGGATCGCTGCCATGACCGACCTACTCGACCAGACCCTCGGCAATCTCGCCTGTTCAGTGCCGGGCGCCACACGCGTGTTCCGCCAGTACCGCCTGGACTTCTGCTGCGGCGGTGATCTGTCGCTGCGCGAGGCTGCCCAGCGCATCGAAGCCGATCCGCAACATATCGCCGATGCGTTGCTCGCCCTGGAACCGGACGCCGAAGACAGGGACTGGCGCAGCATGCCCGCGGGGCAGCTGATCGAATACATCCTTGCGCGCTTCCACGAGCGCCACCGCGACCAGCTACCGGAGCTGATCCGCCTGGCCAGCCGCGTCGAGCAGGTCCACGGCAGCAAGCCCGGCTGCCCCAACGGCCTGGCCGAGCACCTGTGGAACATGCAGCAGGAACTGGAAAGCCACATGCTCAAGGAAGAACAGATCCTCTTCCCGATGCTGCAGCGCGGCATGGGCTTTCCACAGGCCCAGGGGCCGATTTCGGTGATGCGCTACGAGCATCAGGAACACGGCAACGCGTTACAACGACTGGCGCTGCTGACCAACGACATCACCCCACCGGCCAACGCATGCAACACCTGGCGAGCGCTTTATCGTGGGCTGGAGGAGCTGCGTGACGATCTGATGCAGCACATCCACCTCGAAAACAACGTGCTGTTCCGCAACGCCGAAGCGCCGCTCGCCGCCAGCGCGGACGAGGCTCAACGCATCGGGGTGACACAGCCATGAAACAGTACCTGCAACCGCTCGCCTGGGGTGTGGCCATGGCCTCCATGGTCGCCATGGCCAGCGGCTTCGCCCTCAGCATGGTGGCCGGCACCGCCCAGGCGGCAATGGCCCACGATCATGGCCAGCATGACCAAGCGGCAGTGATCGAGCCCCGGCCGGGTGTCCGCTGGAGCACTGACGAGGCCCTGCGCGAGGGTATGACGCGCATTCACCAAGCGGTCCAGCGCAGCCTGCCGGATGCCCCGGGCCAGCCGATCGGTGACCAGGCGGCCGCCGAGCTGCAGCGCGACATCGAGGCGGCGACCAGCTACCTCGTCGCCAACTGCAAGCTGCCGGAAGCCGCCGATGCCGCGCTGCACGGTTTGCTGATCGATCTGCTCCGCGGCGCCGAGGCGCTGTCCGAAGCCGACCAGCGCGAGCAGGGCCTGCAGCGCCTGGTCGACGCACTGGAGCGCTACCCGCAGCTGTTCGCCGCGCCGCTCTGGCGTGACGGTTTCGTCGCCCGCCTGTATTGATCGCACCGGGCGGCGGCGCTCACTCGCACGCCGAACCTTGACGTTGGTCAACGTCCGACATGCGCCACCGACACCACATGCGGTAGGCTGAGGCCAACGTTGTAGTAATCGTTCCACTGAAACAGGACGCCTTGCATGGTGCTTCACCGCGTACACCACCAGATTCTCCGCAGCCATCACCTGTTCGAACCGCTCAACGAAGAGCAGATGGAAGAACTGCTCAACTCCAGCCAGCTGCTTAACCTGGACAAGGGCGATAACCTGTTCCACCAGGGCGAGCCGGCGCACAACTTCTATTTCGTCATCTCCGGCGCAGTGAAGGTCTACCGCCTGACGCCGGACGGCCAGGAGAAGGTCTTCGAGGTCATCGGCAACCGCCAGACCTTCGCCGAAGCCATGATGCTGATGGACACGCCCAACTACGTCGCCTCGGCCCAGGCGGTCTGCCCGTCGCAGGTCTACCGCTTCTCCAACGCGGCCTACATGCGTCTGCTGGAGGCCAACCAGCGACTGACGTTCGCCCTGCTCGGCAAGCTCTGCGTGCGCCTGCACCAGCGCATCAACGAGATCGAGACGCTGTCGCTGAAGAACGCCACTCACCGCGTGGTGCGTTATCTGCTGACGCAACTGGCGCGGGTGAAGGACGACAGCAACAGCTTCGAACTGCCGATGGCCAAACAGCTGGTGGCCGGGCACCTGTCGATCCAGCCGGAGACGTTCTCACGGATCATCCGCCGACTGATCGACGAGGGCATCATCACCCAGGAAGGTCGGCAGATCGCCATCCTCGATCGCCAGCGGCTCGAGCAGTTCGAGTGAGTTGATCGCCATCAAAGTCGACGGCGCGGGCCGCGTGTCAGGCTTTGCTGGCGAGGAGGAGCACCATATGCCCAAGTGCCTGTACTGCCAGCAAGACAATCCGCCGGGGGACGCCGAATGCAGCAACTGCGGCATGCCCCTGCCGGAACACGCCGATGGCGCCCCGGAACGCCGCCAACGGCGTTTCCTCTGGTTCTGCATCGCCCTCAGCGTCTTCTGCGCGGTGATGATCGTCTGGCTGCCGCGCTATCTGTTCTGATCGCCAGGGCGAATCACGCTTAACCGATCCGTACGAAGGTGCGCCGCGGGCGTGAACAGCGCCACCCACCCTACATGCCACGCCAGCCGCCCGGCCAACGAACCCCGTCGGTCGCAGGATGGATCGCGCCTCACCGATTTCACGGAATGGCCATCCACCGAGCGGCTGCTCGGTGGACGTGAAAAGCTACATCCACCCTATCGTCCTGCAATACAGAACCGCGGCGGCTGTAGCACACCGCGATATCCGCCATTGCCCGCCTACGGCTGGGTCAGCTGCTTGTACAGCTGCGGCAGGCGGAACGGCAGCTGCTGCGGCTCCTTGATCAGGGTGTAGCCGTTGGCGCCGAACATGTACGGCAGGTAATCGCCGGCCTCGCGGTCGATGGTGATGCAGAACGGCAGCAGGCCCTGCTTGCGCGCCTCCATCACCGCCTGGCGGGTGTCCTCGACACCGTAGCGGCCTTCATACAGGTCCAGGTCGTTCGGCTTGCCGTCGGTCACCAGCAGCAACAGCTTGCGCCTCTGCTTGCAATTGCCAAGCAGTTCGGTGGCATGGCGGATGGCCGCGCCCATGCGGGTGTAGTAGCCGGGCTTGAGCGCCTGAATGCGGCCGCGGGTTTCGTCGCCATAGGGCTGACGGAAGCTCTTCAGCTCCTGCATGCGCACCTGCTGACGACGCAGCGAGGAGAAGCCGTACAGGGCGAACGGATCGCCTACCGCCGACAGCGCCTCGCCGAACAGCAGCAGGCTGTCGATGACCACATCGATCACGCGGTGTTCGTTGTCCAGGTGCGCGTCGGTGGACATGGACAGGTCGGCCAGCAGCAGGCAGGCCAGGTCGCGGCGGTTCTGCCGTTGCTCCATGAACAGACCACGCTCGGCGCACTGGCCGTTCTGCCGCTCGACGTGAAAGTCCAGCCAGGCCTGCATGTCCAGCTCGGAACCCTGCGGTTGCTGACGCAGCCATTGCCGATCATTGCGCAGGTGCTCGAACTGCCGGCGCAGGCGCCGCGCCAGCGGCGACAGGTGCAGTGGCAGCGGCTTGGCCTCGGCGCCGCGGGGCAGCATCAGCTGCAGGTTGACGAAGTCCTTCTGCAGGCACTGCTTGCGATAGTCCCACTCGGGCAGCTTGATGCCTTCGCCCAGCGGCACATCGTCGAAATCCGCGGCCGGCAGGTCCAGGTCCAGCTTGAGCCCGCCGCCCTGGCGCATGCGCTGACGCGACAGCGCCAGCTCGTCGAGATCCTCGGCGACACGGGCCGCGTCGAGGTCCTCGGTGTCGTCGCCGCAGCGATCCAGTTCGATGTGCTCGGACCAGCTGAACAGGTTCTCCAGCCGGAACAGCAACAGGCCACCCTTGCTGGAGCTCTCGTCCACTCGCCGTGCGCGCTTGCGCTGACGCGATTCGCCGCCGGGCGGGGCTTCCAGATTGCCCTCGCCCTCTTCGGCGCGCTGGGCGGCCTGGGGTTCACCAAGATTGTCCGCCGGATACAGCCACAGAGGCAGCGGCCAGGGCGCGCGCTCGCTGCGTGGAAACTGGCTGACACTGCCCGGCTCGCGCAGGGCCTGGCACAGCGCCGCTTCCAGCGCGGCCTCGGCCTTGGGCAGCTGGCTCGGGTCCGGGCGCAGCTGCAGATGGGCTTCGACCAGACGCTGATAGCGCGGGCGCATGGCCGGAAAATGTTCAAGGATTGCCTGCGTCCAGCGCTGGTTGTCGCGCGCCCAGTGGCGCATCGGCCCGGCCTGCGCGGCGAGCAGCGCCAGCCAGCGATACAGATCCTGGTTCAGCGAGACTTCCGGATAGACCGCCAGGCTCTGCGGCAGCCGCAGGTTGCTGGCGTCGCACCAGGCCACCGGCAGTTGCTTGCAGGTCCCGGCGACCTGTTGCAGCAGGTTGCGCCTGAGCAGCAGATCACGCGCGCTGGCGGCTTCTACGCCGACACCGCTGGCGCCACCCATGGCGCGGAACAGCAGCGACAGCGGCCGCTGCATGCTCTCGAGATCGACCCGTGCTTCCGGAAAATCCGGGTTGGCGCGACGGGTGATGAAGCGGTGCCAGACACTACCGACCCACTCTTCCACTTCGATGGTAAAGGCCATGGCGGTTACTCCGTGCAGGCACTGAAAAAGCAAAACGGCCCGCTGTTACCAGTCGGGCCGTCGATCCTCATTGCGACTCGTCTCAGGCCGCGGCGGCAGATGCTGCTACGACCGGTACCCGACCGCGCTGGCGGAAGCTGTACAGGTAGCAGACCAGGCCGATCAGGAAGAACACCCCGGCGATCAGACGCAGCCAGAAGAAGATGGCCAGCTGGTCAGCGGTGTTCATGAACGACATGGCAGCGCCATCGGCAGGGATCCGCTGCAGCCACACCTGCACCACGCCGGCTGCGGTGAGGAACAGGGTGATCGCGACCATGGAGATGGTCATCAGCCAGAAGCCCCAGACTTCGATGCGCTGAGCACGTGCATCCGGTGCTTCGCCCAGGCCACGCAGACGCGGCATGGCGTAGCTGATCATGGTCATCACGATCATCGCGTAGGCGCCGTAGAAGGCCAGGTGGCCATGCGCAGCGGTCAGCTGCGAACCGTGGGTGTAGTAGTTCACCGGGGCCAGGGTGTGCAGGAAGCCCCATACACCGGCGCCGAGGAAGGCGGTCACGGTGGTGCCGATGGCCCACAGCGAGGCGGCCTTGTTCGGGTGTTCGCGGCGACGACGGTTCACCATGTTCAGGGCGAACAGCACCATGGCGAAGAACGGCAGCGGCTCAAGGGCGGAGAAGATCGAGCCCAGCCACAGCCACACGGTCGGTGCGCCGATCCAGAAGAAGTGGTGGCCGGTGCCGATGATGCCGGTGATCAGCGCCATGGCGATGATCACGTAGAGCCACTTCTCGACCACTTCGCGGTCCACGCCGGTGATCTTGATCAGGACGAAGGCCAGCATCGAACCCATGATCAGCTCCCACACGCCTTCCACCCACAGGTGCACGACGAACCACCAGTAGTACTTGTCGCGCGCCAGGTTCTCCGGGTTGTAGAAGGAGAACAGGAAGAACACCGCGAGGCCGATCAGACCGGTCATCATCACCGTGCTGACCACGGTCTTGCGACCCTTGAGCATGGTCATGCCGATGTTGTAGAGGAAGCCCAGCGCCACGATCACGATGCCGATCTTGGTGATCGTCGGCTGCTCCAGGAACTCGCGCCCCATGGTCGGCAGCAGCTCGTTCTTGGTCATTTCCGCCAGGCCCGCATAGGGCACGAACAGGTAACCGAGAATGGTCAGCACGCCGGCGGCGGCGAACACCCAGAACAGGATGATGGCCAGTTTCGGGCTGTGCAGTTCACGGTCCGCTTCCTCGGGTATGAGGTAGTAGGCCGCGCCCATGAAGCCGAACAGCAACCAGACGATCAGCAGGTTGGTGTGCACCATCCGCGCCACGTTGAACGGCAGCAGCGGGAACAGGAAGTCGCCCACCACGTACTGCAGCCCCATGATCAGACCGAACAGGATCTGACCGACGAACAGGATCAGTGCAAACACGAAGTAGGGTTTGGCGACCGCCTGCGATTGGAATTTGAGATGCGGGTTAATGATGCCCATCTCGTGGCCCTCCTTTGAATTCGGAAACAAAGACGTTCATCACTCAACCTTCCTTGTTTGGCGGCCAGTTGTTGGTGTCGATCTTCGAAGTCCACTTGAGGAACTCCGCCATATCGTCAACTTGCTGCTCGGTCAGATTGAATTGCGGCATCGCCCGGCGTCCGGGGGCGCCGAGTGGCTGAGCCTTCATCCAGGCGTGCAGGAAGGGCTTGAAGGCCTCCTCACCGCCCCGGCGGACGAACACGTTGCCCAGCTCCGGCGCGAAGTAGGCGCCTTCACCCAGCAGGCTGTGGCAGCCGATGCAGTTGTTGTTTTCCCAGACCGCCTTGCCGCGCACCACCGCCTCGGTCATCTCCGATGCATTGGTTCGTTCGGGGAAAGTCTGCTCTGTGTGGTAGGTAAGGCCGAGGAATACCAGGAAGAAGAACACGCTTCCTCCGAAGTAAATATTCCTGGCCATTCCTTTGGTGAAGGTCTCGGACATGGTCGCCTCCTCATGGCTTGGCGTGGCCAGTTTAAGAAGGGGGCTATCGAAACCTGCTTGATGGCAATCAAGAAAAACCCGAACGCAACAGTCAGGCTTTCAAGGGGGATCGAAGGCAGGCCGCAAACCCTTGCGAGGCAAGGGCTCCAGCGGTTTTCATGCGCACCGGCCGGGCATCGGGCCGCTGCGCTACGGGCTTGCGAACCCGGTAGCCGGGGCTGTCGGCGAGGGCGAACGGCAGTACCGGCGCAGGCTCAGGCGCGACGCTGGGCGGCCAGGCGCAGGCCGGTCTTCTTCAGGATGCGACTGGACACCAGCATCTCGTTCGCCCGGCAGGCGCTGCCGAGCAAGGCGCGGATCTGGTTGCGGTAGGCCTCGATGTCACTGGCATCGCGCCCGTGCACCATGGCGAACAGGTTGTAAGGCCAGCCGTCGCGGCGCGGCCGTCGGTAGCAGTGGCTGACGAAGGGCTGCGCGCCGATCAGCGCGCCCAGGCGGTCGATCTCGGCATCGTCGACATCCCACACGGTCATGCCGTTGTGCCGGTAACCCAGCCGGTAGTGGTTGGGCACCGCGGCGATCCGGCGGATCGCCCCCTCGGCCTGCAGGCGCTGCAGCAGCGCCAGGGTGTCGTCCACCTCGAGCCCCAGCTCGGTGGCGAGCCAGGCCCAGGGGTCGGCCACCAGAGGCAGTCCGGCCTCGGTGAGTTCGACCAACCGACGCACCAGCGCTTCGTCAGACGGGGAAGTGCAAACCGACATGATAGGTTTTCTCCTTCGGCAGGTTGAGCACCGTCAGGCCGGTCTGCGCCTCGATGCGGGCGATGGCTTCGGTGACACCCGCAGGCGTCTCGCAACCGAGCACGAACCACATGTTCCACTGGTGCTCACGGCGGTAGTTGTGGGCGACCTCGGGCATCGCCTCGAGCTGCGCGGCAACCTCGTCGAAGCGCGCCTCCGGTACCGCCAGCGCGGCCAGGGTGAAGGCGCCACCGAGGCGCTCGACATCGAACATCGGCCCGAAGCGGGTCAGGGTGCCATCCTCGAGCAACGCCTGGACCCGCTGCCGCAGAGTCTCGGAGCTGCTGCCCAACTCCGTGGCCAGCGCTTCCCATGGCTGGCGGACCAGCGGCAGGCCGTGTTGCAGGCGATTGATCAACAGTCGATCGAAGTCATCCATTGGCGACGTCCGGCAATGGCGGCGCGAAACGTCCGCCACACTGTTTGAAGGCCCGCGTGCTGAACAGCAATTGGTGCGGCACATCGCTCAGACCGTGCTCGGCCAGCAGCCGCTCGATCAGTCCGCAGACCTGTTCACGTTCGCGACCGTGAACCATGCAGAACAGGTTGTAGGGCCACTGTGGCAGGCGCCGTGGCCGCTGGTAACAGAGATTGACCCCGGCGGCCTGGCCCAGGCGGCGGCCGATCGCGTCGACCTGCTCGTCGGGAATATCCATCACCAGCATGGCATTGGCGCGAAACCCCAGCGCCCGGTGTTTCAGCACCAGCCCAACGCGGCGGAACAGCCCGGCCTCCTGCCACTGTTCGACCTGTTCGAGCACCTGTCGCTCGCTGCAGCCGATCTGCTCGGCAAGGCGCTGGTAGGGCCTTGCCGCCAGTGGCAGGCCGGCCTCGAGCAGGCGGCGCAGCTGCATCGCCTGCAAATCGTTGAGGCAGTCGTTCATGACGGTTCTCCCAAGGGAAAGCCCAGATCGATGCGAAACGCGTTGAGCATCGGCAGGTCCAGGGGCACCAGCCCGGTGTCGGCTTCGATCTCGGCGAGCACTCGGTCGATGTGCGCACGGTCCGGCCCGGTCAGCACGAACCAGAGGTTGTAGCGATGCTCGCGCAGATAGTTGTGATTGACCTCGGAGAAGGCACTGATGCGTGCCGCAACCTGCTCCAGCCGCGCTTCGGGCACGGCCAGTGCCACCAGGGTGCTCGCACCGGCTCGGCTGTGTTCGAACACCGGGCCGACGCGCGAAAGCCCGCCGGCGGCCTGCAGCTGTTCGAGGCGGTCCAGCACCTCGTCCTCGCTGCAGCCGAGTTCCTCGGCCATGGCGCGGTAGGGTTCGGCACACAGCGGCATGCCGTGCTGAAAACGGTCGATCAGGCGGCGACTGAGAGCGTCGATGTGCATGTCACAACCCCGTCTCGTGAGCGCGGCTGCTGAAGAAGATGCCGCTCGGGCTCTGTGCCGGCAGGCGCTTGATCAGCTTCAGGCTGTAGGGGTCCCACACCTGGACCTCGTTGCCGTCGCGCACCGACAGCCAGAGCTGGTCGCCACGGGCGGTGAATTCCATATGCAGCACGGCCGGGCCGGGCTCCAGGGTGGCGATGATCTCGTGGGTTTCGCTGTCGATGACCTGCACCTTGCCGTTGTCCGGGTGCGCGAAGTTGACCCAGATCTGCCGCGCATCCGGCCGCGCCATGACGAACACCGGCTGGCCGGCGACGTCGATGGCGTCGGTCTGCTTCCAGCTCTTCGAATCCATCACCAGCACCCGATGCTGGCCGATGGCGGGAACGAAGGTCTGGTCGCCGGCCACCGTCCAGCCCTCCAGGTGGGGCATCTTGTAGACCGGCAGTTTCTCCTGACCGCGGCCGTAACCGTCGACGATCCGCTCGACACCGCGGACGGTGTGCCAGAGGTCGATCTTGGCCATACCGTCCTCGCCGAACAGGCCGGCAATGTAGTAGCGGCCATCAGGGGTCAGCAGCGCATCGTAGGGCTGCTTGCCGACGTTCTCGAACCGCGTGACGGTCGGTGTATCACCCTGGCTGAAATCCAGCAGCCAGGTCTCGTTGGTGTCGAACAGGCTGTAGATGAAGCGTCGGCCAGGGGCGTCGAGCACGCCGACTACCCGCGAATTGCGGCTGCCATCGGCCAGCGGCGTGGCCGGGATGTCGGCGACCAGCTCAAGGGTCTCGGCATCGAATACCTTGACGCCGCCCGGCTCGTAGTTGCCCACCGCGATCAGCCGGCCATCCTGGCTGATCGCCCCGCCGATGCTGTTGCCTCCCTGAACCACACGGCGATCGATGCGCTGGCGCAGCAGGTCGACCTTGGTCAGCCCACCGTCGCGCCCGAACACATAGGCGTAACGCTGATCGCGGGAGAAGACCACCGAGGCATGGGACAGATCGCCCAGCCCTTCGACGCGCGCCAGCTGGCTCTGGTTGCTGCTCTCGATGATCTGCAGGCTGCCGGTGGCGCGCTCGACCACCACGCCGAGGTCACCGGTACCGCGCAGGGGTTGTTGCGCACAGGCGCTGAGCATGGCGGCAGCCGCGAACAGCAGGATCGGGCGAATCATGGCTTTGGATATCCTTGCAGGAGTTGGTCGACCAGCCAGGCGATGTCCTGCTCGTCGAGCAGCGCCTTCCAGCCGGGCATGGCGGTGCCGGGCCGCCCATGGGTGACGGTGGCGATCAGGCTTTCACGGGGTTTGTCGGCCAGTGCCGCGCGAGTCAGTGGCGGGCCGAGCCCACCGGTCATGCGCAGGCCATGGCAGGAGCCGCAATCCTGCAGGAGCAGGTTGTCGAGCTGGGCCTGGCGTTCTGCCGAAGGAGCAGCGGCCAGCGCGACGGGAATCAGGAGGAAGGACGCCAGGGTCAGCCCCAGACGTTTTACGGCGTGTCGGGCAACTGTCATGGCGTCCTCCGGTGCAGCTTACTTCTGACTAAGAATCCACTCGGCGAGGATCTTGGCTTCTTCTTCGGTTACCGGGTTTGGCGGCATCGGGATCGGACCCCATACGCCCTGGCTGCCGTTCTTGATGTGGCCGGCCAGCAGATCGGCAGCGCCGTCCTGCCCTGCGTACTTGGCGGCGACTTCCTTGAACGCCGGGCCTACCAGCTTGGCGTCGATGCTATGGCACGCGGCGCAAGGCTTGCTCTTGAACAGCGCTTCGCCGTCCTGTGCGAACGCCGGCTGCAGGGCCAGCGCGCCGCCAAGGGCGAGCAATGGGAGCAGAATTTTTTTCATGAGTACTTCCTCAAGGCTAATCGGGGGCGGATCTAGAGGCCCGCCCCCAGGTGGACTCAGTAAACGTCGTACTGAGTGTTGTGGACGTTAAATTTACCGGTTGGGGTAATCAACCTTTTGTCCTTGATCACTGTTTTGAGTTCTAGCGTCTTGTCATCTACGACAACAATCGCGGACTCCTCTTCCTGACCATTCCAGACCGAGAACCAGACTTCGTCGCCCGCCTCGTTGTACTCAGGCTGCACCACGCGCTTGGCACCTTCCTTCAGGCCGGCCCACTCGCCGATCGGCAGCACCTTGTAGCCGGCCGCCAGGTTGTTGATGTCGAACACCGCAGCCGACTGGCTGATCTTGGCATCCGGATGGAAGGTGGTGTCCAGGTAAAGGTGCTTGGACTTCGGATGGGTCTTGATGAACAGCGAGCCGCCACCCTGCCCTTTCAGGGTATCGACCACTTTCCAGGCGTTTTCGGGATGCTTCTGCGGATCGGTGCCGATCAGCGAGATGGTCTCGTCGCCCAGATGGCTGGTGGCCCATACCGGTCCGAACTTCGGATGCACGAAGTTGGCGCCACGGCCTGGGTGCGGAATCTTGCCGACATCGACCAGCGCGGCCATCTTGCGCTCTTTCGAGTCGATCACCGCAACTTTGTTGGAGTTGTTCGCTGCCGTCATGAAGTAGCGGTGGCTCACGTCCCAGCCGCCGTCATGCAGGAACGGCGCGGTGCCGATCATGGTGGTGGTCAGGTTGTTGATATCTTCGTAGTTGACCAGCAGGACCTTGCCGGTCTCCTTGACGTTGACGATGAACTCGGGATGTTCGTGGGAGGCGATGATCGCCGCGACGCGCGGTTCCGGGTGGTATTCCTGGGTACCGACGGTCATGCCGCGGGTGGAGACGATCTGCAGCGGCTCGAGGGTCTCGCCATCCATGATGGTGAACTGTGGCGGCCAGTAGTCGCCGGCGATCACGTACTTGTCCTCGTAGCCCTTGTACTTCGAAGTTTCAACCGAGCGGGCCTCGATGCCGACCTTGATTTCAGCGACCTTGACCGGCTCCTTGCCCCACAGGTCGATCATGTCGATTTTGGCATCGCGACCGATGACCAGCAGGTAACGACCCGAAGCGGACATGCGCGAGATATGCACTGCATAACCGGTGTCGATGGTCTTGACGATCTTCTTGCTGTCACCGTCGACGAGGGCGATCTTGCCGTCGTCACGCAGGGTGACGGAGAACAGGTTCGGCAAGTTCAGCTTGTTCATCTGCTTTTTCGGCCGATCTTCCGGCTTGACCAGCACATTCCAGGAATTCTTCATCTCCTTCATCCCCCACTCGGGCGGGGTCGGCGGAGTGTGCTGGATGTACTTGGCCATCAGCGTGATCTGGTCCTTGGTCAGCGCGTTGGACGTCCCCCAGTTCGGCATACCGGCAGGCGAACCATAGGTGATCAGCGCTTCCAGATAGGCCTGGCCACGCTCCTGGGTGATGTCAGGCGTCAGCGGCTTGCCGGTCGCGCCCTTGCGCAGCACACCGTGACAGCCGGCGCAGCGCTGGAAATAGATTTCCTTGGCGTGCTCGAACTCGGCGGAGGTGAGGTCCGGTGCGCCCGGTGAATGCACGACCTGTGCACTGGCCGGATCGACTGCCGACGCTTGCCCCTTATAGGCAGCCTCGGCTTTGTCTTCCGGATTGTTCTGTGCCTGAGCAATGCCCAGAGCGAGTAACGAGAAGCCGGCGACGAATCCAGCCAGTAGTGGTTTTTTCATGCTGTTTCTCCTCTGGAAACGCGGGATGCGCTTCCTGCTCAGGTGACGGCGGTACGGCAGATCCAGTTGTTGTTGATGCACGGGCATCCTATGAGAGCGGCTTTGCGGGTCCGCTTGACGACAATCAAGAGATCCCTCCTCACCCCCTGAGCGTGACGCCTTGTCGCGGGCAAACCTTGCGCTGGGTCTCGCTCCGCCACGCATCCGCAGCGGGCTTGATCGCAATCAAGCTTTGCCGGCAGGCTGCTTGAGCGGCCGGACCCGGATCGGTAGCGTGGCGATCGAGATAACCAACTGCTGCCGTGAGGTATTGCCTGTGAATGCGCTCGAGATCCCAACCGCCGCTGGCACACCGGATGCCCCGTTCTATCAACCACTGGGCAACGAGGAGCAGTTGTTCCAGCAGGCCTGGCAGCACGGCATGCCGGTGCTGATCAAGGGCCCGACCGGCTGCGGCAAGACGCGCTTCGTGCAGCACATGGCGCACCGGCTGAACCTGCCGCTGTACACCGTAGCCTGTCATGACGACCTCTCCGCCGCCGACCTGGTCGGCCGCCATCTGATCGGTGCCCAGGGCACCTGGTGGCAGGACGGACCGCTGACCCGCGCGGTGCGCGAAGGCGGCATCTGCTACCTGGACGAGGTGGTCGAGGCGCGCCAGGACACCGCCGTGGTGCTGCACCCGCTGGCGGACGACCGCCGCGAACTGTTCATCGAGCGCACCGGCGAGGCGCTGAAGGCGCCGCCGGGCTTCATGCTGGTGGTGTCCTACAACCCCGGTTACCAGAACCTGCTCAAGGGCATGAAGCCCAGCACCCGCCAGCGCTTCGTGGCGATGCGCTTCGACTATCCGCCAGCCGCCGAGGAAGAGCGCATCGTCGCCAACGAGGCGCAGGTCGATGCCGCGCTCGCCGCCCAGGTGGTCAAGCTTGGCCAGGCACTGCGTCGGCTGGAGCAGCACGATCTGGAGGAAGTCGCCTCGACCCGCCTGCTGATCTTCACCGCACGCATGATCCGCTCCGGCATGACGCCGCGGCAGGCCTGCCTGGCCTGTCTCGCCGAACCGCTGTCAGATGATCCGCAGACCGTTGCCGCGCTGATGGATGTGGTCGATGTCCACTTCGGCTGAACGCGTCGCCCAGCCGTCCCGGCGCCTGCCGGGTGACCTGGCGATGTGGTTCTTCATCCTCGCCGAGCTGACGGTGTTCGCCATCCTCATCCTGGCGTTCGCGGTCACGCAGATGTTCAACCCGCAGCTGTTCGGCGAAAGCCGCGCGGCACTGGACAGCTCCATCGGCCTGGCGCTGACGCTGAGCCTGTTGACCTCCGGCCTGCTCGCCGCGCTGGCGGTGGAGCAAGTCCGTCAGGCGCGGCAGGGTCGTGCGGCGTTGCTGCTGCTCGCAGCGCTGGCCTCGGCGTGCGTCTACGTGGTGCTCAAGCTCAACGAGTATGGCCACCTGTCCGGGCTCGGCCTGGGGATGGAGCACAACACCTTCTTCACCCTGTACTGGATTCTCACCGGCTTTCATTTCCTCCACGTACTGCTGGGCATGGTGATTCTCGCCTGGCTGGCCGAACGCTGCCGGCGCCGTGCCTACCGGCCGGACGACCACGGCGGCCTGGAATCCGGGGTGCTCTACTGGCACATGGTGGATCTGGTCTGGGTGCTGCTGTTCCCACTGGTCTACGTGCTGAACTGACGAGGTCGTCATGTCCGCTTCCAAGTTGCTGGTCGCCTGCTGGCTCGGCCTGGCCGCGCTTTCAGTTTCCACCGTCGTGCTCGGCAGTGCCGGCGCCACCCTGGCACTGACGGCAGGCGTTCTGCTGGCCGCATTCGGCAAGGCCTGGCTGATCACCGATGGTTTCATGGAACTGCGCCATGCCCCGCCAGCCTGGCGTCTGCTGCTGCTCGGCTGGCCGTTGCTGATGGCCATCGGCGTGCTGCTGACGCTGCTCTGACCAGCGGTACGGCCTGCCCGCCCGGCACCAATAGCCCTGCAACTTTTATTGTTTCTGATCAAGGTCAGCCCTATCTCGCTCGGTGATCCTGCCACTCAAGAGTTGGACGCGCGAGACGGCGCGCCCGGTGTAACACGCTGCCGAAGCGGAGCCGACCATGTTGAGAATCAGCCATTACCTGCGCGCCCTGGCCCGGCCGGCCACGCCCGTACTTGGTGCCCGCAGCGTCAGCGGCAAGCGCCCACCCGTGGTGATCTGGAACCTGCTGCGCCGTTGCAACCTGACCTGCAAGCACTGCTACGCCACCTCCGCCGACAGCGAGTTCCGCGACGAACTGGATACCGCCGAGGCGCTGAAGGTGATCGATGACCTGCACGAAGCCGGTGTGCGTGTGCTGATCCTCTCCGGCGGCGAACCGCTGCTGCGGGCCGACATCTTCCAGCTCGCCGATTACGCTCGCGACAAGGGCTTCTTCGTTGCGCTGTCGACCAACGGCACGCTGATCGACGAGAGCAACATCGAACGCATCGCCGCGGCGCAGTTCGACTACGTCGGCATCAGCATCGACGGCCTCGAGGCGGTGCACGACGAGTGGCGCCAGCTCAAGGGCAGCTTCGCCGCGTCCATGCATGCCATCGACCTGTGCCGCCAGCGCGACATCCGCGTCGGCCTGCGCACCACCCTGACGCAGAACAACTACCCGCAGCTGCCAGCCCTGCTGGCGCTGATGCGCGAACACGATGTGCAGAAGTTCTACCTCTCGCACCTCAACTACAGCGGCCGCGGCAAGCGCAGCCGCAAGGCCGACGCCCATCACCAGATGACCCGCGACGCCATGCGCCAGCTCTTCGAGCAGGCCTGGGACGATGTCCAGCACGGCCGCGAGACCGATTTCGTCAGCGGCAACAACGACGCCGACGCGGTCCTGCTGCTGCAATGGGTCGAGCAGCACCTGCCGGAACATCGCGAGCGCCTGGAAGGCATGCTGCGCGCCTGGGGAGGCAACGCCTCGGGCAGCGGCATCGCCAACATCGACAACATCGGCGACGTACACCCGGACACCTACTGGTGGCAGCACACCGTCGGCAACGTGCGCCGCCAACGCTTCAGCGACATCTGGCTGAACGAGCCGGCGCCGCTGCTGCAGGAGCTGCGCCAGCATCCGCGCGCGGTTGGCGGCCGTTGTGCCGAGTGCCGCTGGCTGTCGATCTGCAATGGCAACACCCGCACCCGCGCCTGGGCGCAGGGCGATCTCTGGGCCGAGGACCCGGGCTGCTACCTCTCCGACGAGGAGATCGGCCTGCCCGCCGTCGAGCGCATTCCCAGCATCGCCATCTGACCGATCAAGCGGCCGACCAAGCGCCGCAGCAACGCACTCCGTAAGCCCGATGAGAATTCAGGAGCACCGCATGGACCAGCCACTCACACTTCCCGCCTCGCTGAGCGCGGCGTTCGCCCCGGGCGAGGTCGCTCTGGTCGGTGCCGGTCCGGGCGATCCCGGGCTGCTCACCTTGCGCGCCTGGAGCCTGCTACAGCAGGCCGACGCGGTGGTCTACGACCGCCTGGTCAGCGACGGCCTGATGGCCCTGCTGCCTACCGCCTGCAGTCGCCATTACGTCGGCAAGACCAGCGGCTACCACAGCCTGCCGCAACCGGAGATCAACCAGCTGCTGGCCGACCTGGCCCTGCAGAACAAGCGCGTGGTACGACTCAAGGGCGGCGACCCGTTCATCTTCGGTCGCGGCGCCGAGGAGCTCGAATTCCTTCTGCAGCGCGGCATCGACTGCCAGGTGGTGCCAGGCATCACCGCCGCGGCCGGTTGCAGCGCCTATGCCGGCATCCCGCTGACCCATCGCGACCTGGCGCATTCCTGCCAGTTCATCACCGGCCACCTGCAGACCAACGGCGAACTGCACCTGCCGTGGGACGCACTGGCCCAGGGCGGCCAGACCCTGGTGTTCTACATGGGCCTGGCCAGCCTCGGCGAGATCTCGCGCAACCTGATCGCCGCCGGCCTGCCGGTGGATACCCCCGCCGCGCTGATCGGCAACGGCACCCGCGAGAACCAGCAGGTGGTGCGCTGCACGCTGCGCCAGCTGCCGGGCATGGCCGACCAGCAGCATCTCACCCCGCCGACCCTGACCGTGATCGGTCGGGTGGTGGGCCTGTTCGCAGATCGTCAGGTTCAGCACCCGGCACATCTGCAAGGTGATCCGATCAAGATTGCGGAGGCCTCATGCAACTGATTCCTGCCCTGCTGCTGGCGGCGGCGTTGCCGGCCGCCACCTTCGTCGCCCTCGACATGGCCGTCGCGGCCCCCTCGTCGACCGACGCCCAGGCGCTCTACCAAACGCATTGCCAGAGCTGTCACGGCGTCAACCGGCTCGGCGGCGCCGGGCCGGCGCTGCTTCCGGAGAGCCTCAGCCGCATCAAGCCGGCCGAAGCCCATGCGGTGATCCGTGACGGCCGCCCGGCGAGCCAGATGGCCGCCTATTCGCAGGTGCTGAACGAAGCGCAGATCGCCGGCCTGGTCGATTACCTCTATCAGCCCTCGGCCGTGCCGCCGACCTGGAACGACGCCGACATCCGCGCCAGCCACCGCATTCTCAAGGACCTCGCCACTCTGCCGACCACCCCGCAGCACGACGCCGACCCGCTCAACCTGTTCGTCGTGGTGGAAGCCGGCAATCACCACGTCCGCGTGCTGGACGGCGATCGTTTCGAGGAATTGGCGAACTTCCAGTCGCACTTCGCCCTGCATGGCGGGCCGAAGTTCTCGCCGGATGGCCGCTTCGTCTACTTTGCCTCCCGCGACGGCTGGGTCAGCGTCTACGACTTGCACAACCTGAGCATGATCGCCGAGGTCCGCGCCGGGCTGAACACGCGCAACCTGGCGGTGAGCAACGACGGCCGCTGGGTGCTGGTGGGCAACTACCTGCCGGGCAATCTGGTGCTGCTCGATGCGCGCGACCTGTCGCTGGTCAAGCACATCCCCGCGGTCGGCCAGGATGGCACGCCTTCACGGGTCAGCGCCGTGTACACCGCACCACCGCGCGACAGCTTCGTGGTCGCGCTGAAAGACGTGAAAGAGGCCTGGGAGCTCTCCTACGCCGGCGAGCCGACCTTCGAACCGCGACGCATCGAGGCCGCCGACTTCCTCGACGACTTCTCCTTCACCCCTGACTACCGCCACCTGCTGGCCACCTCGCGCAAGGCCCACGGCGGCCAGGTGATCGACCTGGATACCGGCAAGGCGGTCACCGATATCCCGCTGCCGGGCATGCCGCACCTGGGCTCGGGCATCTACTGGAAGCGTGACGGCAAGTGGGTGTTCGCCACGCCTAACGTCAGCAAGGGGCTGATCTCGGTGCTCGATCTGCAAACCTGGAAGCTGATCAAGGAGATTCCCACCGAAGGCCCGGGCTTCTTCATGCGCAGCCAGGCCAACTCGCCCTACGCCTGGACCGACGTATTCTTCGGCCCGAACAACGACGCCGTGCACCTGATCGACAAACAGACCCTGGAAGTCGCCCACACCCTGCGCCCGATGCCGGGCAAGAACGCCGCCCACGTCGAATTCACCAACGACGGCCGCTACGCCCTGCTCAGCGTCTGGGACACCGACGGCGCCCTCCTCGTCTACGACGCCAACACGCTGGAGGAGGTCAAACGCATCCCGATGAACAAGCCCTCCGGCAAGTACAACGTCGGCAACAAGATCGAATTCGCCGAAGGCACTTCGCACTGATCGTGAGCGGATCGCCCACCGATTCAAGGTGGGCGCCCCCACGACGGTCACAACCCCCTACAATCATCGGTTCCGTCACGTTCACTGCATTTAAGGTCGACCATGGATATTGATCTCGCCCGCACCTTTCTCGAGATCATTCGCAGCGGCAGCTTCATCGCCACGGCCGAGCGCCTGCACATCACCCAGACGGCCGTCACCGCGCGCATACAGAACCTGGAAAACCAGCTGAGCTGCCGGCTGTTCGTGCGCAATCGCGCCGGGGCGCGGCTGACGGCCGATGGCGAGCGCTTTGCCGCCTATGCCCGCCAGCTGGTGCAGACCTGGGAGGCCGCGCGGCGCGACCTGCCGCTGCCACGCGGTTATGGCGAACTGCTCACGCTCGGCGCCGAGGTGAGCCTGTGCAACCCGCTGATGCTGGCCTGGGTCCAGCGGCTGCGGCAAGCGCTGCCGGGCCACGCCGTGCGACTGGAAGTGGGCAGCGGCGAAGAGCTGCAGAAGAAGCTCGACCTCGGCGTGCTCGACGCCGCGCTGGTACACCAGCCGGAGTACCTGCCCGGTCTGCAGGTCGAACAGCTGCTGGAGGAAAAGCTGATCCAGGTGGTGCAGGCGCAGAATCCAACGCCGTATCTGTACGTGGATTGGGGGCCGGCATTTCGCAAGCAGCATAACCAGGCGCTGCCCGAATACACCCGCGCCGCGCTGTCATTCAGCCTCGGGCCGCTGGCCTTGCAGTATCTGGTGCAATGCGGCGGCCGCGGCTACTTTCGCACCCGCGTGGTCCAGCGCTATCTGGAAGAAGGGCTTCTCAAGCGAGTGGAGCAGGCGCCGGAGTTCAGCTATCCGGTCTACCTGGTGCATGCACGCGCCAGCGAATCGCCCGCGTTGCTCAAGGCCATCGAACTGCTGCGCGAAGTAGCCCTCGACGATTACGACTGGTCCCGCTGGTACTACGATATCTGAGCGTCGCGCCGGACTCGTGGCCGCTCAGTCCGGCAGCTGCTTGAGCCAGTTGCGGTACAGCGCGGCGATCAGATCCGTCTGGGTAATCATGCCGACCAGGCGCTGTTGCGCATCGACCACCGGCAGGCAGTGCAGGCCGCGATCCGAGAGTAGATAAACCAGTTCGACCATGTGCGTATCGGCGGTCACCGAGACCACTGGCGAACTCATGATCGCGCGTAGCTTGGTGCCGCGCAGGAAGTTCAGCTGACCGAAACTGAGCCGCCCCGGCCGCGGGTGGAAGTGCTTGAGCAGGTCCACCTGGGTGACGATGCCGACCAGCCGATGGTCGTCGCCCTGCACCACCGGCAGCGAGCGCAGCCGGTGCACCTGCAGGGTCTGCCAGGCCTGCTCGATGAAGGTATCCGGCGTGTGCCAGTACAGATCGCGTGACATCACGTGCGCCGCGGTGATCTCGCCCATGCTGCGCCGCAGGGCGTGCTTCTCGGTCTGCTTGATCAGTCGTTCGAGGTCGTCACGGGTGACGTCGACATACTCGCCGAATTCCTGCAGCGCCCGGTCAACGTCGTCATGGGTGAAGCTCATGCGCTCGCCCGGCGGCAGGTCGCGGGTGTGATGACTGTTCTCGCGGCTCAGCCGCGGCTTCGGATAGGGATGCCCGGTCAGGTTGTTGTAGACCAGCGCGACCGTCACCAGGAGCGCCGAATAGAACAGCACTGGCCCGACCAGCGCGTAACCCAGCTGATGCAGCTCCGGGCTGCCCACCGCCGCCACCAGCGCCAGCGCGATGCTCGGCGGATGCAGGCAGCGCAGATAGAACAGACAGAGCAGCGACAGGCAAGCCGCCAGCGCCAGCGAGGCGATACTGGGCAAGCCGCTCATGCCCAGACTGATGCCGATCAGCGCCGCCAGCAGATTGCCAACCAGAACCGCCCATGGCTGGGCGAACGGGCTGGACGAGGCGACGAACACCAGCACCGCCGAGGCGCCGGCTGGCCCCATGATCTGCAGGGTCAACGAACTGCCGACCAGCAGATAGCCGCTGCAGAACACCAGCGGCATGACGATGGCGACACCGAGGGCGGCGCGCAGCCACTCTTTCGGCGAGGCATTCAACGGGACGGGGAGGAACGAGCGAATCCAGAGAGAGAAAGAGTCGTGCATTGGTCCTGCTTGGGTCGAAATCAGAGACGCCGCCCGGCGGGCGGTGGAGCGGTCCGTCCGTGGACCTGTTTTGAGCGAGTAGCTACCTGGGCGCTCAGCCGGCCAGCAGCGGCGACGCCTGCGCGACCCGCTCGTCACGGCTGCGGCGCACGGTCAGCCAGGTGTTCAATGCCATCAGCAGCATGCCGCAGGCGAAAATGCCGCCGCCGGCCATGCGCACGATGTAGCCGGGATGGCTGGCTTCCAGCGCCTCGATGAAGGAGTAGGTCAGCGTGCCGTCTTCGTTGACCGCGCGCCACATCAAGCCCTGGGTGATGCCGTTGACCCACATCGAGGCGATGTAGAGCACGGTGCCGATGGTCGCCAGCCAGAAGTGCGCGTTGATCAGGCCGATGCTGTGCATCTGCTCGCGCCCCCACAGCCGTGGAATCAGGTGGTACAGCGAGCCGATGGAGATCATCGCCACCCAGCCCAGCGCCCCGGCGTGTACGTGGCCGATGGTCCAGTCGGTGTAGTGCGACAGCGCGTTGACCGTCTTGATCGCCATCATCGGGCCTTCGAAGGTCGACATGCCGTAGAACGCCAGGGAGACCACCAGAAAGCGCAGGATCGGATCAGTGCGCAACTTATGCCAGGCACCGGAGAGGGTCATCATGCCGTTGATCATGCCGCCCCAGCTCGGCGCCAGCAGGATGATCGACATCACCATGCCCAGGCTCTGCGCCCAGTCCGGCAGCGCGGTGTAGTGCAGATGATGCGGGCCGGCCCAGATGTAGATCGAGATGATCGCCCAGAAATGCACGATGGACAGACGGTACGAGTAGATCGGCCGCCCCGCCTGCTTCGGCACGAAGTAGTACATCATCCCGAGAAAGCCGACCGAGAGGATGAAGCCCACCACGCTGTGCCCGTACCACCACTGCACCATCGCATCGGTGGCGCCCGAATACAGCGAGTAGGACTTGAGCGGCCCCACCGGCACCAGCGCGTGGTTGATGATGTGCACCATGCCGGTGACGATGATGAAGGCGCCGAAAAACCAGTTGCCGACGTAGATGTGGCGGATGCGCCGGCGGGCGATGGTGCCGAAGAACAGATAGGCGTAGAGCACCCAAATCAGCGTCACCCAGAGTGCGATCGGCCACTCCATCTCGGCGTATTCCTTGGACGTGGTGTAGCCCAGCGCGTAGCTGATCGGCATTGCCACGCAGGCTGCCTGCCAGCCCCAGAACACCACGGCGGCCAGCCGATCGGAAATCAGTCGGGCATGGCTGGTGCGCTGGACGATGTAGAAGGACGAGGCGAACAGCGCGCCGCCGCCGAAGGCGAAGATCACCAGATTGGTGTGGATCGGTCGCAGCCGGCCGAAGCTGGTCCAGGGCAGATCGAAGTTCAGCTGCGGCCAGACCAGCTGAGCGGCGATGAAGACGCCGAGGCCCATGCCGAGCACACCCCAGACCAGCGTCATCAGGGTGAACTGGCGCACCACGTGGTAGTTGTAGGCAATCGGTTCGGGACTGTTGTGCAGTTCGCTCATGCTCGCCAGGCGGCCGACGCGGGCGCCCAGGAAACGAACATCGAGATCTGCCAGCGCAGCGCTGGCAATGGTCGACGGACCGGCACGCCGCATCCGCTCGCCGTTCCTCCTGGGATCGGTTCATATCGAGCGCGACGGAATGCCGCGCAGACGGAATGCGTGCGCATTGTCTGCGGCGAGTTAAATGTTATCTAACGAATAGTATTGATCGATAAGCGCAATATTCTTGCACTAAGTCCACCGTGAGGCGGAAACCGCAGCCTGCAGCATCAAGCCGCGCGGCTCGTCCCTTGCTCAAACTGATCGACCACCGCGGTGACGATGCGCATCACCTCCAGGTTGGCGTCCTCCATCTGGCCGAGGTGGCGCAGCGCAGTTTCCAGGGCGTTCTCGGCGAATGCATCCAGCGCCGCCTGCCCCTGGGCGTGCACTGCCGTGTGCGGTCGCTCGATCTGGCGGAAGCAGTCCAGCGCCTGGATATCGCGGTTGCCCTCGCCGTAATACCAGCGACCGAAACGACAGTCGCGCTCGCTCGGCAGCTGCGGAATCGGCTGTGCCTGGTCGCTCAGCAGGTGGTTGTAGACCACGAACTTCAGTGACAGCTCGTCGAGATTGGCCAGTTCAATGCCGGCCCGGAAGGAAGACGCGGCGCTGCTCGCACGCATCGCCCCGGCCAGCTGATAGAGCGTACGCATCGCCTCGACCGCGACCTCGGTGGTTCGGCTGAAGCCCTTGGCGTGGCTGCCCTGCAGCTGGATGTAGTCATGCACGTTGCGGATTTCGGCCTGCACTTCGCCAATCTTGCGCACGATGTCATCGGTCGCCAGCGCAGTCTTTTCCGCCAGGCTGCGAATCTCCCCGGCGACCACCGCAAACCCGCGCCCGGCTTCGCCGGCTCGTGCCGCTTCAATCGCGGCATTCAACGCCAGCAGATTGGTCTGGCTGGCGATACCGCTGATGAGATCGACGATGCCGTTGATCTCCTGCGAGCGCTCGGCAAGGGTATCGACCTTGCGCGAGGCCAGGCCGAGGCCCTCCTCCATCTCGGCGGCCTTGCCCTGCAGCTCGCCGAAATGCTTCTGGTTGCTCAGCGCCGCGGCGGCAACCTCGCCGGCACGGGCCTTGTTGTCGCCCAGCTGCCCGGTGAGAAACTCGAACGACTCGCCGAGATGGGCCACCGAGGTGCTGAAGCGGATCAGCTTTTCCGACACGCCGCGGTAATAGTCGAGCTGCCGCTGGCGTTGCTGACTCGCGGCCTCGGTCGCCTGTAGCTGCTGTTCCAGCGCTGCGACGCGGGCCGACTGCTCGGCGTGGCTGGCCTGCAACGCCTTGAGCTCCTGTTGCAGACGTATCGCGCTGCTTTTCCACTTGAACCACATGCCGGTGCCCTCAGCTGATGGTGTAACCGTTATCTACCACCCAGTCCTGACCGAACACGCCGCGCGCGCCTTGCGAGAGTTGGAACAGGATGACGTTGGCGACCGCCGCGGACTCGAGGAAATGCCCCGGCAGCAGGCGCTTGGTAACGCCATCGGCAACGCCTTCGAGCTGGTCGTCGGTCAGGCCCAACGTGCCCCAGATAGCGGTAGCGGTCGGCCCCGGCGAGACCATGTTGATGCGTACATCCAGCGGCGCGAACTCCACCGCCAGCGTACGCGCCTGCGCCGCCAACGCCGCCTTGCTGGCGATGTAGGCGGCCAGTCCGGGGAAGGTCGAACGGATCAGAAAGGTGCCGACGAACACCACCGAGGCTGGCTTGGCCAACTCGTTACGCATGACCGCGAGGGTATTCAGCGCACCGGCGCCATTGACCGCCCACTGCCGGTCGAAGGCCGCCATGTCGAGGCCATCGGCCAGTTCGGCGATGCCCGCATTGGGCACCAGGTAATGCACGGGGCCGAGCTGGGCCGCGCGCCGGCCCAGCTCGGCCAGGTCTTCGGCCGAAGTGACATCGCCACGCAGCCATTGCAGCTGCTCCGGATGCGTGGCCAACAGCGCCTCGAGACCGCCCAGGCTGCGCGACATCGCCAGCACTTGGGCTCCCCGCTGCAACAGGGCAGCACTCAGTGCCAGGCCGATTCCGGAGCTGGCACCGGTCACGACCGCAAGACGATCCTGAAACTCGCTTTTCATTCATCATCTCCGAGCTCGACACGTGTCGAGTCACAGGCCGCCTCGCCAGAGGCAGCGGTTTTCAAGCTGGTTAGGTGTGGCAGGTGCGACGGCACCTGCCGATTGCGACTTGCGCTGTTAGCCCGGGTGTCCATCCACACGGGGCGCGACCAGCATCGGCGCGTAGCGCCAGACGTAGAGTGCGAAGGCCAATGCCCAGCAGGCCGCCGCCAGCCACAGCCCGGCGACCGGCCAGATGACCGAGAGGAATACCCGCGCTGCCGTACCGAGGTTGAACAGCACGAAGGCCCCGACGATGCCCGCCGGCAACTGCAGCGGCCGACCGGTGTGGCCGAGGGTCACCCGGGCGATCATGGCCAGGATCAAGCCACTCATCGAGCCGACGCTCAGGGCATGCAGCGACGGGCTGGACTGCGCCAGCAGACCGAAATGCCAGAGCGCCAGGCCGAACGCCGCGACCACCAGCCAGAGCATCGCCAGGTGCAACGACCAGAGCAGGCCGACCTTCCAGATGCCCTTGTCATACCAGCGCGCCAGACGCAGCAGATGGCCGGCGCCGATAGCCGCGAACAACAGGCCCAGCACAGGGTGCGGCTGCATGGCGATGCCGACTGCATGCAACAGGGCGATCACACCGGTGCCCACCAGCAGGGCGACATCCAGCCATACCCAGGGCTTGAGCGCCTCGACCTTGCCCAGCCCGCGCTGGGTGAAGAACGGAATCACCCGCCCGCCGATCAGCGCCATCAATGCGGCCACCAGCCAGAGGCCGGCCAGCACGCCCTGGCGCTGCAGGGCATCGCTGCCTTGCAGCAGGCCGCTCAGCACCAGCAGGTCGGCACCGAGCATCAGGCTCAGCACCACCACGATCGGGTAGTTGCGCTTCTGCCGTACCGCCCAGAGCATCTGCGCCATCATCCAGGCCAGGGCCAGCAGGAACAGCAGGTCCAGCGGCGCCAGCCACTCGGCGGGCAGGCCGAACAACCAGCCCAGGCGTGCCGCCAGCCAGAGCAGCGCCAGTCCCATCAGACGGTTGCCGGAGGGCGCGGTCTGCCCGGTCCAGGTCTGTACCGCGGTCAGCAGGAAGCCGGCGACGATCGCCATGGCGAAGCCGAACAGCATTTCGTGACGGTGCCAGGCGAGCCAGCCGCCGGTGGGCTGAAAGCCCGGCCAGAGCCCGGTCCAGGCGGCGACCCAGAGCGGAATTGCCAGCAGCGCATAGACGCTGCCGGCGAGAAAGAAGGGGCGAAACGCGAGCCGCCAGATAGGCGGGATACTCAGGGCTTTTCGCCGGTCGATAACTTGCACGGAAGGCCTCCAGTATTGCCATGTCCCGTAGCGCACAGTCGTGGGCGCAACGGGCAGATGAGCGCTCCAGAAAGCGGGAGCCAGGGTTACTTTCTACAGGGTAGGAGCGCTCGGCAGACTTGATTGCGATCAGCTTTTTTCCGAGGCGGCGGAAAAGTGACATGCGGCGCCGAAGACCGGCTCGAAGATGCACCATTGCGGTGCAAGGCGGCCATGCGGCCGCGCGGGAAAGCGAAGCTGACCTGCAAGCGCGGACAGGCGCGCCGGCAGGTCTCGGATCGGCGACCGGGTGGACCGGCGCCGCAGGAAGGCAGACGCTTACTTGAGTTCCTGCTTCACCGTCTCACTGCTCGCGGTCGTTTCACCGTCGCTCACCGACTTGCGAAAACCGCTGATCGCGCTGCCCAGGTCGGAGCCCAGACCGCGCAGGCGCTTGGTGCCGAACAGCATGACGACGATCAGAAGAATGATCAGAAGTTGCCAGACGCTGATACCCATCATTGTGCTTACCTCGGATGTAGCGGAATTGATCGCGGCTCAGTGACCCGCGTGTGCATTGTGTCGATCGGCCGGCATGTGCTCGTGCATGCCGCCATGCTGCATGCTCGCCGCCTCCTGCAGCAGCGCCTGATCGATCTGATCGAAACGCAGCACGCGGCCACCGTGTTCCTCGGCCAGACGCTTGGCCGCCTGCTCGTCGGCGAAGGTCGCCAACGATGCCCCCATGGCCCCCTTGAGCGACGTGCCGACCACATAGTAGGCGCTGGTTGCGTCGATCAGGTGACTGTCATCCGGTTTTTCCCAAACGCTGCGGCCCATGTCGTGCACGTACAGCTTGGCGTCGAGCAGGCGGTTTTCCGGCTGCAACCACCAGCCGAGCATCTCGGCGGTGGAACAGAACTTCTTCACCCCACCCTTCTCCACCGCCTGGCCCTTGGGCCCGGGGAAGTCGCTGATGATCATGCCGCAGACATGGCATTCGTCGCTGTCGTGGAAGGCCACCGGGTCCAGCGCCTGCTCGACCTCTTCCTTCTCGCCGCAGCCGGCCAGGCCGACAGCAAGCAGCAGAGCGAGGAAGGTTCCGGCGCCGATGCGATGCGGTGCGTTCATAGAGGGATTTCCTTTTTGATTCATGAATTCAGGCCAGCCGACGGCGGAAGATGCCGTAGGCCAGCAACAGCGAAACGCCGACCCAGGCCAGCAAACAGAGCCAGAGCACCGCGCCCGGCACCGGCAGGTCGGCACCGAGCGAGAGCACGCCCATGGCGCTGCCGCTGCCCTCGAAGCCGGACAGATTGATCAGGCGGTAGATGTCGGTGGGGTTTAGCAGCAGCAGCCAGGGCAGCAGTTCCGGGTTGAACTTGCCTTCGCTGAGCACCAGCAGCGCAAGCAAGACCAGATCGAACACCAGCACGAAGAGAAACCACACCCCGAGCGCCAGCCCGGCGGCGCTGGACTTCTCATTGACCTTGCCGCTGAGCACGTAGGCGAAGGCGAGGAACACCCAGCCGAGCAGCGTCGAGGAGATCATGAAGCGGCCGAACGCCCAGAACAGCATGCCGAGCTCGACGCCTTCGACCAGCACGGCGATGGCCAGCGCCGCGCAGCCGAAGCCGATCAGCACCGCCAGGGCGAGGATCAGCCCGTGACCGACGAACTTGCCGAGCAGGATCTGCCCGCGCCCCAACGGATAGGTCAGCAGCAGCATCAGCGTGCCGCCCTCGTCCTCGCCGACGATGGCGTCATAGGCAAGCAGCAACGCGATCAGCGGCATCAGAAAGGTGGCCAGACTGGCCAGGCTGGCGATGGTCGCCGGAATCGAGGTGAAGCCGAGCTGGCCGGACGCCGCAGCGCCGAGCCAGGCGATGCCCACCGCAAGCACGGCGAAGAGCAGGCTGATGGCGAGCAGCCAGCGGTTGCGCAGGCCGTCGCTGAGTTCCTTGCGGGCGATGTTCCAGACCTGGTTCATGGGCGACCCTCCTGGGCGCGTACGTCACCGGCGCGCTCCATGTAATAGCGGTAGAGGTCTTCCAGCGACGGCTGGTGGATCTCGATGTCCTCCGGCTCGCTCTCGCCGAGCAGCTGGCGCAGCAGCACCAGCTTGTGGCCATTGATCGCAACCACTTCCAGACTCGTTTCGCTGAGGCCACGGGCGCTGTGCCCGGCATCGGTCCAGCGCTGCAGCCAACTGTCGCGCTCGCTGATGCCGCTGGCGCGGATGCGCACCGGCAGCCCGGCCTCGGCACGCAGTTGCGACAGGCTGCCGACCGCCTGCAAGCGACCCTTGGCGAGGATCGCCGCGCGGTTGATGTGCGCCTCGACGCCCGGCAGTACGTGGGAGCAGAGGATGATGCTGGTGCCACGCTGACGCAGGCGGTCGATCAGCTGGTAGAGATCCTGCGTGGCGATCGGATCGAGGCCCACGGTCGGCTCGTCGAGCAGCAGCAGGCGCGGTTCGCCGAGCAGCGCCTGGGCCAGGCCGAGGCGCTGGCGCATGCCCTTGGAATAGGTCTTCACCCGGCGGTCGGCGGCATGGGCCAGGCCGACCTGCTCGAGCAGCTCGCCTACCTGGCTCAGGGCTGCGCCCTTCAGGCGAGCGAAATGGCGCAGGGTTTCGCGGCCGCTCAACTGCGGATAGAAGGTGACGTTCTCCGGCAGATAGCCGAGCTGACGGCGCACCTGCGGATCGTTCGGCGCGCGGCCGAGGACTTTCACCTGGCCCTCGCTCGGCGCGAGCAGGCCGAGAATCAGCTTCATGCTGGTGGTCTTGCCGGCGCCGTTATGGCCGAACAGCCCGAGCACCTCGCCCTCACCGAGGTTCAGGTTCAGATCGTGCAGCACGGTCATACTGCCGTAACGCTGGCTTACGCCCTGGATCTCGACGGCATTCATGACGTTGGTTCCTGCTTTTCGGTTAGGAGTTCTTCAGTCGGCAGCTTCATCAGCGGATGGCTGTCCTGCACGCCCGGCGACTTGACCACCGGGAAGGCCCGCTGCACCCAGCGCAGCACTTCGATGCTCGGGCTGTTCATCAGCAGGCGCACCTGCGGGTAGAGCCAGAGCAGGCGGTCGACGTTGTCGTTGGGTTCGTAGGCGACATCGCCCAGCCCGTCGTCATTGCGGTCCCAGCCCAGGTAATCGCTCCAGTAGTTGCCACGGCCGTCCACCGACCATTCCTGGGTGCGGGTCGCCACGTATTTGACCTGCTGCTGGTTGCCGACGAAGGCGTTGCCGGAAATGCGGTTGTCTTCGGAGCCGGCGGTCAGGTGGATGCCCAGCGAGCTCTTCTCGAAGTGGTTGTTCTCGATGGTGTTGAACAGCGAGTTGTAGATGAACAGCGCCTTGCCCTCGCCGCCGCTGATCATGCTGTCACCACCGGTATCGCCACGCTGCACGTCGCTGACGAAGTTGCCGGTGATAGTCGAATAGGTGATGTAGTTCATCAGGATGCCGTAGTTCTGATCCTGCTCGGAGCGGTTGCCCGTGACGATCAGCTTGCGGCTCTGCATCAGCGCGTAACCGGTGCGGGTACGGCGGGTGACGTTGTCGATCACGCTGTTGTCGTTGGCGAACATGTAATGCACGCCATAGCGCAGATCCTCGAGGACGTTGGCCTCCAGGTGGTTGCCGTTGGAGGTGTCGATGTAGATGCCATCGCGGACGTCACGTACCCGATTGCCGACGATGCGTGCACCGTTCACCGCGAACAGGTGAATGCCGTTGCCGCGGTCCTGCGAGCGAATGCCCACCTCGCCGACGATCTCGTTGCCGATCACCTGCACGTTGGCGGCGCCATCGACGAACACGCCGAAGCCCGGCCCCTGCATACGGTTGTTCTGGATCAGGGCCCGCGGCGCGGCTGGCAGGACGAACACCGCCGAATCCATGGCCGTGAGGTCGGAGCCCCAGTCGCGCAGCGTGCAGCCGTCGACGAGCACGTCGGGCGCGCTGATGAGCAGGCTGCTGCCCTGCCCTTGCGACTGGATGGTCGCACCCGGCTCGCAACGCAGCTGCATGGGTTGCTCGATGGTGAACTGCCCCTGATATTCCCCGGCAGGCAGGCGCCAGCGGTTCTCACCGTCGGGCTGCAGCGGCAGGGTGGTGATCGACTGCGGTGCCGCCTGAGCCGCTCCGCCGAATAAAAGCAGCAGCATGACTGCTGTGGGGTATCGCGAGAAAAAACCAGCCTGAGCTTTGAACACTGCGTTTTGACCTTCTTCAGCTTGCAGGCGAACGGCGGTTGCCGGAAGGGTCGCGGCGGCATGCCGAAACCCTTCGCGGATTGCGACGCCATCGCCCGACCGCAAACGGGCGATGGCTGGAGCCGCTTACGCGGGCTCGACCATCATGCGGCCGACCATTTCCATGTGCAGCGCGTGGCAGAACCAGCTGCAGTAGTACCAGTGCAGCCCCGGCTTGTCAGCGATGAAGGTGATGGAAGAGGTCTGTTGCGGGCTGATCTCCATGCTCGCACCGTGATTGACCATGACGAAACCGTGGGACACGTCTTCGATCTGGTCGATGTTGGTGATGGTCACGGTGACTTCGTCGCCCTGCTTGACGGTGAACTCCTGCACCCCGAACGCCGGCGCCATGGAGGTCATGTACACGCGCACCTTGTTGCCGTCGCGGATGACCTTGTTGTCGGTCTCCAGGTTGATGCCATCCTTCTTCGCCCTTTCCACGGTCGGCGCGAAGAACGGATCGTTGCGGTCCCAGAGCTTCTTCGGCTTGATCTGGTCGCGACGGGCCATGATGCAGTCGTGCGGCTCGGCATAGGTCGGGCCGTCATGCACCAGCTTCATTTCCTCACCGGAGATGTCGATCAGCTGGTCGTTTTCCGGGTGCAGCGGGCCGGTCGGCAGGAAGCGGTCCTTGCCGAACTTGCACAGCGCGACCAGCCACTTGCCATCGGCTTCGCTGGTTTCGCAGAGCGAGGCATGGATGTGGCCCGGCTGGTAGTGCACGTCGAGCTTCTGCTTGATGTAGTTGACCTTCTCGCCCTTGTAGGCGCGAACCGCATCGGCCATGTTCCACTTGACCACTTGGCTGTCGATAAACACGGTGGTGTAGGCGTTGCCGCGACCGTCGAAGGTGGTGTGCAGCGGGCCGAGGCCCAGTTCCACTTCGGCGGCGATGGTGTCACGCGGATCGGCCAGTTTGTCGGCGAACAGGTCAGGCAGTTTGGCGATTTCGATCATCGACACGGTCGGCGAGAGCTTGCCGTTGGCGATGAAGTACTTGCCATCGGAAGAGGTGTTCAGGCCGTGCGGGTTCTTCGGCACCGGGATATAGCGGGTGAACTGGCTGTCCTTCTCGGCCTTCTTGCGGCCGTCGAGCACCGGCACCTTGGAGTCGCCAAGGGTGATGAACTTGCCGGCCTTGACCGCCTTCTCCGCCGCCTCGATATCGAATACCACGACCCAGTCGCGCTCGTTGCGCATCATGCCGCCGAGGTCGTAGGCCTTTTCCGAGTTGTAGCAGGTGGCAGCGGTGAAGCGGCCGGTGTAGTCGGCGTCGGTGTTGTCGAGGTTGCCGTCGACGATGATCTGGAAGGCCATCTCCATCTTTTCGGCGTCGATGACGTTGTACATGGTGTAGCTGTTTTCATCCTGCAGATCGAAGACCTTGCCGTCGTTCGGGTGCGGGATGACGAATTCGGCGTTGGCGAACACGTACTTGGTGTGCGGCACCTTCTGCAGACGCAGGCCGTGGATGGCCTGGCAGTTCGGCACGGTGATCATCTTGTCGCACTTCATGATATCCAGGCGGATACGAGCGACGCGGGTGTTGGCCTTGTCGTTGATGAACAGGTACTTGCCGTCGTACTTGCCGTCGGTCATGGAGATGTGCGGGTGGTGGCAGTCGCCGTTGAGGAACTTGGCGCTGTCGCCCATGATCGCGCGGCTTTCGTTGGTCAGGCCCCAGCCGGTGGCGGAGTCGACGTTGAACACCGGGATGCGCATCAGTTCGCGCATCGACGGGACGCCCATCACGCGCACTTCGCCCTGGTGGCCGCCGCTCCAGAAGCCGTAGTAGTCGTCCAGTTCGCCTGGCGCGACGTAGATGTTCTGCCGCGCTTCCTTGACCGCTGCGGCCCAGGACTCGCGGCTCATCACTGCGCCACCGAAGGCGGTGGCCGCAACGGCTGCGCCGGTAACCGCGCTGGCGCCGAGGAAGCCACGACGGCTCATGCCGCCCTTCTCCAGCACCTCGGGATTGTTCTTGCTCTTGTCACTCATGGGGTTTCGCTCCTTTGGGACATCTGCTTCAAACACATCGATCGAGTACTTCGCCTGCGGCGATGACTCAGGGTTCCACTACTTGCACTACGGGAATCAGCGACGGGTCGGCCGGTGCCTTCTTGCCGCGCTTGGCGCGCTTGTTCTTCAGGATCAGCGGCGGGCACTTGTTTTCGTTGTGATAAGTCATCTGGCAGTCCAGGCAGTAATGGCACTCGTTGTGGTTGATGTGCCCATCCGGATGGATGGCCTGGATCTCGCATTCCTTGGCGCACAGCTGGCAGGGGCTGCCGCATTCCGGGCGCCGCTTGAGCCAGTCGAACAGGCGGACCTTGCTGCTGATCGACAGCGCCGCACCCAGCGGGCAGACGTAGCGGCAGTACACCTTGCGTGTGAAGATGTTGATGACCAGCAGGAACACCGCGTAGGCGACGAACCACCACTGGCGGTCGAACTTGAGGGTGATGGCGGTCTTGAACGGCTCAACCTCGGCGGCCTTCTCGGCCATCATCATCGACTCGAGCGAGAGCCCGAACAGCACCAGCAGGACGATGTACTTGATCGCCCAGAGCCGCTCGTGCACCGCGAAGGGCAGCTCGTACTGCGGAACCTTCAGCTTGCGTGCCGCCTCGTTGATCAGCTCCTGCAGCGCACCGAACGGGCACAGCCAGCCGCAGAACACGCCACGGCCCCAGAGCAGAATGCTGGCGGCGGTGAAGGTCCAGATGATGAAGATCACCGGATCGGAGAGGAACAGCTTCCAGCGGAAATCCTGGAACAGCGCGTGGACGAAGGTCAGCACGTTGACCACCGACAGCTGCCCCAGCGCGTACCAACCGATGAACACCACGGTGAACACCAGGTAGCCGCGACGCAGCCAGTGCAGGAACCGCGGCCGCTGAGTGAACTTGTCCTGCAGGAACAGGATGACCGTCAGCAGGCCCAGCGCCGCGAGGATCACGCCAATCTGGAATGACTTCTGGTACCAGATGTTGACCCACATCGGCCGGTTGGCCTCTTCGATGGCGGCCAGCTCCTCGGCGGTCGGCTGCGGACGCTCGATGTACTGCTCGGGCATCTGGTAGGGCAGCTCGAAGCTGGTGAACATGCCGCTGATCGGGCCGGTCTGGCGGCGCACCAGCAGCTCCAGCGTCCAGGGTGAACCGGGATCGAACGCCGCATGCTCGCGGACGATGAAGATCGCCATTTCCCTGAAGTCGGGCATGCCTTCGGCATAGACGTCGTCCAGCCGCTGGAAGTCCATGTCGCGGAAGCTGATGACATTGCCGAACTGGCGCAACTGGACCCGATCGAAAATGCCGCCGCGCACATAGCCCGAGCCCTTGAACGAGTATTCGCCGCTGCCCATCACCGCGATGGCGTGCTCGCCTGGCTTGAGCTCGTCCATCAGCGTGCGGTAGTGCGCATCGCCGAGCAGCGCGCGGCCGATGGTCGGCGGGTTCAGATGCGTGGCGTAGAGGTCGATGAAGGTGTCCTGCACCTCATCTGCCGCCGCCTCGTCGATGCCTTCGCCCTCGGTGCCCTTGAACGCCTCGTCGATCTCGCCCTTGGTCAGGTGCAGCCGACGGATCGCGCCGTTGCCGGTCAGGTCGCTCCAGGTTGCCGGCTCGTAATAATCCGCGCGGACGGTGGCCGGTTTCTGCGCGACGCCCGCCTTGCTCTCCACCAGCCCCAGCGACACCGCGACGTCATGCGCCGCGCGCATGACGATCTCGTTGACCACCATCACCGTGACGGTGGCACCAGTGACCGCATCGATGGTGACCGCATTCTCGTCCCGCGAACGGCCGACAACCACGCGCTGGTCAACGTGGATACCCTGGTACTTGGCATTGAAGGCGTGCAGCTCTTCTTCGGGGATGCCGATCAGCAGGATCGGTTCATGGTGCTCGAGCACGTAGGCATCGACGATCACGCCCTTAGGGTCGAGCAGCACCTGCATGTTGATGGGTTTGCCGGAATAGGCGGGGATGTCCACCACGTTGATGGACTGGAAGGCATAGCCAAGGATCTCGTCGCCCTTGGTGATCGTGCGGACCTGGTAGTCGCCCTCGGCTGCAGAGACGCTTGCGCCGGGGAAGAACTTGTCGAGACGCTGCTGCTCGGCTTCGTATTCCCTGGCCTGTAGCGGCAACGCGCAGAGGCTCAGGATCAGCAGAATGAAAAAGCCCTTGACCCAGGTACTGAACGTACCGGCCAGCGACCAGATTTCACGGGAAGCCATCGAATTACCTGCTTGTACGGTTGGCGTAAGCGGATGGTAGGTGAGCGTCTACATCCCTCCCCTTGATTGCAATCAAGGACTCCCCCGGCGACTGTTTTCGTTGTCCCATGTCAAAGAACACCATGACCGTGAACAAAGACGTTGTTATAACTAGCCTAGGCCAGTAGGAGAGAGACGCAAGCTAGCGCACCAGGACGGAGCATACACGAGAAGGGAGATAGGCCGCGCGCAGTGGCGTCGCGCGGCCAGCAGCAGTCACGATCAGTGACGACCAGGCGGGGTGAGATAAGCCGCCGTGGCACCGCGGCTGGCTTCACTGGCCTTGATTTCCATTTTCGCGATGCTGCGCAGATGCACCTGATCCGGGCCATCGGCGAAGCGCAGGGCGCGGCCGCCGGTCCACATATCGGCCAGCGGCGTGTCCGGGGTCAGGCCCATGGCGCCGTAGACCTGGATCGCGCGGTCGACCACGTTGATGTGCATGCGCGGCACCAGCGCCTTGATCATCGAGATTTCCTTGCGCGCCGCCTTGGCGCCGACCTCGTCGATCATCCAGGCGGTCTTGAGTACCAGCAGCCGCGCCTGCTCGATCTCGATGCGCGACTCGGCGATCCAGTCGGCGACATTGGAATACTGCTGCAGGTACTTGCCGAACGCCTTGCGTTCCTGGCAGCGCTCGACCATCAGCTCCAGGGCCAGCTCGGCCATGCCGATCGAGCGCATGCAGTGGTGGATGCGCCCTGGCCCCAGACGCGCCTGGGCCATCATGAAACCGTCTCCTTCCCTGCCCAGCAGGTTGCTCGCCGGCACCCGCACGTTGCGCAGCAGCAGTTCACTGTGGCCTTCCGGGGCGATGTGGTTCATCACCGGAATGTTGCGCACCAGCTCGACACCGGGCGTGTCGAACGGCACCAGGATCATGCTCTGCTGCTGATGGGTCTCGGCGTCCGGGTCGGTCTTGCCCATGACGATCAGCAGCTTGCAGTTGGGATGCGAGGCGTTGGTGATGAACCACTTGCGGCCGTTGATCACGTAGTCGTCGCCGTCGCGGCGAATCAGCGTCTGGATGTTGGTTGCATCGGAGGACGGCACGTCCGGCTCGGTCATGGCGAAGGCCGAGCGGATCTCGCCCTCCAATAGCGGCTTGAGCCAGCGCTCGCGCTGCTCGGGCGTGGCGAACATGTGCAGCAGCTCCATGTTGCCGGTATCCGGCGCGTTGCAGTTGAACACCTCGGAGGCCCAGTGCACGCGCCCCATGATCTCCGCCAGCGGCGCGTACTCGAGATTGCTCAGGCCCATCCCCGGCTCGTCTTCGCCGAGCGACGGCAGGAACAGGTTCCACAGCCCTTCCGAACGCGCCAGCGCCTTGAGGTCGTCCATGAAGGAGACGGGATACTGTCCGACCGCAACCTCGGCATGCCAGGCGCCTATTCGCGGCACGATGTACTGGTCCATGAAGGCGCGCAGTTGCTGACGCAGCGCCTCGACACGTGGGCTGTAGGCGAATTCCATGGGCAACCTCTGCTGATCGGGAAACGATGCAGCCACCTTAGTTCCCGCAGCCGCTAAAGCAACGAGGCTGCGATGACTGAATCAGGCCCGATAAACATGCAACGAAGCCTCAACAGAATTGACCGTGGTCATCACCGCAACCGACGAAACTGGGTATGCAGCGCAGCCTCACCAATGCACGTAGAACATGCCCTTGGCCAACAGCACGATGCCGATCATCTGCACAAAGATGGCCCAGTGGATCGCCCGATAGCGGGCCGGCGTCATGCGCCCCTTGCGCAGCAGGATGGCGACCAGGCCGAAGGTGAAGAACACGCCGATCGCCAGCACAATCTTCAGCGTCAGCAAGGTGGCGAAGCTGCTGGCCAGCGGGTCGGCCAGCGCTTCGCGGTGATACCAGCCCAGGCCGATGCCCGCGCCGTAGACGAACAGCACGACCCAGTGCAGCACCACCCGCGAACGCACACCGACGGCGCGCTCGACCAGCGGCATGGTCTGCTCGCCGATCTGCTCGCGGATACGGCCGAGAATCATCACTTCAAAGAACAGCGTACCGATGAAGAAGATCGCGGCCAGCAGGTGCACCACGTGCAGAACGGAATAACTCATCTGTGCCTCCTCTGGCGATGTCAGCCCCGATCATCCCGCAAACAGCGCGCCACGCACTACCCGCCGGCGATCATTCTGCCGAGGCGGTGATCCGACTGCCGTCGCGCTCGATATGCTGTCCGCGCAGGAAGCGGTCATCGGAGGTACGGATGCGGGCGACGCTGCCGTCCTCACGCCGGACCACATAGCGCGTTTGCTCCAGCCCCGCCGCCTGCTGTGCGCCCTGCCCCAGCAGGTAACCGACGCCGCCGCCAACCAGCGCACCGATCGGGCCGCCCGCCGCCGCCCCGAGCATGAAACCGCTGAGCCCACCGAAACCACCACCAACGGCACGGTCCTGATGCACTTCGAGAATCTCGTCCGCCCTGACCAGGCTGCTGCCCAGAACTACCACGGTCGCCACCACTACCATTACCTTTCTCATGTCACGCTCCTGTCGGATATAGGTTTTGCCACCCCATCTTCTCTACACGAAGCGTGCCGACATTTAATGCCTATAAAATCAAAGAGATAAAGCGTTTCGGGTATTTTTAACCCGAAAGATTTAGGTCCTAAAAACCTACACAAGAGTTTTTTATACCCTGAGCAATCCGTATTTTTTACCTATGCTTGACGGATCAGGCTGCGGAGACCCTTCCCGATGATTCGCTGCAGACGCGTATATGAGCCAGCAAGCGAGACCGATGGCCAACGTGTGCTGGTCGACCGGCTTTGGCCCCGGGGCTGTCGCAAGGACCGCCTGGCGCTGGCGGCATGGCTGCCAGACGTCGCGCCTTCGACCGCGCTACGCCAGGCTTTCAAGGGCGGCACGCTCGACTATGCGGAGTTCCGTCGGCGTTACCAGAAGGAGCTGGCGGCCCGCCCCGAGCACTGGTGGCCGCTGCTGGCGATGGCCGAACGCGGCCCATTGACGCTGCTCTACGCCGCACGAGACGAACAGCAGAACAATGCCCAGGTGTTGGCCGAATGGCTGGAGGATGAAATGCAGCGGCTGGGGCGCCCCAGCTCGCCGGCCTGCCTGGCCGGGGAGCTGGGCGGAACGATCAACGACGACGGTTGACCGTCATGGCGGCGCGGATCAGGTCGGCACCGATATCCGCTTCGTAGGACTTCCACACCGGCAACATCTGCTCGCGCCAGGCCTGACGCTCGTCCGGCGTCAGGGTGATCAGCTGGCTGCTGCCGCTGGCAAGGATCCGGTCGCGATCACGGCGATTGACCGCAGCAGCCTCGCGGTTCACCGCCTGGGTCACCTCGAGAATGATCCCCTCCAGCTCCGAACGCACGGCGAACGGCATGCTCAGCCAGAACTCGTTGTTGGTGATCAGCATGTAGTCGAGCACGCCATGGTTGCTCTCGGTGATATAGGGCTGAACACTGTGCATGTTCTGGCTGAGGATGTTCGACCAGGGGTTCTCCGCGCCCTGCACGACACCGCCCTTGAGCGACTCATAGACTTTGGCGAAAGGCAGCACGACGGACTGGGCACCAACCGAGGCGAACTGCGCCTCCAGCACCGGCGACGGCTGAATACGAAACTTCAGCCCTGCGGCATCGCTCGGCTTGCGCAGAGGTACGGTAGCCGATAGCTGCTTCAAGCCGTTGTTCCAATAGGCAAGCCCGTACACCCCGTGCTCGGCCATCGAGTGCAGCAACTGGCGTGCGGCTTCACGCTTCTGGAAGCGCTGCAGTGCCTCGGCGTCATCGAACAGGAACGGCAGGTCGAACACCTGCAGTTTCTTGGTGTACGGCGCGAACTTGGACATCGACGGCGCCAGCAGCTGCACCTTGTTGTCGAACAGCGCTTGCATCTCTTCGGCGTCCCCGACCAGGGTCGAGTTCGGATAGACCTCGACCTTGATCTTGCCCGCCATGCGCTCCTCGACCAACTGCTTGAGCAGCAGCGCCCCTTTGCCCTTCGGCGTGTCGTCCGCTACCACGTGGGCGAACTTGATGACAATCGGACCCTCTTCGGCGGCCATCGCCGGCGCGGCCATTAGGAACAACGCCGCACCCAGTGCAGCCAAGCAAGACCTGAACATGTAACCCCCAAATGCAAGTGCCCGGCCGGCGCCTCGTGAGCACCGCCGGGTCGTTCCATGATGTGTTCGGGACACAAAGCGGTGCGCGTGCACCAGCCCCATCGAGCGGAGGGGCAGCTCATTCCGGCGCTGTTCGCCGACGGCTACCTTTATTGGAATCGACTGCATCGCAAACGCCCTCTGTCGCCTGCGGCAGCGATGCGAAGTGTTCGGCATCCGCCAGAGCGCTACAAGCACGACGCCATCATGCGAGGTCCTTTTGCCAACTGTTTCACGCTAGATCGCTACGGGAGAACGACGTTTCGCAGCCATATCGCACCGCACCATGCAAGCCACTGACACGATCGGCGCTGGTTTTTGTCGGATCTGCCCTCACTGCATTTCAGCCCTCGCCGTGGCCGGCCATCGATTCCGGCGAACTTCGCGACCTGGTTGCTCTTCATAACAGACATGTCCCAGACCTCGACGCCCTTTGCCATGACCAGCACACCCCCCGCGCCCACTGCCGTCGGCTACGACTGCCTGATCGTCGGCGGCGGCCCTGCCGGACTGACCGCCGCGCTGTACCTGGCGCGTTTTCGCCGCAGCTGCCTGGTGGTGGATGCCGGTTCGAGCCGGGCGTCCTGGATCCCACGCTCGCGCAACTATCCGGGCTTTCCGCCGGGTATCTCCGGCAACGACCTGCTGGCCAGACTGCGTGAACAGGCCAGCGGTTATGGTGCACGGCTCGAACATGGCCGCGTCGAACATATCGAACCCGGTGCCGAGGGTTTCAGTGTTCGCTTCGGCGCGACCACCTGCACGGCACGGCGCATCATTCTTGCCACCGGTATCGAAGACACCTTGCCGGACATGCCGGGTGCCGAAGACGCCATCGCCGATGGCAAGCTGAGGCTCTGTGCGATATGCGATGGCTACGAAGTGGATGGCGATAACGTCGCGGTCTACGGCGAAGCGGAGAATGCCATTTCCCATGCGGTCTTCCTGCGCACCTTCACCGACCGGGTCACCGTGGTCGTGCATGGCGAGCAGGATGCCTGTGACCAGGCCATCGCGCTCGCCGAGCACTACGCCATCCAGGTGATCGGCGACCGCGTCGAATCGCTGCATCCCTGCGAAACCGGTATCGAGCTGCTGACCTGCCGCGGCGAGCGACATCACTTCGACATCATCTATCCCAGCCTGGGCGCCCGCTTTCGCTCCGAGCTCGCCATCCAGCTCGGCATCGACTGCGACGAATGCGGCGCCCTGCAGGTAGACGCGCACCTGCAGACCTCGCTGCGCGGCCTCTACGCGATCGGCGACGTAACCCCGGGGCTGAAGCAGATCAGTGTCGCCATCGGCCAGGCTGCCCAGGCCGCGACCGCCGTGCACAACAGCCTGGAGGCCAACCCCTGGGGCGGCTCGCGGTGAGCGGCGCAACGGTCATCGCCAGCGGGCACAAACGCCTGCCGATGAGCAGCGAGCCAGACCGATCGCGATCAACCTTGTTGACCGCGGAACGGTCTAGGCTGATACAAGCCCTGCCTCGGAGCACCCCATGTCCCTCAGCGTCTTCGACCTGTTCAAGATCGGCATCGGCCCGTCCAGCTCGCACACCGTCGGCCCCATGCGCGCCGCATGGCGCTTCGCCGACGGGTTGCAGCGCGACGAACTGCTGGCCGCCACTGCCAGCCTCAGGGTCGAGCTGTACGGCTCGCTCGGCGCTACCGGCAAGGGCCACGGCAGTGACAGGGCCGTGCTGCTCGGACTGGAGGGCGAGCAGCCCGAATCGGTGGATACCGACAGCATCCCGGCCCGCCTCGCGACGATCCGCGAGCGTGGCGAACTGCAGCTGCTCGGCCGGCATCCTATTCCCTTCGACAGCAAGGCTCAGCTCGCCTTCATTCGCAGGCCGCTGCCGTTCCATCCCAACGGCATGGTGTTCCGCGCCTTCGACGCCGCCGGTCTGCAGCTGCGCAGCCGCGAGTACTACTCGGTGGGCGGCGGCTTCGTCGTCGACGAGCAGGCCGCCGGCAGCGACCGCATCGTCGAGGATGCCACCGCGCTGGCGTACCCCTTTCACAGCGCGGCTGAACTGCTCGATCACTGTGCCGCGCAAGACATGAGCATCAGCCAGCTGATGCTGGCCAACGAAGCCGCCTGGCGGCCGGAAGCAGAGACCCGCGACGGACTGCTGCGCATCTGGCAGGTCATGCAGGATTGCGTCGATGCCGGTTGCCGCACCGAAGGCGTGATGCCCGGCGGGCTCAAGGTGCGCCGCCGCGCTGCCGGGCTTTACCGCCAGCTCAGCGAGCATCCCGAGGCCAACCTGCGCGACGCGCTCAATGTCCTCGACTGGGTCGACCTCTATGCGCTGGCGGTCAACGAGGAGAATGCCAGCGGCGGCCGCGTGGTCACCGCGCCGACCAATGGCGCGGCAGGCATCATTCCGGCGCTGCTGCATTACTACATGCGCTTCGTCCCGGGCGCAGACGAGGACGGCGTGGTGCGCTTCCTGCTCACCGCCGCTGCGATCGGAATCCTCTACAAGGAGAACGCCTCGATTTCCGGGGCCGAAGTCGGCTGCCAGGGCGAGGTGGGCGTGGCCTGCTCCATGGGCGCCGGCGCGCTGTGCGAAGTGCTCGGCGGCACCCCGCAGCAGGTCGAGAACGCCGCCGAGATCGGCATGGAGCACAACCTCGGGCTGACCTGCGATCCGATCGGCGGGCTGGTCCAGGTGCCCTGCATCGAACGCAACGCCATGGGCGCGGTGAAGGCGATCAACGCGGCGCGCATGGCCTTGCGTGGTGATGGTCGGCACTTCGTCTCGCTGGACAAGGTGATCCGCACCATGCGCCAGACCGGCGCCGACATGAAAAGCAAATACAAGGAAACCGCTCGCGGCGGATTGGCGGTGAACATCATCGAGTGCTGAACCGGAGCGCTCCTCCGCCCTGCGTTCAGTTTTCCGACTTGCCCACCCCATGCTCGCGCAGTTTGTTGGCGATGGTGGTGTGCGACACGCCGAGCCGCTTGCCCAGCTGGCGGCTGCTCGGGAACTGCTTGTACAAGCCCTCCAGCACGGCCTTCTCGAAGCGCCCGACGATGCTCGCCAGATCACCCTCCAGGGAGAAATCGCCCAGCGGCTGCGCCGCACCGTAGCCCGGCAGGCGGATGTGCTCGGGCTTGATGGTGCCGCCCTCGCACAGCGAAACCGCCTGGAACAGGGTGTTCTCCAGCTGCCGCACGTTGCCCGGCCAGTGATAGCCGGCCAGCCGCTCCAGCGCCTGCGGCGAGAGCGTCGGCAGCGCACAGCCGATCTGCCGGCTGGCCTGGTCGATGAAGTGCAGCGCCAGCGGCTGCAGGCCGTCGAGGCAATCGCGCAGCGGCGGAATGTGCAGCGACAACACGTTGAGCCGGTGATAGAGATCCTGGCGAAATTCACCCTTGGCGCAGAGTTCGGACAGATCGAGCTGGGTCGCGCAGATCACCCGCACATCGAGATAGACCTCCTCATCGCTGCCGACCCGACGGAAGCCGCCGTCCTGCAGGAAGCGCAGCAGCTTGGCCTGCAGCCGCGGGCTCATCTCGCCGACGCCATCGAGAAACAGCGTACCGCCTGCGGTCAGCTCCAGCAGGCCGAGCTTGCCTTCCGGCCGCGCGCCTTCGAAGGCGCCGGGGCCGTAACCGAACAGCTCGGTCTCGGCCATCGACTCCGGCAGGCCGGCGCAGTTGAGCGCCATGAAGGGTGACTGCCCACGCGGGCTCGACAGGTGACAGGCGCGCGCCAGCAGTTCCTTGCCGGTGCCGGTCTCGCCCTCGATCAGCAGCGGCGCATCCAGCGGTGCCATGCGCCGTGCCTCGCGCACCACCGCGGCCATCACTTTCGAGCTCTGGAAGATGCTGTCGAAGCCTCGCAGCTCCTGCTTGCGCACCTGGTAGATGCGTTCACCGACCCGGTCGGCGCGATGCAGGGTCAGCACCGCGCCGGCCAGCGCCTCGCTGTCGTCGTGTTCGGATTGCAGCGGGGCGATGTCGGCGAGGAACACATCGCCCTTGATCTTCACCCGCAGCCCGTTGATCCGCGCCTTGTTGGCGCGCACCAGTTCCGGCAGGTCGAAGTCCTCGGCGTAGCGCGACAGGCTCATGCCCGGGACCTCGTCGACGCGCACGCCAAGCAGCTGCGCAGCGGCACGGTTGGCGGCAACGATGGCACCGCTCATGTCGATGGAAAGGACCGGGAATTCCAGCGCGCCGAGCAGTGCATTGAGCTCCAGGAAGTGCCGCTCGCTGGGCATCAGGCTGACCTTGCGCAGCTCGAACACGCCGGGCAGCGCCTCGATCTTCGGCCGCAGCGCCTGCAACTGCAGGTTCATCAGGTTGGGGCAGTGCAGGTAGACGGCATTGCCCTGCTCGCCGCCTACCTCGCCGCGGGCCACGTTGATGCCGTAGTCCACCAGCAGGTTGAGCATGTCGCGCAGGATGCCGACGCGGTTCTGGCAGAGAATCTTGATACGCATGGCGGAGCCCTGTTGTTTTGTTGTGGGGCCGGCGCTGCAGTGCAGCGCAAATTATCGTCAAGATTATTTGACAGTTTGCTCGATTGGCAACGCCGCCGATCCGGCTGCCGACCTACCTGTCATGGATTTCTTACAGCCTAACATCGTGCACATGCGACATTGCGCCACAGCGCCTCTCCCCCGCGGCACGCCTTCGCGTTCGAATGAGGGCAACAACAAGATGCCCAAGCGGCCCAGGAGAAGCGATGAAGACCACCCACTACGTAGCCCGCGAACCGGACGCGCAGGGGCATATTCATTACCCCGACGCCGAGCACGCGGTGTGGCAGACGCTGGTCGAGCGTCAGCTGAAACTGCTCGACGGGCGCGCCTGCGACGAGTACCTCGACGGCCTCGAGCAGCTCGCCCTGCCCCACGAGCGCATCCCGCAGCTCGGCGAGATCAATCGCGTGCTGGCCGCCACCACGGGATGGCAAGTGGAGCGCGTACCGGCGCTGATCCCCTTCCAGCGCTTTTTCGAACTGCTGGCGAGCAAGCGTTTTCCCGTCGCGACCTTTATCCGCACCCCGGAAGAGCTGGACTACCTGCAGGAGCCGGACATCTTCCACGAGATCTTCGGTCACTGCCCGCTGCTGACCAACCCCTGGTTCGCCGAATTCACCCACACCTACGGCCAGCTCGGCCTCGAGGCCAGCAAGGAGGAGCGGGTGTTCCTTGCCCGCCTGTACTGGATGACCGTCGAGTTCGGCCTAGTGGATACGCCCGCCGGCCGGCGCATCTATGGCGGCGGCATCCTTTCCTCGCCGAAGGAAACGCTCTACAGCCTGTCCGCCGAGCCTGAGCGGCAGCCGTTCGACGCCATGGAAGCCATGCGCACGCCTTACCGCATCGACATCCTGCAGCCGCTGTATTTCGTCCTGCCGGATCTCAAGCAGCTGTTCGATCTGGCCCAGCAGGACATCATGGCCATGGTGCGCGAGGCCATGCGCCTGGGCCTGCACCAGCCGAAGTTTCCGCCGAAGGCGGCGTGATCCGGCGCTGTTCGATACTCGTGGTGGGCTGAAACCTACCCTACGGGCGCCATCTGTTCTGTAGGGTGGGCTTCAGCCCACCACTTGCCTAAGCTTCAACCTTCAAAAACGACTTCGATCATCAAGAAAGGGACCTACACCATGACCGCCCTCGCCCAAACCCAATGCGAAGCCTGCCGCGCCGATGCACCCAAAGTGTCCGATGAAGAACTGGCCGAGCTGATCCGCGAAATCCCCGACTGGAACATCGAAGTGCGCGGCGACCACATGGAGCTGGAGCGTGTCTTCCTGTTCCGCAACTTCCGCCACGCCCTGGCCTTTACCAACGCAGTCGGCGCCATCGCCGAGGAAGTCGGCCACCATCCCGCCCTGCTCACCGAGTGGGGCAAGGTCACCGTCACCTGGTGGAGCCACGAGATGCGCGGCCTGCACCGCAACGACTTCATCATGGCCGCCCGCACCGACCAGCTCGCCGCCAGCGCGGAGGGCCGCAAGTAATGCACTTCGGCCAGATTCCCCGCGTGCCCGGCGACCCGATCCTCGGCCTGATGGACCTGTATCGCGCCGACACCAACCCGGCCAAGCTCGACCTGGGTGTCGGCGTCTACAAGGACGCCCAGGGCCTGACGCCGATCCCGCGCGCGGTGAAGCTGGCCGAGCAGCGCCTGGTGGACAGTGAGCAGACCAAGAGCTACATCGGCGGCCACGGCGACGCCCAGTTCGGTGCCCTCTTGCTGCGTCAGGTGCTCGGCAGCCGCGCCATTGCCCTCGGCGAGCAGCGTGCCGGCTGCACCCAGGCGCCGGGCGGCACCGGCGCGCTGCGCCTGGCCGGCGAGTTCATCGCCAAATGCCTGCCCGGGCGCAGCATCTGGCTGAGCGATCCCACCTGGCCGATCCACGAAACCCTGTTCGCCGCCGCCGGCCTGCGCGTGCAGCACTACCCCTACGTCGGCGCCGACAACCGCCTCGATGTCGACGGCATGCTCGCCACGCTGCAACAGGTGCCGCCTGGCGACGTGGTGCTGCTGCACGCCTGCTGCCACAACCCCACCGGCTTCGACCTGAGTCACGACGATTGGCTGCGGGTACTGGACGTGGTGCGCGCACGCGAATTGCTGCCGCTGTTCGACTTCGCCTACCAGGGCTTCGGCGACGGACTGGAAGAGGACGCCTGGGCAGTTCGACTGTTCGCCGAAACGCTGCCGGAGATGCTCATCACCAGTTCCTGCTCGAAGAACTTCGGCCTCTACCGCGAGCGTACCGGAGCGCTGATCGCCGTCACCAGCGATGCCGAGCGTCTGCTCGACGTGCGCAGCCAGCTCGCGTCGCTGGCCCGCAACCTCTGGTCGACGCCACCGGCCCACGGCGCCGCGGTGGTGGCGACGATCCTGGCCGATGAGCCGCTGCGGCAGATCTGGCAGGACGAGGTGGAGCGCATGCGCCGGCGCATCGCCAGCCTGCGTCAGGGGCTGGTCGAGGCGCTGACGCCCTATGGGCTGGCCGAGCGCTTCTCCCACATCGCCCGGCAGCGGGGGATGTTCTCCTATACCGGCCTGACCGCCGAGCAGGTACGCCGGCTGCGCGCCGCAGATTCGGTGTATCTGGTGGAAAGCGGTCGCGCCAACGTCGCCGGGCTGGATGCCGAGCGCCTGGACGATCTGGCCAGGGCCATTGCACGGGTGGTGCAGGCCTGAACGATGTGAAGGTGCGCGCCGGTGACGCCGCTTCTGGCGACGCCGCCGGGTGCGCCGGAGCGAGAGAGCAGAGGCGCGGCTCGTGACCACGCGACTGGCTGCCGCAGCAGCGCCGGCACAGTAGCGCCGCAAGCTTTCAACCGGCTTTCAACGCGCGGCCGAGCTGCCTATGCTGGAGTCTGGCGCTCTACCCGGCCGATGCCATGACCGACTCCGTCACCATTCGGCAACAGCTCGCCGCCCTGCATCAGCAGGGCTTCGTGCTGCTGCCTGCCGTACTCGATCCCGCGGGCATCGCGACGCTGCGCGAAGCCATCGATGGCCTCGAACCCATCCACTGGGATTACCAGGGCCTGGTCGACGACCACTACAAGTGCGTCTTCAATCGCTCGCCGTTCTGGCTGCGCTTTCTCGATCTGCCCGGGGTGATCGGACTGGCCGAGGCGGCACTCGGGACGGACTGCCATATCATCGGCCAGACCGCCTGGCGCAGCCGCCCGGGCTTTATTGGCGGCGAGCTGCATGCCGACTACCTGGCCATGGAGCTGCCGGAAAGCCTGCTGGCCGATCCCGCCTTCGAACTGCCGATGCAGATCTGCACCGCACACCTGTATCTGGATGACATCGACGCCGACCTCTGCCCGACGTTGGTGATCCCCGGCAGCCACCGCGCCGGGCGCAAACCGCAGCCGGGCGAAACCCAGTGGCACGGCCGCGCGGCCGAGCCCGTGCTGTGCAAGGCCGGCGACGTGCTGCTGTTTCGCAGCGACCTCTGGCACGCGGGCAGCCGCAACCGCAGCGCCGAGCGCAGCCGCTACCTGCTGCAGATCCACTACGGCCGACGCATGGTGGCGCAGAAGTTCTCGCCCTACCTGCACTTCAGTTTCAATCCCGAGGTGCTGACTGCCGCCACGCCGCGCCAGCGCCGCCTGCTCGGCGAGCACGAAGCAGCCGAATACGACTGAATCCCCTGGCACCGAACCTGCATCGACCGAGGCCGCCGCGCCCGCGCGGCCATTGACTCGTATTCCCCAGATGAGGATTCGCCATGATCAGCAGTCGTGAACAGGTCACCCAGATGATCGTCGCCGCCAAGGTGCGCAAGGGCCTGAAGTGGGCACATGTCGCCGAAAGCATCGGCATGTCCAAGGAATGGACCACCGCCGGTTGCCTCGGTCAGATGGCCTTCGACAAGGCCCAGGCCGAGACCCTGGGGCAGCTCTTCGAGCTCTCCGACGAGGCCGTCGCCTGGCTGCAGATCGCCCCCTACAAGGGCTCGCTGCCCACTGCGGTGCCGACAGATCCGCTGATCTACCGCTGGTACGAGCTGGTCAACGTCTACGGCACCACCATCAAGGAACTGATCCACGAGGAGTTCGGTGACGGCATCATGAGCGCCATCGACTTCTCCATGGATATCCAGCGCCAGAGCGACCCCAAGGGCGATCGCGTCAACGTGGTGCTGTCCGGCAAGTTCCTGCCCTACAAGAGCTACTAAGGGTCCGGGCCAAACCCATCAGCAGGTGCGGACCTCCCCGCGCGCCAGGCTTTCCACGTTATTGCCCAGCGGAGCCCGCCGCGTTCAGGTCCGCACCACGCTCGCGCAGCGCCTGTAGCAATTCCTTGCGCTGGTCGGGATCGCACTCGGTGGCCAGCTACGGAGAGAATGTCGCTCCGCTTGTGGGAGCCTCGCGCTAGGGCGCCATTCCGGTGCGCGCAGCCAGCTCGTTGCACCAACGCGAGCCAGCCTTGATGAAGGCGTCATCGCGCCGCGCGCCGAGTTGGCCGATCGGTCAGCAATGGCATGGCATCTGCACCGCTGCCGCATCCACCTTGCGGAGCATCCAACATGAAACAGCCCGTCGATACCGACTACCCCCTCAGCGAAGTGCCCGCCGGCGCGCGCAAGGGGCTGTGGTCCACCTCCATCCTGCTGTTCGGCTTCACCTTCTTCACCGCCACCATGTTCGCCGGCGGCAAGATCGGCCTGGCCTTCGACTTCAAGACCATGCTCTGGGCCGCGGTCATCGGCAACCTGCTGCTCGGCGCCTACGCCGCCGCGCTCGGGCTGATCGCCTGCCGCAGCGGGCTGAACTCGGTGCTGATGGGGCGCTTCTGCTTCGGCGAGGTCGGCAGCCGGCTGTCCGATTTCCTGCTCGGCTTCACCCAGATCGGATGGTATGCCTGGGGCACGGCGACCATCGCCATCGTCCTGGTGCGCCTGCTGGCGTTGCCGGAAAGCTGGACGCTGCCGTTGATGGTGCTGTTCGGTTTCGGCTTCTGCCTGACCGCCTTCGTCGGCTACCAGGGCCTCGACCTGCTCTCGCGCATCGCGGTGCCAGCGATGCTGATTCTGCTGATTGCCTCGCTGTGGACTGCCACCCGTGACATTGGCGGGCTGGACGGCCTGCTCGCCGTGCAACCGGGCGACACCCTGACCCTCGGCATGGCCATCACCATGATCTTCGGCACCTTCGTCAGCGGCGCGACCCAGGCCACCAACTGGACGCGTTTCGCCCGCAGCAGCAAGGTCGCGGTATGGGCCAGTTTGATCGGCTTCTTCATCGGCAACGGCCTGATGATCATCGCCGGCGCCTACGGAGCAATCGTCTACCAGCAGCCGGACATCGTCGAAGTGCTGGTGCTGCAGGGGTTGTCGATGGCCGCGGTGGTGATGCTCTTTCTCAACCTCTGGACCACGCAGGACAACACCATCTACAACTTCGCCGCGGCCGGCTGCAACCTGCTGCGCACCGAGCGCCGCCGACTGGTGACCCTTGGCGGCGCCTTCGTCGGCACGCTGCTGGCGCTGGGCGGCATGTACGAACTGCTGATCCCCTTCCTGATCCTGCTCGGCTCGATCATCCCGCCCATCGGCGGCGTGATCATGGCGGACTATTTCTACCGCCATCGCGGGCAATACCCGAAACTGGCCGAGGCGCGCCTGCCGAAATACAACAGCCTGGGCCTGGCGGCCTATGTGCTGGGCGCCGCCTGCGCCTATTTCTCGCCCTGGGTGGCGCCCATCGTCGGCATACTGGTGGCCGCCGCAGCCTATATTGTGCTGTACGAGGGTCAGCGCCTGGCCCTGTCGCGCACGGTGCTGACGCAAACCGACGCACGCTGATCAAGGAGTCACCATGAACATCCTCAACGCCCGCCTGCGCGGCCGCAGCGGCCTGTACCGCATCGAACTGGACGGCGCGCGCATCGCCGCCATCAGCGCGCAGCAGGCGCCGGCCGAAGCCAGCGAGGGCGATATCGACGCCGCCAGCAATCTGGTGGTGCCGCCCTTCATCGAACCGCACATCCACCTGGACGCCACCCTTACCGCCGGCGAGCCGGCCTGGAACATGAGCGGCACGCTGTTCGAAGGCATCGAACGCTGGGGCGAGCGCAAGGCGCTGGTGACGCACGAAGACACCAAGGCGCGGGCGAAGAAAACCATCGACATGCTGGTCGATCATGGCATCCAGCATGTGCGCACCCATGTCGACGTTACCGACCCGACGCTGTCGGCGCTCAAATCCATGCTCGAGGTGCGCGAGGAAACCCGTCACCTGATCGACCTGCAGATCGTCGCCTTTCCGCAGGAGGGCATCGAGTCGTTCAAGGGCGGTCGCGAGCTGATGACCGAGGCGATCGCCATGGGCGCCGATGTGGTCGGCGGCATTCCGCACTTCGAGAACACCCGCGACCAGGGCGTCAGCTCGATCAAGTTCCTCATGGACCTGGCCGAGCGCAGTGGCTGTCTGGTGGACGTGCACTGCGACGAAACCGACGACCCGCAGTCGCGCTTTCTCGAAGTGCTCGCCGAAGAGGCACGCGTGCGCGAGATGGGCGAGCGCGTCACCGCCAGCCACACCACGGCAATGGGCTCCTACGACAACGCCTACTGCTCCAAGCTGTTCCGCCTGCTCAAGCTGTCGAAGATCAACTTCGTCTCCTGCCCGACCGAGAGCATCCACCTGCAGGGCCGCTTCGACACCTACCCCAAGCGCCGCGGCCTGACCCGCGTGGCCGAGATCGACCGCGCCGGGATGAACGTCTGCTTCGGCCAGGATTCCATCGTCGACCCCTGGTACCCGCTGGGCAACGGCAACATCCTGCGCATCCTCGAGGCGGGGCTGCATATCTGCCACATGCTCGGCTACGAGGACTTGCAGCGCGGCCTGGACCTGATCACCGACAACAGCGCACGCACCCTGAACTTGGGCGAGCGCTACGGACTGGAGGTGGGGCGACCGGCCAGCCTGCTGGTGCTGTCGGCGCCGGACGACTACGAGATGCTGCGCACCCAGGGCCATGCCCTGCTCTCGGTGCGCAACGGTGAGGTGCTGATGCGCCGCACGCCGGCACAGATCCAGCGTTACTGAGCGGCGGCGGTGGTCTTGCGCAGACGGTTGATGTTGGCCATTTCCTCGGCAGGCGTCAGCTTCAGCTGCGACAGATAGGCCGCCAGCGCCTCCACATCCGCCGCGGAAAGCTGCGCGGCGACGCCAATCATTACCGAGCCGGCGCGGCTCGGGTCGTTCTCGCGGAAACGCGTCAGCGCCTTGCGGATGTATTCGTCGGGCTGCCCGGCCAGGCGCGGCATGGTCTCCATGCCTTCGGCATGAGCCCCGTGGCAGCCGGTGCAGGTGGTTTGGAAGATCTTCTCACCGCTTCCGCGCAACGCAGCATTCACCGGGCCCTCGGGCGGATTGACCTTCTGCTGGCTGAAGAACACTGCGATGTTCACCCGCTCCTCCATGCTCAGGTTTTGAGCCAGCTTGGACATGACGAAGTCGGTCCGCTCGCCGCTGGCGAACTTCTCGAAGGCATAAAACAGGTACTGCGGATTCTGCCCAGCCAGATTGGGGATGTGCTTGCGCTTGCTGTTACCGGTTTCACCGTGGCAGTAGGCGCAGAATACCGCGCGCTCCTGGCCGGCCAGGCTGGCCTGCTCGCGCCGCTGCTCGTCGGCAATGATTTGGTTGAAGCGCTCGATGGCCTCCTCGCTGGCATGGGCGAGCGGAACGAAGCAGGCAAGCAGAGCGAGAACGAGCTTACGCATTGGGGGAGTATCCGTACTGAGCCGATGGGTATTTGCGGGCGCTTGACTATAGGCAACCCACCACCCGCCGACCCCGGCACAGGTCAACGAAAGCGGTCGTGACGACCGAGACCGTGAACTTTCGTGACACAAATCACAGCGCACCAGAGGGCCATGATCCGATAGGACATGGACGCCGTAATGAGTGGTTTATCGGCCAAATGCGAACAGTGCGCGCCTTTGCCGCATTGACGATAGAAAAAAACGATGAAGCGTTTTGCCAGATAGTCCAGACAGGAAGGAGGCATTCGACTAAAGTAGCAACCCTTCACCACCGAGGAGCCGTAACCCCCATGCTAGATGGACATGCAGAGCTGACCATGACCGTGCTGATGACGCCGGACAAAGCCAATTTCTCCGGCAACGTACATGGCGGCACGCTGCTCAAGTACCTCGACGAAGTCGCCTATGCCTGCGCCAGCCGCTATGCCGGGCAGTACGTCGTCACCCTCTCGGTGGACCAGGTGGTGTTCCGCCAGCCGGTGCATGTCGGCGAGCTGGTCACCTTCCTCGCCTCGGTCAACTACACCGGCACCACCTCGATGGAAATCGGCATCAAGGTCGTAACCGAAGACATCCGCTCGAAGACCGTGCGTCACACCAACAGCTGCTTCTTCACCATGGTCGCCCTCGGCGAGGACGGCAAACCGGTACCGGTACCGCCGCTGAATCCGAAGACAGCGGAACAGCAACGCCGCTTCGCCCAGGCGTACCAGCGCCGCGAGATCCGTCGTGAGCTGGAACACCGCTACAGCGAACTGCGCGCAGGCAGCGAGCGCCTCGCCGCGGTGAATTAGACATCGCCCTCGACGGCACAGCGGGTCTTCGGCGGCGCCGGAGTCCCGCAGCCCCCGATTTGTAACAAAACCTTATACAATGCACGGCTTTCCGCACCTCCACTGAAGGACCCGCCGTGAGCACGCTGCCCCCCTGCCCCAAATGCAATTCCGAATACACCTACGAAGACGGCCAGATGCTGGTCTGCCCGGAGTGCGGCCATGAGTGGTCCGCCACTGAAAGCGCAGCGGCCGCGGGCGAAGGCGACAAGGTGATCAAGGACTCGGTGGGCAACACCCTGCAGGACGGCGACACCGTCACGGTGATCAAGGACCTCAAGGTCAAGGGCTCGTCGCTGGTGGTCAAGGTCGGCACCAAGGTGAAGAACATCCGCCTGGTCGATGGCGACCACGACATCGACTGCAAGATCGATGGCATCGGAGCGATGAAGCTGAAGTCCGAGTTCGTCAGAAAAGTCTGAGCCGCGATGCTCGTCCGAAAGCCCGGCATTCGCCGGGCTTTCGCGTTTCAGATCAAGCGCAACAACCAATCCAGCCGCTCGCGGGTAAAGCCGCTGCCGATGAACAGCAGATCGATCCAGAACGCCTGGTGCAGCACCACGATCAACCAGAACGCCAGCTGATAGCTCAGCTTGCGGGTCTTGTGGCGAAACACCTGCTGCGCGACGAGCGCACCCGGCCAGCCGCCAGCCAGCTCGAAGAAATGCAGCGTGGTTTCCGGCGTGCGCCAGCGATCCTTCAGCGCGCTGTGCTTGTCACGCCAGTAGAGGAAGAAGGTCAGCAGGCTGGCGAGGGCGTAGATTGCCAACGGCAACACCGCCCCGAGGCGCAGGAGGCTGCCCGCCAGCGGCAGCAGGCAGAGCAGCGCGAACAGCACCAGCTTGAGCGGAAGCCGCTGAATGTTACCGGCGACCAGCTGCCGCGCTGGCTTGCCGGCGGCACGCGCCGTGGCGCGCGGGCGGTCCTGAGGATCGCTCTTCTGCCGCTGACTGCCCGGCCGCTGGCGAATCGCCGGCTGATCCAGCGTCAGCGGCGCATCCAGCCGCAGATGCTCGGCGCGCAAGCGGCCCTGAGGGTCGCGCCCGGCCACGTAGAGCACCCGGTCGCCCACCAGCGGCCGGCGCTCACCATGCACGGCCGAGATATGCGCGAAGACATCCTCACCGCCCTGCTCCGGGCGAATGAAGCCGAAGCCCTTCTGGTCGTTCCAGCTTTTCAGCGTGCCTCGCTGTTCCATGCACCGCAATCCATGTGATCAAAGCCGCGCATGCTAACCGAGCTCGGCATGCGTTGGCAGCACGCCGCTATGGCCACGGCATGGCGGTCGGCGTTATGGTCAGGCGATCATCAGCCCAGGGATGAACCATGGCCAGCAAGCCCAGCAGTGCGAACAAGCAGAAACACCTCGCGGTCCTGATCGACGCGGACAACGCGCCGGCGGCCATCGTCGAAGGCCTGTTCGAGGAGATCGCCAAGTACGGCGTCGCCAGCGTCAAGCGCATCTATGGCGACTGGACCAAGCCCAACCTCGGCAGCTGGAAGAGAGTGCTGCTCGACCACTCGATCCAGCCGATCCAGCAGTTCGCCTACACCTCCGGCAAGAACGCCACTGACAGTTCGCTGATCATCGACGCCATGGACCTGCTCTACACCCGGCGCTTCGACGGCTTCTGCCTGGTTTCCAGCGACAGCGACTTCACCCGCCTGGCCGCACGCATCCGCGAGGAAGGCCTGACGGTGTATGGCTTCGGCGAACAGAAGACGCCCTCGCCATTCGTCTCGGCGTGCGACAAGTTCATCTATACCGAGATCCTGCGCGCCGACGCCACCAAGGTCGCTGCCGAGCCGTCGACGGAAAAGCTCGCCGCGGCCGCCGCACAGGTAGAAGAAAGCAGCAAGCCGCCGAAAACAGGCGACAAGGGCGACACCATCAAATGCCAGGCGGTGCCGGTGGACTTCATCGCCAAGATTCTCGACGACCTGACCGAGGAGGACGACTGGATTCAGCTCGGCACGCTCGGGCAGAACATCAGCAAGCTGCGCCCGGCCTTCGATCCGCGCCTGTATGGCTGCAAGAAGCTCAGCGACCTGATCGCCGGCCAGCCCAAACGCTTCGACCTGGAGTCACGCGGCAGCAGCGCCACCGGCGGCAAGGATCTCTACGTCCGCTTGCGCAAGGCCGGCAAGCACTGAACGGCGAAGCGGCCCGGCTACTCGTCCGACGCCAGCCAGCAGACGCGATCACGACCGTCGTGCTTGGCGCGGTAGAGCGCAGCGTCCGCACGCCGTAGCAGGCTATCGGCAGTGTCCACCGGCCCTAGCTCGGCAACCCCGGCGCTGAGGGTCTGACCGCGGCCAGTGCTGAACATGGATGTCCGCGACTGTTCACAGAGGCGCTCGGCGAACGCCAGCGCCTGCTGACCATTGGTTTCCGGACACAGCAGCAGAAACTCCTCGCCACCCCAGCGGCCGACGGCGTCACTGCCGCGCAGACCAGATACCAGCAGGTCGGCGAATTCCTTGAGAACGCGGTCCCCAGTCTGATGACCGAACTCGTCGTTTATGCTCTTGAAGTGATCGATATCCAGCATGACGATCGACAGCGGCCGGTTGTAACGCCGCGCCTGCTCCAGCGCCCTGGCGAAGCGCCGGTCGAGTTCGGCACGATTGGCCAAGCCGGTGAGAGCATCGGTCTGCGATTTGATCTGCAGCTGCTCGTTCAGCCTCCGTAGCCGCCCGATCCAGTACAGGCTGGTCAGCAGCATCACCGAGAAAACCACCACGATCTGCACGACCAGCCGGTAGTCGGTACCCGACTCGATGCGAATCGGCGCATGCCGGTTGGCGATCTGGTTCAGCTCCCACGGCGTAATGGTCGCAATCGCCTTGTCCAGAATGCCGCGCAGCACAGGTTCGCTCTTCAGCACACCGATGCGAAACTGGTTATCGAGACTCGCCAGCTGTCCGGCGATTTTCAGGTTGAACCAGCCCTCGCGGCGCATGGTGTAGGCAGCCACGGTCAGCGACCGTATGGTCAGATCGGCTTTGCGCTCGTTTACCAACGCCAGCGCCTCGGCGTCGGTGTCGGTGATGATGACGCGCAGCTGGGGGAAATCCCGCCGAACGCTTTCCTCGATGAACGTGCCGGACGGCAGCGCCACCGTTGCGTTTTCCAAGGCGGACAGATCGGCCACGTACGGGTGGTCTTCCCGTGCGATCACCACATTGGCGTCGGTGAACAACGGCTGGGTGAAGATCAGCCAGGCATCACGCGCAGGCGTCTGGTTGAGAAAGCTGAGCAGCTGACAGCGGCCGGCCTGGGAGAATGCCACCGACTGGCCCCAGTCGCTGGTCGACACGATATCAAGTTGCAGGCCCGCCCGTTGCGCCACGAGACGCAGCAGGTCGGCAGCGATTCCTTCGTGCTCACCACGGGCGTTGAGCATCTCGAACGGCAGCCAGTCCGGATCGACACAGATGCTGACCGAGCGGTTGTCGGCCAGCCAGTCGCGCTCGACAGCGCTCAGGTCGAGCGTCACATCGACCGAAGCCGATACCGTGCCTGACAGGGCGAACAACGCGATGCACAGAAACCTTGTCACTTGAGCCACCCTCGCAAGGACCGCACGCAACCTTGGCACGGCTGGAGTTCAACACGGCACAACCGGCGCGGCAATAGACATCATGGCTTTGAGCCATCATAAATCGTGCCAACCAATTTTTTGACGCCTTTAATCATTTGCAACCATTGACTGACGCAGCGATCGAACCGACCCGTGGCAAGCCCTTCTAAAGGGCTGCAGATAGTGGAGGTTCCCATGAGCAAGCATTCATTCCTCGCCGGCGGCCTGGCACTCCTCGCCCCGCTGGTCTTCGCCCAAACGCCGCCGCCGGAAGTGGTCAGCCACCTCAACGGTCTCGATGTGGAGATCAGTCCGATGGGCGTGCCGGCCAAATCCGAAGGCGTCGAAGGTGAACTGCTTGGAGTGCGGGCAGTGAAGGTGATGAACCGTACCGGCGGGCAGATTACCTGCGAGTTCCATGTACCGAATGACGCGCGCTCGGATACCTCGGCGTCGCCGGTTTTCACCGTCGCGCCAAATACCCAGCGCACCGAGCGGGTTCCAGGCGAATACTCACCGGACGAGCCCTATGCGGAAATCACCTGCCGCTCGAGCGAACTCGCCCCGACACAGTGACGCCAACCAGCTCAGCGATGCCCGGCGCAGGTTTTGCGAATCGTGTTTGACGGGCCACCGTTCGCCTCCAACGACGCATAGCACGCGCAGCGCATAGCACTTGGCTCGTTTGTTTTGCCGTCCTGCCAGAACGCCGGGTTGCCCGCTCGGCCATTGGTGGTGAACTAACAGGCCAATGATGCGATCCCCTCTTAAGCACCGTCAGAGCGACCCGGGCAGCCAGACCATCGTGCTGGGCGGGTCCGATCCGAAGCGATGAGGAGTTCCTCGTGACCGTTATTACCCACCGCACCACCGAAACCACCCACAGCGTTTCCCGCCATGTGCCCGGCCCGCTGCATGCGACGCTGCTGGCCGGGGCCGTCCCCCTGTTTCTTGGCGCGCTGCTGAGCGACATCGCCTACTTCCGCAGCTATGAGATCCAGTGGGCCAACTTCGCCTCGTGGCTGATCGCCGGCGCGCTGGTGTTCTGCGGGCTGTCGGTGCTGTTCGCCATCGCCAATCTGGTCAAGGCCAGGCATAGAACAGGCCGACCTTTGATTTATCTGTTGTTGCTCGCCGTGGCTTGGGTGCTTGGTTTCATCAACGCACTGCAGCACGCCAAGGATGCCTGGGCGGTCATGCCGACCGGCCTGGTGCTATCGGTGATCGTCACCCTGCTGGCCTGCGCCGCCGCATGGGTTGGCCTTTCCAATCTGCGCGACGGAGGTGAAGCATGAAGCACACCCATGCCCTCTCCGTACTGACCATCGCCGTGTTGCTGAGCGCCTGCGGTGGCAACGAACAGGACGCTGCCAGCCGCTACGGCGCCAACCCCAAACTGCCGGAGCCCGAGCGCGGGCTGCTGCCGAGCATGACGATCGCCGACCCGGCTCCCTGGGGCGATGCGATGCCGACGGTACCGGACGGCTACAGCGTCAGCGCCATTGCCACTGACCTGCAGATTCCACGGCAGACGCTGGTGCTACCCAACGGTGACATCCTCGTGGCGGAAGGCCGAGGCGGCAATGCGCCCAAGCTCAAGCCCAAGGACGTGATTGCCGGCTATATCAAGGCCAAAGGCGTCACCTCGGTGAAAAGTGGCAATCGCCTGACGCTCCTGCGCGACGCCGACCGCGACGGTACCTACGAGCTGCAAAAGGTGTTCGCCGAGGACCTTAACGCGCCCTACGGACTGGCGTTCCACGACGGCACGCTGTACGTCGCCAATCAGGACGCACTGGTGCGCTTCGACTACCAGGAAGGCCAGACCGAAGCCAGCGGCCCACCGACGAAGATCATCGACCTGCCCTCGGAGATCAACCACCACTGGACCAAGGCGATGACCATCAGCCCAGATGGCCAGTACCTCTACGTCGGCATCGGCTCGAACAGCAACATCACCGAGCGCGGGATGGAAGCCGAGGTCGACCGCGCCATGGTCTGGCAAATCAACACCGAGACCGGCGCCTACAAGCCATACGCAACCGGCCTGCGCAACCCCACGGCCCTTGCCATATTACCCGGCACGGACCAGTTATGGTCGGTGGTGAACGAGCGCGACGAGCTGGGTGAAAACCTGGTGCCGGACTACCTGACCTCGGTGCAGGAAGGCGGTTTCTATGGCTGGCCCTACAGCTACTGGGGGCAGAACGTCGACGACCGCGTGCGTCCGCAGGACCCGGACAAGGTCAAGCAGGCGATCACGCCGGACTACGCACTGGGCGCCCACGTCGCCGCGCTGGGCCTGGATTTCTCCTCGGAAGTCATGGGTGAGCAATTCGCCGAAGGCGCGTTCGTCGGCGAGCACGGCAGCTGGAACCGGGAAGATCCGTCCGGCTACAAGGTGATCTTCGTGCCGTTCCGCGATGGCCGCCCGGCCGGCGAACCCATCGACTTCGTGACCGGCTTCCGCGAGGACGGCAAGACCCGCGGCCGCCCGGTCGGTGTGACCGTCGACCCCAGCGGTGCGCTGATCGTCGCGGATGATCTGGCCAACATCGTCTGGCGCGTGACACGCATCCAATGACCAGCAGCGCCCCAACCCTCCCGACAGCTTGACTACAGCCGCTGGGAGGGCTGTGGGCCGTTCTTCGCTCGACAGCCCCTAGAGGCGCGGAACAGGCGGGCGGCGGTGACTTCATGAAGAAAGGCCAGCGACGTTGCAGGCATAACGGGCGGGGCAAATGGCGCAGCAGCCGCCGCGACCCAACGTGAAACACCCATCAGGCAAGACGCAAAGCCTCGGCGGGCTATTCGTCGTACTCGCGGCATTGTGCTGGGGGCTGTCGGGCGGAATCGGCGGTGTTCTGACCGCCGAGGGCTGGAGCCCGATCGTGGTCTCGCTCTCCCGCGGCGCGATCGGGCTGCTAGTCGTGTTTCTCTGGCTTGCCTTGCGCCCGGCTGGCAGCGGTCTAATGAACGGGCGACTGTGGCTCTGGTCGGCAGTCGCCGGGGCGGCCGTGGCAGGCAATTTCTCGTTCTATTTTCTCAGCATCGCCGAGGGCAGCGTGGCCGTGGCGGCGACACTCATGTACTCCGCGCCGGTGTTCGTCTATCTCGTCTCGTTCGCGTTTCGGCTGGAGCGGCCCAGCGCATTCAAGTGGACGGCTATCGCGCTGGTGACGCTTGGCGTCATTCTGCTGACCGGCATCTACGACGTCGGAGCGGGCGACATCACACTGCTGGCGGTGGGTGCAGGACTGCTTTCCGGCGTGTCGTACGCCGTTTTCATCTTCGCCTTCAAGTATGCGGCCCCCCATGGCAGCCCTCAGGCGATTCTGGTGATCGCCTTCGCGGTGCTGGTGGCGATATTGCTCGGGCTGAGCGATGCGGAGCAGACTTTGGCCGTGCTGGGCACCTCAAGCTGGCCGCTGTTCGTCACATTAGGCGTACTCGGTGGCGGGCTATCGTTCGTCTTGTACATCGTCGGGCTCAAGCATACCGCGCCCGCGGCAGCGTCCATCCTGGCCATGGTCGAACCGGTGACCGCCTCGCTCTTCAGCGTCGTGGTGCTAGATGAAAGCCTGGCCGCCATGCAGGTCCTGGGCATGGCGCTGATTCTGCTGACGGTCACGGCGCTGGGCGTCCATTCGAGAAATCCGAATTAACTTATCGCGCTTGCTCAAGCAGATTCTTGAGCCGCTGCAGGTCCGCCGCCACCGCCTGAGCGTCCATCGCAAATTGCTCATCGCTCATGTCCGGTTGGCGGAACAGCGTGAAAACGAACTCAGACCCGCCGCTACACGGCATGACCCGCATGGGGTTGCGAACTATCGAACCCGACTCCAGTTCGACTTCGTGGTCCATCTCCCCGAGCGCATTCGGCGGTGCGAAGCGAATCCTCACTTTTCCAAAAGGCGCGTCAGCCACCCATGCATCGCCCTGCTGCGTGACCTCGGAACGCGCCAGCCCCGCCGCCCACTGCGGAAGATTGCGCGGGTCGGCGGCGAACGCATACACCTGTCCCGGATCACGGGCGATGAAGATGCTGATATGGCGGACGTGGTGGTGCATGGATCAGGCCCCCGATGATAATTTCCCGTCGGCAGTTGTACCCGACACACAGCCCGACCACGAGCCCTGAATCGAGCATGCTCAAGACCCTTCCTATTGCGTTCGTTCTGCTCCTGTTCGGCGCGAGCATTTACAACTTGGTGCGTGAACAGGCCTTCGTCGAAGGCTTCGTCGAGGCGCAGGCAAAGATCGTCGCCATTCGCAGCGAGCGCATCAGTCGAGGCGATGGGCGCCAGTATTCGAGCAATATCCATGCAGTGGTCGAGCACTACTTGAACGGCGAGCACTACCGATTCGAAAGCCAGTTCTTCGGCGTGCCGGCGTGGCGCGAGGGGCAGTCGGTGACAGCGCTGGTTTCGCAAACGTCGCCAAACATCGGCCGAATCAAGCGAGTCGACGATATCTATCCTCGCAGCGCCGGCTTAGGCGTCTTGGCCGCACTTGCTCTCCTGGCCATGGCAACGGGCCGTTTCCTGCGACAGCATAGACACCGCTCGGCAGTCGCCTGACCGTTTCAAAGAGGCAGACAAACCGCTGTCCCTTACCTTCAAGCACCGCCGCAAAACCGACGTGCTATCCAACCATCTCACAGGTCCGCCGATGCTCCGCTCCATCCACCACGCCGCGATCATCTGCTCCGACTATGCCGTCTCGAAGCGCTTCTATACCGAGACGCTGGGCCTTGCGGTGGTCGCCGAGCACTACCGGGAGTCGCGACAGTCCTACAAGCTCGACTTGGCCTTGCCGGACGGTGGGCAGATCGAGCTGTTTTCGTTTCCCGACGCCCCGCCTCGCCCCTCGCGCCCGGAAGCGCAAGGATTGCGGCATCTGGCCTTTGCGGTGGATGACGTCGCGCAGTGCAAGACGTGGTTGGAGCGTCAGGGCGTTGCGGTGGAGCCAATTCGGACAGACGAATACACCGGCCGCCGGTTCACCTTCTTCGCGGACCCGGACGGCTTGCCGCTGGAACTGTACGAGGCCGCCCCTTCCGGCGATTGATGCGATGCGCTTCGTGCGCCTCGGAACGATCAGGCCCTGCGGTCACCGAGAGGACACCTGCGGAGCGGCAGGCCCGCCCCGCATTGCCGCTCAGCTCTCGCGGGCGCGCTTGATGCGATGATCCCAGCGGCGCTTGGCGAAGCGGCGCATGTTCGGGATGTCGTCCGTTTCGTCCATGATCGGCTGGCCGATGATGGTTTCCATGATGTCTTCCAGCGTCACCAGGCCTCGCCAGCTGCCGAATTCGTCGTAGACCAGGCACATGTGCTGGCGCTCGTGCAGCAGCTGGGTCATGAGATTTTCCACGCTGGTCATTTCCGGTGCGACTTTCATCGATTTCATGATCGTCGACACCGGCGCTTCGTCGTCGGCCGCCGACAGGGCGTCATAGCGGAACACCACACCCAGCGGGCTCTCGTTGTCGCCAATCACCGGGTAGCGCGAGAACTGGCTGTTAGCGACCTGTTCCTTGAACGCACCGATGCTGGTCTCCGGCGACGTGTAGTCGCAGACGGTGCGCGGTGTCATCACGTCGCGCACCTTGATCTCGTGCAAGTCGAGGATGTTCCTGATGACGCGCAATTCGTCCTCGTCGAGGCTCCTGTTCTCGCGGCCGAGTACCGTCAGCGCCTTGATCTCCTGACGGATGTCGTGCTCCGGCTCCTTGCCGCCGACCGCCCGCATGATCAGGTCGGACAGGTAGATGAACGGTTTGAGCATCAGGATCATGCCGTTCAGCAACGGCGGCAGGTACGGCGCGAGCGTGCGCCAGTAACGGGCTCCGATGGTCTTGGGCAGGATTTCCGAGAGCACCAGGATCAGCACCGTCATGACAGCCGAGGCGATACCAACGTAGCCGTTGCCAAAGACCACGGTGACCTGGGCGCCGACTCCGGTGGCGCCGACAGTGTGGGCGACGGTGTTCAGCGTGAGGATCGCCGCAAGCGGCTGGTCGACATTGTCCTTCAAGCGTTTCAGGCGCTCGTAGAGCTTGGGTCTGACGGCTTTCTGGTGCGCGATGAAGCTGGGTGTCAGCGAAAGCAATGCAGCTTCGAGGATCGAACAGATGAATGAAACGAGGATGGATATGACAGCGAACGCTATCAGGAGGGTCATGTAAGGGTGGTTACGTTGCCAAAGGCAAGCCAATTTACCGCAAAGCCGCCCGACCAGTACGAAGGCGCATGCAACATTTCATTTCCCCGCGCGATGATCTGCCGATTACATCGATTTGACTGCTGCTACCGACGGAGTTCAGGTCGCGCCCGGGGTGACTTTTCGCCCATCGGCTTGTTCCGCCGTTTGACCTCGGCTAGGGTGCGGCGCTCGAATAAGCGGACCTCAGGAGTACTGCGAGTGATCAGAACAGGGATGTTGGCGCTGGGATTGTCGCTGGCGCTTCCGGCTCAGGCGGCCGAGCGGCAGGTCTACCTGGTGGCGACGATGCAACTGGACGGCTCCAGCCTGGCACAGAGCATCTTTCTCCACGAACCGGATATCACTGAGTTGCAGGGCTGCCTCGACGCGGTGCGCGACGGCCAGAGCAAGCGTGACTGGCAGCAATACCATCACATCTTCCGCCGCGACCGGATCAAGGGCTTCTCCGGGCATATGCGCTATCACTGCACCTACAGCGAGCAGCGCTTCAGCAGCTGGCACGACGGCCCACGCTACAACAAGCCGTACCTGATCCAGGTGAACGACGACGCCAAGCTCCGTGTGGTGCGCACGCCCAGCCAGGCGCAATGCATGTCCCAGCTGCGCGCGCTGCCGATGGCACGGCGGGCGCAGAGCTTCTGCGCCATGGGTAATCAGGAACTGCAACCCTGAAGCGGAACCACCCGGCCAACAGGCCAGGCGGTTACGCTTGGCTCAGCCGGGCTGATAGCTGCCCGGCACCGGCGCGAAGGACACGCCAAAGCGGTTCCAGGCGTTGATGGTGGCGATGGCCAGGGTCAGGTTGGCGAGCTGGGATTCGGAAAAATACTCACGCACCTCCTCGAACAGCTGCTGCGACACGCCCTGCGGCAGCAGGGTATTGGCCTCGGCCCAGGCCAGCGCGGCACGCTCGCGATCACTGAAGAACGGCGTTTCGCGCCAAGCACTTAGCGCATAGATACGCTGCTCGGTTTCACCCAGGGCACGGGCGTCCTTGGTGTGCATGTCGAGGCAGTAGGCGCACCCGTTGATCTGCGAGACGCGGATCTTGATCAATTCCATCAGCGGCTTGTCGACGCCGTCCTCGCGGCGACTCTGCCGCGCCAGGTAGGTTTCCAGCCCGATCATCGCGGTCATCACATCGGGGGCGGCGGCCTGGTAGTTCATGCGCATGGGGGTCACTCCTCGGTTTGAATGTGCAACCAAGGCTACGCAGCCGCCATGCTGCACTATTGTAGATTTTCGACATCTTGCAAGCGGCCCGTCATGACCGAGTCCCTCCACGCCCGCCTGCCCTGTCTGCAGGGTTTCGTCACCCACCCGCCGATCCCGGCGCTGGCCGCGTACGTGCAGCGTTTCTGGTGGATGGATGGCGACGGCTCGCAGGCCTACGACGAGCAGCTGCTGCACCCGGACGGCGGCAGCGGCGTGATCTTCAACTTCGCCGATCCGCTGAACTTCGATGGCACCCAGCGTGGCCGGCGGGCCCTGATCGCCGGGCCGCAGCTGGCCAGCACGCGCCTGCAGCTGGTCGGCCGGGTCAGGATGATGGGCGTGCGTTTTCGGCCCGGCATGGGCGCCGCCATGTTCGGTATTGGCCTCGACGAGCTGACGGGATTCCACGACGCGGACTGGCCCAGGCTCGGACTCGCGCACCTGGTCGATCAGCTGGCCGAGCTGGAACGCGGCGCGCAGCAGGCATTGATCGAACGCGAACTGCTCCGCCGTCTCGAGGAAACCCAGGCACGCCGCAACCCGGTACAGCAGCTGCTCAACCGAATCGCCGCCAGCGAAGGCCGGGGCCGCCTGGCCGATCTGCTGCAGAGCGTGCCGCTCGGCCAGCGTCAGCTGGAGCGCCTGTTCCGCCACCAGGAAGGAATGACGCCCAAGCAGTTCAGTCGCATCCAGCGGGTGGCGCTGGTGCGCAACCAACTGCGCACCGGCCAGCCGCTACTCGATACCGCATTGAGCTGTGGTTACAGCGACCAGGCGCACCTCATTCATGACTTCAAGACGGTCGTCGGCATGACGCCGGGGCAGTATCGGTCGCGGATCAAGAGCAGCAACGCCTGAAGCCCAGGTAGCCACCCAGAGGCCATCTGCAGCAGCGATGCGGGTCGCGGATGACCAAGCCGTGGCATGCATTGGCAAGATCCGTGGGAACCTTGTCATTGCGACAGCGGCGTCTCGGCAGCAGACTGCAGCCATCCACTCCGAGAGCTGCACCATGGACGCCACCCGCACCGTCGCCTGCCTGATCTACCCGGATGTGATGAGCCTGGACGTTACCGGCCCGATGCAGGTGTTCGCCTCGGCCAACGTCGAGCGACAGCGCCAGGGTCTGCCTCGTCATTACGAGCTGGTGCTGCTGGGCACCAGGGCCGGTCCGGTCGCCACCTCGGCGGGGCTGAAGCTGGTGGCGGATGCCAGCTGGACCGAATGCGCTCCCGCCACGCTGGATACCCTGCTGATCCCCGGTGGCGTCGGCGTGGATGCGCAAAGGCGCGACCAAGCGCTGCTCGCCTGGCTGCGCGCCGCCGAACCCAGGGTGCGGCGCCTGGGCTCGGTCTGTTCCGGCGCGCTGATCCTGGCCGAGGCCGGGCTATTCGACGGGCGCAAGGCGACTACGCACTGGGCGGACCTCGCGGCGCTGGGCGAGTACGCATCCATCGAGGTGCAGGGCGACCGGTTGCACACCTACGACCCGACCGATCCGCAGGCGTCGCACTTGTTCAGCTCCGCGGGCGTCACCGCCGGCATCGATCTGGCGCTGGCCCTGGTGGAAGCCGATCTCGGCCGCGCACTGGCGCTGGCAGTCGCCCAGCGGCTGGTGATGTTCCTGCGCCGGCCCGGCGGGCAGACCCAGTTCAGCCCGATGCTGGCGGCGCCGAGCGGCAACGTGGCGCGCCTCGCCGCGCTGCTGGAATGGATTCCAGGGCATCTGGGCGACGACCTGTCCATCGAGGCGCTGGCCGCCCAGGCGCATATGACCCCACGCACCCTGTGCCGCCTGTTCAGCCAGGAAACCGGCATGGGCCCGGGCCAGTACATCGAACGGGTGCGCCTGGAAGCCGCGCGCAATCTGCTGCTCGACGCCCAGGCCTCGATCGCGACGGTGGCGCGGCTGACCGGCTTCGGCCATCCGGAAAATCTCCGGCGCAGCTTCCAGAAGCACCTGTCGGTCAGCCCGCGGGACTTCTACCAGCGCTTCGGCTGACGCAACCGACCTCACTCACCGTTCCCAGCCCGCTCGGCATCTGGCCAGGCAGCGCTGTGCCCGCTCGCCACCCTCAAGGAGCCGCTCATGCATCTTTTGCTCAGCAATCCCCAGGTCCTGCGCCTGTTCATCGCCCAGGCGCTGTTCTGGTCCTGTTCGATGACCGGGATCATCTTCACCGCCATCGTCGGCCTGCGCCTGGCGCCAGCGGCGGGCCTCGCCACCTTGCCGCTGGCCCTGCTGATGCTCGGCGGCCTGCTCGCCCTGCAGCCACTGGCGGGCCTGATGCAACGCCGCGGACGCCGCGCCGGCTTCCTCATCGGAGCGTTGGCCGGCGTGCTGGGCGGGCTGATCAGCGCGCTGTCGCTCTGGCTCGACAGCTTCACCCTGCTCTGTATCGGCGCTCTGCCCATTGGCGCCTATCAGGCCTCGGCTATGTATTACCGCTTCGCCGCGCTGGAAGCGGTGAGCGATGCCTTCAAGGGGCGCGCCACGGCCTGCGTGATCGGCGGTGGCGTGCTGGCGGCGCTGATAGCGCCCACGCTCGGCCATATGGCGCGTGATCTCGCCGGCGTGCCTTTCGCCGGCACCTATCTGTTGATCGCCAGTCTGGCGGCACTGGGATTCGTGGTCTTGGCCGGGTTGCCGGCGAACTCGGGCATGCCGGCAGCCCGGGCCGATTCGGCGACGATCAGCTGGCAGGCGCTGCTAGCGCGGCCGACCATTCGCGCCGCGGTGCTGACCACCGCTGCCGGCCACGGCCTGATGATCCTGGTGATGAACGCCACGCCCCTGGCGATGCACGGCGAAGGTCTGGATCTGCAGGCCAGCGGCCAGGTCATTCAGTGGCACATGCTCGGCATGTTCCTCCCGGCGTTCGTCGCCGGGCCGCTGGTGGATCGTTTCGGCTGCCGGCTGGTCGCCTGTGGGGGTGGAGGATTGCTGATCGCCAGCGCAGTGGTCGCCCTGCTCGGCATCAGCCACTGGCACTTTCTGCTCAGCAGCTGCCTGCTCGGCATCGGCTGGAACCTCATGCTGGTCGCCGGCACCACCCAGCTGGGCCAGGGCCACGTAGCGAGCGAACGCGCCCGGGCTCAGGGCCTGATGGAGCTGAGCAACGGCAGCGTCGCCGCAGCCATGTCGTTCGCCTCCGGCGCCTTGATCGCGCAGGCCGGCTGGGCGGCGGTGAACATCGGGCTGCTGCCCATCGTAACGCTGGTGGTACTGGTGCAGGTTGCGCAGGGCTATCGGCAAAAGCAGGCGGCGTAATGCTGCGCAGCCGGAGGCGCGTTCAGGACAGCTTCTGCTCGGAAATCAAATGAATGATATTGGCCGGGCTGGAGATCCAGAACGCGCGGAAGCCATCGGGCAGGGGTTCGATTTCATCGCGACGGGCGCAATGGCGCTGTTGCAGAAGGGCCGATGCAGCGTCCAGATCGTCCGTCACCACCTCCAGCCAGATCTCTGCCTGGCTGATGCCCGCCACGCGATCGAGCCAGAGCACCTTGTCGCCGAACTCGAAGCGCGGTGTCTGTTCGCCGTCGGCATCGCTAGGCGTCAGCTCCTTGAGCCTCAGCGTCTCGCGGTAGAAGGCAACGGTGCTCGCGTACTCATGGGCGGGCACCTTCATCGCCATGTTTCGACCAGGCTGGAAAGTCGGGTTCATGGGTTGCTCCACTGGCACGCCGACAAACCGGGCCGGCGCCGGTAGCGAGCCAGTACAGACGTGATCGGCCATGCATGCAAGTGCCCTGGCGGTACTGCACCGCGCACATCAGCGCCCTTCCTTCGACTGTCGCTCAACCTCACTCGATAAGCTCTCGCAACAGTAGATGTTATGTTATAACTATGCGGACGATGTTGCCGGACACCCGCCCATGACCGAAGCCGAACTACTCGCCCAGCCCGCCGAGGCATACATGAACGCCGACCAACAGGTCTTCTTCCGCGACCTGCTGCTGCGCCAGCGTGCCGAGCTGCAGGCGCGTATCGAGGAAGAATTCCAGGCGCTGCGCGAACAGGAACCGAGCAGCGACCCCGCCGACATCGGCAGCGCCGAAGAACAGCGGCACTGGCAGCTGCGCGTTCTGGAGCGGGAGAAAAAGCTGCTCGACAAGATCGACGCCGCGCTGGACGCCATCGCCCGCGGCGAGTACGGCTGGTGCGCCGAAACCGGTGAACCCATCGGGCTGCAGCGCCTGCTGTTGCGTCCCACCACGACGCTGTCCATCGAGGCGAAGCAACGCCAGGAACAGCGCGAAAAACACCAACGATCCGCCTGAGAGACCGCCATGAACCGCCTCCCTGTAACCGTCCTGTCCGGCTTCCTCGGCGCCGGCAAGAGCACCCTGCTCAACCACATCCTGAAGAACCGCGACGGCCGCCGCGTGGCTGTGATCGTCAACGACATGAGCGAGATCAACATCGACGGCAACGAGGTGCAGCGCGGCGTCAGCCTCAATCGCGCCGAAGAGAAGCTGGTGGAGATGAGCAACGGCTGCATCTGCTGCACCCTGCGCGAAGACCTGCTTGAGGAAGTCGGCAAGCTCGCCCGCGAGGGCCGCTTCGACTATCTGTTGATCGAGTCCACCGGTATTTCCGAACCGCTGCCGGTGGCCGAGACCTTCACCTTCCGCGATGAACAGGGCCAAAGCCTGGCCGATCTGGCTCGCCTGGACACCATGGTCACGGTGGTCGACGGGGTGAACTTCCTGCGCGACTTCCACGAGGCCGAGAGTCTGGCCAGCCACGGCGAAACCCTTGGCGAGGACGACGAGCGCTCGGTCACCGAGCTGCTGATCGAGCAGGTGGAGTTTGCCGACGTCATCCTGATCAGCAAGATCGACCTGATTTCCGCCGCCGAACGCGAGGAGCTGACCGCCATCCTCGGCCGGCTCAACACCCACGCCGATATCCTGCCGATGAGCATGGGTCAGGTGCCGCTCGACCGAATCCTCGACACCGGCCGTTTCGATTTCGAACGCGCCGCCCAGGCGCCCGGCTGGCTCAAGGAAATGCGCGGTGAGCATGTGCCGGAAACCGAGGAATACGGCATCGCCTCCACCGCCTACCTGGCGCGCCGGCCGTTCCATCCGCAGCGTTTCTACAACTTCCTCAACCGCGAGTGGAGCAACGGCCGCCTGCTACGCTCCAAGGGTTTCTTCTGGCTCGCTACCCGCCCCGAGGAAGCCGGCAGCTGGTCGCAGGCCGGTGGGCTGATGCGCTACGACTACGCCGGGCGCTGGTGGCACTTCACGCCGGAGTCAGCCTGGCCGAGCGACCGCGAAAGCCGCACGGCGATCCTTGGCAAATCCCGCGGCGAGTTCGGCGATTGCCGCCAGGAACTGGTCTTCATCGGACAGAACATCGACTTCGACCAGCTGCGCCGCGAGCTGGACGCCTGCCTGCTGAACGACAGCGAGTGGGCCTTGGGCATCGACGGCTGGCTGCGCCTGCCGGACCCGTTCGGCCCCTGGCACGAGCAGGTCGCCTGATGCTGGCGCTTGCGGCGACTCGCCCGCAGCCGCGGCAGCTGTTCGGCGATACCCCGGCGGTACTCGCCGAAGCCCTGCAAGATGGGGTCAACCTCGCGGTGTGGCAGCGCCGACTACCCCTGCACATCACCGGCTTCGCCGAGACGCTGCTGGCGCTGGGCGAACCGCTGGCTGAGTCCCTGACGCTGGAACCGGGCGCCGAAGGTGAATTGCAGCTGCCGACCCTGACCGCGAACCACCGGGACCTCGCCGGACATGCCGGCTTCGTCGCGGATGTCGCCTGGCTGACCCGCGCCTTCGCCTGTCTGGTCGACGCGCGACGCATCGGCCTGCGCCTGCGGCTGCTGGACAAGGCCATGTGCCCGCGCTTCCACGTCGATCATGTGCCGCTGCGGCTGATCACCACCTATGCCGGCGCGGGTAGCGAATGGCTTCGCGAGGACGGCATGCCACGTCGGCGTCTCGGTGATCCGGCAGCCGAACCGACAGACCCGGCCGCCATCGAGCAGCTCGGGGCTGGCGACGTGGCGTTGTTCAAGGGGGAGAAATGGCTGGGTAACGAAGGCGCCGGGATCATTCACCGCTCGCCGCAGGCAACCAGCACCGAGCGCCGCCTGATCCTGACGCTGGACTGGCTGGCCTGAAGCAGAAGGGCCGACAGCCGCAGCTGCGGCCCTCCAGATCGACGACCGATCAGGCCGCCATCTTTTCGCACTCTTCAGCGCACTTGCGACAGGCTTCGGCGCAGGCCTGGCAATGGTCGTGCTGGTGCTTGCCGCACTCCTCGGCACAGTCGCGGCAGACCTGCGCACAGAGCTTGCAGAACGCTTTGGCATAGGCGCTGTCGCGGGTCATCAGCACCGCCGCGATCGCACACATGTCGGCGCAGTCACGATCGAGCTCGATGCAGCGCGCCATCATCTTCACGTCGTCCTCGCGCAGGCAGGAGGCCGCGCAGGTCTCGCAGACCAGGGCGCAATTGGAACAGGCCTGGATGCATGACTGGTAACTGGAGTTGAGCATGGTGTTTCCTCCTTTTCTCTAGCCGGTAGGAAGTGGCTCTGGTAGGCCACTGGCGTCAGGCGCGAGCCACGCCTTACTAACTAGGGGTCCGAGGCGGCGGCATAAGTTCAGCCCGTTGGCCGGATGGTCAAGGCCGCCCGGCCTTTGCGACGACTCCGACGCGGCTACAATGCTCGCCTCGTTGCGCTATCCGGAAGCCACATTTCTCATGCCCTTCACCCTGTCCGCGCCGTGCGAACTGTTGGAAGTCATCAGCAAGAGCCGTTTCCTGGCCAAGGCGGCACCGGTACAAAGTCCGGAAGACGCGCAGGCATTCATCCAGGCGGTCAGCGATCCGACCGCTACGCATAACTGCTGGGCGTGGAAGATCGGCAATCAATACCGCTTCAGCGATGACGGCGAGCCCGGCGGTACGGCGGGAAGACCAATGCTCACGGCCATAGAAGGGCAGGATTTCGATCGGGTTGCGGTGGTGGTGATCCGCTGGTTCGGTGGCATCAAGCTAGGCACCGGCGGCCTCGCCCGTGCCTACGGCGGCACCACCGCCAAATGTCTGCAGGCCGGCGAGCGCAGCGAGCTGGTCTCGCGCTCGCGCTGCCGCTGTCATTGCCGCTTCGCCGAACTGGCGCTGCTCAAGGCGCGCCTGGGGGATTTCGAAGCGCTGCTGGAAGCCGAGCATTTCGACGCCGACGGCGCGACGCTGGAGATTGCCCTTCCCGCCGCTCAGCTGCAGCCACTGGGCAGATTGCTTGCTGATATCACCCGCGGTCGTAGCCAGCTGGAAACGTCGGACTAGAGCCTGCGTTGCCCACAAATACTGTGGAAGCAACTGTGGATAACATTTGTATGGCGTGCTGCGAAGCGCCTGCCACGGGGGCTGCAGAAATCTGTACATTTTTTAGTCAGAGCGCCTTGCAGACCCGCCTCTATCACGTTAAACGCTTGAATTGCAGTGTTTTTTGACTGAGCGGTCGCGCGATGACGCAATGCCATCTATCGCGTTCTGCCAGCTGCCAGTTATGCCCGATTCGCGTGGAGAAGTATGTGGATAACATTGGGAACAACCTTGCCAGGCCGCGCCGTGCTTGGCTCGCAGACCGCTGGTCAAATATTCGCCAAATGAAACGGAAGCTTCATCGCACTGTCATCGACGCCTGCTAGGCACGGCAAACAGCCGATGGCCATATCCGGATGCGACAACCCGTCGCTAGAATGCCCCCACACCCGCAAGACGAGAATTTCGCGATGCACGACTGGCTCAACAATCTGCCCAAGGCCGAACTCCACTTGCACCTGGAGGGCTCGCTGGAGCCTGAACTGATGTTCCGCCTGGCCGAGCGCAACAAGATCGCCCTGCCCTGGAACGACGTCGAGGCGCTGCGCAGCGCCTACAACTTCGGCAACCTGCAGGAATTCCTCGACCTCTACTATGCCGGCGCCGACGTGCTGCGCACCGAGCAGGACTTCTACGACCTGACCTGGGCCTACCTGCAGAAGTGCGAAGAGCAGAACGTGGTACATACCGAGCCCTTCTTCGACCCGCAGACCCACACCGACCGTGGCGTGCCGTTCGAGGCGGCGCTCAACGGCATCAGCGCGGCGCTGGCCGATGGCCGTGAGCTGCTGGGCATCAGCAGCGGGCTGATCCTCAGCTTCCTGCGCCATCTGCCGGAAGAAGAAGCCTTCAAGACCCTGGAACAGGCGCTGCCCTATCGCAATGCCTTCTTCGCCGTCGGCCTGGACAGCTCCGAGGTCGGCCATCCGCCGAGCAAGTTTCAGCGCGTGTTCGACAAGGCGCGTGGCGAAGGCTTGCTCACCGTTGCCCATGCCGGCGAGGAAGGCCCGCCGGAATACATCTGGCAGGCGCTCGATCTGCTCAAGGTCAGCCGCATCGACCATGGCGTGCGCGCCGCGGAAGATCCGAAGCTGATCGCACGGCTGATCGAGGAGCAAATTCCGTTGACCGTCTGCCCGCTGTCCAACACCAAGCTCAAGGTGTTCGCCGACATGCGCCAGCACAACATCCTCGAGCTGCTGGAGCAGGGCGTGAAAGTCACGGTGAACTCCGACGACCCGGCCTACTTCGGCGGCTACGTGACGGAGAATTTCGTCGCGCTGCACGAGAGCCTGGGGATGACCGAAGCGCAGGCTCGCCGCCTGGCGCAGAACAGCCTGGACGCGCGCCTGGCCTACTGAGCCATTCGTCGGCGCAAGGCCGACCTGCGACACCATGGCTCGCCACGCGGGCCGTGGCTGCGCCTAGACTGAGCGGCGCCAACTTGCGAGGAGATCGCCATGAACATTCTCGTCCGCCGCCTGACGCCCTATCCCGACAGCGCCTGGCAGGTCTGCCTGGACCGCCAGCGCGTCACCTTCCGCAGCGAGGCCGAGGCACGCGCCTTCGTCGAAACCCTGCAGCGACGCCTGCAGGCGCCGCATCGCCTGCCACTGAGCGCCTGATACTTCACTCCGTGCTGGCGCGCGCCGTGCCATAGGCGACGAGCGTCGCCAGCAGCCCGCACAGGCTCATGATTGCCGCCAGCGGCACCGCTGTGCCGTTGTGCAAAGCGCCTATCGCCGAAGCGGCAATCGCTGCGATGGCAAACTGCAGGCTGCCAAGCAGAGCCGAAGCACTGCCGGCATTGGCACGCTGGTCAGCCATGGCGCAGGCCGTGGCGTTCGGCAACAGACAGCCCAGGCAGGACACGCAGCAGAACAGCGGGATCAGCAACGGCCAGAGCGATTCGGGCTGCGCGGCGGCGACCGCCAGCAGCGCCAGCGCACTGCCGAAGAAGAACCACACCCAGCGCCGCACCCAGAATTCCGGCCCGCGCCAGCGCACCAGCCGCACGTTCACCTGCGCCATCAGAATGAAGCCCGCGGCATTGATGCCGAACAGCCAGCCGAAATGCTCGGGCTTGACGCCATACAGCTCGATGAAGACAAAGGGCGAACCGGTGATGTAGGCGAACATTCCCGCCATGCACAGCGCGCCGGTCAGCACGTGGCCCATGAAGAACCGATCGCGGAACAGCCGCAGGTACTGTCCCAGCGCACCGGACATCGGCTGGCGCGGCAGCCCGGCCGGATAGGTTTCCGGTAGCCAGAGCGTGACCGCCACCAGGCAGATTGCGCTGAACAGCGTCAGCAGGATGAAGATCGATGGCCAACCGAAGGTAGCCAGCAACGCGCCGCCCGCCACTGGCGCAAGGATCGGCGCCAAGCCCATCACCAGCATCAGCTGCGAGAACACCTTGGCGCTGGTCATCGGATCGCACAGGTCGCGCACCACGGCCCGCGCAACCACCATGCCGGCGCAGCCACCGAGCGCCTGCACGAAGCGCACGCCGATCAGCCAGTCCATGGACGGCGCGAAGGCGCTGGCCAGCGAGGCCAGGGTAAACAGCGTCACACCGACCAGCAGCGGCCCACGCCGGCCGTAGCGATCGGCCAGCGGGCCATAGACCAGCTGACCGATGGCCAGACCGATGAAATAGGCAGCCAGCGAAAGCTGTACGTGATCGACGCTGGTGCCGAACGACTCCGCCAGCAAGGGAAAGGCCGGCAGGTACATGTCGATGGCCAGGGGACCGAACGCACTGAGCGCGCCCAGGATGAGGAGAATCCGCAGAGACATCAGAAGCTCGCAAGCAGGAAAGAGAAGGTGGCGCGAGGGCCACTCGGTGGACCGTTACCTCGTTCGAGGGTTTGCACCGGCGTGCAAGATGCTGTTACATACACCGCCGCTTGTAAACATGCATCGCGACGAGATGCCTCGCTACACTGGTCGCCTCCAACGCTGCTGGATGCCCGAAGCAGCCGCTATCTGCCGAACCTGCCCCATGCGCCGAACCAAAGAAGAAGCCGAGAAGACCCGCATCGCCATCCTCGCCTCCGCCGAGCGGCTGTTTCTGGACAAGGGCGTAGCCCACACCAGCCTCGACCAGATCGCCCGGGATGCCGGGGTGACACGCGGTGCGGTGTACTGGCACTTTCAGAACAAGGCGCACCTGTTTCACGAGATGCTCAACCAGATTCGCCTGCCACCGGAGCAGATGAACGAGCGCCTCTGCACCTGCGATCAGCAGCAGCCGCTGCAATCCCTGATCGCCCTGCGCAACCTGACGGTCGAGGCCATCAGCACCCTGGCCAGCAACGAGCAGAAGCGTCGCATCTTCACCATCTTGCTGCACAAGTGCGAATTCACCGACGAACTGCGCGAAGCCGAGGAACGTCACCACGCCTTTATCAACCAATTCATCGACCTGTGCGAAAACCTCTTGCGCAACGCCTCGGCCTGCCTGCGACCCGGCGTCACGCCGCGGCTCGCCGCACTGTCGCTGCATGCCATGGTGGTCGGGCTGTTCACCGACTGGACGCGCGACACCGAGCTGTTCGCGCCGCAGGTCGATACCAAGGCGCTGATCGACCCACTGTTCCGCGGCCTGGTCCGCGACTGGCCGGACGATCCCGACCAGCCTGCCGCGTGAGCGATCAGCTCACCTGATAACCCTCTTCGCTGATCGCCTGGCGAATCGCCTGCTCGCTGGCGCTGCTCTCGACCTGCACGGTTCCGGCCGCCAGATCCACCTGCACCCGAGCCTGCGGGTCCAGCGCCTGGATGGCCTGAGTAACCGCACGCTCGCAGTGGCTGCAGGTCATTCCGCTCACGTTGAGTACTTGCATCGTCTCTCTCCTCGACTGGTAGATGCACGGATTCTCGACCTTGCCACCTGGGCAAGGTCAAGGCACCTGCTGTCGCAGATCATGGTGTTGACCTTGCCACAGGGTTAAGGTCGATCCTGCAGCCATCGCAACCCGAGGAGTCACAGCCATGTCCAGCGCCACCCATACGCTGCCGGTCAGCGGTATGACCTGCGCCAGCTGCGCCGGCCGCGTCGAACGCGCCCTGCTCAAGGTACCGGGCGTCGCCGCGGCCAACGTCAACCTGGCCAACGAACAGGTGCGTATCGAAGGCGATGACCTGGGTGTGGCAACGCTGATCGAGGCCGTGGAAAAGGCCGGCTACGGCGTGCCTATGCAGAGCATCGAGCTGAACATCGAAGGCATGACCTGCGCCAGCTGCGTCGGCCGGGTCGAACGCGCCCTGCTCAAGGTGCCCGGCGTGCGCAGCGCCGCGGTGAACCTGGCCAGCGAGCGCGCGCATGTCGAGGTGATCGGCACGCCCGCCCCCGCCGTGCTGATCCAGGCGATCGAGGCCGCCGGCTACAAGGCGAGCGCCGGCGACCAGCAGCGCCCCGAACAGGATGCCGCGCGACGCCTGCAGCGTGAACGCTGGGCGGTGATCGCCGCCCTGTTGCTGGCCGCACCGCTGGTGCTGCCGATGTTCGCCGAGCTGTTCGGCGGCCACTGGATGCTGCCGGCATGGATTCAGTTCCTGCTCGCCACGCCGGTGCAGTTCGTCCTCGGTGCGCGCTTCTACGTCGCCGGCTGGAAGGCGGTGCGCGCCGGTGCCGGCAACATGGACCTGCTGGTCGCCATCGGCACCAGCGCCGGTTACGGCCTCAGCCTTTATCAATGGTGGGCGACGCCGGCCGGGCAGATGCCGCACCTGTATTTCGAGGCCTCGGCGGTGGTGATTGCCCTGGTGCTGCTGGGCAAGTACCTGGAGAGCCGCGCCAAGCGCCAGACCAGCGCGGCGATCCGGGCGCTGGAAGCCTTGCGTCCGGACCGCGCGACACGGGTAGTCGAAGGCCGCGAGGAAGATGTTGCCATCGCCGCGCTGCGCCTCGGCGATCTGGTACTGGTCCGCCCCGGTGAGCGTTTCCCGGTGGATGGCGAAGTGGTCGAGGGCGAAAGCCAGGCCGACGAAGCGCTGATCAGCGGCGAGAGCCTGCCAGTGAACAAGGCGCCGGGCGACCGCATCACTGGTGGCGCGATCAATGGCGAGGGTCGGCTGCTGGTGCGCACCACCGCGCTCGGTGGCGAGACCGTGCTGGCGCGGATCATCCGCTTGGTGGAAGACGCCCAGGCGGCCAAGGCGCCGATCCAGAAGCTGGTGGACAAGGTCAGCCAGGTGTTCGTCCCGGCGGTGCTGGTGATCGCCGTGTTCACCCTGATCGGCTGGCTGCTCACTGGCGCGCCGGTCGAGGTCGCGCTGATCAACGCCGTGGCCGTGCTGGTCATCGCCTGCCCCTGCGCCCTCGGCCTGGCGACGCCGGCGGCGATCATGGCCGGCACTGGCGTGGCGGCACGCCACGGCATCCTGATCAAGGACGCCGAGGCGCTGGAAGTCGCCCATGCGGTGAATGCCGTGGCCTTTGACAAGACCGGCACGCTCACCTCGGGCAAGCCGCAGATCATCCACCTGCATGCCGTGGACGGCGACGAAGCGCGGATACTGCGCCTGGCCGGCGCCCTGCAGCGCGGCAGCGAACACCCACTGGCAGGTGCCGTGCTGGAACGCTGCGAAGCCGATGGCATCACGGTGCCGGATGTGCAGAAGAGCCAGGCCCTGAGCGGCCGCGGCATCGCCGGCACGCTGGACGGTCAGCAGCTGGCGCTGGGCAACCGGCGCATGCTCGAAGAGTACGGCCTGCAGCCTGGCGAGCTGCTGGACACCGCCCAGCGCTGGGAAGCCGAGGGCCGCACCCTCTCCTGGCTGGTGGAACAAGCGCCCGAGCCGCGCATCCTCGGTCTGTTCGCTTTCGGTGACAGCCTCAAGGACGGCGCCGCCGCGGCGATTGCCGGGCTCGCGGCGCGGCATATCCGCAGCCACCTGATCACCGGCGACAACCGTGGCAGCGCGCGGGTGGTGGCCGAAGCGCTGCACATCGATGACGTGCATGCCGAGGTGCTGCCGGCGGACAAGGCCGCCACCGTGGCGGAGCTGAAGAAGGGCGGCGCCGTGGTGGCGATGGTCGGCGACGGCATCAACGATGCCCCGGCCCTGGCCGCGGCGGATGTCGGCATCGCCATGGGCGGCGGCACCGACGTGGCCATGCACGCCGCCGGCATCACTCTGATGCGCGGCGATCCGCGCCTGGTGCCGGCCGCACTGGAGATCAGTCGGCGCACCTACCGCAAGATCCAGCAGAACCTGTTCTGGGCCTTTATCTACAACCTGGTGGGCATTCCGCTCGCCGCCTTCGGCTTTCTCAGCCCGGTGGTGGCTGGTGCGGCGATGGCCCTGTCGAGCGTCAGCGTGGTGAGCAACGCCCTGCTGCTGCGTTCCTGGAAACCGGAAGAATGATCGGGAGCACGCCATGAACATCGGTCAGGCCGCCAAGCACAGCGGCCTCACGGCGAAGATGATCCGCTACTACGAATCCATCGGCCTGCTCACGCCCGCCGGGCGCGGCGCCAATGGCTACCGACATTACAACGAGCGCGACCTGCACCAGCTGGCCTTCATCCGCCGCGCCCGTGACCTGGGCTTCTCGCTGGAAGAGGTCGGCAAGCTGTTGGCGCTGTGGCAGGACCGCCAGCGTGCCAGCGCCGACGTGAAGGCCCTGGCCGGCGCGCATATCGACGAGCTGAACCGCAAGATCGCCGAGCTGGTCGGCCTGCGCGACACGCTGCAGGAGCTGGTCGACCACTGCCAGGGCGATGATCGGCCGGACTGCCCGATCCTGCAGGGCATCGAGAGCGGCAGCTGCGTCCGCCCTGAGCAGGCGCCGTCACCGCTCACGCGCAACAAGACCTGACCGATCGGACAGGTCTGGTTCGGCGTTGGGGAGCGATCATCCGGCGCTACGACCGTTCCTCGCTTTACATTCAAGTTCGTATGCATCCGGCCGAAAGCGCTGCGGTATACGAGCCTCGCCTTGCGGCGTCGACTCGGACCGACTACTTCGCTTTCGCTTGGAGTGCCATGAACAACTGGTTTGCAAACATCGGGGTCAGCAGGAAGCTCACGCTGGGCTTCGCCACCGTCCTGATTCTCACCATCGTCCTCGCCTGGAACGGCTGGGCCAGCCTGGACAGCGTCATCCAGCGCAGCGGACTGATGACCGAAATATCCCAGCTGAACAAGACCCTCACCGACCTGCGCATCGCCCGCCTGCAATTCATGCTGGCCAGTGGCGACAACGAGTCCACCAAGCGGCTGGACAACAACCTGGGCATCTACCTCTCCCAGCAGACCAAGCTGCTGGAGACCTTCGAGCACCCGGACGACGTCGCCCAGCTGAAGGAACAGGCCGGCTACAACGCCCAGTACCAAAACTCGCTGGACGACATGCGCAAGGGCTACGCCCAGGCCAATGCCGCGCGCACCACCATCGACGGCGCCGCCGCGCGCCTGGCTGAGCTGAACGCAGGGGTGACCCGCCAGGTACTGCAGCTAGCGGAGTATGACGAGGGGCGCTTCGCGCAATTCCAGGCCATCACCCGCATCGAAGATGACGTGCAGCGCGCCCAATACCTGCTGCGCGTCTACATGGCGACTCCCGGTGCCGAGGCGGCGAAGGCAGTCTACGCACAACTGGATGCCGCCCAGGCCACGCTGGATCGCCATACCGCAGCGCTCGACGCCGACCACGCGGCGACGCTGCAGCAGATCCGTGCCGTGCTCGGCGAGTACCGCGGCGCCATCGAATCGCTGGAGAAGGCCACCCTGGCAATCGCCAAGGCGCGCCAGGAAATGACCGATCAGCAGAAGGAAATCGTCCGCATCAGCGACTCGCTCTACCAGCTTCAGCTCGACCTACTCGCCGTGGAAAGCGCCGCCGCGCGTACACGCCTGATCGTCAGCGCCTTGCTGGCGCTGGTGCTGGGCATCCTGGCCGCCTGGCTGATCACCCGGCAGATCATCCTGCCGCTGCGTGCCACCCTGGCCGACGTCGAGCGCATCGCCTCCGGCGACCTCAGCGCCACCGCACAGATCCAGCGCCGCGACGAGCTGGGCGTGCTGCAGCGCGGCATCCAGCAGATGGGCGCGACCCTGCGCGAACTGATCGGCGGCATCCGCGATGGCGTCAGCCAGATCAGCGCCGCCGCCGAGGAGCTTTCGGCGGTTACCCAGCAGACCAGCGCCGGCGTGAACAGCCAGAAGGAAGAAACCGACCAGGTCGCTACCGCCATGCACGAGATGTCGGCCACCGTTCAGGAAGTGGCGCGCAATGCCGAGCAGGCCGCGCTGGCCGCCACCGAGGCGGATGGCGAAGCCCGCGAAGGCGATCGCGTCGTCACCGAGGTGGTCACGCAGATCGAACGCATGGCCAGCGCCGTGGTGCGCTCCAGCGAGGCGATGACGGCGCTACAGGAAGAAAGCGACAAGATAGGCAGCGTGATGAACGTGATCCGTGCCGTGGCCGAGCAGACCAACCTGCTGGCACTCAACGCCGCCATCGAAGCCGCCCGCGCCGGCGAGGCCGGCCGCGGATTCGCCGTGGTCGCCGATGAGGTGCGCGGGCTGGCGCAGCGCACGCAGAAGTCCACCGAGGAAATCGAAGGGCTGGTCGCCGCGCTGCAGAACGGCACCCAGCAGGTCGCCTCGATCATGCACACCAGCCGCGACCTGACCGACAGCGGCGTCGAGCTGGCACGCCGCGCTGGCGCTTCGCTCGGCAGCATCACCCGCACCGTGTCGAACATCCAGGCGATGAACCAGCAGATCGCCGCGGCCGCCGAGGAACAGAGCGCGGTGGCCGAGGAGATCAGCCGTAGCGTGGTGAACGTGCGCGATGTGTCGGAGCAGACCGCCGCTGCCAGCGAAGAGACGGCCGCCTCGAGCACCGAACTGGCGCGTCTGGGTGGTCAGTTGCAGATGATGGTGAGCCGCTTCCGGCTCTGAGAAGAGGCACCGCGAGGCAGGCCCTGCCTCGCGGTGCAGCGATCAGCTGGCCTGGGATTGCAGGTAGTTCTGCAGACCGATGCGGTCGATCAGGCCGAGCTGCTGCTCCAGCCAGTAGGCGTGGTCTTCCTCGGTGTCGTGCAGCTGCAGCGCCAGCATGTCGCGGGTCGGGTAGTCACCGTGCTGCTCGGCCAGCGCGATGCCCTGGGCCAGCGCGGCGCGCACCTTGTACTCCAGCGCCAGGTCATTGCGCAGCATGTCCGGCACGGTGTGCCCCGGATTGATCGGCTCCGGCGTCATGTCCGGGGTGCCTTCGAGAAAGAGGATGCGCTGCAACAGTGCATCGGCGTGCTGCGTCTCCTCCTCCATCTCGTGATTGATGCGTTCATAGAGCTTGCTGAAGCCCCAGTCGGCGTACATCCGCGAATGCAGGAAATACTGATCGCGCGCCGCCAGCTCGCCGCGCAGCAGCTCCTTCAGATAGTCGATTACCGGTGCCTGGCCTTGCATTGCGTATTCCCCATGAGTGATGCGCCTTCAACAGCGGGCAAGCATCCCCGCTGAGTTCACGACGGTCAAGCGCTGCAAAGACGCAGCCGCTCATGCGTCAGTGTGGCAGAGCATTGGCGAAAATCGACCACCCGGTCACCCCGTTGGCAACAATTTGCCGCCGAACTCCTGCGCCGACCCAGGGCTCTACTGTCAGTCCCAACGGGCGTCAGCGCGCCCGCAACGCGAGCAGCCAGGAGCCCCGATGACGTCAACACGAGCATTTCCAGTGACCCTGGCCTGGTTGACGATCATCGCCTGCGCGCTGCCACTGCTCGGCGGCTGCTCCTCGGAAGCCGAGCCGGCACCCCAGCCGCCGCGGGTGGCGCTGGTCGAGCCGCTGCAGGCAGCCGAGCCGCAAGCCGAGGCACTGCGCTTCTCCGGCGTGGTGCAGAGCGTGACGTCCACGCAGCTGTCGTTCGAGGTGGCCGGGCGTATCGAGCGCATCCTCGTCGACGAAGGTACCCGCGTGATCCGAGGACAGCCGCTGGCACAGCTGGATCGCACCGACTACCGCCTGCAGCTGCGCGAAGCCGAGGCGCGCCTGCGTCAACTGGAGGCGGATCTGGCACGCAAGCGCACCCTGCTCGCCGAAGGCATCCTCGCGCCGGCCGCCATCGAAGCGCTGCAAGCCAACACGGTGGCGGCACGGGTGGCGCGTGACAGCGCGCAGCGCGATCTCGATCAGAGCACGCTGAATGCACCGTTCGACGGCGTGGTGGCGCGCCGTCTGGCCGAGCCGGACATGGTGGTCGCGGTGGGCACGCCGGTCTTCGAGATGCAGGACAACGGTCATATCGAAGTCGGCGTCGACCTGCCGGAAACCGCCGCCTTGAGCATTCCGCTCGGCCCCGGTCTGCAGGCCGAAGGCGAGCTGGTGATTGCCGATGTGCGCCTGCCGCTGCGCTACAAGGAACACAGCACGCAACCGCGTGAAGGCGCGCGGACCTACCGCCTGGTGCTGCAGGGCGAGCCGCCGGAGGAGTACAACCTGCTGCCGGGCATGGCCATGCGCGTCAGCATCAAACGTCCGCCGCAGCCGCAGAGGACCCACGACGCCTTCCGCCTGCCGCTGTCGGCGCTGCAGACCGGCAGCGACGGCCAGCACTTCATCTGGCAGGCGGACGATGGCCGCGCGCGGCGGCAGCCGGTGCAGCTCGAGCAGGTCGATGGCGATCAGGCGCTGATTCGCGGTGACGGTTTGCAGGCGCGGATGCCGATCATCGTCGCCGGCGGCAGCAAGCTGCACGAGGACCAGCCGATCGAAGCGCAGGAGCGGAACTGAGCCGATGGATTTCGCCCGCTACGCCATCACCCGGCCGGTCAACATCTGGATTCTGGTACTGATCTGCCTGCTCGGCGGCACCCTCGCCTTCTTCGAGATCGGCCGCCTGGAAGACCCGGAATTCACCATCAAGCAGGCCATCGTCAACGTGCAGTACCCCGGCGCCACAGCGCTGGAGGTCGAGCAACAGGTGACCGAACCGCTGGAGAGCGCGATCCAGCAGATGTCGCAGATCAAGGAGATCCGCTCGCGCTCGATGCCGGGCATCGCCGAGATTCGCGTGGAGATGCAGGACCGCTACGACGGCGATGCGCTGCCGCAGATCTGGGACGAGCTGCGCAACAAGATCAACGATGCCCAGGGCGACCTGCCGCCGGGGATCGAACCGCCGCAGGTCAACGATGATTTCGGCGACGTCTACGGCATCTTCTACGCGCTGACCGGCGACGGCCTGACGCTCAAGGAGCTGCACGAGACGGCCAAGGATCTGCGCCGCGCGCTGGTGGCCGCCGACGGCGTCGGCAAGGTCGAGATCGCCGGCGTGCAGGAAGAGCGCATCCTCGTGGAAGTCGACCAGGCGCAGCTGGCCGCGATGGGCATCGCCCCCGACGAGATCGCCGCGGCGCTGGCCGACACCGATGCCGCAGTGGATGCCGGCGGCGTGCATGCCGGCGAGTTTTTCGTACGCCTGCGCCCGAGCGGCGCCTTCGATTCGCTCGACGAGCTGCGCGCATTGCCGGTCGGCCAGGGCGCGCAGCGGGTCGAGCTGGGCGCCATCGCCAGGCTGTCGCGCGACTACGCCGAGCGGCCGCGGCAGATCATCCGCCACAACGGTCAGGCGGCACTGACCCTGGGTGTCAGCGGCGTCTCGGGCGCGAACATCGTCGAGGTCGGGCACAGCGTCGAGGCGGCGTTGCAGGCCATCGAACACCGCATGCCGCTGGGCGCTGAACTGCATCCGCTGTACGAGCAGCACCGGATCGTCGATGAGTCGGTCAACAGCTTCGCGCTCAACGTGTTCCTCTCGGTGGCCATCGTGGTCGGCGTGCTGTGCATCGCCATGGGACTGCGCGCCGGCATCATCATCGGCGCGGTGCTGTTTCTCACCGTGCTCGGCACGCTGCTGGTGATGTGGCTGGCGGGCATCGAGCTGGAGCGGATTTCCCTCGGCGCGCTGATCATCGCCATGGGCATGCTGGTGGACAATGCGGTGGTGGTCTGTGACGGCATGCTGGTACGCCAGCGCCAGGGCAAGAGCATCCTCGAAGCCTCACAGGAAACGCTGCAACAGACGCAGTGGCCGCTGCTCGGCGCCACCATCATCGGCATCCTCGCCTTCGCCGGCATCGGTCTGTCCCAGGACACCACTGGTGAGTTCCTCTTCTCGCTGTTCTTCGTCATAGCCGTGTCGCTGCTGCTCAGCTGGCTGCTGGCGCTGCTGCTGGTGCCGCTGTTCGGTCATTACATGCTGCGCAACGCCAAGACCGACGAGGATCCCGACGCCGCCTACAACGGCCCCTGGTACAACCGCTATCGGCGACTGGCCGTTGGCGTGCTGCACCGGCCCTGGCTGACCATCGGCGTGCTGGTCGTGCTGACGGTGATCAGCGCGGTGATCTTCACTCGCCTGCCGCAGAGTTTCTTCCCGCCTTCTAGCACGCCGCTGTTCTACGTCAACCTGTTCCTGCCGCAGGGCACGCACATTCGCGAGACCGCAGAGACCGCCTCTGACGTGGAGGCGTATCTGGCGGAGCTGGAGGGCGTCAGCGAAGTGTCCAGTTTCATCGGCGCTGGCGCCTCGCGCTTCATGCTGACCTATATGCCGGAGCAGCCGAATTCGGCACTGATGCACTTCCTCGTGCGCACCGAGGACGCCGAGCTGATCGCCGGGCTGGTGCGGCAGATCAACCAGCAGCTGCCGCAACGCTATCCCTCGGCCGACGTCTCGGCCGCGCAGTTCATGTTCGGCCCCAATGCCGAGGCCAAGCTGGAAGCGCGCATCAGCGGCCCGGACATCGAGGTGCTGCGGGCCATATCAGCCGAGGGTCGCAAGCGACTGCAGGACGAGGGCAAGGTGTTCAACGTGCGCGATGACTGGCGCCAGCAGGTGCTGGTGCTGCGCCCGCAACTGGCACTGGATCGCCTCGCCGATGCCGGCCTGACCCGCCAGGCCGTGGCGCGTGCCCTGGCCGCCGGCAGCGAGGGCCAGCGGGTCAGCCTGCTGCGCGAGCGTGACGAGCTGATCCCGGTATTGCTGCGCGCCGCGCCCGAGGATCGCATCGATAGCGGCGAGCTGCTGCAACGGCTGATCTGGAGCCCCGCCGGCACCGGCTACGTGCCACTGGCGCAGGTCGCCGATGGCGTCGAGCCGGTCAGCGAGGACAGCATCATCGTGCGCTACGACCGCGAGCGCACCATCTCCATCCGCGCCGAACCACGCGACGGCGAGAACACCAACGCGGCGCACGAGCGCATCCGCCCGCTGATCGAGGGCATCGAACTGCCGGTCAACTACAGCCTGAAATGGGGCGGCGACTACGAGCAGTCTTCCGAGGCCCAGCAGGCGCTGGCCAGCACGCTGGCGGTGCCCTACCTGGCAATGGTGCTGGTCACCGTGCTGCTGTTCGCCAGGGTGCGCCAACCGCTGATGATCTGGGCGGTGGTGCCGATGGCTATCTGCGGCGTGAGCTTCGGCCTGCTGCTCACCGGTCAGGCGTTCGGTTTCATGGCACTGCTCGGCCTGCTCAGCCTCACCGGCATGCTGATCAAGAATGCCGTGGTGCTGGTGGACGAGATCGACCGGCAGATCGACGACGAGGTGCCGCGCCTGACCGCTATCATCGAAGCCTCGGCGTCGCGCCTGCGCCCGGTGATGATGGCCGCCGGCACCACCGTGCTGGGCATGGTGCCGCTGCTGTTCGACCCGTTCTTCGCCAACATGGCAGTGACCATCATGGGCGGCCTGGGCTTCGCCACGCTGCTGACGCTGCTGGCCGTGCCCTGCCTGTACCTGCTGCTGATGAAAGTGCGCCAGGAGGAAACCGCATGACTGCCAAGGCCCTGGCCGCTCCGCTGCTGCTCGCCCTGGCCCTGGGCGCCTGCTCCAGCGCACCGCAGCATCCGGCGCCGCAACTGCCGGATACCTGGTTCAGCGCCGCCGGCAGCCACGCGGCGGATGCCGAGACGCTCGCCGCCTGGTGGCGCCAGTTCGACGACCCGCAGCTCACCGCGCTGGTCCACCGCGCCATGCAGCAGAACCACGATGTACGCCTGGCCATGGCGCGGGTCGACAGCGCCCGCGCGCAGCTGCGCCAGTCGCGCGCCGGCCTGCTGCCGAGCTTCGACCTGCCGGGCTCGGCTAGCCGCCAGTGGATCGAGAACGACCAGGACGCCGAACCCGACAGCCCACTGGCAGATTTCATCCCGGACGACGACGTGATCAGCTTCGATACCTGGGAGCTGGCGCTGCAGGCGACCTGGGAACTCGACCTGTTCGGCGCCACCCGCGCGCGGCGTGACAGTGCGGCCGAGCAACTGCGCTCGGCCGAGGCGCAGACGATCGCCGCGCGCTTGGCCGTGGCCTCGAATACCGCCCAGGGCTATCTGCAGCTGCGCGCGTTGCAGGGCCAGCGCGCGTTGCTGGTCGAGGGCATCGAAGTGGCGCGCGAGCTGGAGCGTATCGCCGGGCTGCTGTTCTACGCCGGCGAAGTGACCCGGCTGGACGTGGAAGCCACATCCGCCGAACGCGCATCGCTGGAAGCCGATCTGGACGAGCTGGACATCCACCTGGCCGAAGCGCAGCTGGCGCTGGATACCCTGCTCGCCGAGCCGCCGGGCAGCACCGCCACGCGGCTCGCCGCCAGCGCGCCGGTCCCGCTGGCGGAGCAGCGCATCGCTCCCGGCCAGCCCATCGACCTGCTGCGCCGCCGCCCGGACCTGATCGCCGAAGCGGCGCGGCTGGATGCCGCCGAACTGCAGGCACTGGCCGCCCGCCGCGACCTGTTCCCGAAACTGGCGGTGCAGGCTGCCGTGGGGCGCTCCGGCTTCGCCTTGGGCGACGCCGTTTCCAGCGCTTCGAACTTCGCCCGGGTCGGCGCCACGTTCGGCCTGCCGCTGCTGGACTATGCAAACCGTGGCGCCGCCATCGAACTGGCCGATGCCGAGGGCGAGACCGCCTACATCGCCTTCGAGCAGGCCCTGGCCCGGGCGCTGGAGGAGGTCGAACGCGGCCTGACACGCATTGCCGGCCAGCAACGTCGGCACGCCGCCCTCAGCCGCACCCGCGAGCACCGCGAGCGCGCGCACCGGCTGGCGCAGCGCAGCTACGAGTTGGGCGAGGCGAACCTGAGCGAGGTGCTGGACGCTCAGCGCGGCGCACTGCAGGCGCGCCAGCGGGCACTGGAAGGTCGCGCCGCACTGGCAACCGCGCAGGTGGCGTTGTACGTGGCACTGGGTGGTGGCTGGAACGCCGCGGATGGTGCGGCGGTCTCTGAGGATCAGTCAGCGCCCTGAGGGGTCGGTTGGTGACAATGCAAGCCGGCTGGCGCATGGGCTACTCGGCAGCGGGCGGGCCGAGTAGCCAAAACCATCACCCCTTCATCCAGGGCGGCTCGGGCGCCTCGTCCGGCTCGCCGTCTTCTGCGCCCCGCATGGCCTCCCGCCGCGCCTGTTCGGCCAGCGTCGCCTTGATCTCCCGCATCACCGCATCGATATCCGCCGCATCCTCCGGCTCGGCGAACTCGCCGGTCAGCTCGGTCTCCGGGGTCAGCTTGCCCTGCTGATAGAGCGCCCACATCTCCTTGGCATAGCGCGTGAACCTGAGCTCCGGGGCGAAGCGGCCGAAATAGGCCGACATGTTGCCGACATCCCGCTCAAGCATCTCGAATGCATGGTTGTTGCCCGCCGCGTCCACCGCCTGCGGCAGGTCGATGATGACCGGGCCGTGCTCGTCGAGCAGCACGTTGAACTCCGACAGGTCGCCGTGCACCAGCCCGGCGCAGAGCATCTTCACCACTTCATGGATCATGAAGGCATGGAATTCGCGGGCATCGTCCGGATGCAGGTCGACATCATTGAGGCGCGGCGCGGCATCGCCATCCTCGCCGGCGATCATTTCCATCAGCAGCACGCCGTCGAGAAAGTCGTAGGGCTTGGGCACCCGCACGCCGGCGTCCGCCAGGCGGAACAGGGCCGCCACCTCGGCGTTCTGCCAGTTCTCTTCCTTCTCCTTGCGCCCGTGCTTGGAGCCTTTGGCCATGGCGCGCGCGTCGCGACTGCTGCGCACCTTGCGCCCCTCCTGGTATTTCACGGCCTGGCGGAAACTGCGCTTGTTGGCTTCCTTGTAGACCTTGGCGCAACGCAGCTCATCGCCGCAGCGCACCACATACACCGCTGCTTCCTTGCCGCTCATCAGCGGCCGCAGCACCTCGTCGATCAGGCCATCCTCGATCAGCGGTTCGAGTCGTTTAGGCGTTTTCATCAGCGGCTTGCAGGTCCTTCGGTCAGGGGCGGTGTTGCAGGTTACGGCAATCACAAACCGGCTTCCATGCCTGCCATCGAGTTTGAAAGCGCGCTTTGGATTGGCGCACAGCACGTTCAGCGCCGACAATCGAGCCATTATTCCTTGGAGCACCGTCATGCTCGATGAAGACCGTTGCTGGCAGGCGCTGTGCGAGCGCGATGCCGCCTTCGATGGGCGTTTCGTTTTCGCCGTGCGCTCGACCGGCATTTTCTGCCGACCCAGCTGCCCGGCACGGCGCCCGGCGCGTGAGCGGGTGGCGTTCTACGCCGATGGCGAAGCAGCGCGAGTCGCCGGCTTTCGCCCGTGTCGACGCTGTTCGCCGCTGGGGCCGGGTCCGAGCCAGCAACTGGACGCGCTGGTCGTCGCCGCCTGCCGCCTGCTCGATGACGCCGTAACGCCGCTGACGCTGCCGCAGCTGGCCGCACGCATCGGCCTGTCACCGGCGCACCTGTCACGCGCGTTCAAGGCGCGCACCGGCCTGACGCCGCATGCCTGGGCCGCCGCGCGCCGGCGTGAACGCCTCGACGCCCAGCTGCCGAAAGCCGATTCGGTACTCGATGCCGCCCTTGCCGTCGGCTACTCCGGCACCCGTGGGCCCTATGCCGAGGCGCAGGCGCTGAGCCCGGCGCAGCGGCGTCGCAAGGGCGCTGGCGAAACCCTGCGTTACGCTATGGCCTCCTGCCCGCTCGGCCTGCTGCTGATCGCCGCCAGCGACAAGGGTCTCTGCGCGCTGTTGTTCGGCGATGATGAGGCCGCGCTGGAACAGGAGCTGCGCTCGCGCTTCGCCGCCGCCACGCTGCAGCGCGACCAGGCCGGACTGGGCAGTTGGTTGCAGGCGATCATCGGCCAGCTGGAGGAACCGCAGCGCGCCGCCCAACTGCCCCTCGACCTGCGCGGCACGGCCTTCCAGCAGCGCGTCTGGCAGGCGTTGCAGCAGATTCCAGCAGGCCAGACACGCCGCTACGGCGAGCTGGCGGCAAGCCTCGGCAGCCACGCCCGAGCGGTGGCGCGCGCCTGCGCCAGCAACCCGGTCGGCCTGCTGGTGCCCTGTCACCGCGTGGTTGGTAGCCAGAACGCGCTGACCGGCTACCGCTGGGGGCTGGCGCGCAAGGCGGCATTGCTCGAGCGCGAAGGGCAAGGCGAATCGGGAGCCTGAGCGGATTTCGGCGGTCGGATACTGCAGTACCGACCGCCGGAAGCCTGCCATGACCGAACTGAAGCGTTACCGCATCCACTACCGCATCAACGGCGAGCCCGCTTCGCTGCTGATGAGCTCGTTCGAACTACCCAGCCTGGAACAGGCCGAACTGGAGATTCTCCTGCACCATGTCCGCGAGCCGCGCGCCGCGATCGATGCGCCCTGGGAGAACCCGGTGCACCCCAGCGAAGCCAGCCGGCTGAGCGAACTGGGCGTCAGCGATGTTCAGATCGAAGAGGAAAACCGCTGACGAGGCTGTAGCATTGCCGCCCGTTCACCGCCGACCGTACGGAGTCTGCTCGTGCAGCTGATCGACACCCACACCCATCTCGATTTCGATCCGTTCGATGAGGACCGCGCCGCGGTGATCGCCCGCAGCCAGGCCGGCGGCGTCGAGCGCATCGTGGTACTCGGCGTACATGCCGCCAACTGGCAGCGGGTTTGGCAGCTGGCCGGTGACGAGCCATCGGTATACGCGGCGCTGGGCCTGCATCCGGTGTTCCTCGACGAACATCAGGACGCCCATGTCGAACAGCTGCGCGACTGGCTGGAGCGCTTGCGCGGCGAGCTGAAGCTCTGCGCCATCGGTGAGATCGGCCTGGATTACTACATCGACAATCCGGACGTCGAGCGCCAACAGCAGCTGCTCGAAGCGCAGCTGGCGCTGGCCGCGGAGTTCTCGTTGCCGGTGTTGCTGCACGTGCGTCGTGCCCATGCGCCGATGATCGCCACGCTCAAGCGCTACAGGCTCGAACGTGCCGGCGTCGTGCACGCGTTCAGCGGCAGCTGGGAAGAGGCACAGGAGTACCTGCGGCTGGGCTTCAGACTCGGCCTCGGCGGCGCCGGCACCTGGCCACAGGCGCAGCGGATGCATCGGGTGCTGCGACAGCTGCCGCTGGAGGCCATCGTGCTGGAAACCGATGCGCCGGACATCCCGCCGGCCGGGCATGCCGGCGAGCGCAACAGCCCGGAATTGCTGCCGGAAATCTGCCAACGCCTGGCCGACCTCAAGGGCATCGCCCCCGAAACGCTGGCCGCGGCCAGCTATCGCAACAGCTGCGAACTGTTCGGCTGGCGCTGAGCCGGCCCGTCAGACGCGGAAGGCAGCGATCAGCTGCTGCAGCTGGCCAACCAGCTGGCTCAGTTCGCGGCTCGCCTGCTCGGTATGCCCGGCACCTTCGGCGGTTCGCTGCCCGGCTTCGTTGATGGCGACGATGTTGCGATCGATGTCATGCGCCACCGCCGTCTGCTGCTCGGCAGCCGCGGCGATCTGCTGGTTCTGATCGACGATCAGCCCCACCGCGCCGAGAATGTTCTCCAGCGCCTGCTCCACCTGTGCCGACTGCCCGACCGTTTCCTCGGCCAGGGCATGACTAGCGTGCATGGTCTTCACCGCCGCGCCGACGCCGTTCTGCAGGCGCGAGATCATCTGCTCGATTTCTGCGGTGGACTTCTGCGTGCGTTGCGCCAGGCCACGCACCTCGTCGGCAACCACGGCGAACCCGCGGCCCTGCTCGCCGGCCCGCGCCGCTTCGATCGCGGCATTGAGGGCCAGCAGGTTGGTCTGTTCGGCGATCGCCTTGATCACGTCAAGGACCTGGCTGATCGCCTTGCTGTCGCCGGCCAGCTGATTGATCACCTCCACCGATTGCTCGATCTCGCTGGCCAACCGCTGGATGCCGCCGACCTGCGCGACCACCAGGGAACGGCCGCTTACGGTTTCCTCGTTGACGCTCTGCGCGCTGCCCACTGCGGCCTCGGCGCTGGTGGCGACCGCCTGGGCGGTGGCTGACATCTCGTTCATCGCGGTGGCCACCTGTTCGATCTGGCCACGCTGTTCGGATACCGTCTGGTTGCTCTCGCCGGATACGCTCTCCACCCGCCCGGCCTGGCGCTCCACCTCGGCAACGGTATGGCCGACGCGCTCGATCAGCTCACGGATCTGCGCCACCGTAGTGTTGAACACCTGGCCCAGCTCGCCGAGCTCATCGCGGCTCTGTACCTGATAGCGCGCGGTCATGTCGCCGGCGGCGACCTTGTCCATGATCCTGCCGAGACTGTGCAGCGAGGCGCGCGTCGAGGCGTAGAAGCCTGCATACAGATACGCCACCAGGCACAGCACCACCGCCAGTGCCGAAAGCAGCAGGGTCATGAGCAGGCGCTTCTGCTCCAGCCGCTCGGCAAGCTCCACCTCGAGGAAACCGAGAATGGCGTCGTTCAGCTCGTAGGTCTTGCCCATCTGCGCGCTGATGCGCTCGTAGAACTGCTCCCAAGGCAGGTCCAGCGCCTCGGCCATGATCACCTCGTCCTGCAGAATTTCGCTGCTCGCCTGCAGGGACTCACGACTGGCGGTGGCGAAGGCGTCGAGCCGGGTACGCGCGGCCTGGCTTGCGCCCAGGGCATCCTGCAACTGTGCGGCGTACTGCGCCTGCTGCTTTTCCAGTTCCAGCACGAGGTTGTCCAGCGTATTGCTGGCATCGGAGTTCAGGTAGCCCTGGCCGAACGTGTAGGAGCCCACCGCGCGCCCCTCGCCGAGCGATGCGCTGATGGCCGGGGTTACCGTGGTCAGCAGCTCGGCCAACAGACGGACCTCACGCTCGAGATCCTGGCTGAGGCCAGACTGGCCGGCGACGAGCTTGATCATCACCTGCGACTGGCCCAGCAGGGACTCGGCCATGGCTGCCTTGGACTGCAACGATTGCTCGGCCTGGGCGGCGTTCAGACCGGTCACCAGCTCGTCGCGACGGGCATTGAATTCGGCCACCAGCTCGGGCGCATCGCCGACCGGCGCGAGCGCCTGCAGCTGCGCCGTAAGCTCGCTTTCGACGCGGTTCAGGCGCGTCTGCAACGCCTCGACATTGCCGGTCTGGCCGATGATCGACTCGATGTGCACGAGGTCTTTCCAATCCTCCATGCTGCGCCGCACCTGCAGTGTCGAGCCGAGCAGCTCGAGACTCTGCAACTCGTTGCGGGTACCGACATACGCTCGGTACGAATCGCGCACCAGGTAGTAGTTGCTCAGCAGCATGGGAACGAAGAACAGGACGCTGACCAGACTGAACTTCATACCGAAGCTCAGGCGGTTCATGAACGCGATGGCGGGATACAACAGGCTATTCACACGACGTCTCCCAATTTTATTGGTATTGGCTTGCACGCAATTGCAACGCGCAGCAGGGCTCGTCAGAGAGTGGCATCTGCCCGGGTTATACGGGATATCGGTAGGGGCTTTTGTAACTTAAGGTAATGGCCAAATCATGGCCAGCAGTTCTGTACTGGATGGGCACCCGGCGAGGCGTCTGGGCCAAGGGTTCCAGCGATTCGACAGGCAAGCCTCATACAGCGGCGTTATGGAGGTCCATCAGCGCCGCCGCTGGCGGATAAGGCTCAGACGAGGATCGTCCAGACCGCGATCACCGCGTACCAGAACACGCGTGTGCGCACCAGCAACGCCGCGATCCCGTCGAGCCGCGCGATGCCCGCCTCGCCCTCGGTCGCAGACGGCAGGTCGGCGGCCAGCGGACCGGCATCGGCCAGCAGGCGCCGGGCCGGCACATCCCAGCTCAACAGCTCATGCAACAGCGCCCGGTTGACCGCAACGAAGTTGCCGACCAGGGCGAAACTGCCGAGCAATACGCGTACCGGCAACCAGTCGAAGGCATGCCGCAGCTGCTCGGCCCGCTCGCGCAGCCCTTCGAGTTCGGCGTGCTCGGCGCACAGCGCCAGCAGCCGATAGGCCAGTGCCGCCATCGGCCCGAGCAGCAGGTACCAGAAGATCACCGCAAAGAAACCCTCGTAGCTGCGCCACAGCAGCCAGGTTTGTACCGCCGATAACAGGCTCGGCGGGTCCTGCGCCTGCAGGCCGGCGTCACGCTCGGCCGCCAGCGCGGCGGCCTCCTCATCACCACGACGCCAGGCATCGCGGAACGCGCCGAGTTCAGCCTTGGCATGGCCGCGGCCGAGGCTGTAGAGCAGCACCAGCAAGTGCAGTGGCAGGCTCAACCAGCCGTAGGCCAATGGTTCCAGTGCGACCAACAGCAGGCCAAGCAGCAATACGGGAATCAGTACCAGCAACGCCAGCGCCAGCCAGGGAGCGCCGCGCAAGCGCGGGCTGGCCTCGGCCTGGCGCAGGCGCGCCAGCCAGGGGCGGTCGTACTGCAGCCGTGGTCGCCAATCGGAGAATTTCTCCACCAGCAGCACGAGCAGAATCACCAGAAAGCTCATCGCCGTTTCCTTTCGTCAGCAGGTAATTGAGGCGGCACGCAAGCGCTGCCAGTCGAAGGCCGGTCCGGGATCGGTCTTGCGCCCCGGCGCGATGTCGCTGTGGCCGCACACCCGCTCCGGCGTGATGCCCGGATAGCCGCTCTGCAGCACCCGGCATAGCGCGATCAGCGCCTGGTATTGCGGCTCGCTGAACGGCTGGTCATCGGTTCCCTCCAGCTCGATGCCGATGGAAAAATCGTTGCAGCTCTCGCGACCGTCGAAGCAGGACACCCCGGCATGCCAGGCCCGGTCCAGACAGGAGACGAACTGGGTAATCGAGCCATCACGCTCGATGAGAAAATGTGCCGAGACCTGCAGTTCGGCGATTTCCTCGAAGAAGGGGTGTTCGTCGCGCTGTAGGCAGTTCTGGAAGAACTGTTGGACCCTGCCGGTACCGAACTGGCCTGGCGGCAGGCTGATGTTGTGGATCACCAGCAGCGAAATCTCGCCGGCTGGCCGCTGGTTGAAGTTGGGTGACGGGCAATGGTGGACGCCATGGCACCAGCCGGTGGCGGTATCCAGATGCATCGTGAAGGTCCATGCTGACGGCAGGCCCGCAGGCTAGCGCTTGCGAGACAGGCGCTGCAAGCGCTGCCGTTGTCACCGGCATTCGCCGTTACAAACCGTTCGCTACCCGGCCGTACCGCCCAGGCGCCGTGCCGCGGCTTTCTCTTCGCGACGGGAGGCAAGGCGGTCGGCCAGCCGTGTCGGTTCCGGCAGGCGGTAGCGTGTCACGTAGCGCATGACCAGCTCCGGTGCCGTGGCGATGCTGACCCGGTTGCCCGGCGAGACGATCAACGGCCGCACCTTGTCCTTGCTGCGCAGCACACAGCCGATCACCTCGCCGGTCTTCTTGTCGCGCAGCGCCACCCGGGCACCGCGCTGCAGATCGAGTTCGTCGTGTTCACCGGTGAGCAGCTTCTTCGCCACGCCAATGGTGGGCAGGCCGGTCACCACGCCCAGATGCGCAGCGATGCCCAGGCGCCGCGGGTGGGCGATGCCGTGGCCGTCGGAAAAAATCAGGTCGGGAATTGCCGGCAATTCCGCCAGCGCCTGCAGCACCGCCGGCAGCTCGCGAAACGACAGCAGGCCGGGCACATAGGGCATGTTGGTGGGGATTCGCGCCAGGCTGCTGCCTACCAGTTCCAGGGTATCGGCATCCAGCAGCACCGCTGCCGCCCGGGTGATGCTGCCGCCCTCTTCGAAGCCAACGTCCACCCCGGCGATCAGGTGCAGCGGCGGAAAGTCGTCCTGCAGACGCAGCTGCGCGGCCAGCGTCTGCTGCAGCGCTCGCGCCGCGGCCGGGCTGCCATCCCAATCGCCAAAAGGATTCGCTGGAAAGTGGCTGGATTCGTTCATGCATGGCTCCATCGGCTTCTGCGTTTCGACGTGCTGTCGGACCCGGGGTTCAGCCGTCTCGACTCTTCGAGGGCTGGACAACACGGCACAAAAATAGGACGCTCCAGCCGCAAGACGGCAGTTTCGCCTTGTTCAGCCGCAACAATAATTAGAACGCTCATGCCCAACCTCGCCTCGATACAGCACATCAGCATACTGGCCACCGAAGGGGTTTTCGCCTCGACGCTCATGCAGGCCAAGGATTTCTTTCACATGGCCAGCCTGCGCTACGGCCGACAGCTCGGGATGGAGCTGACGCCGGCGTTCGAAACTCGCCTGGTCAGCCCCGGCGGCCAGGCGGTGAGCACGTTCAGCGGAACCTCCATCGCGGTGGATGCCGCGCTGGACGCTGCCGACATGGTCATTCTGCCGGCGTTCTGGGGCGACTTCGACGCGCTCTGCGCACAGTACCCTGAGGTTGCGCCCTGGTTACGCGAGCGGCACGCCGCCGGCGCAGTTATCTGCGGAGAAGCCACAGGGGCGTTCTGGATGGCTCAGGCGGGACTACTGGATGGCCGGGAAGCGACCACCCATTGGCGCTTCGCAAACGAGTTCGTCGAGCGGTTTCCGGACGTACAGTTCAGCGCCGACAAGCATCTGACCGACAGCGACAACCTGTACTGTGCCGGTGGCACGACATCGGCCTGCGACCTCTACATGTATCTGGTGGAACGCTTCTGCGGTGCGCAGGTGGCGCAGGGCATGGCGCGTGATGTGCTGTTCGAGTTGCAGCGTAGCTACAGCCCCGGCCGGCTGGGCTTTGGCGGGCAGAAACTGCATCTGGATACCCGCATCCTGCAGATCCAGGAATGGCTGGAGACCAACTACGCGGAGAAATTCCGCTTCGAGGACGTGGCCCGCCAGCACGGCATGAGCATTCGCAACTTCATGCGTCGCTTTCAGGCCGCCACCGGCGACAAGCCGCTGCATTATCTGCAACGCCTGCGCATCGAGACGGCCAAGAGCCTGCTGGCCACAACCGGCAAAAGCATCAAGACGATCAGCTATGAAGTGGGCTACGACGATGCCAGCTTCTTCGCCCGGCTGTTCCGCCAGCACACGGAGCTATCGCCGAACCACTATCGGCAGAAGTACCGGCCGGCATCCTAGGGCAAACACGGAAACAGCCATGGCGTGCCGAAGCGGGCAGCCGACTGCAGCGCGCGGCCTGGCAGGGAGACCGCTCCGACAACAGCGTAGTAATCGTGCAAGCGCCACCGGCCGCGAAGAACAGGTCTTCGCGACCGGTTCACGGTCAGGGCTTGTGCGGACGCGCCAGATACTCGTGGGACTGCATCTCCAGCAGCCGGCTCAGGGTGCGCTGGAATTCGAACTCCAGGCGGCCGCCGGTGTAGAGATCCTTCAGTTCCACTTCGGCGGAAATGATGAGCTTGACGTTGCGGTCGTAGAACTCGTCCACCAGGTTGATGAAGCGACGCGCCATATCATCCTTGGCGACGTTCATCTGCTCGACATTCGCCAGCAGGATGGCACCGAAGATCTTGCCCAGCTCGATGTAGTCGTTCTGGCTGCGCGGTCCGTCACAGAGCTCGCGGAACTCGAACCAGGCCACGTCGTTGCCGGTCTTCACCGCGCGGATTTCACGGTTTTCGATCATCAGTGCGTCGTTGTTCACGACCCGGCAGTTCTCCGGCAGCAGGCTCTTGAAGCTGCGCTCCAGGCTCTGTTCCGCCTCGGCATCGAGCGGGAAGTGGAACAGCTCGGCCTGCTCCAGCGCACGCAGGCGGTAGTCGATGCCGCTGTCGACGTTGACGATCTCGGTGTGCTTCTTCAGCAGGTCGATTGCCGGCAGGAACCGCGCTCGCTGCAGACCGTCCTTGTACAGGCCGTCCGGCACGATGTTGGACGTCGCCACCAGGCTCACGCCGTTCTTGAACAGCTCTTCGAGCAGCGTGGCAAGAATCATCGCGTCAGTGATATCGGAGACGAAGAACTCGTCGAAGCAGATCACCCGGGACTCGTCGGCGAAGCGCTTGCCGATGATGGTCAGCGGGTTTTTCTCGCCCTTGAGGGTTTTCATTTCCTCGTGAACGCGCTTCATGAAGCGGTGGAAGTGCGTGCGCATCTTCTGCTCGAAGGGCAGCGCGTCGAAGAAGGTATCCACCAGGTAGGTCTTGCCGCGGCCGACGCCGCCCCAGAAGTAGATGCCCTTGATCGGACCCTGCTGCTTCTTGCCGAACAGCTTGCCGAACAGGCCGCTCTTGCTGCGATCGTCGGCGACCAGGTCGTCGTACAGACGCTGCAGGTGACGCACCGCGTTTTCCTGGGCGGCATCGTGGAAGAAGTCAGGACGTTTCAGGTCGGCCTGATAGCGCTCAAGAGGAGTCATGGCGGAGTCTGGGTAGTGAAACGGGGCCGCCACTTTAGCGGCGCCCTCGGTGGTTGGCAATTTACTCAGGTCGTTCAAGCGTCAGCCCTCCTGGGACACCCGTACTTGGAAATCACCGCGTCGCCGAGCGCACCCATCGGCTGCGCCCGGCCAGCCAGCAGCGTTACTCGACAAGCGTGGCCAGCGCCTCGCGCACCCGCAACATGGCGGCGTCGAGCGCTTCGGCGCTCTCGTAGTGCGGGCTGTCGGCGATGCATTCGTCGTCCAGCCACAGGGTGAATTGATCGCCTTCGTCCTCGCGAAGTTCCAGGGCGTCGGGCCCGCCGGCGATCAGGCGCTGGGTCAGGCTACCGATGGCCTTCGGATTGCTCAGCGGGCGGGACAGCAGCAACTCCTCACCATCAGCGGCGAAGAAGCGGAAACGGAAGGCGCCATCGGCCTCGCGGAAGCTGGCGAAGCGAGCGGTCTTGCTGGACTTCTTCCTGGCCGGCGCCGCGCTTTTCACTTCGCTGGCGAAGTTGCGCAGCCCCACCGCCTCGCGCAGCTCGCCAAGGAACGGGGTAGCAATCTTGCGCGCCTTGGCGGCTCCCGCCTGGAGGATGTCTTCCAGCTCGGCAGGCTTGGTGATGAGCTGGTGATACAGCTCGCGTGCATCGCCCAGTTCGTTGTCGAGCAGCTCGAACAGGCGCTGCTTGGCATCGCCCCAGGCCAGGCCATCGAGCAGTTCCTGACGGAAGTCCGCCTGCTGCTGCGCAGTGGCAAAGGCCTGGTAAAGCGTGAACAGGTGGGAGTTGTCCGGATCCTTCGGTTCGCCCGGCAGGCGCGAGTCGGTGACGATACGGGCGATCGCCGCCTTCAGCTCCTTGGCGCTGCCGAACAGCGGAATGGTGTTGTCGTAGCTCTTGGACATCTTGCGTCCATCGAGGCCGGGCAGCGTGGCGACGCTTTCCTCGATCACCGCTTCAGGCAGGGTGAAGAACTCGCGGCCGTTGCCGAACAGATGGTTGAAGCGCTGGGCGATGTCACGGGCCATTTCCACGTGCTGGATCTGGTCGCGCCCCACCGGCACCTTGTGCGCGTTGAACATCAGGATGTCCGCCGCCATCAGCACCGGATAGCTGTACAGGCCCATGGTGACACCGGCGTCCGGGTCCTCGCCGCTCTCCACGTTCTTGTCCACCGACGCCTTGTAGGCATGGGCGCGGTTGAGCAGGCCCTTGGCGGTAACGCAGGTCAGCAGCCAGGTCAGCTCGGGAATCTCCGGCACATCGGACTGGCGGTAGAAGGTTACGCGCTCGGCATCGAGGCCGCAGGCCAGCCAGGTCGCGGCGATTTCCAGGCGCGAGCGCTGAATGCGCAGCGGGTCATCGCACTTGATCAGCGCATGGTAGTCGGCGAGGAAATAGAAGGAGTCGGCTGCCGCGTCGCGGCTGGCGAGGATCGCCGGGCGGATCGCGCCGGCGTAGTTGCCCAGGTGCGGCGTGCCGGTGGTGGTGATACCGGTCAGGATGCGGGTAGTCATTCGGTCGTTTCTCGATCGTTGCGCACTGAAGAACGAAAGCAGCGGTTAAAGGCGTGGCGCGACCAGCTCTTTCAGCTCCACCAGCTTGCCGTGAAAAAAGTGGCCGCATTCTGCCACTTTCAGCAGCTCGTGGGGGTGCTGCAACTGCGCAGAAAAGGCGTACACGGACTCGGCGTCGATCACCTCGTCCTGTTCCGGCTGGATGATCGTCAGCTGGCAGTCGTCAGCCAACGACAGCTCCGCAAGACGCGACACCGCCGGTGCAACCATCATCAGCCTCTGCACCGCCACGCCCTCGGCGTTCAAGCGACCAGCGAGGCTGCCGGCAACGAATCCGCCGAACGAGAATCCCAGCAACGTCAGCGGCAGCTCGGGGTTCTGCTGACGCAGCCAGCGCAGCGCAGCCTCGGCGTCATCCACCTCACCCTCGACCATGTCGTGCGCGCCGGCACTGCCGCCGACGCCACGGTAATTGAAGCGCAGCGTGCTGTAGCCGGCATCCCGTGCGGTGCGCTGCAGGGTCGAGACCACCTTGTTCAGCATGGTGCCACCCTTGACCGGGTTCGGATGACAGATCAGCGCCAGGCCGCGCGCCTGCGGCTGATCGAAGTACAGCGCTTCCAGCGCTCCGCAGGGGCCGTCGATAGACAGGGGATTTTCGCGTTTCAACAAAACAGGAACTCCGTGACCTTGGGACGAGTCGACTCGTCTTGCTAACTAGCTGCCGATAACCGCCGCCTCGTGTTGCGGTATACAGAGCAGGGACGAGACGTTAACGTAAGCACAGCCGTTTATATAGAGGAAGGACTCGTGGAACAGACCCTCGCGACCTGGTTGCTCCCGATCGTCGGCCTGATCGCCGGCATCGCCATCGGTTATCTGGTGGCGCGCAGCAGCGCACCCAACCGCACACAGCGTCAGGTCGACGACCTGCAAGAGCGCTTCGACACCTATCAGAGCGAAGTGGTCACCCACTTCAACACCACCGCCAGCCTGCTGCGCAAGCTCACCCAGAACTACCAGGACATCCAGGAGCACCTGTCGGACGGCGCCAACCGCCTGGCCCTCGACGAGCCGACCCGCCAGCGTCTGATGGCCGCGCTGCACGAGGAGAACCATGGTTCGCGCGAGCGGCTGTCCTCACCGGCCTTCACCGAACCGCCGAAGGACTATGCCCCCAAAGGCGACGATACCCCTGGCACTCTGCACGAAAACTTCGGCCTTAAGAGCCGTCACTGATCCATCGCCTGGCGCAGCCGCTGCGCCAGGCTCTCCCCCTCTTACTGACGCAAGCGCATCGACAGGTCCACCGCCTGTATATGCTTGGTCAGCGCGCCGATCGAGATGTAGTCGACCCCCGTCTCCGCAACACTACGCAACGTGTCGTCACTGATGCCGCCCGATGCCTCGAGCTTGGCCCGGCCCGCCGTGATCGCCACAGCCGTGCGCATGTCATCGAGCGTCAGCTCGTCGAGCATCACGATATCCGCGCCCGCATCCAGCGCCTGCTCGAGCTCTTCGAGGCTTTCCACTTCGATCTCCACCGGCTTGCCCGGCGCGATGCGATGCGCAGCGGCCACCGCTTCGGCGATCCCGCCACAGGCAGCAATGTGGTTCTCCTTGATCAGAAAGGCGTCGTACAGGCCGATCCGGTGGTTGTGGCAGCCGCCGCAGGTAACCGCGTACTTCTGCGCCAGACGCAGCCCCGGAATGGTCTTGCGCGTATCCAGCAAGCGAACGCCGGTGCCCTCGACCATGTCGGCGTAGTGCCGGCAACGGCTGGCCACCCCAGAGAGCATCTGCAGGAAGTTCAGCGCGCTACGCTCGCCGGTCAGCAGCGCCCGTGCCGGCCCTTCGAGGTGGAAAAGGACTTTGTCCGCACCCACCCTGTCCCCGTCGGCGACCTGCCAGTGGACCGCGACACGCGGGTCCACCTGACGGAACACCGCATCGACCCAGGCGGTTCCGCTGATCACCGCAGCCTCGCGGGTTATCACCGAGGCGTGAGCCAGGCGCTCGGCAGGGATCAGCTGGGCAGTAATGTCACCACTGCCGACATCTTCGGCGAGCGCGCGGCGTGCGTTGGCGTCGATTTCCGCCGACAGATCGGCAAGCGTGAGATTGGGCATGACGGGCTCCTCTGAATTGCCGGATTATAAAGACTCGGACCGCTGCACAGCGACAAGCGCACCCTCGATGACCGCCCCTCATCGAGCTTTCCTTACCTCCTGGCGGAAAAGCCGCGAGTATCTGTGAGCCAGATCATGTCCAACAAAATACCGGCCTTGGCATCGGCCTTAGATGCTTATAATGCCCCTAAAAATTGACGTCACGTAAATGGCGACATCCAGCTGACGGGACGTCGTTGTAAAACCAAAGCGCTCGGCTATGCTGCGGCTGGAATCCGGCTCGATACGAAAGTCTGCCCTAACGCGGGCTCACCGGTACCTTCGCCTTGCCCTGCCAACCTGGTTACCTTTATAAGACGCTGCTCAACATCTGGCGTGTGACCGCCTCAAACAGGCGACCGCAGGAGAGTCTCGATGCGAACCGATGCGAAAGTGGTGCACCTGAACAAGGCCGCCCCTGAGCACAAGCCTTCCTCGCCAGCCGGCCGCCTGCCGGTGGCGCTCATCAGCGTGCGCGACAAGGCTGCCCAACAGCTGCGCCAGGCTCTGCAATCGCTGTTCGACAATGCCGACGACTCGCTCTTCGAAATCGCCGATCGCGCGACCAGCAACTCCGAGCAGAACGCTTTCTTCGAGGCCATGCGCGACCTGCGCATGAAGCGCCGCAACATCGAACGCGGCTTCCTGCAGCAGCTGTTCGAGGCTTTCTCCAAGCTGAACCAGTACGAGATCGGCAAGCCACCGGCGCCGGAAACAGTCTCCTTCGACAGCCTGTCGCTGGTACAGAATGACGAGCTGGAGGAGTCGGTCGCTGTCGACACAATGGTAGCGAAGGTCATGAGCCGAGCAGCGCAGCCGCTAGGCCATCTGACCACCCGCATGAATGCGCTGATCAGCAAGAAGCTCGACGACAAGAGCAACCCGCTCGGCCCGCACGCGCTTTGCGACTACTTCATCGAGGCGAGCAGTAGCCTGGGCGTCGAAATCAAGGTCAAGCTGATCATCTTCAAGCTCTTCGAAAAATACGTACTCGGCGATCTCGACCAGCTCTACGCCGAAGCCAACCAGACACTGGTGGCAGCCGGCATCCTGCCCGAACTCCAATCGGCTCTGCCGCGGCGCCAGCCGCGGCCAGGCGTCCCGGCCGGCAGCCATGCACCATCCGCCCCGTCCGGACAGGCAGTTCAGGTCGACGAGGGCCTGCAGGAGGCCGCGTTCAGCGCCCTGCACAATCTACTTTCCGAGCTGCGCGGCAGCAGCATGCTGCCGGCTCGCAACGTTCCCAGCGATGCCATCCCGATCTCCAGCAGTGATCTGCTTCGCCTGCTGTCGCATATGCAGACCCGCGCTCCACAGACGGTCGATGATTTCGATCTGCAGGAGCAGCTCGGCAGCCTGCTGAGCCGGGTAAGCGCCAAGACCGGAAAATCGCGCGTGGTCGGCGAGATCGATGACGATGTCATCAACCTCGTCTCCATGCTCTTCGAGTTCATTCTCGACGATCGAACCCTGCCGGATTCGCTCAAGGCCCTGATTGGCCGCCTGCAGATCCCGCTGCTGAAGGTCGCGGTACTGGACAAGACATTCTTCAGCCGCGGCAGCCACCCGGCACGCCGCCTGCTCAACGAGATCGCTTCGGCAGCGATGGGCTGGGGAGACCAGGACGAAGCCCAGCGCGACAGCCTGTATCAGAAGATCGAGCAGATCGTGGCTCGCCTGCTCAACGATTTTGTCGACGATCCGGCGATCTTCTCCGAGTTGCTGGCCGACTTCCTGGCATTCGTGGGCGACGAGCGCCGCCGCAGCGAGCTGCTTGAGCAACGCACCCGTGACGCTGAGGAAGGCCGCGCCAAGGCGGAGATTGCGCGCCAGGAAGTGGAGTACGCGCTGAACCAGCGCCTGCTCGGCAAGACGCTTCCGGAAGTCGTGGTACGCCTGCTGCAAGAGGCCTGGAGCAAGGTGCTGCTGCTCACCTGCCTGAAGCATGGCACCCAGTCCGAGGAATGGCAGGCAGCGTTGGACACCATGGATGATCTGGTCTGGAGCGTTACGCCGCACGAGGACGACGAGTCGCGGGCACGCCTGCTGGAAGTGGTCCCCAGCCTTCTCAAGGCCTTGCGCGAGGGCCTGGTTAGCGCAGCATTCGACCCTTTCTCCACCGGAGACTTCTTCACCCAGCTCGAAGCGCTGCATGTCCAGACCCTACAGCGCATCCAGCAGCCGCAGCCTTCCCCGGACAACGCCGCGGCGGCGAGTGATGCTCCAGCGGAGCCTGCCGCGGCCGCGGTCGAAGACCGCGCACCGGCCATGGTCGAGGTGGTCGATGAGATCGTTCTCCTAGCACCTGGCGAAAGCCGCGAGCAGGAGCCCGAGGTCAGCCTTCCGGACAACGATGAAGCGCTGATCAAGGTCGACAATCTTCGGGTCGGCAGCTGGGTCGAGTTCCAGGAGGACGAAGAGCACAAGCTGCGCTGCAAGCTGGCCGCGGTGATCAAGCCCACCGGCAAGTACATCTTCGTCAACCGTACTGGCATGAAGGTCCTGGAGAAGACCCGCATGGGGCTGGCGAGCGAGTTTCAGCGCGGCGCCATTCGCCTGCTCAACGACACCCTGCTCTTCGACCGCGCCCTCGAATCAGTTATCGGCAACCTGCGCAAGCTGAAGAACACCTGATCGTCCCAACGGGCATGCCGCCCGGCATGCCTGCGCCCCCTCCGCGCGGCAAAGCGCCGCACTTCGCGCTTGGCTTTTGACCCTGCACAGCTAGAATGCCTGCATTCTATTCGAGGTGCCCATGCCCAGCCGCCTTAACCCCGAAGACCAGCAGCGCGTCGATGACTACCTCCGCGCACCGCAGCATCAGGTCGAACGCCGGCCGTTTCGCCCCTGGCTCCTGTTGCTCGTCGTGCTGGCCATCGTAATAGGCCTTGGACTGTTGAGCCGCCTCCTGAGTCGCCTGGTGCTTTGAGCACACACCGGCGCACCGCCCCGATTTCCTTGCAGCTATGAGTCATTCCCATGTCACATCGAATCGTAATCGTCGGCGGCGGTGCCGGCGGGCTAGAGCTTGCTACCCGCCTGGGCAGGACCCTGGGCAAGCGTGGCAAAGCGCGGGTCGCCCTGGTCGACGCCAACCTCACCCACATCTGGAAACCGCTGCTGCATGAGGTGGCGGCCGGCTCGCTGAACTCATCGGCCGACGAGCTCAACTACGTGGCGCAAGCCAAGTGGAATCACTTCGAATTCCAGATGGGTCGCATGGCCGGTCTGGATCGCGCAAACAAGTGCATTCGCCTGGAAGCCACGCGTGACGAATTCGGCGTGGAGTTGGTGCCCTCGCGCGCACTGAACTACGACACCCTGGTGATCGCGGTCGGCAGCACGACCAATGATTTCGGCACCCCGGGGGCCGCGGAGCACTGCATCTTCCTCGATACCCGCGAGCAGGCCGAGCGCTTCCACCGTCAGTTGCTCAGCCACTACATGAAGGCGCACGCTGGCGAAAGCGGGCCGCGCGGCATCAATATGGCAATCGTCGGCGCTGGCGCCACCGGCGTCGAACTCGCCGCCGAGTTGCTGCATGCGGCCAAGGAACTGGCCGCCTACGGTCTCGATGGAATCAAGCCGGAAGACGTGAAGATCACCCTGATCGAGGCCGGACCGAAAGTTCTGCCGGCGCTGCCCGAGCGGATCAGCCAGCCCGTGCACCAGACGCTGCTGGACCTGGGCGTCACGGTGCTTACCGGCGCAGCGGTCAGCGAAGTCACCGCCGACGGCCTGCACACCAAGCAGGGCGAGTTCGTTCCAGCCAGCCTCAAGGTGTGGGCAGCCGGCATCAAGGCACCAGCCTTCCTGCACGAGCTTGATGGCCTGGAAACCAACCGCATCAATCAGCTGGTGGTCGATCCCACCCTGCAGAGCACCCGCGACGAGAACATCTTCGCCTTTGGCGACTGCGCCGCCTGCCCGCAGCCGGACAGCGACCGCAATGTGCCGCCTCGCGCGCAGGCGGCCCACCAGCAGGCCTCAATGCTGGCGCGATCAATCCGCAATCGACTTGAAGGCAAGCCACTACCGACCTACCGCTACAAGGATTACGGTTCGCTGATATCGCTCTCGACCTTCTCGGCCGTGGGCAATCTCATGGGCAATCTGACGGGCAATGTCATGCTCGAGGGCTGGCTGGCAAGGATGTTCTACATATCGCTGTACCGCATGCACCAGATCGCGCTGTACGGCATGCCTCGTACGCTGCTGATGATGCTCGGCGACAAGCTCAGCCGCAGTACAGAACCTCGCCTGAAACTCCATTGACGCACCGATGGCGCACCCGCGCGGTGCGCCATCTGGCGAGCACTAAACTGCAGGCAATAAAAAAGCTGGATGCCCCTGCGGACATCCAGCTTTTCATGCTTGCCAGGCAAGCTCGTATGGTGGGTCGTGTAGGATTCGAACCTACGACCAATTGGTTAAAAGCCAACTGCTCTACCAACTGAGCTAACGACCCAAAAATGGTCGGGGTAGGGGGATTCGAACTCCCGACATCCTGCTCCCAAAGCAGGCGCGCTACCGGACTGCGCTATACCCCGATTGGAATTTGGCTCCGCGACCTGGACTCGAACCAGGGACCCAATGATTAACAGTCATTTGCTCTACCGACTGAGCTATCGCGGAACAACTAACATTCCAGCTCCTTGGCGTTACGTTCCCGCCTCAGAGGCGCGCCATTTTACGGTTCCATACCCTGCTGTCAACCCTAAAAATGCGATTCATGACAACTGTTTGCGTCCGGCTAGCGGCTGCGATCGGCTGATCGGACAACCGCATGGCATTCGCGATGCCATGCGGATTGCCCTTGCCCTCAATCGAAGACGATCTGCTCGCCCTCCACCCGAGCCTTGACGCTGCTGCCCGGGGCGAACTGCCCGGCCAGGATCTGCTGCGCCAGCGGGTTCTCGATCCAGCGCTGGATCGCGCGCTTGAGCGGCCGCGCACCGTAAACCGGGTCGTAGCCGACGGCGATCAGCTTGTCCATCGCCTCCTGGCTCAGTTCCAGGCTCAGTTCGCGCTCGGCCAGACGCTTGCGCAGCCGGCCCAGCTGGATCTCCGCGATGCCGGCGATCTGCTCGCGACCGAGCGGATCGAACACCACCACCTCGTCGATACGGTTGATGAACTCCGGACGGAAGTGGTGCGCCACCGCATCCATCACCGCAGCGCGCTGCGCATCGGGGTCGCCAACCAGCTCCTGGATCTGCGCCGAGCCCAGGTTCGAGGTCATGACGATCACGGTGTTCTTGAAGTCTACGGTCCGCCCATGGCTGTCGGTCAGACGACCATCCTCGAGCACCTGCAGCAGCACGTTGAACACGTCCGGATGAGCCTTCTCCACCTCGTCCATCAGCACGACAGAGTAGGGTTTACGACGCACTGCCTCGGTCAGGTAGCCGCCCTCCTCGTAGCCGACGTAGCCCGGCGGTGCGCCGATCAGACGTGCGACCGAATGTTTCTCCATGAACTCGGACATGTCGATGCGGATCATCGCCTCTTCGGTGTCGAAGAGGAATTCGGCCAGCGCCTTGCACAGCTCGGTCTTACCCACACCGGTCGGGCCGAGGAAGAGGAAGGAACCGCTCGGCCGGTTCGGGTCGGCCAGCCCGGCGCGCGAGCGACGCACGGCATTGGCCACTGCCACTACCGCCTCATGCTGGCCGATGACACGTGTGTGCAGCATGTCTTCCATGCGCAGCAGTTTGTCCCGCTCGCCTTCGAGCATCTTCGACACAGGGATGCCGGTCCACTTGGAAACCACCTCGGCGATCTCCTCGTCGGTCACCTTGTTGCGCAGCAGCTGGTTTTCCTTCTTGCCGTGCTGGTCGACCATTTCCAGGCTGCGCTCGAGGTCTGGGATGATGCCGTACTGCAGCTCGGCCATGCGCGCCAGGTCGCCCTTGCGCCGCGCCGCCTCGAGGTCGGCCTTGGCCTGCTCGATCTTCTGCTGGATCTGCGCGGAGCCCTGGACCTCGGCCTTTTCCGACTTCCAGATTTCCTCCAGATCCGAGTATTCCTTCTCCAGCTTGGCGATATCGTCCTCAAGCTTGGCCAGGCGCTTCTTGGTGGCCTCGTCGTCCTCCTTCTTCAGCGCCTCGCGCTCGATCTTCAGCTGGATCAGCCGGCGGTCGAGACGATCCAGCTCTTCCGGCTTGGAGTCGATCTCCATGCGGATGCGGCTGGCGGCCTCGTCGATCAGGTCGATCGCCTTGTCCGGCAGCTGACGATCCGTGATGTAGCGATGGCTGAGCTTGGCCGCCGCGATGATCGCGCCGTCGGTGATGGTCACGCCGTGGTGCACCTCGTAGCGCTCCTTGAGGCCGCGCAGGATGGCAATGGTGTCCTCCTCGCTCGGCTCGTCCACCAGCACCTTCTGGAAGCGCCGTTCCAGCGCGGCATCCTTCTCGATGTACTGGCGGTACTCGTCCAGCGTGGTGGCGCCGACACAGTGCAACTCACCCCGGGCAAGAGCGGGCTTGAGCATGTTGCCGGCATCCATGGCGCCCTCGGCCTTGCCGGCACCGACCATCGTGTGCAGCTCGTCGATGAACAGGATGACCCGGCCTTCCTGCTTGGACAGCTCGTTGAGCACGGCCTTGAGACGCTCCTCGAACTCGCCGCGGAACTTGGCACCGGCGATCAGCGAGCCCATGTCCAGCGCCAGCAGACGCTTGTCCTTCAGGCCATCCGGCACCTCGCCATTGACGATGCGCTGGGCCAGACCTTCGACGATGGCGGTCTTGCCGACACCGGGCTCGCCGATCAGCACCGGGTTGTTCTTGGTGCGCCGTTGCAGGACCTGAATGGTGCGGCGGATTTCGTCGTCACGGCCGATCACCGGATCGAGCTTGCCCTCCTCGGCGCGCTTGGTCATGTCGACGGTGTACTTGTCCAGCGCCTGACGCGACTCCTCGGCATTGGGGTCATTGACCGCCGCGCCACCGCGCAGGTTGCTGATGGCGTTCTCCAGGGCCTTCTTGCTCACGCCCTGGGCCAGCAGCAGCTTGCCCAAACGGGTGTTGTTGTCCAGCGCGGCAAGCAGCACCAGTTCGCTGGAGATGTACTGGTCGCCCTTCTGCTGGGCGAGGCGATCGGCCTGATTGAGCAGACGCGCCAGATCCTGCGACAGGTTCATGTCACCGGTGGGGTTCTGCAGCTTGGGCAACTGGTCCAGCTCCTTGGTCAGGGCTTGGCGCAGCGCGTTGATGTCGAAGCCGACCTGCATCAGCAGGGGCTTGATCGAACCGCCCTGCTGCTCCAGCAGGGCCTGCATCAGGTGCAACGGCTCGATGGAAGGGTGATCCAGGCCAACGGCAATGGATTGGGCATCGGAGAGCGCAAGCTGAAGCTTGCTGGTCAGACGATCGATACGCATGGATGTTCATCCTCAGGTAAAGCGGGCCGGCACCATGAATCGCGCCTTAGAAATAGCCCACGAGATGGAGCATAGATGAGGATGATTGTTGGAGATTCAAGGCGGATGACATTGATGCAGGTCATGCCGGGACCGCGGAGTCACGCCCCCTGTCGAACCACCAAGCGCAGGCTTAAGGCTCCAGCCAGATCAGGCTGGCGAAGCGCCCCGTGCGTGACGCGCGACGATAGGAATAGAAACGCGGATCGCTGAAGGTGCACAAGCCACCGCCATAGACGGCTTCGACTCCGACCGCGGCCAGGCGAATGCGCGCGAGCTGATACAGATCGGCCATGAAGCGCCCCTCGTTGCGGCTCGGCAGGAATGCCACCGCAGCCGCGGGATGCTGCGCGATGAATGCCTCGCGCACCTCGACGCCCACTTCGAAGGCAGCGGGCCCGATCGCCGGCCCCAGCCAGACCAGTACCTCTTCAAGGCGAAGCGCCAGCGCCTCGAGCGTCGCTTCCAGCACGCCGCCGGCCAGCCCGCGCCAGCCCGCATGCGCCGCCGCGACACGACTGGCGGCGCGGTCGCAGAACAGCACCGGCAGGCAGTCTGCGGTGAGCACCGCACACGCCTCGCCAGGCGCTTCGCTCCAGCTGGCATCGGCGGTGGCGCAAGCACCAGGCGCAGCCTTGACCGCCACGCTGGAATGCACCTGCTCCAGCCAGACCGGCTGACAGCCCAGCGCATCGCGCAGGTGCTGGCGATTCCAGGCCACCGCCGCCGGGTCATCGCCGACATGATCGCCGAGATTGAAACTGTCGAACGGTGCCGCGCTGACGCCACCCTGGCGCGTCGTCACGCAGGCGCGAACGCGGGCCGGTGCCGGCCAGTCAGGCAGCAGCCAATCCGCGTTCCAGCAGATCACCCGACGAAGGCCTCGCGATCCTGCTGCAGCAGCGTCAGCAGCCAGACGAAGTCGTCCGGCAATGGCGACTCCCACTTCATGCGCTGCCCGTTCACCGGATGATCCAGCTCGAGGAAACGGGCATGCAGCGCCTGCCGCGGGAACTCGCGCAGCGTTTGCACCAGCGTCGGATTGGCCGCCGGCGGAATACGGAAACGCCCGGCGTACAGCGGATCGCCAACCAGCGGGTAGCCGAGGTGGGTCATGTGCACACGAATCTGGTGGGTACGCCCGGTTTCCAGCTTGACCCGCACATGAGTGTGCGAACGAAAGCGCTCAAGTACGCGATAGTGGCTGATCGCCGGCTTGCCCCCCTCCACCACCGCCATGCGCTGGCGCTGCTGGCCGTGACGACCTATCGGCGCATCGACCGTGCCGCCGGTGATGATCACGCCGATGACGATGGCCTCGTAGATGCGGCTGACACTGCGCGCCTGCAGCTGCTCGACCAGGCGGGTCTGTGCCTGCAGCGTCTTGGCCACCACCATCAGGCCGGTGGTGTCCTTGTCCAGACGATGCACGATGCCGGCGCGCGGCACGTTGATCAGATCTGGCACGTGATGCAGCAGCGCATTGAGCAGCGTGCCGTCGGCATGCCCGGCTGCGGGGTGCACCACCAGCCCGGCCGGCTTGTCGATCACCAGAATCTGGTCGTCTTCATAGACGATGTCGAGCGGAATATCCTGCGCCACCCACTCGCCCTGCGCCTGCTGTTCGGCGCTCAGCACGAGCACCGCACCGGCATGCACGGTGTCACGGGGGCGCAGCACGGCGCCATCCACCGTCAGCAGACCATCCTTGATCCAGGCCGCGAGGCGTGAACGCGAATGTTCGGAGAAGAGCTGCGCCGCGACCTGATCGAGACGTTGTCCGCCCAGGTCGAACGGCACCTCGGCGCGGAGTTGGATGGCCTGTTTGGAGATCGTGGACATACGGCGAGATAGATTCGTCAGAGAGAGGCGAGCGGCATCCGCTGCTGATGGATGCCTGGGGACCGCCGATGGCGGCGCGGCCTTTGGTTTCGGCTACACGCTTGTGTTTAAATACGGCGTCTTTGTCCCGGCGCACCGGGGCGCTCATCATAACAGGACGGCTCCGCGCGAGACAGCCAGCCGTCACAGGGACGCAAGCCGCCATGCAAGTGAAACACCTGCTGCTGATCGCCATTCTCGCCCTAACCGCCGCCTGCTCCTCCAACGAAACCGTCGATGAAAATCTGGGTGAGGTCGAGCTGTACCAGCAAGCACAGGCCGACCTGGACAACAAGAGCTATACCAGCGCAATCAGCAAGCTCAAGGCGTTGGAGTCGCGCTATCCCTTCGGCCGCTTCGCCGAGCAGGCACAGCTCGAGCTTATCTACGCTTACTACCGCAACGTCGAGCCGGAGGCCGCGCGCTCGGCAGCAGAGCGCTTCATCCGCCTGCATCCGCAGCACCCGAATGTCGATTACGCCTACTACCTAAAGGGCCTGGCCTCGTTCGATCAGGATCGTGGCCTGCTAGCCCGCTTCCTGCCGTTGGACATGACCAAACGCGACCCCGGCGCCGCGCGTGATTCGTTCAACGAGTTCGCCCAGCTCACCAGCCGCTACCCCAACAGTCGCTACTCCCCCGACGCTAAGGCGCGCATGGTCTATCTGCGCAACCTGCTGGCGGCCAATGAAATCCATGTCGCGCATTACTACCTCAAGCGTCAGGCTTATGTAGCGGCGGCCAACCGCGGCCGCTACGTAGTGGAGAACTTCCAGGGGACGCCCGCGGTAGCCGACGGCCTGGCAGTGATGACCGAGGCGTACCAGCGCCTGGGCCTGGATGACCTCGCCGAGTCCAGCCTGAAAACCCTGCAACTTAATTACCCCGATCACGCCACTCTGGAAGACGGCAAGTTCACTCCCGTCGAGCGCGAAGAAGACACTCGCAGCTGGCTGAGCAAGGCCACACTCGGCCTGATCGAAGGCGAAGCGCCGCGCCCCGACACTTCCCGCGCCAACCGCGACGTGTTGCGCCAGTACGAGAACGCCGCACGTGACCTGCCCGATGAGCTGCGTCCCGTGCTCAAGGAAGTGGAGCAGCAGGAGCCGAAGCGCTCCTGGTGGAGCCGCCTGACTTTCGGCCTGTTCGACTGACTGGACTGACCTGGCGCCGCCCCGACGAGCCCCGCGCACGTCACCGGCGGCGCAAAGGGCCTGGATCGGCCCTGGCTCAAACGATCGCCGGTCGTCACGCTTAAAGGGGAAGGAAACGATATGGGGCTGTTTCGACTGCTGTTCTGGATCGCACTGATCGCCGCCGCCTTCTGGCTCTGGCGGCGCCTGACCCAGAAGAAAGCACCCACCACACAGCAACAGGGCAGCCTGCCAATGGTCCGCTGCGCCCAGTGCGGCGTGCACGTACCGCAGGATCAGGCGCTGCAGTCCCAGGGACGCTGGTACTGCAGCCAGGCCCACCTGGAGCAGGACAGCACGCCTGGTGGGCACTGAAAACCTCGCTTTTCTCGGCGATCAGGGGCGACGCATCCTCCGCCTGTATCACCTCTATCGCCTGACCATCGGCCTGGCACTGGTACTGCTGATAAGCAGTGATCTGCACAATGACCTGTTGCAGATGAGCAATCCGCAGCTGTTCCAGTACGGTGCCTGGCTCTATCTGATCCTGAACATCGTGGTCGCCGTGCTGGTGCAGAACCCTGCGCGTGACCTGCCTGTGCTCGGCCTGGCACTGATGGACGTGATCCTGCTGTCCGGCCTGTTCTATTTCGGTGGAGGCACGCCGAGTGGAATCGGCAACCTGCTGATCATTGCCGTCGCGATCGCCAACATCCTGCTGCGCGGGCGTATCGGGTTCTTTGTTGCCGCCGTGGCAGCGATTGGCCTGATCTACCTGACCTTTTATCTCAGCATCAGCCGGCCTGAAGCCAGCAGCCAGTATGTTCAGGCCGCCGCGCTCGGCACCCTCTGTTTCGCTGCCGCGTTTCTCGTGCAAGGCCTCACGCGGCGCCTGCAGGCGAGCGAAAATCTCGCACGCCAGCGCGCCGAGGACGTCGCCAACCTCGAAGCACTCAACGCGCTTATCCTGCAGCGCATGCGCACCGGCATCATGGTGCTGAGCCCCCAGGAACGCGTGCTGCTGGCCAACCAGGGCGCGCTGCAGCTACTCGGCCAGGACGAATCGCTGACCGGCGAGCGTCTTGCCCCGCGCTGCCCGGAGTTGCTCAAAGCCCTGCAACAATGGCGCGGCAATCCCACCCTGCGCCCGCAGAATCTCAAGGCAACGCCGGGTGGCCCGACGCTCCAGCCGAGCTTCGCCGCCCTGCAACATGGCAACAAGCTCGACACCCTGGTCTTTCTCGAGGACATCTCGCAGATCGCGCAGAAAGCGCAGCAGCTCAAGCTCGCATCTCTCGGACGGCTCACCGCCAGCATTGCCCACGAGATACGCAACCCGCTGGGCGCCATCAGCCATGCCGCACAGCTGCTTCAGGAGTCCGAGGAGCTGGACGGCCCGGACCGTCGCCTGGCGCAGATCATTCAGGACCACTCTCGGCGCATGAACCTGGTCATCGAGAACGTCCTGCAACTCTCGCGGCGCCGACAGGCCGAGCCACAGTTGTTGGACCTCAAGTACTGGCTGCATCGCTTCGCGAGCGAGTTCCGCCAAGGCCTGGCCCCACAACAGACGGTGCATGTGGAAACGATCGGCAGTTCGCTGCAGACCCGCATGGACCCCAATCAGCTGACCCAGGTGCTGACCAACCTGGTGCAGAACGGCCTGCGCTACAGTGGGCAGCAGCATTCGCAGGCGCAGGTCTGGCTGCGACTTTTCCGCGACGAGCAGAGCGATCTGCCGATCGTCGAGGTGCTCGATGACGGCCCCGGCATTGCTGCCGACCAACTGCACAACGTGTTCGAGCCGTTCTTTACCACCGAGAGCAAGGGCACCGGCCTGGGGCTTTACATCTCGCGAGAACTTTGCGAGAGCAATCAGGCTCGACTGGATTATCGCGAACGGCCCGAAGGCGGTAGCTGCTTCCGCATCGTCTTCGCCCACCCGCGTAAGCTGAGTTGAGCTCGCCGCTTGCCGGCAGCGCATCACACATCGACCAAAGCGACAGCCACGGCGACCCTCGGCGGGGTTAACATGCTGCCCTGCCCCTTAGCCGGGGAGACCCGCTTCACGAATCAAGAGCAAGACCATGACCGCGCGCCAGAAAGCATTGATCATCGATGACGAGCCCGATATCCGCGAGTTGCTGGAGATCACCCTCGGGCGCATGAAGCTCGATACCCGCAGCGCCCGCAACCTCAAGGAAGCGCGCGAGTGCCTGGCACGCGAGCACTATGATCTGTGCCTGACCGACATGCGTCTGCCCGACGGCAGCGGCTTGGATCTGGTGCAGTACATCCAGCAGCAGCATCCGCAACTGCCGGTGGCGATGATCACCGCCTATGGCAGTCTCGACACCGCCATCGGCGCCCTGAAGGCTGGCGCTTTCGATTTTCTGACCAAACCTGTGGATCTCAACCGCCTTCGCGAACTCGTCAGCACCGCCTTGCGGCTGCGCGCACCGGCGACCGAATCGCCAGTGGACAATCGCCTGCTAGGCAGTTCGCCGCCGATGAAGGTCCTGCGCAAGCAGATCGGCAAGCTCGCCCGCAGCCAGGCACCGGTCTACATCAGCGGCGAATCGGGCAGCGGCAAGGAACTGGTGGCCCGCCTGATTCACGAACAGGGCCCACGCAGCGACAAGCCCTTCGTGCCGGTCAATTGCGGCGCGATCCCTTCGGAACTGATGGAAAGCGAATTCTTCGGCCACAAGAAGGGCAGCTTCAGTGGCGCCATCGAGGACAAACCCGGACTGTTCCAGGCGGCCAATGGCGGCACGCTGTTCCTCGACGAAGTGGCGGACCTGCCGCTACCGATGCAGGTCAAGCTGCTGCGCGCCATCCAGGAAAAGGCCGTACGCGCGGTCGGCGGTGCGCAGGAAGTAATGGTCGACGTCCGCATCCTCTGTGCCACCCACAAGGATCTGGCCAGCGAAGTGGCCGCAGGCCGCTTCCGCCAGGACCTGTATTACCGTCTGAACGTCATCGAACTGCGTGTGCCGCCACTACGCGAGCGCCGTGAAGACATCGGTTTGCTCGCTGATGCCATGCTCCGCCGGCTGGCACAGGAATGCGGCGACAGCAGTGCCCGGCTGCATCCTGATGCCCTGGCGAAGCTGGAAAACTATCGTTTCCCGGGCAACGTGCGCGAGCTGGAGAACATGCTCGAGCGGGCCTACACGCTCTGTGAAGATGACGAGATCAAGGCCGGCGACCTGCGTCTAGCCGACAGCCCGGGCCTGTCGGAGAACGGCGAAGCCAGTCTGGCGCAGATCGATAATCTGGAAGACCACCTGGAAGAGATCGAGCGCAAGCTGATCATGCAGGCCCTTGAGGAAACCCGCTGGAACCGCACCGCGGCGGCCCAGCGACTGGGGCTGACCTTTCGCTCGATGCGTTACCGTCTGAAGAAACTCGGACTGGACTGAGTGGCAGGCGTAGGCGCCTGCCCCCGGATACGAACGCTGCGCCCTACCCCTGCGACAGCAGGTTGCGCAGGTCGATGATCGCCGCATTGGCGCGCGAGATGTAATTGGCCATCACCAGCGAGTGATTGGCCAGCACACCATAACCACTGCCGTTCAGCACCATCGGGCTCCACAGCGGCTCCTGCGCTGCCTCCAGCTCGCGGATGATCTGCCGGACGCTGATGGTGGCGTTCTTCTTGGCCAGGACGTCAGCGAAATCCACCTCGATTGCACGCAGCAGATGCGAAAGCGCCCAGGCCTGGCCGCGCGCCTCGAAGAAGACGTTATCGATCTGCATCCAGGGGGTTTCCACCACCTGCTCCTTGACCTGCGGCACGATGCCGGCCCGCTCCTGTTCCGGTGCGATATCGGTATCCAGCCGCACGCGGCCGACGGAAGCCGAGAGACGTTGGGACAGCGAGCCCAGTCGCGTCGCCGCGTCGCCCAGCCAGTTGTTCAGATTATCGGCGCGGGTATAGAACAAGGCCTTTGGCGCCGGGTCGCTCAGCCGTGCCAGATAGCGATCGAGGGCGCGAATGCCGTTGCGATACTCGGATTCCGACGCCGGCAGCGTCCAGCTGCGGTTGTCGAAATTGAACAGCGGCTCGGCCTTGGCCAGGTCCGGATCCTCAGTCGACTGCGATTGCGAACGAGCGAAGTCCTTGCGCAACGCACGCGCCAGGTCGCGAACCTGCACCAGCACGCCGTACTCCCAGCTCGGCATGTTGTCCAACCACAGTCCAGGCGGCGCAATGTCGTTGCTCAGATAACCGCCGGGCTTGTCCAGCAACGTGCTGGCCACCCGCTTGAGCGTTTCGACCGTGGTGTAGCCGCTGACCAGCTGCAGCTGTGCCGCTTCGGCGCTCTGGCGCGCATGCTGCTGCACAGGGAACAGGTCGGGCTCGCGGCTCCAGTACCAGCCCACGAGCAACGTCACCAGCAAGTAGAGGCCCACCAGAGCGGCGAGGACCAGTAGAAGCGGGTTACCACCCTGACGGGCGGTCCCGGCCGAGCCGTTCGTGCGACCGATACGGGCGAAGCGATTCTTCCAGTCCAACATGTGTTATGTGTCCTTCTCGCGGATTCGGGAGTTCGACCGCAGGTAGCCGGGGGCGTTGCGGAGAGTTTTCTTACTATAACGCAGCGTCCCGCCGTGCTCAGTGTCAAATTGAGAACCACTACCGCGCGACGCACTTCCAAAGCGCACGGGCGGTGATAGCATGCCGCCACTACAAAGCACCGAGGCAGCGCACCGGGTGCACAGGAATTTCGTCATGTCGGATCAGGAAGAACTCAAGCAGCACTTTGCCCAACGGGTCATTCATCAGGCTCGCGAGGTGCTCGAAGTCTGGCAGCAACTGCAGCGCAGCGAATGGAACGATGGCTACCATACGGCCCTTACCGAAGCGACCTCCCGCCTTCGGCGATTTGCCGACCGCTTCGAGCAGACCGAGCATGCCGAGCTGGCGCTGAACATCGAGGATTGCCTCGGCGACATCAGGGACAACCGCGGCCGCCTGTCCAGCAGCACCATATCTACGCTCAGCCAGCTGATTTACCGCCTGGCGCGGACCGGCCTGCGCCATAACGACCCGCACAACCAGTCCTTCCTGCCACCCTTGAGCAAACCGGTGTACATCGCACTGCAGGATCAGGAGCGCGCTGAGCATCTGGTGCGTCAGCTGGACTTCTTCAGTATGTCTGCGCAGGCGTTCGGCAATGTCGCGGCGTTTCGCGCCGCCATGCATCGCCGCCACCCTTCCGCCATCGTCATGGAAGTCGATTTCAACGGCCCAGGCGAAGGCCTGCGGCTGGCCGAGCAAATCCAGCAGGGACTCGAGGCGAAGCTGCCATTGCTGTTCTTCAGCCACTGCGAAACGGATACGCCGACCCGGCTTGCCGCCGTTCGTGCCGGCGGTCTGGAGTTCTTCACCGGCACCCTGGATGCCAGCAGTCTGCTGGAGAAGATCGAGATATTCACCCGCACGGCACATTACGAACCGATCCGCGTATTGATCGTTGACGATTCCCGAGCCCAGGCAACGCATACCGAGCGGGTACTGAACAACGCTGGCATCGTCACCCACACACTGCTGGAGCCGATCCAGGCGATTGGCGCGCTCGCCGAGTTCCAGCCCGACCTGATCATTCTCGACATGTACATGCCCGACTGCCTGGGTACGGAACTGGCCAAGGTGATTCGCCAGCATGAGCGCTATGTCAGCGTCCCGATCATCTACCTGTCCGCCGAGGACGATCTGGACAAGCAGCTCGACGCCATGGGCGAAGGCGGCGACGACTTTCTCACCAAGCCGATCAAGCCAAGCCACTTGATCGCAACCGTGCGCACCCGCGCCACACGCGCGCGAAGCCTGAAGGCGCGCATCGTGCGCGACAGCCTGACCGGCCTGTACAACCACACCCACAGTCTGCAATTGCTCGAGGACGCGCGTTTTCGTGCCCGGCGCGACGACCGTCCGCTCAGTTTCGCGATGCTCGACATCGATCACTTCAAGCGCGTCAACGACACCTTCGGCCATCCCATGGGCGACCGTGTCATCAAGAGCCTCGCGCTGTTTCTCAAGCAACGCCTGCGCAAGACCGACCACATCGGCCGTTACGGTGGTGAGGAGTTCGCCGTTGTGCTGCCCGACACACCCGCCAGCGCGGCCTGCAAGGTACTCGACGATATCCGCCAGCGCTTCGCCGAGATCCACTTCCCCGCGCAACCGGAGGACCTGAGCTGCACTTTCAGCTGCGGCGTGACTGAGCTGACCGCGGATGCCGAGGTCAAGACACTCACTCAGCAGGCGGACGAAGCGCTCTACCGAGCCAAACACGGCGGTCGCAATCGCGTCGAACGCTACTGAGACAGGCTCGCCGGCATCACCCGGGGAGCGGCCCGGGTAACACTGTCACAAGACTGACATTAAATTGCCATACCTTTCAGGCCTCTCGATCCATTATGCGAGGCGAGGATGCGCCTGAAGTCGCTCACCACTCTCAATACCCTGTTGCTCGTAGCGGTCTGCCTGGCGCTCGGAGCCACGCTCTGGTGGTCGGAGCGAGCGCTGGAGCGTCCCTACCTGCTGATGGCTCGCTACCTGGGGCTGTCCCAGCAGTTCCAGCATCAGGTCGCGGAGAACATCCACGCCTACCTCGGCAGCGGCGACGCCCTGCGCCATGCCCAGGCGCAGCAGGCCCTCGTCGAGCTTAAGCAGGACATCGGCCAACTGCCCGGCAAATTGGCAGATCAGCTTCGCCCCGGCCTAGAGGAACTGAACCGCTTCAGTGCCGATGACCTGCTTGCAGCCGGCAAGCTGGCAGGTGACCCGCAAGGCCTGCTATTGCAGGCGGAACGGGAGCTGAGCGGTGTCCTTTCGCAGCTGGATGAATACCGAAGCCAGGCCAGCCATCCGAGCGCACAGGCGTATCAGGGCCCGCTGTTCGCAGCCGCCCAACAGCTGCAGCGCCTGGGGCACGCCCGGGGCAAACTGGTGAGCAGCGGTCGCGATGATCTGGCTGGCGAGGTGGAGCAGGTGCTGCACAACCTGGAACAGGAGGCCGCAAAGCTCGAAGCCCTGCCCTTGCTGGGCGTCGAGGCCGCTACGCAGTCGGCCGCCAGCAGTTTCGCCGCACTGCTGGAGCTGGGCGAGGGCGCAGACCAACACAGCGAAGACCGCGGCATCGCCCTCAAGCGCGAGCTCGCAAGCTTGATCAAGCGCTACCCTGCCGAGCTGCAACGCACCCGCGAGTTGATCCGCCAACGCCGTGCGTTGCTCGACAGCAGCACGCAGAAGATCGCCAGCGTCGAGCAGGCACTGGCCGAACTGGAGCCCGCCGTGCGCGCCGAGCACAGCCGCATCCAGGGCGAGGTGCGCCTGATACAGGTGGGCATCATCGCGCTGATACTGCTTATCGCCCTGGCGATCGACCGCCTGCAACGCCAGCTGACCCGCGCCCTTGGCCAACTGGTGCCGGCCCTCTCCAGCTGGGCGAAGGGCGATTTCGCCAGCGCGGTGCGCATCGAGACGAAAATAACTGAAATCACCGACATCGAGACCTCGCTCAACCGCCTGCGCAGCTACCTGCTGGAGCTGGTTGGAACGCTGCGCCAGCAGGCGATCCAGGTTGCAGCCAGCAGCCGCAACCTCGATGAGATGAGCAGCGATCTGCATGACGGAGCCCAGCGCCAGACCGGCGATACAGCGCAGATTCGCGATTCGCTGGGCGAGCTGGAAGCGACCATCCAGCAGGTGGCCGATGGCGCTGGAGAAGCGGCTGAAGCGAGTCGCGCCGCCTCCCGGGCGGTGCAGCACGGCCAGCAGGTGATCGGCCAAAGCCTGACCGGCCTGCATGGCCTGGTCAGCGAAGTGCAGGACAATGCCGCTGCCATCGAGCGCCTCGCCGACGAAACCACCACCATCGGCAACGTGCTGACGGTGATCCGCGCCATCGCCGAGCAAACCAATCTGCTCGCGCTGAACGCTGCTATCGAGGCCGCCCGCGCCGGCGGGCATGGCCGCGGATTCGCCGTGGTGGCCGACGAGGTTCGCTCGCTGGCGCAGCGCACCAGCGGCGCCACCGAAGAGATCCAACAGCTGATCGGCCGCCTGCAGCAGGCCGCACGGCAATCGGTCGAGGCGATGCGCAGCCAGGTCGAGCATGCCGAAAGCACCGCGAACCTCGCCCAGAGTGCCGATCAGGCGCTGGACGAGATCGTCTCGACCATCGCCACCATCAGTCGCATGGCCGAACAGATCGCCCAGGCGACCGCGCAACAGGGCGAGGCGGTGGGCGAGATTCGCGGGCACAGCGAACGCATCCACCAACTCGGCGACGCCAACCTGAACCACATCAGCCGGGGCCGTGAGCAAAGTGCGCAGATGCTGCAGCTCGGCAGCGAACTGGATCATGCGACCCAGGCGTTCAGGTTCTAGAAAAGAAAACGGAGCCTGGCGCTCCGCTTTCCTATGCCGAAGAACCGCTACCGCTAACGGGGTGCAACCGGGCGCTGCGGCTTGCCACCCTTGCCGGCCGGTTTGCCGCTCTTCTGCGCCTTGCGCCGGGCCTCGGCCGCGGCCTTGGCCTGCTCGCGCTTGTCCCAGGCGTTGCCGTCATGGCTGCGTGGCGGTAGGCCGTTGTGCTGGGTGAGGATCTTGCCGCCCTGCCCGGCCTTCTTGCTGCCGACCGGCGTGGAGTTCTTGCGTCGCGCGCTCTGGTAACCCTCGGTGGCTGGCTGGTGTGCCGGGATCAGCTGGTGCTTGCCGCTGCCAATCAGGTCGGCGCGGCCCATGCGGATCAGCGCCTCGCGCAAGAGCGGCCAGCCCTTCGGATCGTGATAACGCAGGAAAGCCTTGTGCAGACGACGCTGCTCCTCGCTCTTGACCACGGTGACGCCTTCGCTCTTGTAGGTCACCTTGCGCAGCGGGTTCTTGCCGGTGTGGTACATGGCGGTGGCCGAGGCCATCGGCGACGGGTAGAACGCCTGTACCTGATCGGCGCGGAAGCCGTTGGCCTTCAGCCACAGGGCGAGGTTCATCATGTCCTCGTCGGTGGTGCCGGGGTGCGCGGCAATGAAGTACGGGATCAGGTACTGCTCCTTGCCCGCCTCCTTCGAGTACTTCTCGAACATGCGCTTGAAGCGGTCGTAGGTGCCGATGCCCGGCTTCATCATCTTGTCCAGCGGACCACGCTCGGTGTGCTCCGGCGCGATCTTCAGGTAACCGCCGACATGGTGGGTGACCAGCTCCTTGACGTACTCCGGCGACTCCACCGCAAGGTCGTAGCGCAGGCCGGAGGCAATCAGGATCTTCTTCACGCCCGGCAGCGCACGCGCCTTGCGGTACAGCTCGATCAGCGAACTGTGGTCGGTATCGAGGTTCTCGCAGATCCCGGGGAACACGCAGGACGGCTTGCGGCAGTGCTTCTCGATGTCGTGGCTCTTACAGGCCAGGCGATACATATTGGCAGTCGGCCCGCCGAGGTCGGAGACCACACCGGTGAAGCCCGGCACGTTCTTCATTTCCTCGATCTCGTGGAGGATCGACTCGTGGGAGCGGCTCTGGATGATGCGTCCCTCGTGCTCGGTGATCGAGCAGAAGGTACATCCGCCGAAACAGCCGCGCATGATGTTCACCGAGAAGCGGATCATTTCGTAGGCGGGAATCTTCGCGCCGTTGTATGCCGGGTGCGGCACGCGCGCATAGGGCGCGGCGAACACATAGTCCATTTCCTCGGTGGTCAGCGGAATCGGCGGCGGATTGAGCCACAGCTCACGGTCGTCGTGACGCTGCACCAGCGCGCGGGCGTTGCCTGGGTTGGTTTCCAGGTGCAGCACCCGGTTGGCGTGGGCATACAGCGCCGGATCGTTGCGCACCTTTTCGAAAGACGGCAGGCGGATCACCGTGCGCTCACGCTCGAGTTTCGGGTGTGGCAGCAGCTCCACCGGCCGGGCTTCGTTCGGGTCGTCCTGTGGCCCCTTGTCCTTTTCGATGGCGCAGGCGGACAGGTCCTGCGTGTTGACGTAGGGGTTGATGATCTTGTCGATCTTGCCGGGGCGGTCGATGCGGGTGGAGTCGATCTCGAACCAGCCTTCGGGGGTGTCCTTGCGGATGAAGGCGGTGCCGCGCACATCGGTGATGGCCTCGATCGTATCGCCACGCGCCAGGCGCTGCGCCACCTCGACGATCGCACGCTCGGCGTTGCCGTAGAGCAGCATGTCCGCGGTGGCGTCCATCAGGATCGAGCGGCGCACCTTGTCCGACCAATAATCGTAATGGGCGATACGGCGCAGCGAGGCCTCGATGCCGCCAAGCACCACCGGCACGTGCTTGTAGGCCTCCTTGCAGCGCTGGCTGTAGACCAGGCTGGCGCGATCCGGACGCTTGCCGGCCAGGCCGCCCGCGGTATAGGCGTCGTCGGAACGCACCTTGCGATCGGCGGTGTAGCGATTGATCATCGAGTCCATATTGCCGGCAGCGACGCCAAAGAACAGATTCGGCTCGCCGAGCTTCATGAAGTCGTCTTTGCTCTGCCAGTCCGGCTGGCTGATGATGCCGACGCGAAAGCCCTGGGCCTCGAGCAGGCGGCCGATGATCGCCATGCCGAAGGACGGGTGGTCGACATAGGCATCACCGGTGACGATGATGATGTCGCACGAGTCCCAGCCGAGCTGATCCATCTCCTCCCTGCTCATCGGCAGGAACGGCGCCGGACCGAAACACTCGGCCCAGTACTTGGGATAGTCGAACAGTGGCTTGACGGCGTGCATGGCGGAAAACCGGGGCAACGAAAACGGGCGCGGAATATAGCACAAAAAATAACCAAGCCCGACCACTGTGCAGGGTCTTTATCGGCCTTGCCGACAGGCGCGCGCTGCGCTTTCGTCTCCCGCTATACTCGCGCCACCCGACCCACGTATCGAGCCCGGGAGATCCTGGTGCACGCCGTCCTCCTCGCCCTCCTGCTGTGCCTTGGCACGCTCTTGCCCGCCCATGCCGATACAGCCTTGATCGGCGCGCATGACAGCGGCCGAAGTCTGAATGCCCATGTGGAATTGCTGATGGATCCCGGCGCCGAGCTGGAGACGACGGGCCTGCAACGCCCTGAGGTGCAGGCGCGCTTTCAGCCGGCGCAGGGCAAGGCCAGCGTAGGCCAGAGCCCGCACCCCTGGTGGGTTAAGGTCACGCTACAGCGGACCAGCGACGCGCCGGCACATTGGTGGCTGGAGGTCGGCTCGGTAACGCTGAAGGACCTGCGCCTCTACCTGCCGGACGGCGAGGGTGGCTGGCACGAGCGCCAGTCCGGCGAGCTGGTCGGCTTCCATGAAGGGCGCGACCATCCCTACCGGCGCATGCTGTTCCGCCTTCCCGAGCTGAGCGACCAGCGCCCGCTGACCTTTTATCTGCGCAGCTACGACCCGGCCGGCAACTCCTTTCCGCTCAAGGTTTGGCAGCTCGACACGCTGCAGGAGCAGGCAGTGGGCGAGAACCTGTTTCTCGGCCTGATCTATGGCCTGATCCTGGCCATGCTGCTGTACAACCTGTTCATCTTCCTCAGCCTGCGCGACAACGCCTATTTCTGGTACGTAATGACCACCAGTGGCGCGCTGCTGATGATTCTGGGCATGACCGGACATGGCTTTCAGTACCTCTGGCCGAACGGACCGGTGCCCTTCTGGCTGGATCGCATCAGCATCCCGGCGCTCTGGGGTTTCAGCGCCTGCCGCTTCACCCAGACCCTGCTGCAGACCCGCCGTTTCGTGCCCTGGGCCCACCGCCTGCTGACCTTTGCCTTGTGCCTCTATGTCACAGCCGTACTGCTCAACATCTTCGGGTTGCGCGCGTTCGGCGCCTGGGTCTTCGTCGTGCTGGCCCTGACCGCGATCCCGGCGTCGCTGTGGGCCTCGTTCCGCCGCTGGCGCCAGGGTTACTTTCCCGCCCTACTCTACCTCTGCGGCTTCGGCGTGATCCTGGGCAGCGTCAATCTGCTGTTGCTGCGCGCCACCGGCGTGATCCAACCGGCGGCCTGGAGCGGCTACGTCTTTCCGCTGGCGGTGGCTGCCGAGTCCATCCTGTTCTCCTTCGCCCTGGCCTCGCGCATCCAGATACTCAAGCAGGAGCGCGCGGCGGCACTGGAACACGCCGACCGGGAAAAGTCCGCGCGACTGAAGCAGGTCCAGGCCAGCGCCGAACAACTCAGCCTGGCGGTGGAGGCGCGTACCGCCGAGCTGGCGCAGGCCAACCGCGACCTCAGCGAACGGGAAATCGAGCTCAAACAGGCCGCCTTCCACGACCCGCTGACCGAGCTGCCCAACCGGCGCTACCTCATCGAGCGGGTCGAAGCGGCCATGGCCGAGGCCGCGCGGCGCGGTGAGTCGATCGCGCTGCTGCTGATCGATCTGGATCACTTCAAGCCGATCAACGACGGCCACGGCCATGATGCCGGTGATCTGCTGTTGCGCACGCTGGGCCAGCGACTGCGCAGCCTGGTGCGCAGCAGCGACATGGCGGCCCGGCTGGGCGGGGATGAATTCGCGATACTGCTGACCGGGCCGAACGTCGAGCAGGACGCCGGCCAGGTCGCCGAACGGCTGCTGCACGAGCTGTCGCTACCGGTGCGCTACCGGGGCACCAGCCTGGCGGTGACCGTGAGCGTCGGTGCCGCGTTCTTTCCGCAGCATGCCGAGGAGTTCAGCCGGCTCTACAAGGCCGCTGACGAGGCGCTCTATCGCGCCAAGCAGCAGGGCCGGGCGAGCTGGGTCCAGCAGGACGGGCGCACGCCAGCCGATCAGCCGATATAACGGCGCGGCACGCGCCCGGTCACCTTGGTCAGCAGCTCGTAGCCGATGGTGCCACAGGCCTGGGCGAGCTCGTCGATGGGCATCTGCGTACCCCACAGCTCCACCGCGTCGCCAAGCTGCGCCTGCGGCAAGTCGGTCAGGTCCACGGCGAGCATGTCCATCGACACTCGCCCGGCCAGCGGCACGCGCTGTCCATGGATCACCACCGAGGTGCCGGACGGCGCGGTACGCGGATAACCATCGGCGTAGCCACAGCTGACGGTGCCGATACGCGACGGACGCTGCGCCACCCAGCTCGCGCCATAACCGACGCTGTCGCCGACCGGCACCTCGCGTACCGCGATCAGCGCGCCAGTCAGCGTCATCACCGGTTTCAGCCCAAGCTCCCGAGCGCTCAGCTCGGTAAACGGCGTCGCGCCGTAGAGCATGATCCCGGGGCGGACCCAGGCCATATGCGCCTGCGGCAGGGTCAGCACGGCGGCGGAATTGGCCAGCGAGCAGTTGTCGAACGAGAGCTCCAGCAGCTCTGCGTAGCGCTCCAGCTGGGTGTCGGTCAGCGCGTGGCCACGCTCGTCGGCACAGGCGAAGTGACTGATCAGATTGAGTTCGCCGACCTGGTCCGCGCCCTTGAGCCGCGCGTGACACTCGCGCAGGCCGTCCACGCCGAAGCCCAGCCGGTGCATGCCCGAATCCAGCTTGAGCCAGACGTTCAGCGGGCGCACCAGCTCGGCAGCCAGCAGCCAGTCGGCCTGGCGCTCGTCCTGAACAGCGATGTCCAGCCCCAGCTCAGCCGCTCGTTGGTACTCGGATGGCTCGAAGCAGCCCTCCAGCAGCAGGATGCGCGCGTCGGGTGCGCAGCCACGGATCACCTCTGCCTCTTCCAGGCAGGCCACGGCGAAACCATCGGCAATTTCGCGCAATGCCGCCACCGCCTCCGGTGCGCCATGCCCATAGGCGTTGGCCTTGACCACGGCGAAGGCCTTGCGCTGTGGTGCGCATTGCTTGGCGAGCAGGTAGTTGTGACGAAGCGCGGTCAGGTCGACCGTGGCAACCAGCGGACGCATGGGACTGTTCCTGTACAACGGCGGGTGAGGCTGGAATCTTACTCCGCTGCGCACGACCTTGCAGAGCGGAGCTCGGCGAGGGGCATGGACGACGCCCTCCCCCGCCGCCTGGCGAGACGGCCGACTACTCGTCGTCGAACTGGTAGCTGCCCGGCGCCAGATTCTCGAAACGCGAGTACTTGCCGAGGAACGCCAGGCGTGTGGTGCCGATCGGACCGTTCCGTTGCTTGCCGATGATGATCTCGGCGACGCCCTTGTACTCGGTTTCCGGGTGATACACCTCGTCGCGGTAGACGAACATGATGATGTCCGCGTCCTGCTCGATTGCCCCCGATTCACGAAGGTCTGAGTTCACCGGGCGCTTGTTGGGTCGCTGCTCCAGCGAGCGGTTGAGCTGGGACAGGGCGATCACCGGGCAATTGAACTCCTTCGCCAGGCCTTTCAGCGAGCGCGAGATCTCGGAAATCTCGTTGACCCGGCTGTCACCGCTGGAGCCAGGAATCTGCATCAGCTGCAGGTAGTCGACCATGATCATGGCGATCTCACCGTGCTCGCGAGCCAGGCGCCGTGTGCGCGCACGCATCTCCGACGGGCTGATGCCGGCGGTATCGTCGATGAACAGCTTGCGGTCATTGAGCAGATTCACCGCCGAGGTCAGCCGCGGCCAGTCGTCATCATCGAGCTTACCGGCCCGCACCTTGGTCTGGTCGATGCGCCCGAGCGAAGCGAGCATACGAATGACGATGGAGTCGGCGGGCATCTCCAGCGAGAACACCAGCACCGCCTTGTCGGTACGCAGCACGGCATTCTCCACCAGGTTCATGGCGAAGGTGGTCTTGCCCATAGACGGACGGCCGGCAACGATGATCAGGTCGGCCGGCTGCAGGCCGCTGGTGGCTTCATCCAGATCGGTGAAGCCGGTGGACAGGCCGGTGATCGCCTCGCCGGCGTTGAACAGCGTGTCGATGCGATCGATGGCCTTGACCAGGATGTCGTTGATGCCGACCGGGCCGCCGGTCTTCGGACGCGCTTCGGCGATCTGGAAGATCAGCCGCTCGGCTTCATCGAGGATTTCCTCGCCGGTGCGGCCCTGCGGAGCATAGGCGCTGTCAGCGATTTCGTTGCTGATGCCGATCAGCTGGCGCAGCGTGGCGCGCTCGCGAATGATCTGCGCGTAGGCCTTGATGTTCGCCACCGACGGCGTGTTCTTCGCCAGCTCGCCAAGATAGGCCAGACCGCCGACCTGGGACAGGTGCCCCTCCTTGTCCAGCTGCTCGGACAGGGTGACCACGTCAAACGGCGAGTTGCGTTCGGCCAGGGCGAAGATGGCGCGGAAGATGAGGCGATGATCGTGACGATAGAAATCACCGTCGGAGACCTGGTCGAGCACGCGCTCCCAGGCATTGTTGTCCAGCATCAGACCGCCAAGCACCGCCTGCTCAGCCTCGATGGAGTGTGGCGGCACCTTGAGCGCGGCGGTTTCCAGATCGTATTGCTGGGGGACACTGATGTCGTTCATGGCACTCGAAATTCGAAACTACGGAAAAAACAAAGGGCACGTTCCACTCGCGCGGAAACGTGCCCGATGTTACTCGTCAGGCACCAGCGGTGCCAGACGACGGCTTAGCCGGCTACGACGATCAGCTTGACGGTCGCTTCGACGTCGGTGTGCAGGTGCACAGCCACGTCGTATTCGCCGGTCTGGCGAATGGTGCCGTTCGGCAGACGAACTTCGCTCTTGGCCACTTCGACGCCGGAGGCGGTCAGGGCATCGGCGATGTCGGCAGTGCCGATGGAACCGAACAGCTTGCCCTCATCGCCCGCGGTAGCGGTGATGGTGACTTCCAGTTCGGCCAGCTGAGCAGCGCGAGTTTCGGCAGAAGCCTTCTTCTCGGCAGCCGCTTTTTCCAGCTCGGCGCGGCGGGCTTCGAACTCGGCGATGTTGGCCGGGGTCGCAGCGGTAGCCTTGCCTTGCGGCAGCAGGTAGTTACGGCCGTAACCGGCCTTGACGTTTACCTTGTCGCCCAGGTTGCCCAGGTTGGCGATCTTTTCCAGCAGGATGACTTCCATTTGAGTCTTACCTCTTAACTTTTAACCTTCACCGTTCGCAGGTCCCGCGCCGTTCTTGCCGGCCGCGCGACCACGAAAATCAAACAGACTGTCGACAATGGCCAAAACGGCCAGTAGCGGATAAATCAACTGCATGAACAGCACCAGCGTGACGTACAGCCCCACCAGCCAGAACCGCGGCAAGCGCCCTTGAGCGACCAACCCGTGCATCAGTGCGAGACCGGCAAACACCAGCGGCACGCTGCACAGGGGCGTCAGTACGGCCAACTGCGCACCGAGATTCGGCCCCAGCAGCATGCCCAGCAACAGCAGTGTCGCCAGTAGCGGCGGAAACCGCAGCGCTCGAAACTCGCTGCCGAAACCGCCCGGGTTGTACAGCGCGGCTTGCCAGTAGCGCCCAAGCATCAGGCTCAGCAGGGTGACGATTTGCAGCAGCGCAGCCAGCAGGCCGGTCAGCACCGGTATCAGCAGCGCCTCAAACCGACCACGCTCTTCCACCGACAGCTGCTCGTAGGCACCCGACAACGCATCGGGCAATACCTTCTGCAGCTCACCAGCCAACGCCGCGATCGGCTCGCCGAATACCGCACCGAGCGCCCAGACATACAGCAGTCCCAGGCCCACGCTGCTTAACATCACCCGCACCCATGACGCCTGACCGCGCAGTACCAGGGCCAAGCCCAGCGTACCCAGCAATACCAGCAGGGTCCGCGGATCGCCGAAGTACCACCAGGCCAGGGCCGGTATCACGGCCCAAACCAGCACACTCAACGCATCGTTCAGCCCGCGTCGCAGCAGCACGAGACTGCCTGCGGCAGCGCTCAGCCAGAACAACATGGGCAGTGCCGCAGCACCGGCCACCACGAAGATGGCCTGCATGCGGCCGCGCATGATGAACTCAGCCAGGGCGCGCATGCGATTTATCCTTTACTTCTGTCGACCAGCCGGATCAACGGCCGTGGCTGTCGGTGTAGGGCAGCAGGGCCAGGTAGCGGGCGCGCTTGATAGCGGTGGCCAGCTGACGCTGATAACGTGCCTTGGTTCCGGTGATGCGGCTAGGAACGATCTTGCCGGTCTCGGAGATGTAGGCCTTCAGGGTGTTGAGATCCTTGTAATCGATCTCTTTCACGCCCTCGGCGGTGAAACGGCAGAACTTACGACGACGGAAAAAACGTGCCATGAAATAGGCTCCTCAATAGATCCGTGGATTACTCGTCAGCGTTGTTATCGCTGCTGTCACTGTCGCTCTCGTTGGAGCCGTCAGTGTTTTCAGGGCGATCACGACGCTCGCGGCGCTCGCTACGGTTTTCCTCGGCCTTGAGCATTTCGGACTGCTCGGTCACGGCCTCGTCGCGACGAATGATCAGGTTGCGGATGACAGCGTCGTTGTAGCGGAAGTTGTCTTCCAGCTCGGCCAGAGCCTTGCCGCTGCACTCGACGTTCAGCATCACGTAGTGAGCCTTGTGCACGTTGTTGATGGCATAAGCCAGCTGACGACGGCCCCAGTCTTCCAGGCGATGGATCTTGCCACCGTCTTCTTCGATCAGCTTGGTGTAACGCTCCACCATGCCGCCGACCTGCTCGCTCTGGTCCGGGTGAACCAGAAAGATGATTTCGTAATGACGCATAACTGCTCCTTACGGGTTGCAGCCTGCCGACAATGCGGTCAGGCAAGGAGTGAATGACTTGTTGTCTTGTCTGTAGAAAGGCGCGCAAACGCCTGCCATCCAGGCAAGGGGCGCCATTCTAGAGAAGGGCCGGCAGTGGCGCAAGGCAAGCTGGTGATTATTTGACCAGCCCGAGCAGGTTAGCGGCTTGCCGCAGCCCTTTCGCTACCAATCGCGTCGAGCAGCTCGCGAACCTGATGGATATCGTAGGGCTTGATCATCGTGCGCAGTCGATCGATCCCCACCTCGGCAGGACTGACGGCATACCCCGAGGCAATCACCAGCGCAAGCTCAGGATGACGGGCGCCAGCCTGGCGCGCGAGGTCGATTCCACTCATTCCTGCCAAACCGACATCGGTAAGCAGCACATCGAACGGCTGCCGATTCAGGAATCCCAGCGCCTCCTCAGCCGTCTCGCTGACCTCGACCCGATGGCCAAGCTCCGTCAAGACCTCCCCGGTCAGCATGCGCAACGTGGGATCGTCCTCGACGAACAGAATCCTCAGTCCTGCATCGTCGACGGTCAACGAGCCGTCCGACTCCGGCTGCGCGGGCTCGCGCTCGCTGACGGCGTCGGACTCTGCGTTCTCGCCCGCACTGCGCGGCAGATGAACATGCACCGCCGCACCACCGTTGTCACCGCTGCCCAGCGTCACGAAACCGCCACTCTGCTTGACGAATCCGTAGACCATGCTCAAGCCGAGACCCGACGCGTTGCTCTCCTGCTTGGTGGTAAAAAAGGGCTCGAACGCCCGGGCTCGAACCTCGTCACTCATACCACTGCCCTGGTCGATGACGCTGAGCAGTACATAATCCCCAGGCTGCTCCAACGCTTCGTCATTCAGCGAGCGATTCTCAAGACGCAGCACCAACCGGCCGCGCCCGGCCATCGCGTCACGCGCGTTGGCCGCCAGGTTCAGCACCACACTCTGCAGGTTTCCGACATCGACAAAGACCGGCCAGGGCCGACCTACGACATCCAAATCAACCTGCACCGCAGACCCGAGAGCGCCATCGAGCAACTCATGCATCTGCTCCAGCAGATCGGGCAGATACACCTGCCGGGGCAGCAGCGGCTGCCGGCTGGCGAATGCCAGCAGCTGCGAGGCAAGGCGCGCGCCCTTCTCGACCCCACTGACCGCCGAGTTCAGACGTCTTGCAGCCGTTTCATCGTTGCCGAGGCTGCGACGCAAAAGCTGCAGGTTGCCTCCGATGATTTGCAGCATGTTGTTGAAGTCATGGGCGATACCGCCTGTCAGCTTGCCCACCGCCTCGAGGCGCTGAGCCTGTTGCAGGGCCTGCTCGGCGACCTGCCGCTCCGCCTCGCTCTGCTCGAGCGCTTGGGTCCGCTCGCGTACCAGCTCCTCGAGATGTTCACGATAGCGCTGCAATTCCGTTTCGTTGCGCTGCTGCTCGGTAACGTCCTGGCCCTGAACGAAGATGCCGACCACCTGCCCATCGTTCTCGACGATCGGCTGCAGGACGAAATCGAGGATGACCTCTTCGGGCTCCCGCTCCGGCTGCCGCCTCAGAAACAGTGACACGCGCTTGCCGATATACGGTCGGCCGCTGCGGTAGACCTCGTCGAGCAGACCGATCAGCGGCTGCCCTTCTAGCTCGGGCAGCCCTTCGCGGACTGTCTTGCCCAGCAGCTGGCGCTGCCCGATGACCTTCCGGTATGCATCGTTAACCAGTTCGTAGACGTGATTCGGCCCGCGCAGGAAACAGACGAATCCAGGCGCCTGAGCGAAGAGGCGCCGCAACTGCTCGCCCTCGGATTGCAGCAGCCTGGCGCGGGACATGACGCCTTGCTCGAGCTGCTGCACAGGCTGATGCCCGGCAGCCTGCTTCAGCGAATCCTTCATGGCCTGCAGCTCGGTGATGTCGGAGGTGTGCTGCAGGATGGCCACGACTTCACCCTGCTCATCCAGGATCGGCGTGTGCGTGGCGCTCCAGTAGCGATCCTCGTAGACAGGCCCGAGCGGCGTGTGGCGGGCGATGGAATAACGGATAACCGGCAGCGTATCGACCGCCTTGCGGCTGAGCACACGAGCAAAGGAGTCGAGCAGCTCCTGCACACGAGTCGTCTCGGGGCTGAGCGGGTCTGCTGCGAACGCTTCGTGAAGGCGCTGCCCCTGGATCTCCTCCAGCCTGCGGCCGGTCAGGGCCAGGTAAGCCGCGTTGGCATCGAGGATGACCAGATCGCGATCGAGCAGAACATAGGCGTTCGGCGACAGCCGGAACAGACTCTCGAAAGACGGGCGCTGCTGCATACAACCTCCATGGTACGAGCCTGACGCCGCGTAACGAACTCAGCGAGACCCCGGCAGCATTCCGGGGCCCTCAAGCGAAAAAATCGAACAGCCGCTATCCGGCGGGCCTGGGACAGCGATTGACCACAAAAAGACCGATCGGTTTCAGTACATGCGTCGCCTGGCGCTAACGAGCCGGTTGGCCAAGGCCGCGCTGACGCAGCGCCTCGAACAGGCAGACGCCGGTGGCAACCGAGACATTCAGACTGCTGACGCTACCCGCCATCGGCAGACGCACCAGATAGTCACAGTGCTCGCGGGTCAACCGGCGCATGCCGCGACCTTCCGCGCCCATGACCAGGACGATTGGACCGGTGAGATGCTGCTCGTAGAGTGACTGCTCGGCTTCGCCGGCGGTGCCCACGATCCAAAGGCCCTTTTGCTGCAGCTTCTCCAGAGTCCGCGCCAGATTGGTCACCGCCACCAGCGGAATGACCTCGGCAGCACCGCAGGCGACCTTACGCACCGTGGCATTGAGAGTAGCGGACTTGTCCTTCGGCACGATCACCGCCAGCGCACCGGCCGCATCGGCCGTACGTAGGCAGGCGCCGAGGTTGTGCGGGTCGGTCACCCCATCGAGCACCAGCAACAGAGGCGGACCCTCGGCGCGATCGAGCAGCTCGTCGAGCATCGCCTCACCCCACACCTGGCTGGGGCTGACCTCGGCCACCACCCCCTGGTGCACGCCCTCGACCCAGGCATCCATCTCGCGACGCTCGCACTGGCCGACACTGACGCGCGCCTGCGCGGCCAGCTCGATCAGCACCTGCGCACGCGGATCGCCCCGGCCTTCAGCCAGCCAGACCTGCTTGACGCGCTTGGGATGATGGCGCAGCAATGCCTCCACGGCGTGCAGGCCATAGATCTTTTCCAGCTGACTCATGACTTGGCCTTGCGCTTTCGGGGACCACTGCTGGAGGCTGAAGACTTGCTCGTCGACTTCGCAGCGGATTTTGCCTTGGATGTGCCGGACCGGGACTTGCTACCGCCAGCCTTGTCGGACTTGCCCTTCCTGCCACCAACCTTGGCTTCGGCAATCAATGCCTTCTTCAGCTCGCGACTCTTGCGAATGTCGGCGTTGCCCGGTTCGCGACCACGCTCTGCGCCGTCACGCTGACCGGCGGCCTTGGTGCCGCCAGCGATCAGCTCGAAGTCGATCTTGCGTTCGTCCAGGTCGACGCGCATGACACGCACCTCGACGCTGTCGCCAAGGCGGAAACTGCGCCCGCTGCGCTCGCCGGAGAGGCGATGATGCAGCGGGTCGAAGTGGTAGTAGTCGCCCGGCATCGCCGTGACGTGCACCAACCCTTCCACGTAGATGTCGGTCAGCTCGACGAACAGGCCGAAGCCGGTCACCGCGGTGATCACACCAGGGAATGTCTCGCCGACGCGATCCTTCATGAACTCGCACTTGAGCCAGTTGACCACGTCGCGGGTGGCCTCGTCGGCGCGCCGCTCGGTCATCGAGCACTGTTCGCCCAGCTGCTCCAGCGCCGCCTCGTCATACGGGTAGGTGCGCGCCTTGGGCATGCTGGCAGCGCCTTCACGCCGCACGTGCGGTGTGTCGCGACGGGACCGGATCACGCTGCGGATGGCGCGATGCACCAGCAGGTCCGGATAGCGCCGGATCGGCGAAGTGAAGTGCGCATAGGCTTCGTAGTTCAGACCGAAGTGACCATGGTTCTCGGCACTGTAGACCGCCTGGCTCAGCGAACGCAGCATCACCGTCTGGATCACGTGAAAATCCGGACGCCCCTGGATCTTCTCCAGCAGCGCCTGGTAATCCTTGGGCGTCGGTCCTTCCTTGCCCTTGTGCAGGGAAAGCCCCAGCTCACCGAGGAAGGCACGCAACTTCTCCTGACGCTCCAGCGGCGGTGCGTCGTGCACGCGATACAGCGCCGGAATCTCATGCTTCTGCAGGAACGCCGCGGTGGCGACGTTGGCGCAGAGCATGCACTCCTCGATCAGCTTGTGCGCATCGTTGCGCTCGGTGGGCTTGATCTCGGCGATCTTGCGATCGGCACCGAAGACGATGCGGGTTTCCTGAGTCTCGAAATCGATCGCGCCGCGGGTATGGCGCGCCTTGAGCAACACCTTATAAAGCGAATAGAGCTGCTTGAGGTGCGGTAGCACTTCGGCATATTCGCCGCTGAGCCGCTTGCCTTCGGCAGACTTGGGCTGCTCCAGCATCGCGCTGACCTTGTTGTAGGTCAGCCGTGCATGGGAGTGGATCACCGCTTCGTAGAACTGGTAGTCGGTCATCTTCCCCGACTTGCTCAGGGTGATCTCGCAGACCATGGCCAGACGATCGACATGGGGATTCAGCGAGCAGAGGCCGTTGGACAGCTCCTCGGGCAGCATCGGCACCACGCGCTCGGGGAAGTACACCGAGTTGCCGCGGACCACAGCTTCCTTGTCGAGCGCCGAGTCCACCTTCACATAGTGCGACACATCGGCAATGGCCACATACAGACGGAACCCGCCGGTCAGCAGCTTCCAGCCGCCCGGCTTCTCGCAGTAGACCGCATCGTCGAAGTCGCGAGCATCCTCGCCGTCGATGGTGACGAACGGCAGATGGCGCAGGTCGACGCGCTTGTGCTTGTCCTTTTCCTCCACCTCGGGCTTGAGCCGCGCAGCCTCCTTGAGCACCGCCTCGGGCCATACGTGCGGAATATCGAAGCTGCGCAGCGCGACGTCGATCTCCATGCCCGGCGCCATGTAGTTGCCGATCACCTCGACGATATCGCCCTGCGGCTGGAAGCGCTGCGTCGGCCAGTGAGTGATCTTCACCTCGACGAACTGACCCGGCTTGGCATCCAGTGCCCGCCCGGGCGTGACCAGCACTTCCTGCTGAATCTTGGGGTTGTCCGGAACGACGAAACCGACATCGCTCTCGATGTGATAACGGCCCACGATGCTCTCGTGCGCGCGGCTGATCACCTCGACGATGGCGCCTTCGCGGCGCCCACGGCGATCGAGGCCCGCGACACGCGCCAGGCAGCGGTCACCATCGAACACCAGGCGCATCTGCGCCGGGCTGAGGAACAGGTCGTCGCTGCCATCATCGGGGATGAGGAAGCCAAAACCGTCACGATGGCCGCTGACGCGCCCGCAGACCAGGTCCAGCTTGTCCACCGGGGCATAGGTGCCGCGCCGGGTGTAGATCAGCTGGCCGTCTCGCTCCATCGCACGCAGGCGGCGACGCAACGCTTCGATATCTTCGTCGGACTCCAGCCCGAACTCTTCCACCAGCTCTTCACGGGCAGCTGGCGAGCCACGTTCGCCGAGATGCTGAAGAATCAGCTCACGGCTGGGAATAGGGTTTTCGTACTTTTCCGCTTCACGAGCGGCCTCGGGATCGAGGGATTGCCAATCGGCCATTAAGAGATGTCACCTTTCATTCATTTATAGAGGCAGAACGCCCTTTTTCTATTGAAGCGCGAATCGCTGCCGGACGGCAGCTTTCATGCGAATTATTTTTCGCCATCAGGGGTTTACAAGGCCAAACCTCGGCCGTATAGTTCGCGCCCACAATGTCTGGCAGACGTTGTAACACGGAAACGGCCAAGTATCATCGTTTCTCGTGCCCAGGTGGCGGAATTGGTAGACGCACTAGGTTCAGGTCCTAGCGGTGGCAACACCGTGGAAGTTCGAGTCTTCTCCTGGGCACCACTCTTCAAATGAAACCCGCATCATCGATGCGTGTCTCAGGCAGTAACGAAGATTGCCGACTTCGGCCGATGTGAATCGGCAAAATGGCAAAAAAGTCGGTGAGCAATCATCGCAATGTGCCCAGGTGGCGGAATTGGTAGACGCACTAGGTTCAGGTCCTAGCGGTGGCAACACCGTGGAAGTTCGAGTCTTCTCCTGGGCACCACTCTTCAAGAAAAAACCGAGCCTCTGGCTCGGTTTTTTCGTTTCGGCCCGATAGAAATCATCCCCGCCAGCCGATACTCGCGCTGCCACCAGCCCCAGACAGCAAAAGACCGCCCGAAGGCGGTCTTCTAGCATGCGCCCGATCAGGCGTACGGATGACGCAACACGATGGTTTCGTTGCGGTCCGGACCGGTGGAGATGATATCCACTGGCGCCTCGATCAACTCTTCCAGTCGCTTGATGTAGGCGCGGGCATTGGCCGGCAGCTCGTCAAGACTCTTGGCACCAACGGTCGACTCGCTCCAACCCGGCATTTCCTCGTACACCGGCTGCAGACCGTCGTAGCTGTCGGCATCGGTCGGCGCATCGACCAGCACTTCGCCATTGCGATCCTTGTAGCCGACGCAGATGCGGATGGTCTCCAGCCCGTCGAGCACGTCGAGCTTGGTCAGGCAGATCCCGGAGATGCTGTTGATCTCGATCGCACGGCGCAGGATGACGGCATCGAACCAGCCGCAACGACGCGCACGCCCGGTGGTCGAGCCGAACTCGTGACCACGCTCGGCCAGGCGCGCACCGACATCATCGAACAGCTCGGTGGGGAACGGACCGGAGCCCACACGAGTGGTGTAGGCCTTGGTGATGCCGAGGATGTAATCCAGATACAGCGGACCGAAGCCGGAACCAGTCGCCGTGCCGCCAGCCGTTGTGCTGGAGCTGGTCACGTACGGATAGGTGCCATGGTCGATGTCCAGCAGCGAGCCCTGCGCACCTTCGAACATGATGCAGGCACCCTGCTTGCGCAGCTCGTGCAGACGGGCGGTGACATCGGTGATCAGCGGCTTGAGGATTTCGGCGTAGCCGAGGGCCTCGTCGAGAGTCTTCTGGAAATCAACCGGCTCGACCTTATAGAAGTTCTGCAGCACGAAGTTGTGGTAGCCCAGCAACTCACGTAGCTTGACCGCGAAGCGCTCTGGATTGAACAGGTCAGCGATGCGCAGGCCGCGACGCGCCACCTTGTCCTCGTAGGCCGGACCGATGCCGCGCCCGGTGGTACCGATCTTGCCCTCCGAACGCGAGGCCTCGCGGGCCTGATCCAGCGCCACATGGTAGGGCAGGATCAGGGTGCAGGACGGGCTGATGCGCAGGCGCTCGCGCACCGGCACACCCTTCTCTTCCAGCTTGGTGATTTCCCGCAGCAACGCATCGGGCGCGACCACCACGCCATTGCCGATCAGGCATTGCACGTTGTCGCGCAGGATGCCGGACGGAATCAGGTGCAGCACGGTCTTCTCGCCATCGATGACCAGGGTATGACCGGCATTGTGGCCGCCCTGATAACGCACGACCGCAGCCGCCTGATCGGTCAGCAGATCGACGATCTTGCCCTTGCCCTCATCACCCCATTGGGTGCCCAGGACCACGACATTCTTACCCATAACCCTTTGTCCTCTTCGGCGAAGCATACCGGCCGCAACCGGCGATAATCGAAACCTGGCCGGCACCGCGAGCGCGGCGCCATAGCCGTCAGGACGCCAGCGAAACCACCGTCCAGACACCATTACTCAACCGCAATTGCCGGTCGCAGCCCAGCTGCGCGGCATCGGCCCGCGACTGGCCATCCAGCGCCTGCACCACGCGCTCGCCCTGGCGCCGCAGCTCGCGAATCGCATTCCAGAGGCCCGACTCATCGCCGTGCGGAGCCCAGATCCCGGAAACTGGCGTGCTCAGATCGGCATTTCCGAGACTGACGAGCGTTTTCAAATCAGTGGAGAAGCCGGTCGCCGGACGGGCACGCCCGAAATCGGCACCGATATCGTCGTAACGCCCGCCCTGGGCAATCGACTGTCCCATGCCCGGCACGAATACGGCGAACACCACTCCAGTATGGTAGTGATAGCCGCGCAATTCGCCCAAGTCGAAGTACAGCGGCACCTGCGGGTAGCGCAGCGCGAGCTGGTCGGCCACCGCCGAAAGGGTCTCCAGCGCCGCCTGCACATCCGCGGGCGCGCCAGCCAGAGCCTGCCGAGCATCATCGAGCGTCTCGCGCCCGCCACACAGGCGCGCCAGCGAGCGCAGCATCGCCGCAAGCGCCGGATCAAGTGCCGCGGTCAGCTGCTCGATCTCGTCCATAGCCTTGCGCTGCAGCGCGTCGAACAGGCGCTGCTCGGCCTCACCGCTCAGCGCAGCGGCCTTTGCCAGGCCGCGGTAGATGCCGACATGACCGAGGTCCATGTGCACGTCGGGCACATCGGCCAGCTCGAGCATTTCCAGCATCAGACTGATGACTTCGAGATCACTGGAAGCGGAGGCATCGCCATACAGTTCGGCACCGAGCTGAATGGGGCTGCGCGAAGTGGAAAGCGCCTGCGGCTTGGCATGCAGCACGCTACCGGCATAGCACAGCCGGCTCGGGCCTTCACGACGCAGGGTATGCGCATCGACGCGGGCCACCTGGGGCGTGATATCGGCACGCAAACCCATCTGGCGACCGGAAAGCGGATCGATGACCTTGAAGGTGCGCAGATCCAGATCCTGCCCGGAACCGGTGAGCAATGACTCGAGGAATTCCACATGCGGGGTGATGACCAGCTCGTAGCCCCAGCGCTGGAACAGATCCAGCACGCGCCGACGCGCCGTTTCGATACGCGCCGCCTCGGGCGGCAGCACTTCTTCGATGCCATCTGGCAAGAGCCAGCGGTCTACCGTTGCCATTCGCGAAATCACCTCTCGTTCCGGTAAGCCCAGACGAAAACCGCGGCTGCAGCCTCAGCTGGCCTCCGGTTGCGTGCAGTTGTGTTCGAACCATGGCATCCGAGCCATGCCCCTGAGGGGTCGGCATGACCACCGCATGCCTGGGATAGCCTGCGACCTCAAGGGCACAGACGCAAAAAAGCCGGGATTTCCCCGGCCGGCGGATCATAGCAACCTTTTCCCCATGGGTCACCCGGCGACACGCGCGTGTCGCCGGAGAACCTTAGCCATCTGGCGGTGAGATGCTATTTGTTGCTCTGCAGATAACGGAAGAAGTCGCTCTTCGGATCAAGTACCAGCACGTCTTCCTTGCTGGAGAAGCTCTCACGGTAAGCCTGCAGGCTACGGTGGAAGGCGTAGAACTCCTGATCCTGGCCGTACGCGGCGGCATAGATTGCAGCAGCCTTGGCGTCACCGTCACCACGCAGCTCTTCGGCTTCGCGGAATGCTTCGGCCAGCAGGACACGGCGCTGGCGATCGGCGTCGGCGCGGATACCCTCGGCAAGCTCCTTACCCTTGGCGCGATGCTCGCGCGCCTCACGCTCCCGCTCGGAACTCATACGCTCGAAGACACTGCGATTGACTTCACGCGGCAGGTCGATGCCCTTGACGCGGACGTCGACGACTTCGATCCCCAGCTCTTGCTGAGCCGCACGATTCAAGCTTCGAGTGACCTGAGCCATCAGCTCATCACGCTGGCCGGAGACCGACTCATGCAGCGTGCGCTTACCGAACTGATCGCGCAGCGCCGCCTCGAGGCGACGCGCCAGGCGCTCATCGGCGATCTGCTTCATGCCCGAGGTCGCGGTATAGAAGCGTTCGGCATCGTCCACACGCCACTTGGCATAGGAGTCGACCATCAGCGCCTTCTTCTCCAGCGTCAGGAAACGCGAGGTGGTGGTATCCAGCGTCAGCAGCCGCGCATCGAACTTGCGCACCGAGTTCACGTACGGAATCTTCATGTGCAGACCCGGCTTCACGTCCGGCTCGACGATACGCCCGAACCGCAGCAGTACCGCGCGCTCGGTCTGCGAAACGATGTAAAAACTGTTCCACAGAACGATTGCCGCCACTACGCCCACGATCAGGGCGGTAAGGGATTTATTGCTCATCAGCGGCTCTCCCTCGTACGAACTTCACGCGGATCCAGCTCTGGCGGCAGTCGGGTGCCCTGCGTAGCCGCGCCCGACGCAACTCCAGCCGGAGCTGGCGTGCTTGCGCCACGGCTGTTGATCATCTTGTCCAGCGGCAGATAGAGCAGGTTCTGCCCGCTGTCGCCACTCACCATGACCTTGCTGGTATTGCTCATGACTTCCTGCATGGTTTCCAGATACAGACGCTCGCGCGTGACGTCCGGCGCCTTGCGATACTCGGCGACCAGCTTGCTGAAGCGATCCGCCTCACCCTGGGCACGGGAGATCACCGCGTCGCGGTAACCACTGGCTTCTTCCAGCATGCGCTGGGCCTGACCACGCGCCTCGGGAATCACACCGTTGGCGTAGGACTCGGCCTGGTTCTTCTCGCGCTGCTCGTCCTCGCGCGCCCGAATGACGTCATCGAAGGCTTCCTGGACTTCACGCGGCGCGGCCGCACTCTGCAGGTTGACCTGGGTAACGACGATGCCGGTACCGTAGTTGTCGAGGAACCGCTGCAGACGCTCCTTGACCTCACCGGCCATGACCTCACGCCCCTCGGTGAGCACCTGATCCATGGCCGTCGAGCCCACGACATGCCGCACGGCGCTGTCGGTGGCGTGCTGCAGGCTCACTTCAGGCTGATCGACATTCAGCACGAAAGACTGCAGGTTGCTGATCTTGTACTGAACGGTCAGCGGCACCTCGATGATGTTCTCGTCCTCGGTGAGCATCTGCCCCTGCTTGCTGTACGAGCGCTCGCGAGTGACGTTCTCCTGGAACTTGCGATCGATCGGCGGGAAATAGATGTTCAGGCCCGGCCCGACAGTCTCGTGGTACTTGCCGAAGCGCAGCACCACGGCCTGCTCCTGCTCGTCGACGATGTAGATGGCATTGAAAAGCCACACAGCCAGCAATACGACCAGGGCGACCCACACCAGGCCGAATCCGCCGCGCTTGCCACTGCCGCCAAAATTACCGCCGCCACGCTTCTTGCCACCGAACATGCCGTTCAGGCTGTCCTGCAGCTTGCGGAAAGCCTCATCGAGATCCGGCGGGCCTTTCTGGTCGCCGCCGCCACCACGACGACCACCGCCACCACTGCCCCAGGGATCCTGGTTGTTCGAGTTGCCACCCGGCTCATTCCAAGCCATAGCGCTCTCCATTCAAATAAAGCTAAAGGCGCGCCCACGGCGCGCCCGCCAATGCTACAGAAAGCCCCGAACGACCGGCAAAATTGCCATCGAGGCTTTATTGCAAAGTGTGTTGCTCGATGAACTCGTCCACCCGCAACCCTTCGCGACTGATCACGCGATTCAGTTCGACACGTGGCAAGCGAACCTCGAGCAGGCTGCCACCCTCCTCATCATGCGTCTCACGCTGCACCGCACCCAGCTCGAAGAACTGCGCCCGCAGGCGGCCCAGCCTCTGCGGCAGGCGCAACGTGCCGACGAAGAGATCGTCGCCGAGCAACTCGGCGACGGCCTGACGCAACAGGTCCAGCCCCAGGCCGTCACGAGCGGACACCCAGACGCGCTGCGGCTTGCCGTCGGCATCGCGCTGTATCTGCGGCTCGATGCCCCCGAGAAGATCGAGCTTGTTGTACACCTCGAGCATCGGCAGCTCGTTGGCGCCAATCTCACCGAGCACCGCGAGCACCTGCTCGATCTGCTGATCGCGCTCAGGCTCGTGAGCATCGATCACGTGCAGCAGAAGGTCGGCGTTGCTGGACTCTTCCAATGTGGCCCGAAAGGACTCCACCAGCTTGTGCGGCAGATGACGAATGAAGCCCACCGTGTCGGCCAGGATCACCGGACCGACATCCTCGAGCTCGAGGCGGCGCAGCGTGGGATCGAGCGTGGCGAACAGCTGATTGGCAGCGTAAACCTCAGACTCGGTGAGGGCATTGAACAGAGTGGACTTACCGGCGTTGGTGTAGCCCACCAGCGACACGGAAGGAATATCCGCGCGACGCCGCCCGCGACGGGCCTGCTCACGCTGGCCGCGCACTTTTTCCAGGCGCTGCTTGATCTGCCGAATGCGGACACGCAACAGACGACGGTCGGTTTCCAGCTGGGTTTCACCCGGCCCTCGCAGGCCGATACCGCCTTTCTGCCGCTCGAGGTGAGTCCAGCCGCGAACCAGCCGCGTGCTCATGTGTTCCAGCTGTGCCAGTTCGACCTGCAGCTTGCCCTCATGGGTACGCGCACGCTGGGCGAAGATGTCCAGGATCAGACCGGTGCGATCGAGCACGCGACATTCGAGGGCACGCTCGAGGTTGCGCTCCTGGCTGGGGGTAAGCGTGTGATTGAAGATCACCAACTCGACCTCGCCATCCTTGACGAGGTCATGCAACTCTTCGACCTTGCCACTGCCGATCAGAAACTTGGCGGACGGCTGGTGGCGGGACACATTGACGAAGCCAACCGTTTCTGCACCTGCCGAACGCGCCAGTTCCTGGAACTCCTGAGGATCCTCGCGCGCCGCGGGATCCTGGCCGTCCAGGTGCACCAGGATAGCCCGCTCACCACCACCGGGACGTTCGAAGAACAAAGAAACCTACCTCAGTCGTTGCTCGACTCGGATTGCTCGGCATCGCCAGCGGTCGGCAGACGCACAGGACGCCCGGGAACAACGGTGGAGATCGCATGCTTGTACACCATCTGGCTGACGGTGTTCTTCAGCAGAATGACGAACTGGTCGAAGGATTCGATCTGACCCTGCAGCTTGATGCCATTGACCAGATAGATGGAGACCGGGACGCGTTCCTTACGCAGTGTGTTGAGGTAAGGGTCTTGTAGCGAATGCCCTTTTGACATGTGCCGCACTCCTTAGAGGATCTGTTTCATTAATGTTCTATAAAGTACAACCGACGATCCACTTGTCTGAGAATAGACGGTCAGCTTGCAGTGTCAGCTCAATATGGAGAGCGATTGCAGGTATTTCAATGCGCGCGGCAGATTGTCGCGGGACAAACTGTCCAGCCAGTGTATCTCCCCCCAGCTTCGCAACCAGGTGAACTGCCGTTTGGCCAGTTGCCGGGTTGCGATGATGCCGCGCTCCACCATTTCCTCCCGGGTCGATGATCCGTCCAGATATTCCCAAACCTGACGATAACCGACCGCTCGAATCGACGGCATGCCAAGGTGCAGATCGCCCCGACTCCTCAAGGCTTCGACCTCTTCGACAAAGCCCTGTTCAACCATGTGCAGGAAACGCCTTTCGATGCGCTCATGCAGGATGTGGCGTTGTGCGGGGGCGATGCACAGTTGCGCGACAGTATAAGGCAAGACTCCTGAGCCTGGAGCGTCTCCGACGGCTTTTTGCGACCTTTGTCGGGCGCGGTGCTCGCTCATGGTCAAGCCGCTGACGCGATAGACCTCCAGCGCGCGCACCAGCCGCTGCGGATCGTTAGGATGAATGCGCGCTGCCGACTCCGGATCCACCTGGGCCAACTGATCGTGCAACACCTGCAACCCTTGCGTCGCGACGAGCGCCTCGAGCTCGGCACGTAGCAACGGATCGGCTGCCGGCATATCGGCGAGTCCTTCCTGCAACGCCTTGAAATACAGCATGGTGCCGCCAACCAGCAGAGGAATTCGGCCAGCCGCGCTGATCTCGGCCATGGCCGCCAAGGCATCTGCGCTGAACTCTGCAGCCGAGTAGCTCTCGGCCGGGTCGAGGATGTCCACCAGACGATGGGGAAACTCAGCCAACACTTCAGCCGACGGTTTCGCCGTGCCGATGTCCATGCCACGGTAGACCAGCGCCGAATCGACGCTGATCAGCTCGCAGGGCAGCACACGCGCCAGCTCCAGCGCCAGATCGGTCTTGCCCGAGGCGGTGGGACCCATGAGAAAGATGGCGGGAGGCAGAGAAGACATCGGCGGGCTCGGCAGGCGTGGCCGGATAGTTTCCAGTGGCGGACGGCTGGCCGCAAGCACGGCCTGCCGCCCGGAGCCGGTCAGCGACCGCGCAGGAACAGCTTATCCAGATCGTCCATGCCCAGTTGCGTCCAGGTCGGACGGCCGTGGTTGCACTGTCCGCTACGCTCGGTGTGCTCCATGTCACGCAGCAAGGCGTTCATCTCCGGCAGCGTCAGCCGGCGATTGGCGCGAACCGCGCCATGGCAAGCCATGGTCGCCAGTAACTCGTTGAGGTGGGCCTGGATACGATCACTGGTGCCGTATTCCAGAAGATCGGCGAGCACATCGCGCACCAGTTGGGTCGCTTCGGCCTGCTTGAGCAGCGAGGGAATCTGACGGATCGCCAGGGTTTCCGGGCCGAGGCGCTGCAGCTCGAAGCCGAGCATCTGGAACCACTGCGCATGCTCTTCCGCGCAGTCGGCCTCGCGCTGGCTGAGGGCGATGGCTTCAGGCACCAGCAGCGGCTGGCCGCGCAGCCCTTCGCTGGCCATGGCGGTCTTCAGGCGCTCATAGGTAATTCGTTCGTGGGCGGCGTGCATGTCTACCAGCACCATGCCCTGGGCATTCTCGGCGAGGATGTAGACCCCCTTGAGCTGCGCCAGCGCGTAGCCCAGCGGGGGTACGTCATCCTGACTGGCAGGCAGTGGCGCCGGGGTGCTATCGGGCAGCGGAGTAAAGAACTCGCGGTAGGCGCCCTGGGCTTCGGCGGTATAGCCGGTCGATGCCGGGCGTGGCGCCTGATAGCCCGCGCCGGCACCGCGCCAGGCGGGTGTCTCCCCCTGTGGCCGCTCGAGCACGCTGGCCGACAGGCTCATTTCGTTCTGCCCGGCGAACTCGCCGGCAGCCAGCCCGGACACCTGGGTCATCGGCGCCACGCTCGCCGGCGCGGCCAGCTGGTCCTCGGGACGCACATCGCCCAGCGCGCGATGCAGCGTGCCGTAGAGGAAGTCGTGGACCATACGGCTGTCGCGGAAACGCACCTCGTGCTTGGTGGGGTGCACATTGACGTCCACCACCGCCGGATCGACGTCGAGGAACAGCACGAAGGTCGGATGCCGGCCGTTGAACAGCACATCGCGATAGGCCTGGCGCACCGCATGGGCGACCAGCTTGTCGCGCACCATGCGCCCGTTGACGTAGAAGTACTGCAGGTCCGCCTGACTGCGCGAGAAGGTCGGCAGTCCGACCCAACCCCAGAGCCGCAGCCCGTTGCGTTCGATCTCGATGGGCAGCGCCTGCTCGAGGAAGGCCGGCCCGCATACCGCAGCGACGCGCCGCGCACGGGCGCTGTCGTCGTTGGCCTGATGCAACGCCAGCACGCCCTTGCCGTTGTGGCGCAGATGGAAGGCCACATCGAAGCGCGCCAGCGCCAGGCGCTTGATGACCTCCTGCAGGTGGTCGAACTCGGTCTTCTCGGTGCGCAAGAACTTGCGCCGTGCCGGCGTGTTGAAAAACAGGTCACGCACTTCCACCGAGGTACCCACCGGATGAGCCGCCGGCTGCACCCGCGCCTCCATTTCGCGCCCCTCGGTTTCCACCTGCCAGGCCTCGCTGGCATCGGCGGTACGCGAGGTCAGGGTCAGCCGCGAGACGGAGCTGATCGAGGCCAGCGCTTCGCCACGAAAGCCTAGGCTCATCACCCGCTCGAGATCTTCCAGATCGCGAATCTTGCTGGTGGCATGGCGGGCCAGGGCCAGCGGTAGGTCGTCCGGCGGGATGCCGCAGCCGTCGTCGCGCACACGCAGCAGTTTGACGCCACCCTGTTCGACGTCTACTTCGATGCGGCCGGCGCCGGAGTCCAGGCTGTTTTCCAGCAACTCCTTGATTACCGAGGCCGGGCGTTCAACCACCTCGCCAGCGGCGATCTGGTTCGCCAGCCGCGGGCTGAGCAGCTGGATGCGTGGCGCTTGCGTCATGGCTGCGAAGCCAGGGTGGTGGCGGGAATGTTCAGCGTCTGGCCGATCTTGATCACGTCGTTGCGCAGATTGTTGGCACTGCGCAGCGAGGTCAGGCTGACCTGATAGCGCTGGGCGAGCAGGGCCAGGCTTTCGCCCGAGCGCACGACATGCTCGCGAGGACCGGCGGCTATCTTGCCGGAATCGCGCAACCAGGCGACGTAGGTTCCCGGAGGCGGATTCTCGTGGAAGAACTGCCGCACGCCACTATGAATGGAGCGTGCCAGCGCCTGTTGATGGCCGGACGTCTGCAGCTTCTTGGCTTCCGACGGATTGGAGATGAAGCCGGTCTCGACCAGGATCGACGGGATGTCCGGCGACTTCAGCACCATGAAGCCGGCCTGCTCCACGCGCCGTTTGTGCAGCGGCGTGATGCGGCCCATGTTGCTCAGCACCTTCTGCCCGACGTTCAGACTCGAGGACAGCGAGGCGGTCATCGACAGGTCCAGCAGCACGCCTGCGAGCATCTGGTCCTTGTCGCCGAGACTGACGTTGCCGGCACCGCCGATGAGGTCGGAACGGTTTTCGCTGTCGGCCAGCCAACGCGCGGTTTCCGAGGTGGCGCCGCGATCCGACAGGGCAAATACGGAAGCGCCATAGGCCGCTGAACGCGGCGCGGCATCGGCATGGATCGAGACGAACAGGTCGGCGCCCTTCTTGCGGGCGATCTCGGTGCGTTTGCGCAGCGGAATGAAGTAATCGCCGGTGCGCACCAGCTCGGCGCGGAAGCCTTTATCGGCATTGATCTGGCGCTGCAACTCCTTGGAAATCTGTAGTACGACGTGTTTTTCGTAGACCTTGCCGGGGCCAATGGCGCCTGGGTCTTCGCCACCATGACCGGCATCGATCGCGATCACGATGTCACGCTTGCCACCGATCGGAGCGGGCAGCTTGACCGCAGGCAGCGTCGGCGAGACCGGTGCGACAGGTTTGGACGGCGTTGCCGTGACCGGCGGTTGAGTGGCGGCGCGGGCGGCCGTTGCCTGATCGAACAGATCGACCACCAGCCGGTGGCCGTACTGCTGGTTCGGCGCCAGGCTGAAGCTCTTAGGCGTAACCGGCGCATGCAGATCAACGACTACGCGCAGCGTATCGGCATCGTGTTGACCGGCGCGCAGGGAGGCAACGGGCGTATTGCTCAGCGGCAACTGATCGAGCTGCGCCTTGAGCGTGGCGTTGGTGACGTCGATGACCAGCCGATCGGGTGCGGTGAGGGTGAAGATCTTGTGCTCGACCGGCCCTGACAGGTCGAACACCAGGCGGGTGTTGTCCGGCGCACGCCACAGACGCACGCTCTGTACATCGCTGGCAGCAAACAGGTCCGCCGTCATCAGCGACAGCAGCAGGCCAACAACCAGGGTGCGCATGCGCATCCCCAAACCCATGTTATTCATAGCTCTCCGTCGGTCAGGGCGACACACCAGGCTTCGCCCCTCGCGGTATGGGGCGACAGGCGCAGCGTTCGGCCGGCCTCATGCGGCGTAATGGTAATGTCCATGTCGGCCTTTGGCAAAATGCCGGCCCCGCGTTCCGGCCACTCGATCAGGCACAGTGCATTGCCCTCGAAGTAGTCGCGGATGCCGAGGAACTCCAGCTCCTCCGGATCGACCAGGCGATACAAGTCGAAATGGAACACCTGAACCTCGCCCAGCTCGTAGGGCTCGACCAGAGTGAAGGTCGGGCTCTTGACCTTGCCCTCGTGGCCGAAACCACGGATCAGGCCGCGTGACAGTGTGGTCTTGCCGGCGCCGAGGTCACCATGCAGATAGATGACGCCCCGACCACCGGTTGCACGAGCGATGCGCGCACCCAGCGCGAGCATAGCCGCCTCGTCACCGGCATACAGATTCATTTCAGGCATGGCGACTGCTCCTCGAACAACTGACGGATCACCGGAATCAGATCACTGGCAGCCAGGCCGCGCCCCAGCGGGCCAAGGCGCTCACCCGCGGTGGCGTGCAGCCAGGCGCCCAGGCAGGCCGCCTCGAACGGTGCCAGCTGCTGTGCCAGCAAGGCACCGAGCACACCGGCCAGCACGTCGCCGAGCCCGGCACTGGCCATCGCCGGATGGCCGCGATCACACAGGGCCAGCCGGCCATCCGGCGCCGCGATCAGCGTGCCGGCCCCCTTGAGCAACGCGACGCACCCATAACGCTGCGCCAGCGCCCGCACGGCCGCCGGGCGATCGGCCTGAACCTCGTCGACCGAGCACTGCAGCAGTCGCGCGGCCTCGCCCGGATGCGGGGTGATCAGGCAGCCGGACGGCAATTCGACGGTGCCGCTCGCCAGCAGGTTCAACGCATCGGCATCCCAGACCTGCGGCTGCTCGCGCTGCGCAGCCGCGGAAATGAGGCTGCGCCCCCACGGCGCCTGGCCGAGGCCGGGGCCGACCACCAGCACATCGGCACGCTCCAGCAGCGCCGTCAGGCTGTAGGTGGACTCGACACCGCTGCACATGACCTCCGGGCGGCGCACCAGCGAAGCGCCGACGTGTTCCGGTCGGGTAGCCAGGGTCACCATGCCGGCCCCACAACGCAGCGCCGCCTCGGCGCTGAGCAGCGCGGCGCCGCCGGTACCGAGGTCGCCGCCGATCACCAGTACCTGGCCGAAACTGCCCTTGTGCGCAGTCGGCGAACGAGGTGCGACCCGCGCCAGCGAGCCGTGGTCGAGGCGCACGGCCTCGCTGGCCACCTGCGCGACGATTCCCGGGTCGGCCTGCAGGTCGTCGAACACCAGCGCGCCGATGCGATCCGGACCGTCGGCGGTGAACAGGCCGAGCTTGAGGCCAATGAAGGTCACGCTGAGATCGGCCCGCACTGCCTGCCCCAGCACCTGACCGGTGTTGGCGCACAGCCCGCTGGGCAGGTCGACTGCCAGCACCGGACGGCCGCTGGCGTTGATCGCCGCGATCGCGCTCGCATAGGGCTCGCGCACCGCCCCGCTCAGGCCGGTGCCGAGCAGCGCATCCACCAGCACGCCCTGCAGCGGCGCCTCCGCTCGCCAGGGCTCGATGGCCACCCCGCAATCACGCGCTTCGGCGCAGGCCAGCGCCGCGTCGCCCTGCAGCGTTTGCGGATCGCCCACCGCCAGCACCCGCACCTGCCAGCCAGCGCGCTGCGCCAGCGCCGCCAGCAGGTAGCCATCGCCGGCGTTATTGCCGCGCCCGGCGAGCACGGTGACAGCAGCTGCATCGGGCCAGCGCCGGCGCAGCGCGCGCCAGGCGGCATGGGCGGCACGCTGCATCAGGTCGAAGCCGGACGTGCCGGCGGCAATCAGGCGCGCATCGAATTCGCGCACCTGGGTGGCGTTGTACAGGGCGACGGGCAGGGAATCGGTCATCGGTGCAGGGATCATCGCGGCGGAATGTCTGGCAGAATTATACGCACCCGCTCACTTCCCGCCGCAGTCTCCGATGTCCAGCTCCGCTCTCGATCCCGTCGTACTCGCCGACTCCATCAAGGAGTGGGGCCGCGAGCTCGGCTTCCAGCAGGTGGGGATCACCGGCGTCGACCTTGGCGAGCACGAGGCGCACCTCGAGGCCTGGCTCCAGGCGGGCTATCAGGGCGAGATGGACTACATGGCTGCCCACGGCAGCAAGCGCTCGCGGCCGGACGAACTGGTGCCCGGCACGCTGCGGGTCATCTCGTTGCGCATGGACTACCTGCCCGGCGACACCCGCATGAGCCAGCAGCTGGCCGACCCGGAAAAAGCCTATGTTTCGCGCTATGCCCTGGGCCGCGATTATCACAAGCTGATCCGCAAGCGCCTGCAGCAGCTGGCCGAGCGCATTCAGCAGGTGGTCGGTCCGTTCGGTTTCCGCGCCTTCGTCGACAGCGCGCCGGTGCTGGAGAAGGCCGCCGGCCAGCAGGCCGGGCTCGGCTGGATCGGCAAGAACACCCTGCTGCTCAACCGCAAGGCCGGCAGCTGGTTCTTTCTCGGCGAGCTGTTCGTTGACATCGCGCTGCCGGTCGACGAGCCGGTGACCCGCGATCACTGCGGCAGCTGCCACGCCTGCCTGAACATCTGCCCCACCGAGGCGTTCGTCGGTGAACGGCTGCTGGACGCGCGGCGCTGCATTTCCTACCTCACCATCGAGCTGAAGGGGCCGATCCCGGTCGAGCTGCGCGACAAGATCGGCAACCGCGTATTCGGTTGCGACGATTGCCAGATCGTCTGCCCCTGGAACCGGTTCGCACGCCCCACCGAGCAAGGCGACTTCCAACCGCGCCACAGTCTGGACAACGCTGAGCTAGCGACCTTGTTCCGCTGGACGGAAGAGGAATTTCTTAGTCGCACCGAGGGCTCGCCGCTACGCCGCGCCGGCTACGAACGCTGGCTGCGCAATCTCGCGGTGGGTCTGGGCAATGCGCCGTCGAGCATTCCGGTGCTGGAGGCGCTCGAGGCGCGCCGCGACGATCCGTCGGAGCTGGTGCGCGAGCATGTGGAGTGGGCCCTGGCCCAGCACGCCAAGCGGGCAGGCTAGTCCGACGACGGCAACTGAGCGCCGAGCTCGGCGCTCAACGCACGCAGTTGTCCGGCATCCAGCGTCTCCTGTTGCAACAGCTGCCGGGCGCAGCGCTCGAGCAGTGCACGACGCGCCTGCAGCAGATCGACGCTACGCTGGAAGGCCGACTGCACCAGCTCCTGCACTTCCTCGTCGATCGCCGTTGCCGTGCTCTCGGCATAGTCGTGTTGCGGCTTGAGGCCGAGCATCGCCTCATTGCCGAGGAAGGAATTGGGCTCGCGCTCCAACGCCAGGTGACCGAGGCGCTTGGACATGCCGTAGCGCGTCACCATCGCCCGGGCGATGTCGGTGACCTTAGCCAGGTCGTCCGCCGCGCCGGTGGACAGATGCGCGAAGATCAGCCACTCCGCCGCACGCCCGCCGAGCAATACCGCCATCTTGTTCTCCAACTCCTCACCGGTCATCAGGAAGCGATCCTCGATCGGCCGCTGGATGGTGTAACCCAGCGCCCCCATGCCGCGCGGAATGATCGACACCTTGTGCACCGGATCGACGCCCGGCAGCGCCATTGCCACCAGCGCATGGCCCATCTCGTGATAGGCGACGATCTCGCGCTCGCGCGGGTTGAGCAGGCGGTTGCGTTTCTCCAGCCCGGCGATGATGCGCTCGATGGCCGCGGTAAAGTCCTCCATCGCCACCGCGTCGGCATTGCGCCGGGTCGCCAGTAGCGTCGCCTCGTTGACCAGGTTGGCCAGGTCGGCGCCGGTGAAGCCCGGGGTCAGCGCGGCGATGGCCTGCGGATCGACATCGGTGCCCAGGCGCGACTTCTTCAGGTGCACGTTGAGAATCTGCACCCGCCCGACCTTGTCCGGACGATCGACCAGCACCTGACGGTCGAAGCGGCCGGCACGCAGCAGTGCCGGATCGAGGATTTCCGGGCGATTGGTGGCCGCCAAGAGGACGAGTCCGCTGGAGGTGTCGAAGCCGTCCATCTCCACCAGTAGCTGGTTGAGCGTCTGCTCCTTCTCGTCATGCCCGCCGGACAGCGGCCCGGCACCGCGGGCGCGGCCGAGCGCGTCCAGCTCGTCGATGAAGATGATCGCCGGCGCCTGGGCCCGCGCCTGCTCGAACAGATCACGCACCCGCGCGGCGCCGACGCCGACGAACATCTCGACGAACTCGGAACCGGAAATGGAGAAGAATGGCACCTTCGCCTCGCCGGCCACCGCGCGCGCCAGGAGCGTCTTGCCGGTGCCGGGCGGGCCGACCAGCAGCACGCCCTTGGGCATGCGTCCGCCGAGGCGACCGTAGGTCTGCGGATCGCGGAGAAAGTCGATGATTTCCTTGAGCTCGTCCTTGGCCTCGTCCACACCGGCTACATCGGCGAAGGTCACCTTCATATCGGTCTCGACGTAGACCCGCGCCTTGCTCTTGCCGATCTGCATCATGCCGCCGCCACCCAGACCGCTGCCGATGCGCTTGAGCAGGAACAGCCAGATGCCGAAGAACAGCATGGCCGGCACGATCCACGACAGCAGGTCGCGCACCAGCGTGCTTTCCACCTTGCCGGTGTAGCGTACCGGGTACTGCTGCAGATGCTCGGCCAGCTGCGGCTCGACGCGGTTGGTGATGAAACGGCGCTGGCCGCCGGCCAGGGGCTCCTTGAGCCGGCCTTCGATGCGCCGGTCCGTGATGGCCAGTTCGTCGATACGCCCGTCCTTGAGGTGCTGCTCGAACTCGCTGTAAGGGATGGTCGCCACTTGCTGCTGGGTCGACAGCAGGTACTGGAGGCCGAGAAACACCAGGATGGCGATCATCCAGTAGTTGAAGTGGAACTGAGCGCGGTCTTTCACACCGTTTCTCCTTGTGGCGCGGACCTGCCAACTATGCCTGTTCGGCGAAGACGTCGCCTGGACTCAGATCAGTTATGCCACGGTTGCTGCAATCAGAGCCCGCCACGCACGCCGAGGCCGACGCCCAGCTCCGCCGCGACGGCGAAGGGCAGCAACAGCGTGTCCAGCAGGGCGCTGGCCGGCAGATCGAGCGCGGCATGCTTCGGCGCCACGGCACCGAAGCGCTCCAGCGGACAGCAGCCGCCGTTGAGGCTGTACCAATCCAGTCGCGTGCCGGAATAGATGATCGGCGCACCGGGCTTGGCCGCATCCAGCGTGCGCACCGTGGCGCAGCCGCCGAGCAGGCTCAGCGTCGTCAGTACCAGCAGCGCCCGACCGATCATCTCAGTCGTCGCTGACGATATGGTGCTCGCCCCAGCGCGGCAGCATGTCCTGGGGAATGTTGAGCAGGTTGAGGATGCGCGCGACGACGAAATCCACCAGGTCGTCGATGCTTTGCGGCTGGTGATAGAAGCCCGGCGAGGCCGGCAGGATCACCGCGCCGAGGTTCGACAGCTTGAGCATGTTTTCCAGATGAATGCTCGAATACGGCGCCTCCCGTGGCACCAGAATCAGCTGGCGGCGCTCCTTGAGGGTGACGTCGGCGGCGCGTTCGATCAGGTTGTTGCAGGCGCCGGTGGCGATTGCCGACAGCGTGCCGGTGGAACAGGGCACCACCACCATCGCCGTCGGTGCGCCGGAGCCGGACGCCGGCGGGGCCATCCAGTCCTCCTTGGCGAACACACGGATCTGCCCGGCGGCGGCACCGGTGTACTCGGAGAGGAAGGCCTGCATGGCCTGCGGCTTGGCCGGCAGCACCACGTCGGTCTCGGTGGCCATCACCAGCTGCGCGGCCTTGGAAATCAGGAAGTGCACCTCGCGGTCTTCCTGGATCAGGCAATCGAGCAGGCGCAGACCGTACTGCGCGCCGGATGCGCCGGTCATGGCCAGAGTGATGCGTTCCGGTCCGCTCATGAATGTGCTCCCAAAGCTGCTGCGCTTGCTTATGCCGCGTTGAAACCTTACTCGAAATGCTCACTTGCACCGGCAAGCTCCGCTTTCTCGCAAGGTTTCGCCTTGCCCAAGCTTCGCTCGCGACGCGTTGGAAGCAAATTCGCCCTATCCCAATCTCGTAGGGTGGAAAACCGCGAAGCGTTTTCCACCGTTACATGGCGTTGGCGCTTCGGCCGTAACCTTACGCATGGGAAAAGCCTTCGGCGTTTTCCACGCTACGCCAGTGCGGCGGCCAATTGGCCGTGCAACCCACCGAAACCGCCATTGCTCATCACCACCACCTGCGTGCCCGGCGTGGCATCGGCCTTGACCTTGGCAATGATCGCCTCCAGCGAATCGCAGACCGTGGTCGGCACCGGCGAGCCGGCAACGGTCGCGGCCAGGTCCCAGCCAAGGTTGGCCGGCGCGAACCAGATCGCCTGATTGGCCAGCGCCACCGACTCGGCCAAACCCTCGCGGTGCGCGCCGAGCTTCATCGAGTTCGAGCGCGGTTCGACCACGGCGATGATCGGCGTATCGCCAACCTGTTTGCGCAGCCCGTCGAGGGTGGTGGCGATAGCCGTGGGGTGATGGGCGAAGTCGTCATAGATGGTTACGCCGTTGACCTCGGCGACCTTCTCCATGCGTCGCTTGACGCTTAGGAACTCGCTCAGCGCCTCGGCGCCCTGCTTTGGCAGCACGCCGACATGTCGTGCCGCCGCCAGCGTGGCCAGCGCGTTATTGACGTTGTGCTGGCCGGTCAGCGCCCATTCCACCACGCCTTGTACGGCGCCATCGAAGATCACCTCAAAACGCGAACCGTCGGCGCTGAGCAGCTTGGCCTGCCACTCGCCGCCGTCACCGGTGGTCTGCACTGGCGTCCAGCAACCCATGCCGATCACGCGCTTGAGCGCCGCCTCCGACTCGGGATGGATGACCAGCCCTTCGCTCGGCACGGTACGCACAAGATGGTGAAACTGCCGCTCGATAGCCGCGAGATCCGGGAAAATGTCCGCGTGATCGAATTCGAGATTGTTCAGGATTGCCGTGCGCGGGCGGTAATGGACGAATTTGCTGCGCTTGTCGAAGAAGGCACTGTCGTATTCGTCGGCCTCGACTACGAAGAACGGTGTGCCGCCCAGGCGCGCGGAGATGCCGAAGTTCTGCGGAACCCCACCGATGAGGAACCCCGGGCTCATGCCCGCGTGCTCCAGTACCCAAGCGAGCATGCTGCTTGTGGTGGTCTTGCCATGGGTGCCAGCCGCGGCTAGGACCCAGCGCCCCTGCAGCACGTGATCGGCCAGCCACTGCGGGCCGGAGACATAGGGCAGGCCCTTGTTCAGCGCGTACTCCACGGCAGGGTTGCCACGCGACAGCGCATTGCCGATCACCACCAGATCCGGCGCCGGCTCGAGCTGGCTTGGCTCGTAGCCCTGGGTCAGCTCGATGCCCTGGGCTTCGAGCTGGGTGCTCATCGGTGGGTAGACGTTGGCGTCGGATCCTGTGACGCGATGCCCGAGCTCCTTGGCCAGCACCGCAAGCGACCCCATGAAGGTGCCACAGATGCCGAGAATATGGATATGCATGGATGCCCTCAAAACCGGTGAGACCCACTGAAAACTGCGGCGCAGGTTAGCACAGCAGGCCATCCCAGCCGACCAGGCGCCGTTAGTCGGGCGCAGGGCCGAAACGCGACTGATCGCTCACCTTCTTGATCCAGATCATTTCGCCCTCAGATCGAGATGAGATGCTGCGAAAACCTCATTCCAGACAATCACAGGCATTCACCATGAGCAGCACCTTCTTCATACCCGCAGTAAACATGATGGGCGCCGGAAGCCTTGATGAAGCGATGGTCGCTATCGCCAACTACGGCTTTCGCAAAGCGCTGATCGTCACCGACGTTGGACTGGCACGCGCTGGCGTCGCCGAAAAGGTTGTCGCGCTGCTGGCCACCCAGGACATCCAATCGGTCGTATTCGATGGCGCCCAACCCAACCCAACCGTTGGCAACGTTGAAAAGGGCCTGGCACAGCTACGCGACAGCGCTTGCGATTTCATCATCTCCCTCGGCGGTGGCTCGTCCCATGACTGCGCCAAGGGCATCGCCCTATGCGCGACCAATGGCGGACAGATTGCCGACTACGAGGGCGTGGACCGCTCCGCCAAGCCACAAATGCCACTGGTAGCGATCAATACCACCGCCGGCACCGCCAGCGAGATGACACGCTTTTGCATCATCACCGACGAAACCCGTCACGTGAAAATGGCCATCGTCGACCGCAACGTCACACCGCTGCTGTCGGTGAACGACCCGGCACTGATGGTCGCAATGCCCAAGGGACTGACCGCAGCCACCGGGATGGATGCGCTCACCCACGCGGTTGAGGCCTATGTCTCGACCGCCGCCACACCCATCACCGACGCCTGCGCACTCAAGGCCATCGAGCTGATCTCGACAAATCTGCGTACCGCCGTCGAGAACGGCAGCGACATGCCCGCCCGCGAAAACATGGCCTACGCGCAGTTCCTCGCTGGCATGGCGTTCAACAACGCCTCGCTGGGCTACGTGCACGCCATGGCTCACCAGCTCGGCGGCTTCTACGATCTGCCGCATGGTGTCTGCAACGCCGTACTGCTGCCTCACGTGGAGAGCTACAACGCCAGCGTCTGCCCCGAACGCCTGCGCGACGTTGCAACCGCGATGGGCGTGGAGACCCGCGGACTGGACGCCGCGCAGGGTGCCGAAGCCGCACTCGTGGCAATCCGTACCCTGTCGCAGGCAATCGGCATTCCGGGCGGCCTGGCCGAGCTTGGCGCCAAGGCCGATGACATCCCGACGCTGGCCGCTAACGCCATGAACGATGCCTGCGGCCTGACCAACCCGCGCCGCGCCACGCAAGAGGAAATCGAAGCGATCTTCCATAGCGCCCTCTGAGCCCCTGGGCCGGGGCTTCTGCCCCGGCCCGACCGCGCGGCAGCGCTCGCCCTGCCGCCACGAAAAGCGCCCCTGGCCACCGCGACAGTATTCAAATCGTGATCTACGCTTTATGCAGCGAATCTCCATCCAAGAAAAAACCGGAGCCCCCCATGATCTACGCCCCTCCCGGCACCGACGGTGCCCTCGTTACCCTCAAGGCCCGCTACGGCAACTTCATCAATGGCGAGTTCGTCGAACCCGTCAACGGGCAGTATTTCACCAACCTGTCTCCGGTTAACGGACAACCGATTGCCGAGTTTCCGCGCTCCGACGCCGCCGATATCGAGAAGGCGCTGGACGCCGCCCATGCCGCTGCCGACGCGTGGGGCAAGACCAGCGTGCAGGCACGCTCGCTGATCCTGTTGCAGATCGCCGACCGTATCGAGCAGAACCTGGAGATGCTCGCCGTCACCGAAACCTGGGACAACGGCAAGGCGGTGCGCGAGACGCTGAACGCGGATATCCCGCTGGCCGCCGACCACTTCCGCTACTTCGCCGGTTGCATCCGGGCCCAGGAAGGCACCAGCGCCGAGATCGACGAACATACCGCGGCCTACCATTTCCACGAGCCGCTGGGCGTGGTCGGGCAGATCATCCCGTGGAACTTCCCGATCCTGATGGCCGCCTGGAAGCTCGCCCCGGCGCTGGCCGCGGGCAACTGCATCGTGCTCAAGCCGGCCGAGCAGACCCCACTGGGTATCAGCGTACTGATGGAGGTGATCGGGGACCTGCTGCCGCCGGGCGTGCTCAACATCGTCCAGGGCTTCGGCAAGGAGGCCGGCGAGGCGCTGGCCAGCAGCAAGCGCATCGCCAAGATCGCCTTCACCGGCTCCACTCCGGTGGGCTCGCACATCATGAAGCTGGCCGCCGAGAACATTATCCCGAGCACCGTGGAGCTGGGCGGCAAGAGTCCCAACATCTTCTTCGAGGACATCATGCAGGCCGAACCGACCTTCATCGAGAAGGCCGCCGAAGGCCTGGTGCTGGGCTTCTTCAACCAGGGTGAGGTCTGCACCTGTCCATCCCGCGCGCTGGTACAGGAGTCGATTTACGCGCCCTTCATGGAAGCGGTGATGAAGAAGGTCGCGCAGATCAAGCGCGGCGACCCGCTGGACACCGAGACCATGGTCGGCGCCCAGGCCAGCCAGCAGCAGTTCGACAAGATCATGTCCTACCTGGAGATCGCCAAGGGCGAAGGCGCGGAGGTGCTCACCGGCGGCGCAGCGGAGAAGCTCGAAGGCTCGCTCGCCTCGGGTTATTACATCCAGCCAACCCTGCTCAAGGGCCACAACAGGATGCGTGTGTTCCAGGAGGAAATCTTCGGTCCAGTGATCGGCGTCACCACCTTCAAGGATGAAGCCGAGGCGCTGGCAATCGCCAACGACACTGAGTTCGGCCTCGGCGCTGGGGTCTGGACCCGTGACATCAACCGCGCCTACCGCATGGGCCGGGCGATCAAGGCAGGTCGCGTCTGGACCAACTGCTACCACCTCTATCCGGCGCATGCCGCGTTCGGTGGCTACAAGAAGTCCGGCGTCGGTCGCGAAACCCACAAGATGATCCTCGACCACTACCAGCAGACCAAGAACCTGCTGGTCAGTTACGACATCAATCCGCTGGGCTTCTTCTGATGGGCTGAGCACGGTGGGCTTCGGCTCGCCGCGCGTTCGAACAAGACGCCTGCCGGGCTCCGCCGTGGTGCTGTGGAGCCCGCAAAAGGTGCGTTCCTGCCAAACTTGGCTGACAAATCACTGCAAACAACCCGTTTGTAGCGTGGGGCATGACGCTTGCTAGGGAGAGACTTGCCAACCTATCCAAGAGGATTCCCCCATGGCTCTCGAACACAGCAGTTCAACGCCACCGCACCACGCAATCGATTTCGAAACCGTTGGCAGTAGCTATTTCCAGGAACGCGAACTGAAGAAAGGCGCCGCCGGCTGGGTGCTGCTGGTCGGCCTTGGCGTCGCCTACGTGATTTCCGGTGACTACGCCGGCTGGAACTTCGGCCTCGCCCAGGGCGGTTGGGGCGGGCTGTTCATCGCCACGCTGCTGATGGCGACCATGTACCTGTGCATGTGCTTCTCGCTGGCCGAGCTGTCCTCGATGGTCCCGACCGCGGGCGGCGGCTACGGTTTTGCCCGCACCGCCTTTGGCCCGCTGGGCGGCTTCCTCACCGGCACGGCGATCCTCATCGAATACGCCATCGCCCCGGCGGCGATCGCCGTGTTCATCGGCGCCTATTGCGAATCGCTGTTCGGCATCGGCGGCTGGATGATCTATCTGGCCTTCTACATCGTCTTCATCGGCATCCACATCTTCGGCGTCGGCGAGGCGCTGAAGCTGATGTTCATCATCACCGCCGTCGCCGCCCTGGCCCTGGCGGTGTTCATCGTCGCCATGGTGCCGCACTTCTCGGTGGACAAGCTGCTGGACATCGCCCCTACCACGGCGGCCGGCGCCAGCAACTTCCTGCCCTACGGCTATGTCGGCATCTGGGCGGCGATCCCCTACGCGATCTGGTTCTTCCTTGCTGTGGAAGGCGTGCCGCTGGCCGCCGAGGAAACCAAGAACCCGCAGCGCGACATGCCCCGCGGGCTGATCGGCGCCATGCTGATACTGGTCGCCTTTGCCGGCCTGATCTTGCTGGTCGGCCCGGGCGGCGCCGGTTCCAGCACCCTGGTGGCATCCGGCAACCCGCTGGTGGAAGCGCTGACCACGGCCTACGGCTCGTCCACCTGGATGAGCGGCTTCGTCAACCTGGTCGGCCTGGCCGGGCTGATCGCCAGCTTCTTCTCGATCATCTTCGCCTACTCGCGGCAGATCTTTGCCCTGTCGCGGGCCGGCTACCTGCCGCGCAACCTCTCGCTGACCAACAAGAACAAGGCGCCGGTGCTGGCCCTGGTAATCCCTGGCGTGATCGGCTTCCTGCTCTCGCTGACCGGTCAGGGCGATCTGCTGATCCTCGTCGCGGTGTTCGGCGCGACCATCTCCTACGTGTTGATGATGGCCTCGCACATCGTGCTGCGCCTGCGCCGGCCGGATCTGCATCGCCCGTACAGGACACCCGGCGGCATCGTCACCTCGGGCGTGGCGCTGGTACTGGCCTGCATCGCGGTCATCGCAGGCTTCCTGGTCGACCCGCGGGTGGTGATCGGCGCCGCGATCATCTACGGGATCTTCATCGCCTATTTCGCGATCTACAGTCGGCACCACTTGGTGGCCGGTACGCCGGAAGAAGAGTTCGCGGCGATCGAGCAGGCCGAGGCGACACTCAAGTAGGGAGAGCAGCCATGACGTACTCGCACAGCGTGGGCGGCACCACCTGGCGCTTCGACGATCTGCGCGAGGTGATGGCCAAGGCCAGCCCGGCGCGATCCGGCGACCTGCTCGCCGGGGTCGCGGCAGGCAGTGACGCCGAGCGAGTGGCGGCGCAGATGTGCCTGGCCGATGTGCCGCTCAGGCGTTTTCTCGAAGAAGCACTGATCCCCTACGAACGCGATGAGGTCACTCGGCTGATCATCGACAGCCATGACGCCGCCGCCTTCGCGCCGATCAGCCACCTGACCGTGGGCGATTTCCGCAACTGGCTGCTCGGCGAGGAGGCGGACGAGGCGTCGCTGAAAGCCCTCGCACCGGGGCTGACGCCGGAAATGGTCGCCGCGGTGTCGAAGATCATGCGCGTGCAGGACCTGATCCTGGTCGCGCAGAAGGTCCGCGTCGTCACCCGCTTTCGCAACAGCATCGGCCTGGCCGGACGCATGTCCACCCGACTGCAGCCGAACCATCCCACCGACGACGGCGCCGGCATCGCCGCGAGCATTCTCGACGGCCTGCTCTACGGCAACGGCGACGCGGTGATCGGCATCAACCCGGCCACCGACAGCACCGCCGGCATCTGCGAGCTGCTGAAGATGCTCGACGCCGTGATCAGTCGCTACGAGATCCCGACCCAGGGTTGCATCCTCACCCACGTCACCACCTCCATCGAGGCGATCAACCGCGGCGCGCCGCTGGATCTGGTGTTCCAGTCCATCGCCGGCACCGAGGCGGCCAACGCCAGCTTCGGCATCAACCTGGCAACGCTGCAGGAAGGCTACGAGGCCGGCCTGTCGCAGAAGCGCGGCACCCTCGGCGACAACCTCATGTATTTCGAGACCGGCCAGGGCAGCGCGCTGTCGGCCAACGCCCATCACGGTGTCGATCAGCAGACCTGCGAAGCCCGCGCCTACGCCGTCGCGCGCCGCTACAAGCCGCTGCTGGTGAACACCGTGGTCGGCTTCATCGGCCCGGAATACCTCTACAACGGCAAGCAGATCATCCGCGCCGGGCTGGAGGACCACTTCTGCGGCAAGCTGCTCGGCGTGCCCATGGGTTGCGACATCTGCTACACCAACCACGCCGAAGCCGACCAGGACGACATGGACATGCTGTTGACCCTGCTCGGCACGGCGGGCATCAACTTCATCATGGGCATCCCGGGCTCGGACGACGTGATGCTCAACTACCAGACCACCTCCTTCCACGACGCCCTCTACGTGCGTCAGGTGCTCGGCCTGCGGCCCGCACCGGAATTCGAGGAATGGCTGGCGAAGATGCAGATCCTCCGACAGGACGGCAATCGCCTGCAGCTCGGCCGTGACCTACCCGAAGCCTTCCGCGGGGCGCTGGAGCAGCAGGCATGAAGCGCTGCCTCATTCGCCGCCAGCAGCGTGGAAAACGCTGCGCGGTTTTCCACCCTACGCCGAGACTCTCGCCGCGACCCGTAGGGTGGAAAACGACCGCAGGTCTTTTCCACGCGTCTGTTCACGCGCCTGACCGCCAAGCTCCGAGGTAGCCATGCCCGACCGCTCCCCCACCATCGAAAATCCCTGGCAGCACCTGCGCCAGCTGACCCCGGCGCGCATCGCCCTTGGCCGTGCCGGCACCAGTCTGCCGACGGTGGCGCAACTGGATTTCCAATTCGCCCATGCGCAGGCCCGTGATGCCGTGCACCTGCCGCTAGACTGCGCCGCGCTGACCGCCGAGCTGGACAAGCACGGCCTCGCCTGCCTGCCGCTACACAGCGCCGCCAGCGACCGCCAGACCTATCTGCAACGCCCCGATCTCGGCCGACGCCTCGACGAAACCAGCGCAGCCACGCTCGACGCCGAGGCGGGCGACGGCTGCGACCTGGCGCTGGTGATCGCCGATGGCCTCTCGGCCCTGGCCGTGCAGCGTCATGCGGCACCCATGGCACTGAAGATCGCCGAACAATGCCAGGCCGAAGGCTGGTCCCTCGGTCCCGTCGCGCTGGTGGAACAGGGCCGCGTGGCGGTGGCCGACGAGATCGGTCAGCGCCTCAAGGCGCGCATGGTGGTGATCCTGCTCGGGGAGCGACCGGGCCTCAGCTCGCCGGACAGCCTGGGCCTTTACTTCACTTGGGCACCGCAGGTCGGCCGGCACGATGCGCAGCGCAACTGCATCTCCAACATCCGCCCCGAGGGGCTGAGCTACAACCTGGCCGCGCACCGCCTGCTCTATCTGATGCGCGAAGCCAGCCGCCGACAGCTCTCCGGCGTCCAGCTCAAGGACGAAGCCGACGTGCCGGCGCTGGACGGTCAGCCGCGCGCCGGCAACTTCCTGCTCGGCTAGCCGGTATCAGGCCGGCTGCCAGGGCTCCAGCGTCTGGCTGTAGACCACCGCGCCGTCGATGTCGCGCAGGGTCACGCTCAGCGCACCGCTCTGCGCGTCGATCTCCACCTCACCGAAGAACTGGAAGCCTGCCCGCGGCGAGCTGTTCGCCGTCGGCGGCGCCTTCTGGAACACCACCTCCGGACCGAAGGTGCCGTCCAGCGGATTCGGCCCGAAGCTGCCGGCGTTCAAAGGGCCTGCGACGAACTCCCAGAACGGCTCGAAACGCTGATAGGCGGCGCGATTGGGGTGGTAGTGGTGTGCCGCGCAGTAGTGCACATCCGCCGTCAGCCAGACGGTATTGCGCACCCGCGCACGCTGGATGAAGGTCAGCAGATCCGCGATTTCCAGCTCGCGGCCCAACGCCTCGCCGTCGTTGCCATTGGCGATTGCCTCCCAGCGCGGACCGTCCGGTACGTGCAGGCCAATGGGCATGTCGGCGGCGATCACTTTCCAGGTCGCGCGCGAGGCTCGCAGCTCGCGCTTGAGCCAGCGCAGCTGCTCGCGGCCGAGAAACGCCGTGTCGGCGCCCTGCTCCGCCTGCAGGTTGTGGGTGTTCGGCCCGCGATAGCTGCGCATGTCCAGCACGAACACATCCAGCAGCGGCCCGTAGCTGACCTTGCGGTAGATGCGCCCCTGGGTGTCGCCGCGGGCCATGCGCATCGGCGCGTATTCGAGATAGGCCTGACGTGCGCGCTGCACCAGCGTATCGATGTCGCGCACCTGCTGATAGCGGTCATCCAGCTCCTTGCTCGGCGACCAGTTGTTCGTCACCTCGTGATCGTCCCACTGCCAGATCTGCGGCACCTCGGCATTGAAGGCCCGCAGGTTCTCGTCCAGCAGGTTGTAGCGGTAGTTGCCGCGAAACTCGCGCAGCGTCTCGGCAACCTTGCTCTTCTCTTCGGTGACCAGGTTGCGCCAGATGCTGCCGTCCTCGGCGGTCACTTCGGCGGGAATCGGCCCGTCGGCATAGATCACGTCGCCGCTGTGCAGGAAGAAGTCCGGCCGGCGCATGCGCATGCTTTCGTAGATGCGCATGCCGCCGAAGTCCGGGTTGATGCCATAGCCCTGGCCGCAGGTATCGCCGCCCCAGACGAAACGGATGTTGCGCGGACGCGTCGGTGCGCTGCGCAGGTGGCCGAACCAGGGCTCGCTGAGCACGCCGCTGCGGGCGTCCTCGAAGCGCGCGCGGTAGAAGATCGACTGATCCGCCGGCAGCCCACGCAGATCGACGCGGGCGGTGAAGTCCTGGCCGGCATCGGTGATCGACGAGACCATCCGCCGCGGATTGCCGAAACGGCTGCGCGTATCCCACTCGACGATCAGCCGCCCGGGGCGGTCGCCGCGGCTCCAGATCAATGCGCGGCCATCCGTCACGTCGCCGGACTGCACACCGTCGAGCATCTGCGGCCGCTCGCGCGGCGCGGCGATGATGGCAGGCGCAATGCCCAGGGCCGGCAGCGCGAGGCCGGCGCCGATGCCCTGCAGCAGTTGGCGGCGTTTCTGATCCGGTGCGGTCATCTCGGAAGTCTCCTGGCGAGTGAGGGTTCTCCTGATGTAGCCGCCCCGCTTGACAGTCCCATGACGCACCGACCGACGGTACTTCACTGCTTGTCGCATCCCGCAGCCACGCTTAATGTGGTCGCCCACTTCGCTGGAGCCTCCGTCCATGTGGTCCTTCCGCGCCTGGCAGCGCCAACGCATCCTTGCCCGCAACTCGGTCGCGCCTGAGCTGTGGCAGCAGGTGCTCGACAGCCTGCCGATACTCGATGGCCTGAGCGATGACGAGCTGAATCGCCTGCGTGAGCGCGCCGTGCTGTTCCTGCACGACAAGCGCCTGACACCGCTGGCCGGTATCGAGCTGCAGGCCGAGGACCGCCTGCGCCTGGCGCTGCAGGCGCAACTGCCACTGCTGCACCTGGCCGATCTCGGCTGGTATCGCGGCTTTCACGAGATCGTGATCTACCCCGACGACTTCCTCAGCCCGCAGAAGCACCGCGACACCGCCGGCGTCGAGCATGAATGGGACGCCGAACACAGCGGCGAAGCCTGGTTGCAGGGCCCGGTGATCCTGGCCTGGCCCGGGGTGCAGCAGAGTGGCGGCTGGGAAGCCTACAACCTGGTGATCCACGAGCTGGCGCACAAGCTGGACATGCTCAACGGCGATGCCAACGGCCTGCCGCCGCTGCACCGGCAGATGCGCATCGACGCCTGGGCCAGCGCCATGCAGCGGGCCTACGACGAGCTCGATCGCACGCTCGACGCCGACCCGGATGCCGAGACGCCGATCGACCCCTACGCCGCCGAGAACCCGGCAGAGTTCTTCGCCGTTACCAGCGAGTACTTCTTCAGCGCACCGGACGTGCTGCAGCAAGCCTTTCCCGAGGTCTATGCGCAGCTGGCGGAGTTCTACCGGCAGGACCCGCTAGCGCGCCTGCAGCGCCTGCAGGCCGAACACCCTGCCTACCGGGAACCTGCGTAGGCCGGGCGCGTCGAAGCCGGCGTGCATTGCACGCGACATTGCGCCTATAATCGCGCCCACTTTTTTCCGCCCCCAGGCCGCGCTGGCCGATCAGGAGCCCATCGTTCATGAGCTACAGCAAAGTCCCGGCTGGCAAAGACCTGCCGAACGACATCTACGTCGCCATCGAGATCCCGGCCAACCACGCGCCGATCAAGTACGAAATCGATCACGACACCGACTGTCTGTTCGTCGACCGCTTCATGGCCACCCCGATGTTCTACCCGGCCAACTACGGCTTCATCCCGCACACACTGGCTGACGACGGCGACCCGCTGGACGTGCTGGTCGTGACCCCCTATCCGGTCGCACCGGGCTCGGTCATCCGCTGCCGTCCGGTCGGCGTGCTGAACATGACCGACGAAGCCGGCGGTGACGCCAAGCTGATCGCCGTCCCGCACGACAAGCTGACCCAGCTGTACAAGGACGTGAAGGAATACACCGACCTGCCACCGCTGCTGATCGAGCAGATCAAGCACTTCTTCGAGAACTACAAGGATCTCGAGAAGGGCAAGTGGGTCAAGGTCGAAGGCTGGGAAGGCGCCGACGCCGCCCGTGCCGCAATCACCAAGGCGGTTGCGGCTTACCAAAAATAAGCCAACGCCACCCCCTGAAAGCCGGCCACAAGCCGGCTTTTTAATGCCTGCAATTCGGCACGCTTTCCTCTGGCTACGTCCCGTTCCCACGGCGCTCGCCGCCGCAGTTCTGTCGGCTCCCAAGTCGGGAACGACTTGATACAAATCAGCCTCTCAATCTGCATCGCTACGAACAGCGTTATCGCTAAGATTCGCCGCCCCGTGCAGCTGCGCGCGGAGGCTGACTGCCACCAGCCCGAGATTTCCGATGGAATCGCTCATCCAGCTTTTTTCCGAACCCACCACCTGGGTGGCCCTGGCCACGCTGATCACCATGGAGGTGGTACTCGGCATCGATAACCTGATCTTCATTTCGATCCTGACCAACAAGCTGCCGGAGCAGCATCGCGAGCGGGCCAGACGCATCGGCATCGGCCTGGCCCTGATCATGCGCCTGGGCCTGCTGGGGACCGTGGCCTGGATCGTCCAGTTGACCGAGCCGGTCTTCGAGGCGTTCGGCCATGCCTTCTCCTGGAAGGACATGATCCTGATCGCCGGCGGCCTGTTCCTGCTGTGGAAGGCGACCAAGGAAATCCACCACAGCATGGACCCGACGCCGGGCGGCGACATGTTCGAGGGCAAGTCGGTCGGCAATGCGGTCACCATGGGCTTCGGCTCGGCAATCGCGCAGATCCTGCTGCTGGACCTGGTGTTTTCCATCGACAGCATCATCACCGCCGTCGGCATGACCGACCATGTGGCCATCATGGTGGTCGCGGTAATCGTTGCGGTGACCGTGATGCTGGTGGCGGCCAACCCGCTCGCCAAGTTCATCAACGACAACCCGACAGTGGTCATGCTGGCCCTGGGGTTCCTGCTGATGATCGGCATGACCCTGATCGCCGAAGGCTTCGGCGCCCACGTGCCGAAAGGCTACGTCTATGCCGCCATGGCGTTCTCGGCGGGCATCGAGGTGCTGAACATGCTGGCGCGACGGGCCAAGCGCAAGCAGCTCGAAGGGGCGCGCTGACGGCTGTCTAGGTGCTGGTGAGCCGGGCACCGCTCGGCTCGCCTACCCGGCACAACCGTCTGGACGATTCTGCGGCGCCCGAGCGAGCGAGCACCTGCACGCCGGCCCCAGGACGAAGCCAGCTGCGTGGTTTTCGGCATGCCCAAGGAGGCCCTGCAGATCGGTGCCGCCCAGAGCACCGAGGCCCTGGAAAACCTGCCCAGGTTGATCACCGACTATGCCCGTGCCACTTGCCGGAGTTGAGCACGGTGCCGCTGCAGACGAGCGTCGCTGATGCGATTCAGCGCACCGCCGATACGTCACGCCTATATCCCCTGCTTTCGAAGGGATTCCCGTGACCGTACGGTTTCGCTATGGTGGCTAACAGGTATCACGGAGTGATCGCATGGTTCGGGGCTCAATCCTCTTGCTGTTGTTTGTCGCCTTGCTCGGCTGCCAGCCCGAATCGGATTCGATCCGTATCGGCAGCAACCGCTGGCTTGGCTATGCGCCGATCTATCTGGCGGACGATCTGGGCTGGACTGCCCCCAGTGGCATCCGCCTGGTGGAATACCCGAACACCACAGGTGTGCTGCGCGGCTTTCGCAACGGCATGCTGGACGCCGCCATGCTCACCCTCGACGAAACGCTGCTGCTGCAGGACAGCGCGGCGGAGCTCGACCTGGAGATCATTCTGGTCACCAACGTCTCAGCTGGCGCCGATGCGCTGTTCGCCCGCGCGCCGCTGACCAGCCTCAAGGACCTGTCCGGCCAGCGCATCGGCGTCGAAAACACTGCGCTGGGCGCCTACTTCCTGTCCCGCGTGCTGGATCAGGCCGGGCTGCGGATCGACGATCTGCAGGTGGTCAGCCTGCCGGTGCATGAGCAGGCCGCCGCCTTCGCCGCCGGCGAAGTCGACGCTGTCATCACCTTCGCTTCGGAGGGCCCTGCGCTGGAAAGCGAGGGCGCCCGGCGCATCTTCGACAGCCGCCAGCTGCCGGGCGAGATCGTCGACGTACTGGTGGTCGACCGGCAACGCGTCACCCGCGAGCAGCGTCGGCGCCTCCGGGCCCTCTGGTTCGATGCGCTGCGCACCTGGCAGGACAATCGCGGCGAAACCGATCCGCGCCTGCATGCGCGCCTGGGCCTGACGCCGATGGCATTGCAGGTCACCCTCGACGGCTTGTTGATGGGTGATCGCGCCGTCAACCGTGGGTGGTTCGACGAGGGCCAGTTGCAGCAGAGCATCGGCCAGCTCAGCCAGTATCTGCGCGAACGCCGGCTGCTCAACGGTTCGAACCCGGTCAATCTGATCGCTCGCTGCGAGGGCCCAACATGCTGACAAGTTTGTCGCTGCGTCGATCAATGCCCCTGCTGCTGGGCATCTTCGGTCTGCTGTTCACGGTCATGCTGACCGCCTGGCACCTGCCGACCCGTATCGAGGAAAACCTCGCCGGCTGGCGCAACCACACCTCGCAGCATCTTGCCCTGCTGCAGAGCAGCCTGAGCGATCATCGCCGCCTCGGCCGCAACGCCGAGCTGGAAACCGAGCTGGCCGATCTGGCCAGCCTGGAAGGCGTGCGCTGGGCGATGGTGATCGACCGTGGGCTACAGGTGATCGCCACGACCCAGCTGGGCCTGTCCCCCGAGCGCCTGACGCTGATCGATGCCGGTGAGCTCGCCAAGCAGGTGAACGGCGGCCGCGCGGGCTGGTTCGGCAAAGGCTCCAGGCAGCTGGCGATCTACCCGCTGGACCGCGTCGCCCAGGACGGCACGCCGCTGCGCGAAGCGCTGCTGGTGGCGTACGACTTCGCGCCGATGCTAGCGCAGACCAAGCGCGAGGCCTGGTTCTACCTCGTGCAAACGCTGGCCCTGCTGTTGTTGCTTGGCGTGATCCTCAACCGCCTCTACGGTCGCCTGCTGACACGCCGCCTGGCCCGCATCGACCAGGCCGCACGCCAGTTCGCCATCGATCAGCAACCGCAGAACCTGTCGGTCGGCGGCCGCGACGAGATCGCCCGGCTGGCCAGAACCCTCAATCGGATGATGAACCAGCTGCACGAGCGCCAACTGGCGCTCAGCGAAAGCGAGCAGCTGTTCCGCGACCTGGTGGACACCGCGCCGATCGGCATGCTGGTGGTCGACCGCGAGCTGCGCGTGCTGCAGGCCAACCCTGCGGCGGCAGCGCTGTTCGGCTGTACCCCGGCGGAGCTGCTGGGCAACCTGCCGAGTGATCGCCTGCTGGAAAGCGACGCCACCACCCGGCTGCTGAGCACCCCGGCGAACACGCCGCTGGAGCTGACCGGTCGCCGTCATGATCGGGAGGTGCCGCTGGAGATCAGCTGCACGCCATTCCAGCGCTACGGCGTTCGCCATTTCCTCGTGCTGCTGCGCGACATCAGCGACCGCCTGCGCGCCGAACAGCGCCTGCGTTTTCTCGCCCACTTCGATCCGCTGACGCAGCTGGCCAATCGCAACTACCTGGTGCAGCGCCTCGAACAGTTGCTCGCGGCGCGCCTGCCGCTGACACTGCTCTACCTCGACCTGGACCACTTCAAGCGCATCAACGACAGCCTCGGCCATGAGATCGGCGACAAGCTGCTGGTGCAGATCGGCGACCGCCTGGGCCGGCTGATGCCGGAGCATGCGCTGCTGTCACGCAGCGGCGGCGACGAATTCATGCTGCTGCTCGACGGCAGCGACCACGCCCGCGCCGAGCAGCTGGCCCAGTGCATCATCGAAGGCTTCCAGCCGCCGGTGCGCATCGGCCAGTACGAGTGCTACGTCAGCCCGAGCATCGGCGTTGCCATCAGCGACGGCCGGCACAGTGCCAGCGACCTGCTCAGGCAGGTGGACCTGGCGCTGTATTCGGCCAAGGACGCGGGGCGCAACTACACGGTCTTCTACAACGAATCCCTAAGCGAAGCCGCCGCGCAACGCCATGAACTGGAGCAGGCGCTACGCCGTGCACTGGATCACGACGAGTTCGTGCTCCACTACCAGCCGCAGGTCAACGCCCAGGGTGAACCGGAAGTCATGGAGGCCCTGCTGCGCTGGAACTCGCCGGAGCGAGGCCTGGTGCCGCCCGGGGTGTTCATCCCGGTGCTGGAAGAGAGCGGCATGATCATTGAGGCGACGCGCTGGGTGTTTCGCGAGGCCTGCCGACAGGCTTGTCGCTGGCACGCCATGGGGCATGCACTGCGCATTGCGGTCAACCTCTCGCCGCTGGACTTCCGCCAGGCCGATCTGGCCGGCAGCCTGCTGGCGATCCTCGCCGAAGAGGGTGCGTCGCCCGCCATGCTGGAGCTGGAGATCACCGAAAGCGCGCTGCTGGAGGCCGACGAGCATGTGCAGCAGACCCTCGGCCGTCTCAAGGCCGCCGGTTTGCCACTGCTACTCGATGACTTCGGCACCGGCTATGCCTCGCTGACGTACCTGCAGCGCTTCCGCTTCGATGGCATCAAGATCGACCGTGAATTCGTCAGCGGGCTGCCCGACAGCGAGCAATCGGTAGCCCTGGTGCGCGGCATCCTCACCATGGCCAGCCACCTTGGGCTGCAGGTGGTGGCCGAAGGGGTGGAGAACGAGCGCCAGGCGGCGTTCCTGCGGCTCAACGGCTGCCCCAGCCTGCAGGGCTTCCACTATGCGAGACCGCAGCCGGCAGCGCAGTGCCGTCTGCAGTTGAACGGCCGACCGATCAACCTGCAGCTGCCGCTGGACGGCTGATCGGCGGACGGCGTGCCAGCATTAAGCCTGCAATTGCGAAGCGTTCGCATCTGAGTTAGGTTCGTGCCCCCTCCCGGTGGCACGCACTCATGCGCAACAACAACAAGATTCCCGATGCCTGTCTGCAATGCTATGTCCATCACCGCCAACGGCTGGTAGCCCATCTGACCCGCCTCGGCGGCTGCCGAGCACTGGCCGAGGACCTGGCCCAGGATGCCTGGCTGAAACTGGCGCAGGTCATGCCCGAGCAGAGCCTCGCCAACCCCAAGGCCTATCTCTTTAGCATCGCCACCAATCTCTTGCGCGATGCCCTGCGCCATCGCGCGCTTGTCGGTGCCGGCGACGAGGCACCGCTGGAACTGATCGAGGCCGTGCAGGCCGACCCCTGCGGGCTGGTGGAACACCAGTGTGCGCTGCGATGCGTCCTGCGCCAGCTCGACGACTTGCCGCCACGCTGTCGCCAGGTGTTCGAACTGGCGCGGCTGGAAGGACTCAGCCAGGCGGAGATCGCCGAGCGCCTGGGCATTTCGGTAAACACCGTGATCGCTCAGCTGGCCAAGGCGCGCCAGCGGCTGGAGCGGCCGTAATTTTTCCTTCGACCCCGTAATGGTTTTTCCGCGCTGATTCGTCTTGCCTGTGCCCTTGCGCAATTGAGAGTAATTCTCGATTAACCGGCATCCTCGCAGATGCTTTCGTGCGGTCCAGCCGCCAGACAAGAAACCACCGAAGCCGCGAAAACGGCCTGTTCCGGGTCGCGGCCGCGCTCGGCCCGAGGAATGTGCATGACCCCGTCCAGTACCGTAGTGCCCTTCGCCCCCGGCCCCGCCAGCAGCGGGCTGTTCACCCGCAGCAATCACGATGACTACCGCCGGCTCCTGCAGCAGGGTCTGAACCTGGTGCAGCAGTGCCTGCAGCGTCAGCAGCAGCCGTTCAGCGGCATCCTTCCGCAGGAGCTGGCCGCCGACTTCGAACGCGTCGATCTCGAGCGCCCGCTGGGCGACGCCGGCGCCGCGCTGCGTGAGCTGGATCAGCTCTATCTGCGCGATGCGGTGTATTTCCACCATCCGCGCTACGTCGCCCATCTCAACTGCCCAGTGGTGTTGCCGGCGCTGCTCGCCGAAGTGCTGGTGTCGTCAATCAATTCCTCGCTGGACACCTGGGACCAGAGCGCCGGCGGCACGCTGATCGAACAACGCCTGATCGACTGGACCTGTGCGCGCATCGGCCTCGGCAGTCAGGCCGACGGCGTCTTCACCAGCGGTGGCACCCAGTCCAATCTGATGGGCCTGCTGCTGGCCCGCGAGCACCTCTGCAACCGCTTGCCCGGCCACGGCGGCAACCTCCAGCACGGGCTACCGCCGGACGCGGGCCGACTGCGCATCTTCGCCTCCCGCGCCAGCCACTTCAGCGTGCAGAAATCCGCCGCGCTGCTGGGGCTGGGCTACGACGCCGTGCGCAGCATCGAAACCGACAGCGCCCAATGCATGAGCGTGCCGGCGTTGGCCCAGGCGTTGGCGGACTGTCAGCGCCTGGGCGAGCTGCCCATGGCCGTGGTCGCCACTGCCGGCACCACCGACTTCGGCAGCATCGACCCGCTGCCGGAAATGGCCGCGCTGTGCCAGCACTACGGCGTCTGGTTGCATGTCGATGCGGCCTATGGCGGCGGCCTGCTGGTCGCGCCGCGCTACCGCGGCTGGCTGACCGGCATCGAACACGCCGACTCGGTCACCGTGGACTACCACAAGTCGTTCTTCCAGCCGGTCAGCTGCAGCGGCTTCTTCGTTCGCCAGCGTCAGCACCTGAGCTACATCACCCACCACGCCGACTACCTCAACCCGCGCAGCCAGACCCGCGAGGGCACGCCTAACCTGGTCAACAAGAGCATCCAGACCACCCGCCGCTTCGACGCGCTGAAGCTCTGGCTGACCCTGCGCATCCTCGGTGCCGAGCATCTCGGCGCGATGTTCGAGGAAGTCATCGACCGCGCCGCCGACACCCATCGCCTGCTCGCCGACGACCCGGCCTTCGAGGTCTTCGCCCCGCGCCTGAGCACGCTGGTGTTCCGCTTCGTCGCCGCAGGCGTGGCGGACGAGCGCCTGGACGAGATCAACCGCGAGATCCGCAAGGCCATCTTCCGCTCCGGCGCGGCGGTCATTGCCGCCACCGTGGTCGAGGGCCGGCAGTACCTCAAGTTCACCCTGCTCAACCCGGAAACCACGCTGGACGACCTGCGCGCCATCGTCGAGCTGATTCGTGGCCACGGCGCCCGCCTGCTCGACGACCGCCAACCAGTAGGAGATCGCTCATGAACAAGATCTACGACTTCATCGGCATCGGCATCGGCCCGTTCAACCTCGGCCTGGCCTGCCTGGCAGAGCCCATCGACGGGCTCGACTGCCTGTTCCTCGACCGCGCCGAGGGCTTCAACTGGCATCCCGGCATGATGCTCGACAGCGCCACCCTGCAGACGCCGTTCATGGCCGATCTGGTGACCCTGGCCGACCCCACCAGCCGCTTCAGCTTTCTCAACTATGCCAAGCAGGTCGGGCGGCTGTACGCCTTCTACATCAAGGAAGACTTCTTCCTGATGCGCCGCGAGTACAACCAGTACTGCCAGTGGGTGGTCGAGCAGCTCGACAGCCTGCGCTTCGGGCATTTCGTCCAGCACGTCGACTACCTCGACGAGCGTCGCTGCTACCGCGTGCGCGGGGTGCATGCGCGCAGCGGCGAGGGTTTCGAGTTCCTCACCCGCCGCCTGGTACTCGGCACCGGCACCACGCCCTATCTGCCGAGCTGCTGCGAAGGCCTGGCCGACCACGTCAGCCACAGCGGCAACTACCTGCAGGACAAGCCACGCCTGCAGGGCAAGCGCTCGATCACCGTGGTCGGCAGCGGCCAGAGCGCGGCGGAGATCTACTACGACCTGCTGCAGGAAATCGACCGCCACGACTATCAGCTGAACTGGATCACCCGCGCGCCGCGCTTCTTCCCACTGGAATACACCAAGCTGACGCTGGAAATGACCAGCCCCGAGTACATCGACTACTTCCACAGCCTGCCGCGCAGCACCCGGGAAAAGCTCATCGACAGCCAGAAGGGCCTATACAAGGGCATCAACGGTACGCTGATCAACGCCATCTACGACGAGCTGTACAACCAGAGCCTCAAGGGCGAGGTGCCGACCCAGCTGCTGACCAACGCCGAGCTGCGCCGCTGCCAGCGCCTGGCCGACGGCACGCTGGAGCTGGAGTTCTTCCAGCACGAACTGCAGCAGAGCTACCGGCACCGCTGCGAGGCGCTGGTGATGGCCAGCGGGTATCAGTACCGCCTGCCACGCTTCATCCAGCCGATCGCCGAACGCATCGTCTGGCAGGCGCCGGAGCGCTTCGCCGTGGCGCGCAACTACAGCATCGACCGCAACGGCGGCGAGGTCTTCGTGCAGAACGCCGGACTTGCCGATCACGGCCTGGTGACGCCGGATCTCGGCATGGGCTGCTACCGCAACGCCTGCATCCTGCGCGAGATCTGCGGGCACGAGCACTACGCGGTGGAGACGAAGATCGCCTTCCAGCAGTTCAGCCTGCCGCAGCCGCTCACGCCCCAGGGCGCGGTGGCGGCGCGATGACGCTGCGACGCGCACTGATCGGCATGACGCTGCTGGCCGTGCTCGGCGACAGCCTGCTGATGCCGTTCTACCCGCAATACTTCGCCGAGCGTTTCGGCGAGTTGCGCAGCGAGCAGGTCGGGCTGTACCTGGCCGCGGTGTGCCTGGTGGCGATGCTCGCACTGCCCGTGTGGGTGCGCCTGGCACGCCATGCCCACCCGCTGCGGCTGCTGATCCTCGGTCAGCTGGTAGCCGGCGTGCTGGCACTGGCCTGCGCGGCCATCGACCGGCAGTGGCTGTTCTGGCCGGTGTCGCTGGCGATGATCGCCTTCAAGGCCAGCTATCTGCTGATGTATCCCTACGTCATGGGCCTGGTAGGCACCGACCAGCAGGTACGCACCATCGGCCTGCTTTCGGTGGTGGTGCACCTGGGCGCAATCGCCGGCGCGACGCTGGGCGGCGGCGTGCTGCACTACCTCAGTCCGGCGCGGATGTTCGTGCTGATGGGGCTGATGGACTTCGTGCAGATGGCCGTCAGCCTGCTGCTGTTGCGCCATGCGCCGCAGCCGGCACGGGTCGATGCGAGCACGCCGCCACGGGCTGCGCAGGAACACCTGGCGATCATCCGCCTGTGCCTGCTGATGCTGGCTTTCTACTTCTGCGTCTACTTGGCGCGGCCGTTCTTCACGCTGTACTGGGAACAGCTCGGCGGACCACAGGCCAGCTGGATCACCGGCCTGGTCTATGCCATTCCCGGCATGCTGGCACTGCTCGCCCTCGCCCTGCACTACCACGCCGGGCAGCACCTGACCGCCTGGCTGCTGCTCGGTGCCGCCGGGCTGGCGTTGCAGGGCGTCGAGCAGATGCCGCTGGTGCTGGCCGGGCGCGTGCTGTTCGGCTGGGCGCTGTACCAGCTCACCGTGGCGCTGGATGCGCGACTGTTCGCCCTCAGCCGGCCGGAGCACTACGGCCGCGACTACAGCCTGATCAACATCTTCCAGAACCTCGGCGTACTCACCGCCTCCTGGCTGGCCGGCGTGGTGGTACGTGATGCCGGCCTCGCAGCGCCGTTCCTGCTCTCGGCGCTGGGCCTCGTTCTCACCGCATGCACCCTGCGCTGGCTGCTGGTTTCGGCACCGGCCGGGGCGCCTCTCTGTGGAGCCAAACCATGAACACCGCTCTTTCCCGCGCGGACGGTCCGCGCTTCGTCCGCTACTGCGCCCTTGGCGCGATGCACTTCGAAACCCTGCAACCCGAGCACCTGCCGCTGCTGCAGGACTGGCTGCGCCGCGACTACGCGCGCTTCTGGGGCATGGGCCACATGAGCCTGACGCAGCTGGCCGACTACGTTGACGAGATCCAGCGCAGCAGTCACCGCGACATCGCCCTCGGCCTGTGGAACGGCGAGCCGGCCTTCCTGTTCGAGGGCTACCACCCTGCCCACGACCGGCTCGCCGACCACTATCAGGTGCGCCCCGGCGACCGCGGCATGCACCTGCTGCTCGCCCCCTGCGAGCGCCCGGTGCACGGCTTCAGCCTGGAGGTGATGCGCAGCATCCTCGCCTATCAGTTCGCCGACCCTTTCGCCCGCCGCATCGTCGTCGAGCCCGACGCCCGCAACACCAAGGTACATGCGCTCAACCGCCGGGTCGGCTTCGTCTACCAGTGCCTGCTGCATCTGCCGGAGAAGGACGCCTGCCTGGCGTTCTGCACCCGTGCGCAGTTCCTCGCCACCCTTCAGGAGAACCCGCAATGAATCAGCTCGTACGCCTGCCGACCGCTACCAGCGACCTGGCCACCGACCATCTGCAAGCCGAACTCTGGGCCCGCGCCAATCGCCTGCTGCTGAAAAAGGCCCTGGCCGAGTTCAGCCACGAGAAGCTGCTCAGCCCCGAGCCGCTGGGCGACAGCCACTACCGCGTCGCCGTGCCGGACAGCTCGACCGAGTACCGCTTCAGGGCGCGGCGGCTGGCGCTGGATCACTGGTCGATCGCCACCGACTCCATCGAAAAGCTCAGCGACGGGGAACCACAGCCGCTGGATGCCCTTGCATTCATCATCGAGTTCAGCGACGTCCTCGGCCTTTCCGAAACCAACCTGCCGCTCTACCTGGACGAGATCAGCAGCACCCTTTTCGGCAGCGCCTACAAACTCGCCAACAGCCCGCTGAGCGCGGCCCAGCTGGCACTGTCGGACTTCCAGCAGATCGAGACCGGCATGCGCGAAGGTCATCCGGGATTCGTCGCCAACAACGGGCGGATGGGGTTCGACGCCCAGGATTACCGCGCCTACGCGCCGGAAGCCGCCAGCCCGGTGCGTCTGGTCTGGCTCGCCGTGCACCGCAGCCGCGCCAGCTACAGCGCCATCGACGGGCTCGACCAGGCGACCCTGCTGCGCGAGGAACTGGGTGGCCAGCTCGGCGTGTTCCACAACCAGCTGCAGGCTCTGCAGCTCGACCCGGACGACTATCTGCTGATGCCGGCGCATCCCTGGCAGTGGCACAACATCCTGGCCATCGGTTTCGCCGCGGAGATCGCCAACCGGCAGATCGTCTATCTCGGCCTGAGCAACGACCGTTACCTGGCGCAGCAGTCGATCCGCACCTTCTTCAACCAGAGCGAGCCGCAGCGGCGCTACGTGAAGACCGCCCTGTCGATCCTCAACATGGGCTTCATGCGCGGGCTGTCGCCCTATTACATGCAGGCGACCCCGGCGATCAACGCCTACCTCGCCGGCCGCGTGGCGCGCGACCCGCTGCTGCGCGGCTACGGCTTCCAGCTGCTGCGCGAGGTGGCGGCGATCGGCTATCGCAACCCTTACTACGAGCAGGCGCTGCCGGCCAGCAGCCCCTACCGCAAGATGCTCTCGGCGCTCTGGCGCGAGAGCCCGCTGGGCCACATCGAACCTGGCCAGCGGCTGATGACCATGGCCGCGCTGCTGCACAGCGACGGCGACGAGCGCGCCCTGCTGCCGACGCTGATCAGCGCCTCGGGACTCACCGCCGACCGCTGGCTGCGGCAGTACCTCAATGCCTACCTGAAGCCGCTGCTGCACTGCTTCTATGCCCATGACCTGGTCTTCATGCCCCACGGCGAAAACCTGATCCTGGTGCTGGAAGACCATGTGCCGGTCCGCGTGCTGATGAAGGACATCGGTGAGGAAGCGGTGATCCTCGATGCCGAGGCGAAGATTCCCGAAGCGGTCGGCCGTCTCGCCGTCTCGGTGCCGGACGAGCTCAAGGTGCTGTCGATCTTCACCGACGTGTTCGACGGCTTCTTCCGCTACTTGGCGCAGATTCTCGACGAACAGGGCGGCCTGCCGGAGCAGCGCTTCTGGCAGCAGGTCGCCGACTGCATCGCCGACTACCAGGCCAGCCAGCCGCAGCTGCGCGACAAGTTCGCCCGTTACGACCTGTTCGCCGAGGAATTCGCCCGCTCCTGCCTGAACCGCCTGCAGCTGGGCAACAACCGACAGATGCTCGACCTCGCCGATCCGGCCGGAGCGCTGAAATTCGCGGGCACCCTGAAGAACCCCGTGGCGCGCTATGCACCGGAGCGCTGAAGCGCGCTGGCCGGCCACGGATTCGCTGGGCAGCCTGCTGCTGCGCCTGCGTCGCGTGCTGCCGGGCCTCGATGGCCGGGTCGGCGCACCCCGCGCCGACGAGCTGACGCTGGAGCATCCGCAGTCTGTGGCCAGGCTGCTGGCGCACTGGAGGGAGGCCTGGCCGGTAGCGGGCCGCCACTACTGGGCGGCGCGCTGCTGGACGCTGCTGGTCTGGCAGCCCATCTACCTGCAGGTGCTCGCGGTGCGCCTGGCCGGCCAGGCCCCGTGTCTGGACGGCCTGGCGCAGGGCGTCGAACAGGGCTTCGTCGCCGGGTTCTGCCTGCCCGATCACCAGCCACTGCAGGGCGAGCCCCGGCGCCTGCTGCGCCATGCCGGCGCCCAGATCCGTGGCTTCTGTGAACAGGCCCAGGCCGTCAGCGGGCCGCTGCTCGGGCTGCACCCCAAACTGGCGCAGAGGCTGGCGGCCGACTGCGTCATGGCCGCACTGCTGCATAGCCAGCGCCTCGACGGTTGCGGCAACCTGCAACTTTGCCGGGCGGCTGACGTCTGGCTGGCGGCTTGCGCCATGTCCGGCGCCAGCGGCCTGCTCGCGGTACCGCTGGCCGAAGGCGGTACGCGCCTGGGCCTGCAGCGCAAGGCGTGCTGCCAGCACTTTCGCCGCGCCGATGGCGAACTCTGCGACAGCTGCCCGAAGCTGCCGCTCGCCGAACGGGAAAGGCGACTGCGCGAGCAGGGCCACTGAGCGGCGGCGCGGGTTGCAGGGCACTCCGCCGACCTACGCAGGTCGATACACATCACGCGGGCAAACCTTGTGGCTGCCACTGGCGTTTCTTTGCTAATGTCGCGCCCGTTTCCGACTCGCCGCCGACGACAGGTTCCCGCCATGGCCCGCAAGAAAGCTGCACTCGATTTCGAACAATCCCTTGCCGAGCTGCAACAGCTGGTGGAGCGCCTGGAGAGCGGCGAGCTGTCGCTGGAAGACTCGCTGACCTGCTTCGAACAGGGCATCGGCCTGACCCGCGACTGCCAGGCGGCACTGAGCCAGGCCGAGCAGAAGGTGCAGATCCTGCTGGAACGCGACGGCAGCCTGCAGGAAGCCCCCTTCGAGTCGGACCCCGAAGCATGATGATCGGCGACTACCAGAAAGGCTGTCAGCAGCGCGTCGACGGCTGCCTCGAAGCCCTCTTCGTCTCGCCGCTGCCGCAGCTCGAGCGGCTCTACCAGGCCATGCGCTACAGCGTTATGAACGGCGGCAAGCGCGTCCGCCCGCTGCTGGTCTACGCCGCCTGCGAAGCACTGAACGGTGACAAGGCCAGCGCCGACGGCGCCGCCTGCGCGGTCGAGCTGATCCATGCCTATTCGCTGGTGCACGACGATCTGCCGGCGATGGACGACGACGACCTGCGCCGCGGCCAGCCCACCACCCACAAGGCCTTCGACGAAGCCTGCGCCATCCTTGCCGGAGACGGCCTGCAGAGCCTGGCCTTCGAGGCCATGGCCCAGGCCGAACACAATCCGCAGGACGCGGCGCTGCGCCTGCGCATGTTCGCCGTGCTGGCGCGCGCCGCCGGGCCGGCTGGAATGGTTGGCGGCCAGGCCATCGACCTCGGCTCGGTGGGCCTCAAGCTCGATCGCGATGCCCTCGAGCTGATGCACCGGCACAAGACCGGGGCGCTCATCGAGGCCAGCGTGCAACTCGGCGCCCTCGCCAGTGGCCGTGCCGATGCCGACAACCTCGCCTCGCTGAGCCAGTATGCACGCGCCATCGGCCTGGCCTTCCAGGTCCAGGACGATATTCTCGACGTGGAAAGCGACACCGCGACGCTCGGCAAGCACCAAGGCGCCGACATCGCCCGGGACAAACCGACCTACCCGGCCCTGCTCGGCATGGACGCGGCCAAGGCCTACGCACTGGAGTTGCGCGACCAGGCACTGCACGCCCTGCGGCCGTTCGATACCGCCGCCGAGCCGCTGCGCGAGCTGGCGCGCTACATTGTCGAACGACGCAATTGACCTTTCGCCGAAATCGCAGTCAAACCCCTACCGGACCCGGGGCCGTTCTTATCGAGGGGCCCATCGGGTAAACTGCCGCTCTTTTTTCCAACGACAACGATCCGCCTGATGCCCAAGACGTTCTATGAGATTCCTCGGGTGCGCCCCGCGACGCCCGTTCTTGACCGAGCGGCGACCCCCGAGCAGCTGCGCCGACTGGGCGAGGCGGAACTCGAAGAGCTTGCCAACGAACTGCGCCAGGAGCTGCTGTACAGCGTCGGCCGCACCGGCGGGCACTTCGGCGCCGGCCTCGGCGTGATCGAACTGACCATCGCCCTGCACTACGTCTACGACACACCGGACGACCGGCTGGTCTGGGACGTCGGCCACCAGGCCTATCCGCACAAGATCCTCACCGGCCGCCGCGAGCGCATGGGCACCCTGCGCCAGAAGGACGGCCTGGCCGCCTTTCCGCGCCGGGTCGAGAGCGAGTACGACACCTTCGGCGTCGGTCATTCCAGCACCTCGATCAGCGCCGCCCTGGGCATGGCGGTCGCCGCGCGTCTGAAAGGCGAGCAGCGCAAGTCCATCGCGGTGATCGGTGACGGCGCACTGACCGCCGGCATGGCCTTCGAGGCGCTCAACCACGCCCCGGAAGTCGGCGCCAACATGCTGGTCGTGCTCAACGACAACGACATGTCGATCTCGCGCAACGTCGGCGGCCTGTCCAACTACCTGGCCAAGATCCTCTCCAGCCGCACCTATTCGAGCATGCGCGAAGGCAGCAAGAAGATCCTCTCGCGCCTGCCAGGCGCCTGGGAAATCGCCCGCCGCACCGAGGAATACGCCAAGGGCATGCTGGTGCCTGGCACCCTGTTCGAGGAACTGGGCTGGAACTACATCGGCCCCATCGACGGCCACGACCTGCCGACCCTGATCGCCACCCTGCGCAACATGCGCGACCTCGACGGCCCGCAGTTCCTCCATGTGGTGACGAAGAAGGGCAAGGGCTTCGCCCCGGCCGAGGCCGACCCCATCACCTGGCATGCGATCAGCAAATTGGAACCGGTGGGCGCGCCGCCAGCGCCGAAGAAGCCCGCGGGGCCGAAATACTCCAACGTCTTCGGCCAGTGGCTGTGCGACATGGCCGCCGCCGACCCGCGTTTGACCGGCATCACCCCGGCGATGAAGGAAGGCTCCGACCTGGTGGCGTTCAGCGAACGCTATCCGGACCGCTACTTCGACGTCGCCATCGCCGAGCAGCACGCGGTCACCCTGGCCGCCGGCATGGCCTGCGAAGGCATGAAGCCGGTGGTGGCGATCTACTCGACGTTCCTCCAGCGCGCCTACGATCAGCTGATCCATGACGTCGCGGTGCAGAACCTCGATGTGCTGTTTGCCATCGACCGCGCCGGCCTGGTCGGCGAGGACGGCCCGACCCATGCCGGCAGTTTCGACCTCTCCTACCTGCGCTGCATCCCCGGCATGCTGGTGATGACGCCCAGCGACGAGAACGAGATGCGCCGCATGCTCACCACCGGCTACCACTTCGAAGGCCCGGCCGCGGTGCGCTACCCGCGCGGCAGCGGCCCCAACGCCAGCATCGAGCCGGCCCTGGAACCGCTGGAAATCGGCAAGGCCGTGGTGCGCCGTCAAGGCAGCAAAGTGGCGCTGCTGGTGTTCGGCGTGCAGCTGCCCGAGGCGCTGCAGGTCGGTGAGGCGCTGGACGCCACGGTGGTCGACATGCGCTTCGTCAAACCACTGGACGAAGCCCTGCTGCGCGAACTGGCGGGCAGCCACGAGCTGCTGGTGACGGTCGAGGAGAACAGCATCATGGGCGGTGCCGGCAGCGCGGTGGCCGAGTTCTTAGCCGCCGAAGGCGTACTGCGACCGATCCTGCACCTGGGCCTGCCGGACTACTACGTCGAGCACGCCAAGCCCAGCGAAATGCTCGCCGAATGCGGCCTGGATGCCGCCGGTATCGAAGCGGCGGTGCGCAAGCGTCTGGCGGCACTCGGCAAAGCCTGAGGTCGTTTCGGTGGATGGGTGGAGCGTCATCCACCCTACGTTTGACGCAGCCGTAGGGTGGAAAACTGCGAAGCATTTTCCACGGGTGGCCATCCGTCTTTTACACGCCTGCCCCACCCCTGAACCTACACCGTGTTCACGGCGCTGCGGTGGATGGGTAAAGCGTCATACACCCAACGTCTGACGCGGCCGTAGGGTGGAAAACTGCGAAGCATTTTCCACCAACCAGCGCCTCGACCATCTCCTCCGCGCATTCACCGCAACAGCAAATCCCCCTCGATCGGCACATAACGCGTCGCCGCGCGAATCAACGACTGCGCGGTGAGCCCCGGCACGCCGTAGGCAGTGGCCTCGACGCCAGCAGCGCGCACCCGTTCGAGCAGCAGGTCGAAATCACCGTCACCAGATGCCAGCACCACCTCGTCGACCCGCGCAGCTGAATCCAGCACATCGATGGTGATACCCACGTCCCAGTCGCCCTTGGCCGAGCCGTCGCTGCGCTGGATATAGGGCTTGAGCTTCACCGTGAAGCCAAGGTTGCGCAGTATCTGCTGGAACTGCTGCTGACGTGCGTCACCGCGCTCGATGGCGTAGGCATAGGCCTCCACGATGCTGCCGCGCCGGCTGACATCGGCCCACAGCGCCGAATAATTGAAATGACAGCCATGGGCCTGGCGCACGGTGTAGTAGAGGTTCTGCACATCAACGAACAGGGCGATCTTCTTCACGCGGCAGCCTGAAATCTGAATGGACCGCCAGTATGGACGGCGACATCGCGCATGTCCCGTCCTTGCCGCATCCGTTACAGTGGCGCCCCGAAACGACTACCTCACCTTCGGTCTGCAATGAACGTTCTTGCCATCCTGCGTGACGCCTGGTTCTTCTACTCCCGTCACTTCCTGACCATCGTCCGGCTCTGCCTGCCGCTGATCCTGCTCGAAAGCGCGACGCGCCTGGCGCTCGATCACTGGCTCGGCGAAGACGTGCTGCCCGCCCTGGACCTGCTGGTGGGCCTGATCTTCTATCCGCTGTACGTTGGCGCGCTGATCCTCTTTCTGGACGCGCGCAGCCGTGGCCATGATCCGGCTCTGGGCGCGGTCTATGCCCGGGCGCTGCCGTTGTGGCCGGCGTTGGCGGTGCTCTCGGGGCTGGGCACGCTGTTGATCCTGCTCGGCGCCTCGCTGTTCGTGCTGCCGGGCATCTGGGTAATGGTCAAAATCGCCTTCGCCGAGTACCTGCTGGTCTTGCGCGGGCTGACACCGCTGGCAGCGCTGAAGCAGAGCTTCCTCCTCACCCGCGGGCATTTCCTGCTGATCCTGGGCTGTGTGATGACCGTGCTGTTGCCGGTCTGGATGCTCGAGGTCTGGATCGCCGCTCAGCTGTTCGCCGAGCAGACGCCGCCACTGCTGCCGGCAATGCTGCTGGATGGCGTGGTCGGCCTGCTGCAACTGCTGCCGACCATCATGCTGTTCCGCTGCTTCATGCTCTGCAGCGAACCGCCGGCAAGGCAGTCGGAGCCCGGCTGAGTCGCCGTTCGGCTGGTCCCGCGGCCAGGCGCCGATGGCCTGCTAGGCTTGCTTGGCCATTCAAGGAGAACGCACCATGGCCGAACAGAACCCCAGCATCCTTTCCCACATTTCCCTGGGCAGCAATCGCTTCGACGAGGCGGTTGCCTTCTATGACCAGGTCCTCGCCACCCTCGGCTGCAAACGCATCCTCGAACACCCGGGTGCGGTCGCCTGGGGCCGCGAATACCCGGAATTCTGGGTCCAGCGCCCGTTCGACGGCGGCACGGCCTCCGTCGGCAACGGTACCCATGTAGGCTTCTTCGCCGCCGATCAGGCTGCCGTGGATGCCTTCCACCGAGCCGCCATTGCCGCCGGCGCGGTCGATGAAGGCGCCCCGGGGCCACGGCCGGAGTATGGCGAGCCCTATTACGGGTGCTTCGTCCGTGATCTGGATGGCCACAAGATCGAGGCGGCCTACTGGGACGCCGCGCTGATGGAGCAGCTCTACGGCAGCGGCGAGTGACCGCGGAGCATCAGGTTCGACTGCCGAGCAGCCGTGGCAGCAGCAGCTGCTGGTACAGCCGCGGACACCAGCGCGCCAGCAGTCGCGCCTTCCAGTCGAGATTGGAGTGCACCAGCAGCGGGCGCCGACGCAGCGCGCCCTGGTAGATCGCCTCGGCGACATCCTGTGGCGAGGCGACCCGGCCGATGTCCAGCACCGGCGACGGCGCGGTGGAGCCGTCGCCGACCAGCACGTTCTTGCGCAAGTCGGTGGCGGTGTAACCGGGGCAGACCAGCATCACATGCACCCCGGTATCGCTCAGCTCGCCGCGCAGCGTCTCGAACAGCCCGTGCAGTGCGTGTTTGCTGGCGTTGTAGGCGGCGCGGTTGGGCACCGGGGCATACTGCGAAAGCGAGCTGAGCACGATGATCTGCCCGTCCCGGGCGATCAGGCTGGGCAGTGCCGCCTGGGTGCAATGCAGCGCGCCGTAGAAGTTCACCGCCATCACCCGCTGGAACACCGCCAGACTGGTGCTCGCCACCGGGCTGCGATGGGTAATGCCGGCATTGTTGACCAGCACATCGATGCCGCCATAGCGCTCAATCACCAGCGTCACCGCGCGCTGCACCGCCTCGGCATCGCTGACGTCGCAGCACAGCCCCAGCGCTTCGGCGTTGTGGTGATCGGCCAGGTGCTGCACCAGGCCATCCAGCGCATCCTGATGCAGATCGAAGATCACCAGCCGCGCGCCGGCCTGGGCCATACGCACCGCCAGGGCACGGCCGATTCCGGCGCAGCCACCGGTGATCAGCACCAGTTTGCGGTTGAACACCTTGCGATCGAACACCTTGCGCTGCATATCTTTACTCCTCGCCCGCGACATCGCGCCTTGCCTTGAGCATAGGTCGAGATAAGCAGACATACCTCACGCCGCCGCAATATGCCTCATGGACAACGGCGCAACGCCTGCGCATGCTTGCCGGAACAGCGCAAGCCAGTGATCGATCCTTTGAAAGCATTCCTCCAATTGGGCGTGGCCCTGCTCTGCAGCCTGTCTGCCGTGGCGATGGCAGATTCCGTTTCGCCACGAGTCCTCAATATCGGCTATTACGAATTCGCGCCTGCCATCTATACCGACGCCCACGGCACGGCACGCGGCGAGCTGGCCGAGCTGACCCGCCGCGTGGCGCGCCAGGCCGGCTATGAGGCACGCTTCCGTCCGCTGCCCAGCGCGCGCCTGTATGCGGCACTGGAAAACGGCAGTATCGACGTCTGGCCAGGTGCCCGGGGCAAGCCTGAGCTCACCGCGCATACCCTGGAGGGGCGGCATACCCTCAGTCAGATCAACCTCAACCTGTACCACCGTGCAGGCACACCGGCGCCGCGCATTCCCGAGGATCTGGCCGGCAAGTCGCTGATCCTGATCGGCGGCTACAGCTACTGGCCGAACGTCAACACGATGCTCGAGAACCCGGCGCTCGATCTGCGCCTGCTGCGCACCAGCAACCACCTTTCGGCGCTGGAAATGCTGCGGCGCAAGCGTGGCGACTATCTGCTGGACTATCAGATTCCCGTGGAGCAGGCCCGGCAGCGGCTGCAGATGGAAGAGCTGCCCTACCTGCGCCTGACCCAGGTGCCGATCCACTTCATCGTTTCGCGCCACGCGCACGACGCCGAAACCATCGTCGATGCACTGGACCAGGCCTACGAAACGCTGCGCCAGGCCGGCGAAGACCTCAGCCTGCCCTCCGACTGAGCCTCACTGCCCGCGGGGCTTGGCCCGGGCGGTGGGCTCGGCGACCAGCGGATCGTCCGGCCAGTAGTGCTTGGGGTAGCGCCCCTTCAGATCCTTCTTCACCTCGGCATAGGTATTGGCCCAGAAGCTCGCCAGGTCCTGGGTGACCTGTACCGGCCGGCGCGCTGGCGACAGCAGGTGCAGCTTGACGACCTGCCGGCCGCCGGCGATACGCGGCGTGTCGGCCAGGCCGAACAGCTCCTGCAGGCGCACCGCCAGCACCGGCGGCTGCTCGCTGTAGTCCAGCCTGATGCGCGAGCCGGAGGGCACCGTCACGGCCACCGGTGCCTGCTCCTCCAGGCGCTGCGGCAGCGGCCAGGGCAGCAGGGTGGCGAGCATCGCGGCGAGATCCAGCTGGGCGAAGTGCGCCAGCCGCGTGACCTTGCCCAGGTAAGGCAGCAGCCAGTCCTCCAGGCGTGCCAGCAGCGCGGCGTCGCTGACATCCGGCCAGTCGCTGATGCCACCCGCAGCCAGATCGAGCTGGCGCAGCAAGCCGATACGCGCCTGCCACTGGCGCAGCTCCGGCGTCCAGGCCAGCAGTTCCAGCCCCTTGCGCCGCACCAGGGCGAGCAGTGCCTTGCCGCGTGCCGCTTCATCCAGCGTCGGCAGCGGTTCACGACCGAGCACCAGCTCGCCGACCCGCCGCTGTCGCTCGGCGCGCAGCACGCCCTCGCGCTCGTCCCATTCCAGCTCGTCACGCACGACGACCTGCTCGGCCAGCGCCCCCTCGAACAATGCCGCGTCCAGCGCCACGGCGCGATAGATGCGCTCCTCACGCTGGCCCTGATGGCTGCCCAGCTCGGCGATCACCAGCCACGGCTCCTTCATCAACTGGTCCGGCTCGCCGAACTGCGCCGCGCGGCCGTTGGCCAGCCGATAGCCACCGCCGCCCTCGCGGCGCTGTCGGGCCACCCGGTCCGGATAGGCGAAGGCCAGCAGCGCGGCCAGCGCGTGTTTCTCATCGAGTTGAGCAGCCGGCGCCGCCGCGGCACCGCGCAGCAAGCTGCGAAACTGCCGGGCCATCTGCCGGACGCGCTGTACCCCAGCACCACGACCATCCTGCAACTGATGCAGGCGCAGGGCGAGATCGGCTCCGCCGCCGCGCTGCCCGCCGGGTTGAATGTCACGCTCGACCAGCAGCGCCGCGACATCCGCCGCCAGCGCGCCAATACCCAAGCCATGCCCGCGCAGCAGCATGTGCGCCAGGCGCGGATGCACCGGCAGCCCGGCCATCGCCTGGCCGTGGCGGGTCAGCTGCCAGCCGCCGTGCTCGCTGCGCTGCAGCGCACCGAGGCGCTCCAGCAGGGCCTGCGCCTGGCCGTAGGCGGCGGTCGGCGGACGATCGAGCCAGGCCAGCTCGTCCGGCTCGACACCCCAGCGCGCCAGCTGCAGCGCGACGCTGGCGAGATCCGCCTGGAGAATTTCCGCCTCACCGTAGGCCGCCAGCTGCCCGTGCTGCTCCTCCGACCACAGCCGGTAGCAGGCGCCCGGCTCCAGCCGCCCGGCCCGCCCCGCCCGTTGCGTGGCCGAGGCGCGGGAGATGCGCCGGGTTTCCAGGCGGGTCATGCCACTGCCGGGATCGAAGCGCGGCACCCGCGCCAGCCCGGCATCCACCACCACGCGCACGCCTTCGATGGTCAGGCTGGTCTCGGCGATATTGGTCGCCAGCACCACCTTGCGCAGGCCCGCCGGTGCCGGCTCGATCGCCGCGCGCTGCTGGGCCAGCTCCAGCTCGCCGTGCAGCGGGCAGAGCAGAATGTCGCCGCGCCCCTCCAGCTGTTCGGCCAGCGTCTCGTTCACCCGGCGGATCTCCGCCTGCCCGGGGAGAAACACCAGCACGCTGCCATGCTCGTCCTGCAACGCCTGCAGCACCGTCTGCACCACACGCGGTTCGATGCGCTCGCCCGGCGCCAGCGGCCGGCCCCAGCGCTGTTCCACCGGGTGCATGCGACCCTCGCTGCGCACCACCGGCGCATCGTCGAGCAACGCCGACAGGCGCTGGCCCTCCAGCGTCGCCGACATCAGCAGCAGCTTCAGCGGCTCGTCGCGCAGCAGCTGACGCGCATTGAGCGTCAGCGCCAGGGCCAGATCCGCATCCAGGCTGCGCTCCATTCGTCGAAGATCACCAGCCCGACGCCTTCCAGTGCCGGATCGTCCTGCAGGCGGCGCGCAAGGATGCCCTCGGTGACCACCTCGATGCGGGTACTCGGCCCGACCTTGCTGTCCAGGCGGATGCGGTAACCCACCGTCTCGCCGACCCGCTCGCCGAGCTCGCTGGCCAGGCGTTCGGCGGCGGCGCGGGCGGCCAGCCGGCGGGGTTCGAGCATGATGATGGTCTGCCCGGCCAACCAAGTTTCGCCGAGCAGCGCCAGCGGCACGCGGGTGGTCTTGCCGGCGCCGGGCGGCGCCTCGAGCACGGCTTCGTCGCGCTGCTGCAGAGCCTGGCGCAACGCCGGCAGGGCTTCGTCGATCGGTAGGGAATTCATGAGCACTCGCTTCGGGCAGACGATTCAACAACCGAAGCGCCCGCCCGAAGCTGGGCGCATCAGTTGACGCTGTAGCCGCGTCCGGTCAGGCAGGCACCGAGGGCACGCTTGTAGGTGTCGGCAACGCTGGCCGCCGGAGCCGTCCGGGCGCTGGCCGGGTCGAAACCGCTCTGGCTGACCGCCCAGCTATGGCACTCGTAGCGGTCGCGGCTCTGCTGCTCGGCACTCTGGCCCTTGGCCGGATAGGCGATCACATCATATCGCGCGGCCTCGCTGGCCGGCAGCGGCGGCTGGCTGACGGGTTCGTAGACGTTGCGCTCGGCATTCCACAGGTAATAGGTACCGGCGGCGATGAAGTAGAGCATGCTGCCGATCCAGATTTCCCGCGCACCGGCCGGAAGACCGTGGCCGTGACGCGGGCCCGGCACATGCTGCGGCCCCGGTCCCGCCGGCCCTCTATGCCCACCCGGCCCCGGACCGGGTGGTGCGGCGGTGACCGGCAAGGCGATGCAGAGGGAAAGAACGGCGCCAAGCGCGGCGCGCGGCAGTAACCTGGACATGATTGAACTCCGGGATGGGATGAAATCGCAGCGCGATTATCTGCCCGGCCGATGCAGCGGTCCGTCAGGCCTCGGTAAGGACTGGGTAAAGCCACCCCATGCGTCAGCGCACACGCCGAACACCCGAGCCCGCGGCATGGTCTGATATCGAGAAAACATCATCCAGCTGTCTTCCGGCCCTTGTATAGTTGCGCCACTTTTCCAGGAGGTCCTTATGCGTACTCGTAACCGATTCATCGGCGGCGTGTTGGCCGCTTCCCTGTTCACCCAGCTGACCGCCTGCGGCACGCTGTTCTACCCGGATCGCCGCGGGCAGATCGAAGGCCGCATAGACCCAGCGATTGCAGCTTTGAATGCGGTTGGTTTGATCTTTTACCTCCTCCCCGGCCTGATCGCCTTCGGCGTCGACTTCGCCACCGGCGCGATCTACCTGCCCGACGACGAGTACTCCATGGCCCCGGAAAAGCTGCAGGAAGCCATTGGCGCCGACGGCCAGATCGATCAGGCCCGCCTGAAAGCCATCATCGAGAAGGAAATCGGCCGCAGCCTGCCGCTGGACGACCCGCGCCTGATCCAGCACAACGGCAGCGTCGAGCAGCTGGCCGCCTTCGGTCTGCGCCCCGCGGCCTGATGACTCGCGCGGATAACGGCCAGCGATGAGCATCAATCGTGACCACGCCCGGCTCATGCGCCGGGCGACCGCCGCAGCCCTGGCGACGGCGATCCTGCTGGCGCTGAGCAAGGCCGTGGCCTGGTGGCTGAGCGGCTCGGTGAGCCTGCTCGCCGGCCTCACCGATTCGCTGCTCGACGGCGCCGCGTCGCTGCTCAACCTGCTCGCGGTGCACTACTCGCTGCGCCCGGCCGACGAGGACCATCGCTACGGTCACGGCAAGGCCGAGGCGCTGGCGGGGCTCGGCCAGGCGGCATTCATCTGCGTCAGCGCGATCCTCGTCGGCGTGCAGGGCGTTGACCGCCTGCTGCATCCGCAACCGCTGGGCGCGCAGGGCGTGGGTATCGCGGTGATGATCTTCTCGCTGCTGATGACCGCCATCCTGCTGAGCTACCAGCACCACGTGGTCAAGCTCACCGGCTCCACCGCCATCCGCGCCGACTCGCTGCACTACCGCTCCGATCTCCTGCTGAATACCAGCATCCTGCTCGCGCTGGTGCTGGCCAGCTTTGGTTGGGAGCGAGTGGACGCGCTGTTCGGCATCGCTATCGCGCTGTACATCTTCTGGAGCGCGATCAGCATCGTCCGCGAAGCCGGTGCCGTGCTGATGGATACCGAGCTGTCGCCAGAAATCAGCGAGCAGATGCAGCAACTGGTCTGCGAAGTGCCCGGCGTGCATGGCTGCCACGATTTCCGCACACGGGTTTCCGGCACGCGCTGGTTCGTGCAGTTGCATCTGGAGCTACCCGGGGACCTGCCGCTGTCACAGGCACATGATCTGTGCGTGGCGGTGGAGAACGCGATTCACGATCGCTATCCGAATGCGGAGGTGCTGGTGCATGCCGACCCGCTTGAGGTAGCGCCGCCTAAGCGGTGAGCAGTTCGACTAGCGTTTAGCGTTTGCGTCGGGGCGATAAAGCCCTACCTGTATCGCTTGTAGGGTTAAAGCGTTTTTGGTCACTTTTTCCGCGCTTGGAAAAAGTGACTCGCCCAGCAGGGCGAAACCATGCCAACAGCCAACTCGGCAATCGGCAATCGGCAATCGGCAATCGGCAATCGGCTCGACATCCAAACCACCACACCGCACAAAACGCACATAACGAAAAAGACCACGCCTGGGCGTGGTCTCTTCGATTCGTCTGGCCGATGGTAACGGCTGCTTCGCACGGTGCCTCGTGAGCGCCGGAGGCCCGGACCGTCGGTCTCGGTAAGACTTTCGGTGACCGCAGCGGGGATCGCGTGCCGTGGTCGTTCTGCCGGGGGCTGAAGTTGAGATAAAGCTTACGCCGCCCCGACCGGCACCGGATTGCGAAGATTGCTGATCACGGTATCACTTGCGCAATCGACAGCCCTGGATCCATCATCACGCGCAATCCGATCCCAAAGGCCTCCCTCCATGAGCAAACTCGACCGCTACGACCTGCGCATTCTCGCCGAATTGCAGCACGACGCCCGCATCTCGAACCAGGAGCTGGCCGAACGCATCGGACTGTCGCCCTCGCCCTGCTCACGCCGCGTCAAGCAGCTGGAAGACGACGGCTATATCGCGCGCCAGGTCGCCCTGCTCGACCGCAAGAAGCTCGGTCTGACGCTGACCGCCTACGTGCTGATCGGCATGGACCGGCACACCCCGGAGCGCTTCGAGCATTTCGAGGGGGTGATCGGACGCTGCCCGGAGGTGCTGGAATGCAGCCTGGTCACCGGCATGGATGCCGACTACCAGCTCAAGGTGGTCGTGCCCGACATGGACCACTACCAGCAGTTCCTGCTCGGCACCCTGACGCGTATCGAAGGCGTCTCCAGCGTGCGTTCCAGCTTTGTCCTGCGTCAGGTGGCATCGAGTACCGAGCTGCCGCTGGAGCATTTGCGCAGCTGAGACGCAGCGCACAGCTTGCACCCTACTTTTCGCAGGGTTACTGCCTATAATCCGCGCCCTTGTTTTCCGGCCCGCCTGGGCGAGCCGGACTGCCGAATGCGACGCCCCATGCAGGCGCCGTTCCAGATCCTTCGTGCAAGGGACGCCCCATGAACGACACCAACCGCGTCATGCAGAGCTATGGCCGCTGCTGCGCGAGCCCCAGCTTCTTCGATGATTTCTACGTGACTTTCCTCGCCAGCTCGCCGGCGATACGGGAGAAGTTCGCCCGCACCGACATGACCGCGCAAAAGCAGCTGCTACGCGCCGGCATTCTCAACCTGGTGCTGTTCGCCCGCGGCATGCCGGACACCAAGCTTCGCGCGCTGGGCGAGAGCCATTCACGGGCACGCCTGGACATCCGCCCGGAGCTCTATGACCTATGGATCGACGCGCTGCTCAAGACCATCCGCCAGCACGATGGCGAACTGCAGCAACAGGACCTGAAGGCCTGGCACATGGTCTTGAACAAGGGCATCGACGTGATCAAGGCGGCCTACTGAATACCGGTGAGACATTTCGCCGCACCGGCGCCCGGTCGGCGCGATCCGAACGCTTTCCGAGCTCGACCGTCCAACCAGCGGTGGCACACCCGCCACTCGCTGGCGGCGTATACTGCGCCGCTTTCGCGCCCGGCCTGCCACGGGCGCATTCGTCGAAGTCACTCAGGAGATCCCTGTGGAGCCCGAAGTTTTCGAAAAGTGGATGATGATCGTGCTCGTCGGTGGGCTGATGGCCTTCATGGCGTTCATCATCTGGGACCTGGCCAAGAAGTCGAAGGCCGGTCGCCTCGGCACCGCCATTCTCTTCCTCGGCCTAGGCCTGTGCCTGTTCGCCTTTCTCGCCAAGCCGGTCATCGGTTACGTCATCGAAGTGACTCAGGGCATCCCGCACTGAGTTGAGGCGCCAGCCGGTGCGCTACAGCTGCGCCGGCACCTCCCGCCACTCACCCGGCTGCAGGCCATCCAGCGCCCAAGGGCCGATGCGCACCCGCACCAGGCGCAGGGTCGGCAAGCCAACCGCCGCCGTCATGCGCCTGACCTGGCGATTGCGCCCTTCGCGAATCACCAGTTCCAGCCAGCAGGTCGGCACGCTCTTGCGAAAGCGTACCGGCGGGTTGCGTGGCCATAGCTCGGGCTCATCGAGCTGCCGCGCTTCGGCCGGCAGGGTCATGCCGTCGTTCAGCTGGACGCCATCACGCAAGCGCTGCAGCTGCTCGGCGCTGACCTCACCTTCCACCTGCACCCAGTAGGTCTTGGGCAGCTTGTGCTTCGGGTCGGCGATGCGCGCCTGCAACTGACCGTCGTTGGTCAAGAGCAGCAGCCCCTCGCTGTCGCGATCCAGGCGCCCGGCGGGGTAGACGCCCGGCACCTGCACGAAATCCTTCAGCGTCGCGCGGCCATCGGCATCGTTGAATTGCGTCAGCACGTCGAACGGCTTGTTCAACAACAACAGGCGTGGCTCGGCCGGCGGTGCCTTGGCGACGCGCCGCGGCGCGGATGCGCGCGCGGTTCGCGCAGGCGGACGCGAGGATGGAGGACGCGGTGGACGGGGCATGGCGACGGGTCTCGATACGGGTCGGCCATGCTAGAAGTGACACCCGGCAGCTGCAAGTGGCGCAGCCACTCGGCGCGGCACTGAAATCGGGCAAAGCGGCCACCCGCGGTGCACCACCGGCCTTCGCGTGCACCAGCATGGCTCACCGCGAAAGTTGCCCGATCGACCTTGGATCGGCGCAAAGCGGCGTCGCAGAAGGCTTTGCGCCATTTGGCACGGATGCTGCCATTGCTCCTGGCGTTCCGATGTTTTCAGCCCACAGTTGCGCACGGACAGCCAAGGAGCCCCACAATGAAACGCCGTCCCCTGATCAAGTCCACCCTCGCCGCCAGTGCCCTGATGCTCAGCGGCCTGTTCCCCTTCACCCTGCAGGCCGCAGAGACCATCAAGGTCGGCATCCTGCATTCGCTGTCCGGCACCATGGCCATCTCCGAGACCTCGCTCAAGGACATGGCGCTGATGACCATCGACGAGATCAACTCCAAGGGCGGCGTGCTCGGCAAGCAGCTCGAACCGGTGGTGGTCGACCCGGCTTCCAACTGGCCGCTGTTCGCCGAGAAGGGCCGTCAGCTGCTGACCCAGGACAAGGTGGCGGTGACCTTCGGTTGCTGGACCTCGGTATCGCGCAAGTCGGTACTGCCGGTCTATGAAGAACTCGACGGCCTGCTGTTCTACCCCGTGCAGTACGAGGGCGAAGAGCTGTCGCCGAACGTCTTCTACACCGGCGCGGCGCCAAACCAGCAGGCCATCCCGGCCGTCGAGTACCTGATGAGCGAAGACGGCGGCAGCGCCGAGCGCTTCTTCCTGCTCGGTACCGACTACGTCTACCCGCGCACCACCAACAAGATCCTGCGCGCCTTCCTGATCAGCAAGGGCGTGCCGGAATCCAGCATCGAAGAGGTCTACACCCCCTTCGGTCACAGCGATTATCAGACCATCGTCGCCAACATCAAGAAGTTCGCCGCCGGCGGCAAGACGGCCGTGGTGTCGACCATCAACGGCGACTCCAACGTGCCCTTCTACAAGGAGCTGGCCAACCAGGGCCTGGACGCCACCGACGTTCCGGTCGTCGCCTTCTCGGTCGGTGAAGAAGAGCTGCGTGGCATCGACACCAAGCCGCTGGTCGGCCACCTGGCCGCCTGGAACTACTTCCAGTCGGTGGAGAACCCGGTCAACGAAGCCTTCGTCAGCAAGTGGAAGGCCTACGCCAAGGCCAAGAACCTGCCGGGCGCCGACAAGGCCGTGACCAACGACCCGATGGAGGCCACCTACGTAGGCATCCACATGTGGGCGCAGGCGGTCGAGAAGGCCGGCAGCACCGAGGTGGACAAAGTGCGCGATGCACTCGCCGGGCAGACCTTCAAGGCACCGAGCGGCTACACCCTGACCATGGACGAGAAGAACCACCACCTGCACAAGCCGGTGATGATCGGCGAGGTCCAGGAGGACGGCCAGTTCTCGGTGGTCTGGGAAACCGAAAGCCCGGTCCGCGCGCAGCCGTGGAGCCCGTACATCCCGGGCAACGACAAGAAGCCGGATTACGCGGTGAAGTCGAACTGATCGACGCCGTTGTGGTGGATGAAGCGCCATCCATCTGACGAGCACTGCCCTACGGCCCTGCATTCGTAGGGTGGGCTTCAGCCCACCATCAGCCCTCGGTGGGCTGAAGCCCACCCTACAAACAGGCCACCTTCGACGCTGTAGCGGCGGATGAATGTCGCTTTTCTCATCCGCCTGCCAGCCGTCACTAGCTCCATTAAGAGAGCCCGCGACCTCCCCTGGGGAATGCACAGATGAACACTGCCCTGCACCGATTATTGCTGCTGCTCCTGCTCGCCCTGCCCTGGGCAGTGCACGCCGGAGAAGCAGCCGACTACGCCAAGGCCAGCCCGGCCAAACAGGCCAGGCTGCTGGAAAGCTGGGCCGCCGCGCCCGCGCCTGAGCGGCTGCCGCTGATCGAAGCGCTGCGCGCCAATCGCGTAGCCATCGACCAGAACAAGACGCCCTTCATCGAGGAAAACGGGGCCTACCGTGCCCTCGAAGGTGATGCCGAGCCGGTCGGCACGCCGAAGAAGCTGCGTCTGAACAACCGCCTGCGCGGCCTGCTCAACACCGCCCTGGCGAGCCACCAGCTGTTCGCCGAAGACCCCGCGCAGCGCCTCGCCGCGGCCAAGCGCCTGCAGCGCAGCGGCCAACCGGAACAGCTCGAGCTGCTCCAGCAGCGCCTGGACGCCGAGTACGATGCCGCCGTCAGCGAAGCGCTGACCCTGGCGCTGGCCAACCTGCAGCTGACCGCAAGCGACCCCGCCGTACGCCTCGCCGCGGTGCGCCTGCTCGGCGAAACCGGCGCGCCCATGGCCCGGGTGCGCCTGGAGAACCTGCTGGCCGACGAGGCGGAAACCGACGCCAACGTGCGCAAGGCCGCCGAGACCAGCCTGGCTCAGGTCAAGCGCAAGCTCCTGATCGGCGAACTGCTCGGCCAGGCTTTCAGCGGCCTGTCGCTGGGCTCGATCCTGCTGCTCGCCGCCCTCGGCCTGGCGATCACCTTCGGCCTGCTCGGGGTGATCAACATGGCCCACGGCGAGATGCTCATGCTCGGGGCCTACACCACTTACATGGTGCAGGTGCTGATGGCGCGGCTCGCCCCGGAGGCCCTCGCCTTCTACCCACTGGTGGCGCTGCCGGTGGCCTTCTTCGTCACCGCCGCGATCGGCATGGCACTGGAACGCACGGTGATCCGCCATCTGTACGGCCGCCCGCTGGAAACCCTGTTGGCGACCTGGGGCATCAGCCTGATCCTGATCCAGCTGGTACGGGTGCTGTTCGGCGCGCAGAACGTCGAGGTCGCCAACCCGGCCTGGCTGTCCGGTGGCCTGCAGGTGCTGCCGAACCTGGTGCTGCCGTACAACCGCATGGTGATCATCGGCTTCGCGCTGTTCGTGGTGCTCCTGACCTGGCTCTTGCTGAACAAGACGCGCCTGGGCCTGAACGTGCGCGCGGTAACGCAGAACCGCAACATGGCCGCCTGCTGCGGCGTGCCCACCGGGCGCATCGACATGATGGCGTTCGGGCTGGGCTCCGGCATCGCCGGGCTCGGCGGCGTGGCCCTGAGCCAGATCGGCAACGTCGGCCCGGACCTCGGCCAGAGCTACATCATCGATTCCTTCCTGGTGGTGGTGCTCGGCGGTGTCGGCCAGCTGGCCGGCAGCATCTTCGCCGCCTTCGGCCTCGGCATCGCCAACAAGATCCTCGAACCGCAGATCGGCGCCGTGCTGGGCAAGATCCTCATCCTCGCGCTGATCATCCTCTTCATCCAGAAGCGTCCGCAGGGGCTCTTCGCTCTCAAGGGGAGGGTCATCGATTGAACCAGCCACTTACCCTCACCGCCGCGCAGAAAGCCGGGCCGAAAGCCACGGTCATCGCCCTCGGCCTGGCGCTGGCCGTCCTCGTCGCCATGCCGCTGCTGCACCTGCTGCCGGCCGAGCATGCCCTGCACGTTTCGGCCTACACCCTTACCCTGGTGGGCAAGATCCTCTGCTACGCCATCGTCGCCCTGGCGCTGGATCTGGTCTGGGGTTACGCGGGGCTCTTGTCCCTCGGCCACGGCCTGTTCTTCGCCCTCGGCGGTTACGCTATGGGCATGTACCTGATGCGCCAGAGCGCCGGCGACGGCCTGCCGGCGTTCATGAGCTTTCTCGCCTGGAACGAGCTGCCCTGGTACTGGTACGGCACGTCGAGCTTTCTCTGGGCCATGTGCCTGGTGGTGCTGGTGCCCGGCGTGCTGGCCTTCGTCTTCGGCTTCTTCGCCTTCCGCTCGCGAATCAAGGGCGTGTACTTCTCGATCATGACCCAGGCGCTGACCTTCGCCGGCATGCTCCTGTTCTTCCGCAACGAGACCGGCTTCGGCGGCAACAACGGCTTCACCGATTTCAAGACCATCCTCGGTTTCTCGATCTCGGCGCCGGCGACCCGCGCCACGTTGTTCCTCGCCACCGTGGCGCTCCTGGCCGGCAGCCTGTACCTGGGCTTTCGCCTGGCGCGCAGCAAGTTCGGCCGGGTGCTCACCGCCCTGCGCGATGCCGAGAACCGGCTGATGTTCTGCGGCTACGATCCGCGCGGCTACAAGCTGTTCATCTGGACGCTGTCAGCGGTGCTCTGCGGCCTGGCCGGTGCGCTCTACGTGCCGCAGGTCGGCATCATCAACCCCAGCGAGATGGCACCGACGCAATCCATCGAGGCCGCCGTCTGGGTCGCACTCGGCGGACGCGGCACGCTGATCGGCCCGCTGCTCGGCGCCGGCCTCGTCAACGGCATGAAGAGCTGGTTCACCGTGGCCTTCCCCGAATACTGGCTGTTTGCCCTCGGTGCGCTGTTCATCGTCGTCACCCTGTACCTGCCCAAGGGCGTCATCGGCCTCATCAAGCGGAGGGGCGAAGAATGAAAACCGTACCCTGCAGCGCCGTCATCGACGGCTTCGACCCCACCGGCGGTGGCCTGACCCGCGATGCCATCGGCCTCGGCCGGGTTGCCGAGAAGGGCCTGGACGTACGCCACGGCACCATCCTCAGCCTGGAAGACATCAACGTCAGCTTCGACGGCTTCAAGGCGCTGACGGACCTCAGCCTGTACATCGGCGTCGGCGAGCTGCGCTGCATCATCGGCCCCAACGGCGCCGGCAAGACCACCATGATGGACGTCATCACCGGCAAGACGCGCCCCACCAGCGGCAGCGCCTGGTTCGGCGAAACCCTGGACCTGACCCGCATGAGCGAGGTGGACATCGCCCAGGCCGGCATCGGCCGTAAATTCCAGAAGCCCACGGTGTTCGAGGCGCTTTCGGTGTTCGAGAACCTGGAGCTGGCGCAGAAGACCGATAAGTCGGTATGGGCGAGCCTCAGGGCCAGGCTTTCCGGCGAGCAGAAGGACCGCATCGACGAAGTGTTGGAGACCATCCGCCTCGGCCAGTCGCGTCATCGCCCGGCCGGGCTGCTGTCCCACGGGCAGAAGCAGTTCCTCGAGATCGGCATGCTGCTGATGCAGTCGCCGCAGCTCTTGCTGCTCGACGAGCCGGTAGCCGGCATGACCGATGCCGAGACCGAGTTCACCGCCGAGCTGTTCAAGTCCTTGGCGCGCAAGCATTCGCTGATGGTGGTCGAGCACGACATGGGCTTCGTCGAAACCATCGCCGACCACGTCACCGTGCTGCACCAGGGCCAGGTGCTGGCCGAGGGTTCGCTGCAACAGGTGCAGGCGGACGAGCGGGTGATCGAGGTGTATCTGGGGCGTTGAGCAAAAAGGTGGATGGCTTCGGCCATCCACCCTACGCCCGTCGAATCGTAGGGTGGATAACGCCGCAGGCTTATCCACCGAAAGCGGCGCAGCTTTTTCCACGCGTCACGAAAGAAACAAGGACATCGACATGCTGCAAGTCCAGCAACTGCACCAGTACTACGGCGGCAGCCATATCCTGCGCGGCCTCTCGTTCGAGGCGAAGGTCGGCGAAGTCACCTGCCTGCTCGGACGCAACGGCGTCGGCAAGACCACCCTGCTCAAGTGCCTGATGGGCCTGATCCCGGCCAAGGAAGGCGCGGTGAACTGGGAGGGCAAGCCGATCACCGGCTTCAAGCCGCATCAGCGCGTGCACGCCGGCATCGCCTACGTGCCGCAGGGGCGCGAGATCTTCGGCCGCCTGACCGTCGAGGAAAACCTGCTGATGGGCCTGTCCCGTTTCAGCGCCAGGGAAGCCAAGGAAGTCCCCGAGTTCATCTACGAGTTGTTCCCGGTTTTGCAGGAAATGAAGCACCGTCGCGGCGGCGATCTCTCCGGCGGCCAGCAACAGCAGCTCGCCATCGGCCGCGCGCTGGCGAGCAAGCCGCGCCTGTTGATCCTCGACGAACCCACCGAAGGCATCCAGCCCTCGGTGATCAAGGAGATCGGCGCGGTGATCAAGAAGCTCGCGGCCCGCGGCGACATGGCGATCTTCCTGGTGGAGCAGTTCTACGACTTCGCCGCCGAACTGGCCGACCAGTACCTGGTGATGAGCCGCGGCGAGATCATCCAGCAGGGCCGTGGCGAAAACATGGCCGCCGAGAGTGTGCAACGCCTGGTGGCGATCTAGCCTTGCTGCAGCGCCCTCACGGGGGTGCCTGATCGGTGTCAATCTCCGGCTCTCCCGCCGGGCCGATGATTGACAGCGTTGGCTCCAGCAGGGGGTGCACGGCATGCACGATGCGTTCGACTCTTCCGCCCCGACCGAACATGCCAGGCCGCTGATCTGGCTGTCCTGGCTGTTGGGCGCGGCCATGCTCGGCGCACTGGTGGTCGGCGTCCTGCAGCTGGCCGACGCCAGCCACTTCGCCCTGGTTCTCAGCCAGGCCGAGCCGGCCTGGCTGCTGGTCGCCATTGCGCTGCAGGGGCTGACTTACGTCGTCCAGGGTCAACTGTATCGCCAGGTACTGACGGCCGCGGGCACGTCGCTGCCGTTGTGGGACGCCACCAAACTCAGCCTGACCAAGCTGTTCATCGACCAGGCCCTGCCTTCCTCCGGATTCAGCGGCGCGGTGGCAGTGGTCGCCCTGCTGCAGCGCCGCGGCATCGCTGCGTCTCAGGTTTCCAGCTGTTTCATCGTCAGCGTGTCGACCTATTTCGTGGCCTACCTGCTGGCGCTCGGCGCCGCCCTCTTCATCGCGATCGACAGCGGCCATGGCAGTCTCGCCGTGATCGCCACCAGCGCAGCCTTCATGCTGTTCTGCGGCCTCATGGCGATCGCCGCACCGTTGATCGCCGGGCTGCCGCAGGGCGCCCTGGCCAGGCGCCTGCAACACGTGCGCTGGATGCAGCGCCTGCTGGCGATGGTGTTCGCGGCCGAGCCCCGGCTCACGCGCAATCCGCGCCTGCTGAGCTGGGCCAGCGGCTATTCCCTGCTGATCGTCCTGCTTGACGCCCTGACCCTCTGGGCGCTGCTTCACGCGGTCGGCCACGCGGCGCCCTTCGCCGGCATCTTCGCCAGCTTCATGCTGGCCAGCGTGTTGCGCAGCGTCGGCATCGTGCCGGGTGGGCTGGGTGCGTTCGAGGCCGCCGCAGTAGCGACCCTCAGCTGGGCCGGCGTGCCGCTGGCGGCCGGCCTGTCGGCAACGCTGCTGTTTCGCGTGTTGAGCTTCTGGCTGCCGATGCTGCCCGGCTTCTGGCTCTCCCGGGACGCCTTGCGGGCCGGGGCCGCAGACCACCACGAGACGGTCACGCCGGACTACTGGAGCCAGCCGCTGGATGAGCTCTATGCCAGCCTGAAGAGCGGCCCGAACGGGCTCGCCAGCGACGCTGCCGCCGCGCGTCAGCCGTCGGTCAGGCGTACGTACCGGCCGAACCTGGCGCGGCAGGTCGGCGCCTCGCTGCTGCGCCAGCTGTCCAGCCCGCTGGTGCTGATCCTGTTGATCGGCGCGCTGGTGGCGCTGATCGCCCATGACTGGCTGGATGCCCTGATCGTGCTGGCCATCGTCATCGCCAGCGCGCTAGTCGGCAGCCTGCACGAGGTCCGTTCCAACCGCGCGATTGCGCGCCTGCGCGAACAGGTGGCCAGCCGCGCCGATGTCTGGCGCGACGGGCGCCTGCAGAGCCTGACCGCGGATGAAGTGGTGCCCGGCGATATCGTCGAGCTCTCGGCAGGCAGCCTGATTCCGGCCGATGGCCGGCTGGTCGAGGCGCGCGACTGCTTCGTCAACCAGGCCCTGCTGACCGGCGAGACCTTTCCGGTGCAGAAGCAGGCGAGCCGGATCGCCAGCGACGCCGCCCTGGCGCAGCGCGACAACTGCCTGTTCCGCGGCACCTCGCTGCGCAGCGGCACGGCGCGCCTGCTGGCCGTGCGCTGCGGCCTGCATACCGAGCTGGGCCATATCGAGCGCTCGCTGGTGTTGCGCCCGCCGGAAACCGAGTTCGAGCGTGGCCTGCGCCAGTTCGGCGGTCTGCTGCTGCGCGTGATGCTGGTGATGGTCACGGCGGTGCTCGGGCTCAACCTGTTTCTCGACCGACCGCCGCTGGACACCCTGATGTTCGCCATCGCCCTGGCCGTCGGGCTGTCGCCGGAGCTGTTGCCGGCGATCCTCAGCGCGACCCTTTCGGCCGGCGCGCGACGCATGGCGGGGCGCGGCGTGATCGTGCGCCATCTCAACGCCATCGAGAATCTCGGCGCGATGGACACCCTCTGCACCGACAAGACCGGCACCCTCACCCGCGGCGTGGTGGCCCTCGACGGCGCGCTGGACGCCGACGGCCAGCCCAGCACCACGGTGCTGCGCATGGCCTGGCTCAACGCATCGCTGCAGACCGGCCTGCGCAACCCGCTGGACGAGGCGATCGGCGACTACGCCCGCGACAAGGCGCCGGCCATGACTGGCGCCGACAAGCTCGATGAAATTCCCTACGACTTCGTCCGCAAGCGCCTGAGCGTGCTCTTGCGCGACGCCGGCGAGCCCACGCCACGGCTGATCTGCAAGGGTGCGCTGGATAACGTGCTGCAGGTGTCGGCGTTCGTGCAGCAGGGCGATGCCGTGTTGCCGTTGACCGCCGAGCGGCGTGAGGCACTGGCGGCCCGCTTCGCTGCCTGGAGCGCCGCCGGCTATCGGGTGCTCGGCCTTGCCTGGCGCTCCATGGAAGGCGAGCGCTGCACCGTCGATGATGAGCAGGCGCTGGTCTTCGCCGGCTTCCTGCTGTTCTTCGACCCACCCGAGCCCGGTGTGCGCGAGGAGCTGGCAACGCTGCGCGAGCTGGGCGTGGCGGTGAAGATCATCAGCGGCGACAACCGCCTGATCGCCCGGCAGGTGGCCGAGAGCGTCGGCATCGATGTCGAGCGCGTCATCACTGGCGCCGAGATCGGGCAGATGCGCGACGAGGCGCTGATCAACCTGGCGCCGCGGGTCAGCCTGTTCGCCGAGGTCGATCCCAACCAGAAGGAGCGCATCATCCGTGCGCTGCAGAAGACCGGCCACGTGGTGGGCTTTCTCGGCGACGGCATCAACGACGCGCCGGCACTGCATGCCGCGGACGTCGGCATCTCGGTGGACAACGCGGTGGACGTGGCCAAGGAGGCGGCCGATTTCGTCCTGCTGCGCCACGAGCTGGGCCTGGTCCGTCAGGGCATCGACGAAGGCCGGCGTACCTTCGCCAACACGCTGAAGTACATCTACCTGACCACCAGCGCCAACTTCGGCAACATGATAAGCATGGCCGTGGCCTCGTTCTTCCTGCCCTTCCTGCCGCTGCTGGCCAAGCAGATCCTGCTCAACAACTTCCTCTCCGACATTCCGGCCATCGGCATCGCCGGTGACCGCGTCGATGCCGACTGGTCACGCACGCCGCATCGCTGGGACATCGGCGAGGTGCGTCGCTTCATGATCCTGTTCGGCCTGATCAGCTCGGCCTTCGATCTGCTCACCTTCGGCGTGCTGCTGTACCTGGTGGGCGAGCAACCGGAGCTGTTTCGCAGCGGCTGGTTCGTCGAATCGCTGATCACCGAACTCGCCATCATCTTCGTGGTGCGCACGCACAAGCCGTTCTACCGCAGCCGGCCGGGGCGCTTCCTGCTGGTCAGTTCACTGCTCATTGCGCTGCTGACCGTGCTGCTGCCCTACACGCCGGTGGGCGGCTGGTTCGCCCTGCAGCCACTGCCGGCCACGGTGCTCGGGGCGGTTCTGCTGATCACGCTGCTCTATGCGGCCTGTTCGGAATGGACCAAGCAGCGCTTCTTCGCCCGGCTCGGCGCATCCCGTCAGCCCTGAGCAAGAGCGCAGCAGGCGCACCACGAAAGGGCATGGCGAACGGGTCGGCAGCAGATCGCACCGTAACGGTGCATATCCCCACAGGTCTCGTCGTCGACGAGGCCTTGCACGCCCCGAAGCTGCGCATACCGTCGGATGGAGGCACGACTATTGCTGTCTGCCCAGTCAACTACCACCGGCAGCCGCGCATGACCGTTCTGACTCACCCCTTCACTCCGCACTGGCAGGCCGAGCTCGAGCTCGGCTATACCCGCATCGGCGACGCGACGCGCCCGGTGCTGCGCCGCCATAGCGGACCGCTACGGGTGCAGAAGCATCTGTATCCCGAAGGGCCGGAGGTCTGTCAGCACATCATCGTGCACCCACCGGGCGGCATTGCCGGTGGCGATCGGCTGGATATCAGCGCCTCGGTTGCAGCCGGTGCCTGGGCGCAGCTGACCAGCCCCGGTGCAGCCAAGTGGTATCGCGCCGCCAGCCCGGCCTTTCAGGACCTGCGCCTGCGCGTCCAAACCGGTGCCACGCTGGAATGGCTGCCGCAGGAGACCATTGTCTATTCCGCAGCGCAGGCCGAGCTGAGCACGGTCATCGAGCTGGAAGGCGATGCGCGGCTGTTCTACTGGGACATGGTTGCCCTCGGCCGGCCGGCCGCGGGCGAGCGCTTCGACGCCGGGCATTTCCAGGCGCGCCTGGATATCCGTCGCGACGACCAGCTGATCTGGCACGAGCGCCAGCGCATCGCCGGCGCCGATGCGTTGCTCGGCTCACCGATCGGCCTCGACGGGCGTTCGGTGTTCGCCACCCTGATCGCCAGCGGCGAGCTCGACGCGGACCTGCTGGAACGCTGCCGTGAATTGCCCAGCCGCGTGCGCGGTGACCTGACGCAACTGCCAGGGCTCATCGTGGCGCGCTGTCTGGCCGACGAGGCGCTGCACGCCCGCGCCTGGCTGATCGACCTGTGGCGAATGTTGCGCCCTGAACTGCTGGGCCGCGAGGCGGTGCCGCCTCGCATCTGGAGTACCTGAATGACCGGTGGGCACGGCTGCGCCGCTGCCCTCCCTACGCCGGCGCGCCTGCGTGCACGTCGCCCTGAACAACGCTGCGTGGTCTCGACCACCGGCCGGTGGATACGAAGAGCGACATCCACCCTACGACTGGAGCGGTTATGGATCTGTCACCAAGAGAGAAGGACAAGCTGCTGATCTTCACCGCTGGCCTGGTGGCCGAGCGCCGACTGGCGCGCGGCGTGAAGCTCAATTATCCGGAGGCCATGGCCTACATCTCCGCGGCGCTGCTCGAAGGTGCCCGCGACGGGCAGACGGTCGCCGAACTGATGCACTACGGCACAACGTTGCTGAACCGCGAACAGGTGATGGAAGGCGTGCCGGAAATGATCCCGGAGATTCAGGTCGAGGCGACTTTCCCGGACGGCACCAAGCTGGTCACCGTGCATCAACCAATCGCCTGAAATGTCGGTCAATGTCTACTGCAAAGACCCAAGACCCGCTTTGAAGGATTTGAACGTGCAGATACGTGACGCCCTGGATGCCGACCTCGAAGGCATTCTGCATATCTACAACGACGCGGTGCAGAACAGCACGGCGATCTGGAACGACCACACCGTCGACCTCGCCAACCGCCAGGCCTGGCTGGCCGAGCGCCACGAACAGAATTACCCGGTGCTGGTGGCCATCGACGAGCAGGGACAGGTGGCCGGCTATGCCTCGTTCGGCCCTTGGCGGCCCCACGACGGCTTTCGTCATACGGTGGAGAACTCGGTCTACGTCAGCCCCGACCATCGCGGCAGCGGCATCGGCCGCAGCCTGATGAAGGCCCTGATCGAGCGCGCACGGGGATTGGAAAAGCACGTGATGATCGCCTTCATCGAAAGCGAGAACCGCGCCTCGATCCATATGCACCAGCAGCTCGGCTTCATCCATGTCGGCCAGATGCGCCAGGTAGGCTGCAAGTTCGGCCGCTGGCTGGATCTGACCATGATGCAACTGACCCTGAACAGGACGCCCCAGCCATGATCCCCGGCGAATACCAGATCCAGGACGGCGATATCGAGCTAAACGCCGGCCGCCGCACCCTCACGCTGAGCGTGGCCAACAGTGGCGACAGGCCGATCCAGGTCGGCTCGCACTATCACTTCTTCGAAACCAACGACGCGCTCGCCTTCGACCGCGCCGCGGCGCGCGGCATGCGCCTGAACATCCCGGCCGGCACCGCGGTGCGCTTCGAACCGGGCCAGAGCCGCGAGGTGGAGCTGGTCGAGCTGGCCGGCGATCGCCGGGTATTCGGCTTTGCCGGGCGGGTAATGGGCGCGCTCTAGAGCGCAGCCGCAAGCGACAAGCAAGCTTCGTAGGGTGGAAAACGCCGAAGGCTTTTCCACCACCCAGATTGCCGGTGGACAAGCTTCGCGTTGTCCACCCTACGGACAGGATGAGATGCAATGAAGATTTCCCGCCAAGCCTATGCCGACATGTTCGGCCCCACCGTTGGCGACAAGGTGCGCCTGGCCGACACCGACCTGTGGATCGAAGTCGAAAAAGACTTCACCACCTATGGCGAAGAGGTGAAGTTCGGCGGCGGCAAGGTCATCCGCGACGGCATGGGCCAAAGCCAGCTGTGCGCCGCCGAGGTGGTCGATACCCTGATCACCAACGCGCTGATCCTCGACCACTGGGGCATTGTCAAGGCTGACGTGGGTCTCAAGGACGGCCGCATCGCCGCCATCGGCAAGGCCGGCAACCCGGACATTCAGCCCGATGTGACCATCGCCATCGGCGCCAGCACCGAAGTGATCGCGGGCGAAGGCATGATCCTCACCGCCGGCGGCATCGATTCGCACATCCACTTCATCTGCCCGCAGCAGATCGAAGAGGCGCTGATGAGCGGCGTGACCACCATGATCGGCGGCGGCACCGGCCCTGCTACCGGCACCAACGCCACCACGGTGACGCCCGGCCCCTGGCACATGGCGATGATGCTCAAGGCCGCCGACGCCTTCCCGATGAACATCGGTTTCACCGGCAAGGGCAACGCCTCGCTGCCGGAACCGCTGATCGAGCAGGTCAGGGCCGGCGCCATCGGCCTCAAGCTGCACGAGGACTGGGGCACTACGCCGGCGGCCATCGACAACTGCCTGTCGGTCGCCGATCAGTACGACGTGCAGGTGGCCATCCATACCGACACGCTGAACGAATCGGGCTTCGTCGAGACCACCCTCGGCGCGTTCAAGGGCCGCACCATCCACACCTACCACACCGAAGGCGCCGGTGGCGGCCACGCGCCTGACATCATCAAGGCCTGCGGCTTCGCCAACGTGCTGCCCAGCTCGACCAACCCGACCCGGCCCTTTACCCGCAACACCATCGACGAGCACCTGGACATGCTCATGGTCTGCCACCACCTCGACCCGAGCATCGCCGAGGATGTGGCCTTCGCCGAGAGCCGCATCCGCCGCGAGACCATCGCCGCCGAAGACATCCTGCATGATCTCGGCGCGTTCTCGATGATCAGCTCCGACAGCCAGGCCATGGGCCGCGTCGGCGAGGTGATCACCCGCACCTGGCAGACCGCCGACAAGATGAAGAAGCAGCGCGGCGCCCTGCCCGGCGACGGCGCGGGCAACGACAACTTCCGCGCCAAACGCTACATCGCCAAGTACACCATCAACCCGGCAATCACCCACGGCGTCTGCCACGAGGTGGGCTCGATCGAAGTGGGTAAGTGGGCCGACCTGGTGCTCTGGCGCCCGGCGTTCTTCGGCGTGAAGCCGAGCCTGATCCTCAAGGGCGGCGCCATTGCCGCGAGCCTGATGGGCGACGCCAATGCCTCGATCCCGACACCGCAACCGGTGCACTACCGGCCGATGTTCGCCAGTTACGGCGGTTCGCTGCACGCGTCGAGCTTTACCTTCATCAGCCAGGCAGCCTTCGAGGCCGGCGTGCCTGAGCAGCTGGGCCTGAAGAAGAAGATCGGCGTGGTGAAGGGCTGCCGCTCGGTGCAGAAGAAAGACCTGATCCACAACGACTACACGCCGGACATCCAGGTCGACCCGCAGAACTATCAGGTGCGCGCCGATGGCCAGCTGCTCTGGTGCGAGCCGGCCGAAGTGCTGCCGATGGCGCAGCGCTATTTTCTGTTCTGATCGACTGATGCGTAACCAGTCGCCGCTCACCGGCGCGGCGCAACCCGCTGCGCTCGGCTGACCGCCGCCTGCAGAAGAGGTTGGCCATGTTAAAGTGGCCGGCCTTTTTTCGCCGCTCAGGGCCTGCAGATGGTGCGATCCATCCTCGACGACCTGCTCACTGTCCAGCGCATCAGCGCCGTCCCGGCCATCCTGCAGGTGGTCAGCGAAACCACCGGCCTGCGCTTCGCTGCGGTTGCCCGCGTCACCGAGACGAACTGGACCGCATGCGCCGTGCTCGATCGCATCGAGTTCGGCCTGAAGGTCGGTGGCGAGCTGGATATCACCACGACGCTGTGCAGCGAGATCCACGCCTCGCACCAGCCGATCATCATCAGCCAGGTCAGCGCCGACCCCGATTACTGCAACCATCACACGCCGCAGATGTATGGCTTCGAAAGCTATATCTCGGTGCCGGTGCTGCGCGCCGACGGCGGTTTCTTCGGCACGCTCTGTGCGCTCGATCCACTGCCACGCGACCTGTCCAGCCCGGCAACGCGGGCAATGTTCGAATCCTTCGCGCGCCTGCTGACCCTGCAGATCGAAGCCGAGGAGCAGCAGCAGGCCACCCGTGCAGCGTTGGCCGACGAGCGCATCACTGGCCACCAGCGCGAGCAGTTCATCGCCCTGCTCGGGCACGACCTGCGCACCCCGCTCGCCTCGATCCAGGCGGCCAGCGATCTGCTGGTCCGGCGCTCGACGGAACGCGGCACGCAGCAGCTCGCCGAGCATGTGCGCACGTCCAGCCAGCGCGCCTCGCGCATGGTCGATGATCTGATGGATTTCGCGCGCGGCCAGCTGGGCAATGGCATACCGCTGAACTGGACCGCCGCAGCCAACCTGCATCTCACGCTGATGCAGGTGGTCACCGAACTGCGCACCGCCCATCCACGCCGAGTCATTCTCGAACAGGTGCCGGAGCTGCCGGTGTTCGAATGCGACCCGGACCGGATCGCCCAGCTGCTGGCCAACCTGATCACCAACGCGCTGCACCATGGCGCCAGCACAGGTCCGGTGATCGTGAAGGCCGAGGTGATCGACGAGCACTTCCAGCTGGCGGTGCACAATCGCGGCACGCCAATCCCGGCGCAACGGCTGGGACGACTGTTCCATGCCTATTCCCAGGAAGACGACACCTCGCGCAACGGGCTTGGACTGGGGCTGTTCATCGTTGACCAGGTGGCCAAAGCCCATGGCGGCGGCATGCAGGTAACCTCCAGCGCCGAGGCCGGTACCACCTTCACCTTCCGCATGCCGCTGCAGCGCGCCTGATCAGCGCAGCTGGCTGTCCTTGCTGCCACGGCGGTTATAGCCGCTGAACCTGGCGTCTTCCTTGTCCTGCTCGGCCTGGCACTTGATGCACAGCCTGACGCCGGATACCGCCTGGCGCCGTGCTTCGGGAATGGCCGCGCCGCACTCCTCGCAATGCTTGAGGCTCTCGCCGCGGGCGAGCTTGCTACGGGCACGCTGCACCGCGTCTTCGACTGTGCTGTCGATCTGCTCCTGGACGGCACCGTCACCTGCCCAACCTGTCGCCATGCTCCACCTCCCGCATCGGCTCGATGCTGTTCTGCGTTGGAGTCGCTGCGCCGCCGGATGCTCACCCCGGGTGGTACCGCCCATCGAATGACGCCGGGCAATCGACGGATGGCGCAACCCGAGCGGCACAGTCACCTATCCTGCCTCGGTTCACGCCGACGGCTTAGTGCCTCGGGCATTTGCGAACCGGCAGGGCAGCCAGCATGAAGCGCATCTTACCGATCATAACCAGCCTGCTCCTGGCAGCGGGCTGCGCCAGCGAACCACAGGTGCTGGAACGCGATCTGGGCACCTTCGATCTCAAGCTGGGCACCGAGCCCGCCCGCAGCATGGCTCAGGGGCTGGTGCAACCGAGTACCGGCAATGCATTCCATGGCGGGCTCGATCTCACCCATGCCAGCGGGCTGTATGTCGGGCAGTGGTCCCCCAGCGTCGGCCTGGTCGAGGGAAGGCAACTCGAGGTGAACTCCTATCTCGGCTACGCACAGCAGAACGATCATGGCCAACTCGGCTACGAGATCGGCCTGATGCGCTACAGCTTTCCGGAACTGCCCGAATGGGATCGACACGAATACTACGGTGGCCTGACGCTGGGCGATCGCCGCCTCGGTGCGGCGCTTAACAGTGCCGCCGGGCGCACCGACAGCACCTTCTACTTGGACTTGGGCACGGTGACGCCATTCGCCGTCGGCGTCCGCGTGAAGTACTCGAGCCACGCGCTGGCCACACCGCATTATCTCGACGGTGGCGGCAGCGTGGACATGTTCAGCGACTGGTCGCTCGACCTCTCGCGGCCCTGGCTGGGCCTGCAACTGAACCTGTCCTACAGCGGCTCCAGCCTGAGCGGCCAGGCCTGCAGCGCCTACTCGGGACAGAACCCGCGTTGCGACGGCCTGCTGACCTTCCGTGCCGAGCGGCAGCTGTTCTGAGCGCGGCTCATTCCTTGACCTGCATGTACTCCTCGGCCCAGACGACGTATTCATCGGCCGTGGAGTATTTGACCGACAGCTGCGAAGCGTTCAGGTCCAGCGCATCGACCTGGCGTTGTTCGCGCAGGCAGTCGTAGGTCGCCTTGATCGCGGCGAAGTAGGCCGCGTGACCGTTGACCACGATGCGTACGCCGAGCGCCGCCAGCCGCGCGTTGTCGCGCAGGTTGGGGTTGCCGTAGGTGACCAGCATCAGCGGCTTGCTGAGTTGGCTGGCGATGCTCTCCAGGTGGTCGAAATCTTCGATGCCGACCAGGCAGATGGCATCGGCACCAGCCTTTTCGTAGGCCTGGGCGCGGGCGATGACTTCCTCGAAGCCGATCACGCCAGCATTGGTACGGCCGATGATGGCCATTTCCGGGTCGACTCGCGCCTCCAGCGCCGCGCGGATCTTGCCGACGGCCTCGAACATGCCGATGAGGTCGGTGGAGCGGCGGCCGAATTTGGGCGGCAGCAGGGTGTCCTCGATGGTCAGCGCGGAAATCCCGGCGCGTTCCAGTTCGGAAACGGTGCGCATCACGTTCAGCGCGTTGCCGTAGCCATGATCGGCGTCGGCCAGCACCGGCAACTGGGCGACACGGCAGATACGCGTGGCCTGCTCGACGAATTCGCTCAAGGTGATGAGGTTGAAGTCCGGCGCGGCGAGGACCTGCAGCGAGGCCACCGAGCCACCGAGGATGCCCACTTCGAAGCCGAGGTCGGCGGCGATGCGCGCGGACATCGGGTCGAACACCGAGGCGGTGTGGAAGCAGCGGTCGGCGTTCAGCAGCTCGCGAAAGTTGCGGCGCAGGTCGTGATGAGAGAGTCGCGGCATATAGGCTCCATGGGTGCACGCAAGGGTCGATTCGCCCTGTCTTTTCATTTCAGTGTTGTTGAGAAGCTGCCTGGTCGGCCGAATGGCACATTCGCTGTTCTATCCCATGACTGGCCGCTGGCGGCGCTGCACATAAGCCATGCACAGGCCGCTGGCGATGATCACCGCCATGCCGATCAGCGCCCCGGCATCCGGCGCGTGATCGAAGGCGACATAGCCGACCACCCCGGCGAAGACGATCTGGCCGTAGGTGAACGGCGCCAGCGTCGCCGCGCTGGCGAAGCGGAAGGCGTTGGTCAGCAGCAGGTGGCCGAGCATCGCCATGCCACCGAGCGCGCCCATCAGCAGCGCGTCGTGCAGCGTTGGCGTGCGCCAGTTGAAGACCACCAGCACGCTCAGGGTCACGCAACCGACCAGGCTGGTCAGGTAGTTGCTGGTCACCGGGTGATCGGTGCCGGCCAGACGCCGGGTCACCAGCTGGTATACGGTGAACGACAGCGCCGCGCCGAAGGGCAACAGCACCGCCGGGGTGAACAGCGCCGAACCGGGGCGCACGATGATCACCACCCCGAGCAGACCGAAGGCCACGGCCAGCCACTGGCTGCGACTGACCCGCTCGCCCAGCAGCGCCGAGGCGATGGTTACCAGCACCGGTGTCAGAAAGATCACCGCAGTGGCTTCGGCCAGCGGAATGAAATGCAGGCCGTTGATGAACAGCAGGCTGACGCTGACCAGGCTCAGCCCGCGCAGCAATTGTGGCCACGGGCGCAGGGTGCGAAATACGCGCTGGCCCATGCGCGGCACGAACAGCGCGGTCATCAGCACCGTCTGCGCGACGTAACGAGCCCAGATGACCAGAAACACCGGGTAGATTTCCGAGAGGTGTTTGGCCAGCCCGTCATGACTGGCCAGCAACAGACCCGACAGCAGTATCAGCAGGACGCCGTAGAGCGGGTGATGGTGATCGTTCAACGCAGGCCTCAAACCACTTGTTAGCAGGCTAACCATTATGCCTGTCATCTTGTCGCACCGCTGTACCAATCAGCTGAAACCTTTCACCTGAGCCTGGGCACGGTCGCGACTGTCCGGCTGCGGGTGACAACGGAGCTGCGGATGGGCCGCCCGGCGGCAAGCGGAGCGCCGGCATTTCGCGTATGATCGCCGGCTTTTTGCCGAGCCGCGCGGCGTTTCGCGGCGTTCGAGTGTAGTCGTGATGTACCAGTTGAGAGCGATGCAGGAGCGCGATATCCCTGCCGTCCTGGCGATCCAGGAAGAATCCTATGCCGCCGAGGTCCTCGAAGACGAGGCGGTGATCCGTTCGCGTCTGGCGGCATTTCCGCAGCTGGCGTGGGTGGCCGAGGATGACGACGGCGTATGCGCCTACCTTTTCGCCTATCACTCGCGCCTGGGCAAAGTGACCCCGCTGGACGGGGAGTTCTGCACCGACGGCGAAGCCGATTGCCTCTACCTGCATGACCTCGCCGTGGCCGGACGAGCCGCAGGCCGCGGCATAGGCCCGGCACTGGTGCGGCACAACCTGCAACAGGCCGGCACCGCACAGCTGCGCTATTCGGCACTGGTCTCGGTGCAGGATTCCACCGGCTTCTGGTCGCGCCTGGGCTACGAAGCCCACGACGAACTCGACCCGCCGCAGGCCGGCAACCTGGCCAGTTACCAGATCCCGGCGGTGTATATGGTGCGCGATCTGCACCAGTAAGGCGCACGCATCAGACCCGCCCCCGACACGTGCACCGTGAAGGTGCGCCCAAAGCCCCATTATCAGGCACGCAGGCCCGACAGCCGCCGTGATCGCGATACATGGGCTCGGTTGGCAAGCCACTTGCTCTTGTTCCGGAAACGATCCGACCGGAACTCTGCACATGCTGGTGATTCGCCAACGCATCGAGGCCCGCCCCGAGTGGCAGGCCGAACTCGAACTGACCTACGACGCGCGCAGCAAGAGTCGCCTGCGCTGCTTCAGTACCAGCGGCGAAGACGTCGGCCTGTTTCTCGAACGCGGCCAGCCGCCGCTGCACGATGGCGAATGCCTGCTCGCCGGTGATGGCCGCGTGGTGCGCGTACGCGCTCGGCCCGAACAACTGCTGCACGTCACCTGCGCCAGCGCTTTCGAACTGACCCGCGCGGCCTACCACCTGGGCAATCGCCATGTCGCCCTGCAGGTCGGTGACGGCTGGCTGCGCCTGCTCGACGACTACGTGCTCAAGGACATGCTGTTGCAGCTGGGCGCCCAGGTCGAACATATCGAAGCGCCCTTCCAGCCGGAGCATGGCGCCTACGGTGGCGGCCATCACCACTCCCACGCCGGCGAGGCGGAGTTCAGCTACGCACCGCGCCTGCACCAGTTCGGCGTACGCCCGTGAACGCAGCGGCCGCACCCGGCTCGGCCTGGGCTCTGCTGCGGCTGGCCAGCCCGCAGCTGCCGATCGGCGGCTACAGCTATTCCCAGGGGCTGGAAATGGCGGTGGAGAACGGCCGGGTGAGCGACGCCGACAGCGCCCGGCGTTGGCTGGAGGATCAATTGCTGCTCAACCTCGCCCGCTTCGAGGCGCCGCTGCTGCTGGCGCATTGCGAAGCCGCCGAGCGGGATGACTGGCCGCGCCTGTTGCAGCTCGCCGCCGAGCACCGCGCCAGCCGCGAAACCCGCGAACTGCAGCTGGAAAGCCGGCAGATGGGCTATTCCCTCGCGCAGCTGCTCGACGGCCTGCCAGAACTCGACCCGCCGGCACGTGACTGCCTCGCGGCCGCCGGCGAGCCCGGCCTGGCCCTCGCCTGGGCACTGGCCGCCCGCGCCTGGCAGATCATGCCCGCCGATGCCGTCGTCGCCTGGTTGTGGGGCTGGCTGGAAAACCAGCTGGCGGTGCTGATGAAGACCCTGCCGCTGGGGCAGCAGGCGGCGCAGCGGTTGACCTCGCAGTTGTTGCCGGTCCTGAGCCAGGCGCAACGGGAAGCCAGTCAGCTGCCGGAGCGGGAATGGGGCAGTGCGCCATTTGGACTGGTGCTGACCAGCATGGCGCATGAGCGGCAGTACAGTCGGTTGTTTAGGTCATGAGAGAACTGGCGCGAGCCCCGTGCTACGGGCGCAGCTGCACAGGAGCAGGCCGAGGCGGTGCACAGGTGGTGGCGGGAGCAGCTTCCCTCGACGGCGCGGCGTCGTTATGGGCACTGACCTTAGGTTTCGCCCTGTTGGGCGACTCGCTTTTTTTCAGTCGCGAAAAAAGTAAGCAAAAACGCTTGCCCCTGCATTCGGCCCTTCGCTTCGCGAAGGGTTCGTTCTCTCCGCCGCCGCTCCGAGGGTCGCCGTACAAGGGCCATCCATGGCCCTTTACGGCTCTTGCGGCATCCATGCCGCTCGCCCCTCTCCACAACGACTCCGTTCACCCTCCTGAAGGGGCAATTGATGTCGCCTGATCGTCCGTATAAGAAAAAACAAGCTGAGGGTAACGCCAGCGACCTACAGACAGCCCTGCCGCTATCTCTCGCCCGCGATGTAGGGTGGAAAACTGCGCAGCATTTTCCACCGCAGGCTACAAGCACGCTCTCGCCGAGCCATGGCGTATTACTTTTCAAACCGGTGGGTAAGCTTCGCGCTACCCACCCTACGGACCCGTTTAGAAACTTCCAACCGGCTCGGACCACATCCCCCGGAGTAATGCCGGAGGGAGGGGAGTTTTGCGTAGCAAACCGGGGACGCCCAGTCCGGATGTCGGGGTCGCCTTCTCTTTGGTTACTTTCTCTTGGCGAGACAAGAGAAAGTGACGCGCCGTGCAAGGCGCAACCGGTAGTCCCAGCCGAGGAAAGCGCGGCGCCTGACAACACTGCGTACGCCACCATCGATCACCCAACGATTTCTATTCCCCCCTGCCCCAATCGGCAGCGGCACGCCCTTCGCATCAACCCCGAGGCAGCCTCTCTGCCTTCCAGAGGAGAACTCCCATGAACACCCAACCCCTGCGCGTCGGCATTGGCGGGCCGGTCGGTTCCGGCAAGACCGCCCTGACCCTCGCCCTGTGCCAGGCCCTGCGCGACCGCTACAACCTCGCCGTGGTGACCAACGACATTTACACCCAGGAAGACGCCCAGTTCCTCGTGCGTAACGAGGCCCTGGCGCCGGAGCGGATCATCGGCGTGGAAACCGGCGGCTGCCCGCACACGGCAATCCGCGAGGACGCCTCGATCAACCTCGAAGCCGTGGAGCAGCTCAACCGGCGCTTTCCCGGCCTGGATCTGATCATTGTCGAGTCCGGCGGCGACAACCTCTCGGCGACTTTCAGCCCGGAGCTGTCGGACCTGACCATCTACGTGATCGACGTGTCGGCCGGCGACAAGCTGCCGCGCAAGGGTGGCCCGGGCATCTGCAAGTCCGACCTGCTGGTGATCAACAAGATCGACCTGGCACCGATGGTCGGTGCCTCGCTGGAGGTGATGGATCGCGACGCCCGCAAGATGCGCGGCGAACGGCCGTTCGTCTTCAGCAACCAGAAGGTCGGCCAGGGTCTTGAGGAAATCATCGCCTTTATCGAAAAACAGGGAATGCTCAGCGCCGCCTGACGTCCGACCGCTCACCCCAAGGAGTCTTTATGAACCTGCGCAAACCACTGCTCGCCACCCTCCTGCTGCTCAGCCCGGCATTGGCGCTGGCTCACCCCGGGCATGACCATGCCGGCGTGCTGTCCGGTATCGCCCACCCGATCTTCGGTCTCGACCACCTGCTGGCGATGGTTGCCGTCGGACTGTGGGCGGCCCAGCAGACTGGCAAGGCGCGCTGGGCGCTGCCGCTGACCTTCGTCGCCACCATGCTGCTCGGCGGGCTGGCCGGTTTCGCCGGAATCGAAATGCCGCTGATGGAAACCGGTATTGCCGGCTCGGTTCTGGCCCTCGGCCTGCTGGTAGCCCTGGCAATTCGCCCGCCGCTGGTCGTTGCCGCAGCGCTGACCGCGCTGTTCGCCGCCAGCCACGGGGTCGCCCACGGACTGGAACTGCCGGAGCTGTCCAGCCCATGGGGGTATGCCGCCGGTTTCGTTGTTGCCACCGCCGCTCTGCATGCCGCCGGTTACGCACTGGTTCGCTTGCTGCCGCAGGCCGCCGCACCGCTGGTGCGCATCGCCGGTGCCGCCTCGGCAGTCACCGGCGCCTGGCTGCTGGCCGGCTGAGAACCAGCCATGCCTCAGTGATAGCGCCGCCGCAGCGCGACATTGAGGCGATCGACCACCTCGGCCCAGTCGGCATCCTCGAGAATCTCCTCGCGCAGGAAAGCCGCCTGGGCCGGCGTCCAGAACGACGCGTCGGCCAGATAGACATCGTCTGCCAGCGGCGAATGGGTTTCGATGAATCGCCTGATCGAGACATCGTCGTTGGGCAGGCCCAACTGCTCGAACAGGTTGTGGAAGGCGTGGATCGACTGTTCCATGTTGACCTCCGGTGCTCGCGGGAATGAACGCTATGAGTATTGCTCATTCCCGCGAAAGCGCCGGCGTCAGCGGAACGGTGGCTCGTCGAAGCTGCGCAGCTTGCGCGAGTGCAGCGAGTTGAGCTGGTTGCGCAGCAGTTCGAGTGCGGTGATACCGATCTTCAGGTGCTGGGTCACGGCCCGCTCGTAGAACGCGTTGGCCGAGCCGGGCAGCTTGATTTCGCTGTGCAGCGGCTTGTCCGATACGCACAGCAGTGTCCCGTAGGGCACCCGCAGGCGGTAGCCCTGGGCGGCGATGGTGCCGCTCTCCATGTCCACCGCAACGGCCCGCGACAGGTTGATCAGCGGTCGCTCCTGCGCCCAGCGCAGTTCCCAGTTGCGGTCGTCGTAGGTGAGCACGGTGCCGGTGCGCAGGCGCTTCTTCAGCGCCTCGCCCTGCTCGCCGGTGACCTTGGCTGCGGACTCCTGCAGCGCCTGCTGGACCTCGGCCAGGGCCGGCAGCGGAATGTTCGGCGGCAACACGCGATCGAGGATGCCGTCGCGGCGCATGTAGGCGTGGGCCAGCACGTAGTCGCCGATGGACTGCGACTGCCGTAGCCCGCCGCAGTGTCCGATCATCAGCCAGCAATGCGGACGCAGAACGGCCAGGTGATCGGTGATGTTCTTCGCGTTGGACGGGCCGACGCCGATGTTGACCAGGGTGATGCCGTGGCCGTCCTCGGCGATCAGGTGATAGGCCGGCATCTGGTAGCGGTGCCACATCACGCCACCGATGATCGCCTGCGCCTCGCCCTCTTCCATGCCGCGCTCGATAACCACGTTGCCCGGCAGCACCATGCGCACGAAGCGGGTTTCGTCGCGCAGCATGTCCAGGCCGTGGCGGATGAACTGGTCGACGTAGCGGTGGTAGTTGGTCAGCAGGATCCACGGCTGTACGTGGCGCCAATCGCTGCCGGTGTAGTGCACCAGCCGGCGCAGCGAGAAATCCACCCGCGCGCCATCGAACAGTGCCAGCGGATAGGGATCGGCGTGCTCCCAGTCGTAGAGCCCGTCGGCGATATCGTCGGTAGCGGCGGACAGGTCGGTGCTGGGGAATACCCGCGCCAGCTCGGCGGCGGTCACGCCGGTGCCGGCCAGCTCGTCGCCCTGCTCGATGACGTACGGATAAGGGATGTTGCGGTCGCTCATGCCGACCTCAACGGTGACGTTGAAGTCCTGGATCAGCGGTTTCAGCTGATCGAGCAGATAGGCGCGGAACGCCGCCGGATGGGTCACGGTGACGCTGTACACGCCGGGTGCCTGGACCTTAGCGTAGGCACGGGTCGAGGCCGGCACTTCGCCGTGGCACTCGTAGGTCAGGCGCAGCTGCGGGTAGCGGAACAGGTTGCGCTCCGCGGCGCTGGGCTCGGTGCGGCTGGCGACGTAGCGTTTGAGCGCCTGGTTGAGCGCCGCTGTGGCCTGCGCGTGCAGCTCGGCCAGCTTGTCGACCGCCTCCTCAGCGCAGGTGGCGACGGTGAAGGATCTGGATTCGTTGGAAGTCATGGCTCATCCTGGCTTAACACACAGGCCTATCTTGGCTGCATTTGGTGACGGATGTATACGCAGCCGAGCGGATGGAGCCGCACCGGAGACGCCGCGCGCTGGAAATGTGCGCCGTCATCGGCGAAAAAAAATCCGACACCAGAGCCTGGCGTCGGATTCGGGCACCGCTTCGAGCCCGCCGCCGATGCATTGCTGCATCAGCCGCACAGGCTCCTACCGATTACTTGTCCAGCAGCATGGTACCGTTCTTGGCGAAGTTGGCATGCCAGGAGAAGGCTTTTTCCAGCACGTGCGGGGTGTGGCCGCCACGCTGTTTCGCCTCTTCGAGGTAGGCGAGCGCCTGGGCCCTGTAATCCGGGTGCATGCAGTTGTTGATGATTCGCGCCGCCGCCTCGACGGGCGCCAGCCCGCGCAGATCGGCATAGCCCTGCTCGGTGATGATCACGTCGACGTCGTGGTTGGTGTGATCCACATGGGTGACGAACGGTACGATGGAGGAGATCTTGCCGTCCTTCGCCGTCGAAGTCGTCACGAAGATGCTGATACGTGCGTTGCGGGCGAAGTCACCCGAGCCGCCGATACCATTCATCATGTGGGTGCCGTTGACGTGCGTGGAGTTCACGTTGCCGTAGATGTCGGCTTCCAGCGCAGTGTTGAAGGAGATGATCCCCAGCCGACGGATCACTTCCGGATGATTGGAGATCTCCTGCGGACGGAACACCACCTTGCCGGCGTACTTGGCGAGGTCCGAGGCCAGGTTGTCCACGCGCTTCTTCGACAGGGAGAAGGCGGTGGCGGCGGCGAACTTCACCACTCCGGCGTCGATCAGGTCGAAAACGCCGTCCTGCAGCACTTCGGAAGCGACGGTCAGGTCCTTGAACTCGGAAGTCTTCATGCCGGCCAGCACCGCGTTGGCCACCGAGCCCACACCGGACTGCAGCGGAGCCAGGCTGTTGGTCAGGCGTCCCAGCTTCACTTCCTCGCGCAGGAAGTCCAGCAGGTTGTCGGCGATCTTCTGGGTTTCGGCGTTCGGCTCGAACAGCGGGGAAGGAATGTCCGGCTCGCTGGACAGCACGATGCCGCGCACCTTGGCCGGATCGACCGGGATACCGATCGAGCCGATGCGCTTGCTGACGTTGTAGACCGGGATGTCCTTGCGCGAATCCTCGCCGGCCGGGCCGGGAATGTAGATGTCGTGCATACCTTCGTACTCGCGCGGAGCAGAGGTGTTCAGCTCGATGATCACGTGCTTGGCGTTCTGCACGAAGATCGGTGAGTTACCGACCGAACCGGTCGGGATGATCTGGCCATCCTCGGTGATCGCCGCCGCCTCGATGATGGCGTAGTCGACCTGCGGCAGCACGCCCTGACGCAGCAACTCGGCGGTGTGCGACAGGTGCTGATCGATGTAGAGCACCTCGCCGGCGTTGATCTTCTTGCGCTGCACCGGGTTGCCCTGATACGGAATGCGCTTGTTGATGATGCCGGCTTCGGCCATCGACTGGTCGGCTGCCGGGCCCATGGACGCGCCGGTGAACAGGTTGACCTTGAATTTCTCGCGCTGGCCGCGTTCGGACAGTGCCTTCGGAAACACCTTCGGCTCCCCGAACAGGGTGAAGCCGCTCATGCCCAGCGTCATGCCGTCCTCGATCCACGACGCGGCCTCTTCTGCCGAGACGACCTTGTCGAGAAACGCTGCGTTGCGGATGTACTTGTTTAGATCGGTTGCCATGAACTCACCTCAGAAACTCATCGAATGCTCGTCCGTGAAGGCTCTGCAAAGAAATTCGCCAGGCCTGACGAGGCAGGGAGACGGCCACTTGATGTCCGGAGACAAAGCGCCCATGTCTTTTGCCGCTCAATATCGGAACCTCAAAAAATCATGCGGCACTTGCAACCCCGTAACGTAGTCGCTCGCCCCATTCTAGGAGCACCAGCTCGTTTGGCTGTTATACAAAGGTACTAGCAGGCCGCCGCACAGGAGAGGTCATAGCCGGTATCCGCGCCCAGCGCAACCACGAGCGGCCGACTGTGCAGCATTCACCCGCCGCCGTACGCCGTGGAATCGGGGCGCCCGGTCTGTCACCGCGCTCAAAGCGCCGCCCGACCTCTGTCAAATCTGGAAACGAACCGGACACCGCCGTCACTTCCCGAGCAGGTCTTCGTCGCCATGCTCGCACCCGGCCGGGCGTTTACAACGGCACAGTCCCACGTCCCCCATCACAGCTGCGGAGCGCTCCGGGCCAGCACTGCGTCGATGTCGAGCCCGCGCGGCAACGTCCCATAGACCCGTCCGTGCCCTGCAAGGCGGCTGGCGATGAAGGCATCGGATACGGCCGCGTTGCCGGCTTCGAGCAGCAGCTTGGCCTGCAGGCCAACGGCAACGTCCTCGGTGAGCTGGCGGGCGCGGTACTGGATGTCCTCGGTGTCGCCGAAGGCCGCCTTCAAACGCTGGATATGCGCCTTCAGCCGTGCATCACCGTGGCCGTCGCCTAGTTCGGCGAACAGCACCTCCAGCACGCCCGGCTCCTTCGATAGCGCGCGCAAGACATCGAGGCACTGCACGTTGCCGGAACCTTCCCAGATGGAATTCACCGGCGCCTCACGGTACAGCCGCGGCAGGATGGTTTCCTCGACATAACCAGCGCCGCCCAGGCATTCGCTGGCCTCGGCGATCATGTTCGGTGCGCGCTTGCAGATCCAGTATTTGCCGACGGCGGTGACCAGCCGGGCGAACTTGTCTTCGTGCTCGTCATGGTGATTGTCCTGGGCGCGGCCCATGCGCAGGGTCAGCGCCAGCGCCGCCTCGCTTTCCAGCGCGAGATCGGCCAGCACGTTCTGCATCAGCGGCTGCTTTAGCAGGACCCGGCCGCCGACCTGGCGGTGCGCGCAGTGATGCAGGGCCTGGGTCAGTGCCTGACGCATCAGCGAGCTGGAGCCGATCATGCAGTCGAAACGGGTCGAGGAGACCATTTCGATGATGGTCGGCACGCCGCGCCCTTCCTCACCGACCATCCAGGCCAGCGCGCCACGGTACTCGACTTCGCTGGAGGCGTTGGCCCAATTGCCCAGCTTGTTCTTCAGGCGCTGGATGTAGAACTGGTTGCGCGTGCCGTCCGGGCGATGCCGCGGCAGCAGGAAGCAGGTCAGCCCCTTGTCGGTCTGCGCCAGGGTGAGGAAGGCATCGCACATCGGCGCCGAGCAGAACCACTTGTGCCCGGTCAGCTCGTAGGCCTGCCCCGGTCCCCCGGCACCGACTGCAAAGGCACGGGTCGTGTTGGCGCGCACATCGGTGCCGCCCTGTTTCTCGGTCATCGCCATGCCGATGGTGACGCCGGCCTTCTGCTCCATCGGCAGGTTGCGCGGGTCGTATTCGGTGGCGAGGATCTTCGGCAGCCAGCGCTCGGCGAGATCCGGCTGCAGGCGCAGCGCCGGCACGCTGGCGTAGGTCATCGTCAGCGGGCAACTGCTGCCGGCTTCGGCCTGGTTGTGCAGGTACATCAGGGCGGCGCGCGCCACCTGCGCGCCGGGCTGCGGATCGGTCCACGGCAGCGAGGGGATGCCGTGCTCGATAGCTGCACGCATCAGCTCGTGATAGGCCGGGTGAAACTCCACCAGATCGATGCGATGACCGTAGCGGTCATGGCTCTTGAACACCGGCTTGTTCTCGTTGGCGAGAAAACCGGCCTGCATCAACGGGCCGCCGGCAAGCGCACCGTAGGCGTCCAGACGTTCCGCCGCCCAGCCGGCATGGTAGCGCTGCACCCATTGCTGCAGCGGCAGGTCGAGACGGTAGAGGTTGGCGCCGTCGAGGGGCGGAACCTGATTGGTGACCTCGTGGGTTTCGGCGCAGCTTTGCGGATTCATCCAAACGTCCTCCTTCTTGACCGATGCGGCGTTTTCCAGCAAGCGTAGCCGGCAACCGGCGACGCACAGGCAGTGAAGCATGTGCTGACGCGACGGTTGAAGCGAGGTATCGGCCAAAAGGTCCGCGCGTCAGGCAATCACCTGGTGCGGATCGATGAGCGCCAGGCGAACGCTGATGCGGAAACGGCTGCCCAAGCCGGGACGCGACTGCTGATCGAGCTGTCCGCCGATCACTTCCAGCAGACCGCGACTGATCGCCAGGCCGATGCCGAGGCCGCCATAACGCCGGGTCATAGAACCATCCACCTGGCGGAACTGGTGGTAGAGGAACGCCTCATCGGCGTCGCTGAAGCCGATGCCCGTGTCGATGACCTCGGCCTGCAGCAGCAGGTGATGCTGCCCTGGTTCGCCACCGAAGCGCAGCGTGATGTGTCCGCGCGACGTGAACTTGAGCGCGTTGTCGAGCAGGTGGGTCAGGCTCTGTTCGAGCTTTTCGCCGTCGCCGAAGACGCGGTCCGGCAGGTTGGCGGCGACCTCCAGCTCGAACTCCAGGCCCTTTTCCTGCGCCGCGGGAGCGAATTGCTGGTGCAAGCGCTCGGCCATCTGGCGCAGGCGGAACTCTCCGATACGGGGCCGCAACTTGCCTGCACGCAGCTCGCTCAGCGCCAGAATGTTGTTGACCAGACGCATCATGTCGCGCGCCGAGCCGGTAGCGATGTGCTGGTACTGCTGTAGCTCGTCAGCCGACTCTGACGTAGGCAGCAGCTCGAGCGCGCCCATCACGCCCATCATTGGGGTACGCAGCTCGTGACTGATGTTGGAGAGGAATTCGTCCTTGAGCCGGTTGCTCTCGGCCAGCTCGCGGTTCAGCTGTTCCAGGTCGGAGCGGGCATTCTCCAGGATCTTTGCCCGCTCGTCCTTCAGCGCATTGATGCGATCGGCCAGCGCCATCGAAAGCAGCACCACCTCCAGCGCCGCCCCCAGCTGGCTGGCGTACATCGTCAGGAAGTTGTGCGGCAGGTGGCCGAGCACCATCAGGGTGTTGATCTGCCCTCCGACCAGCAACGCGCTCCAGGCAATGATGAAATAGCGCGCCACACGCATGCCGCGCAGCCAGGCCAGGATGCCGGCGGCGAACACCGCCAGGGTGAAGAGCAGCGCCAGCGCGGTGGCCAGGCGCAGCGACAGGCCATAGTCGGTGGTCAGCGCCAGCACCATGACCACCACCGAAAAACCGATGATCAGCCGCAGCAGCCGGTCGATCCAGCGACTGTGCTCGGCCGTACGCAGGAAGCTGCGGGTGAACAGCGAGCCGAACAAGCCGGTCGCGCCGATCAGCAGCGGCGTCGCGGCGTTGGTCCACCAAAGTCGATCAGGCCAGAGAAACTGCACGCCCGCGCCGTTCACCGAGACCTGATAAAGGCCGAACGCGGCGATGTAGAGGATGTAATACAGATAGCTGGGGTCGCGGATGCTGACATAGATGAACAGGTTGTAAACCAGCATCGCCAGCAGCACACCGTAGATCATGCCGAGCACATAGAGTCGCCCGGGCTGCGCCTCGAGATAGGCGTGGTGCGACCAAAGACTCAGCGGGACCTGGACCGACCCCTCGCTCTGCACGCGCAAATACAGGGGCTGCGTCTGGTTGGCCGGCAACTCGAGTTCGAACAGGTAATTGCCCTGCCCGATCTCGCGGCTGGCCCAGGGCTGGATGTCGCCCGTGTCGCGAGCCAGGCGGTAAGAGCCGGAAGCGTCCGGCAGATACAACTGCAGGCTGTCGAGTGGTGGATAGGCCACCTCCAGCAACCAGCGCCGCGCGTCTGGCGACGACTGCGGTCGATAGTGCAGATCGACACGCACCCAATGCACGGAGCGCGAATAACCGGCGTTCAGCACATCCTTGCGATGCGCCTGGAAACGCTCCTCGAAAGCCGCCGCGGCGACATCCTCGATCCGCAGCTGGCCGTGCGGATCCTCGAACACCTGCATGTGCCGTCCGAGCGGCAGATGGCGAGTGGTTTCGTCGAGTTCGACGGCAACGGCCAGGACGGGCAGGAAGGCCAGAATGAACAGGAAGACGTGCCGCATGTTGCCTCGTGCTGGCCGAGTGCCGAAAACGAGCTCATGTCCCATGAACTCCGCCACCCAGACCGTAATCAAAGTGCCAGCAATCTACCACAGCAGTTGGGCCAGCCGGAAAAGCGGACGTGCAGCGTCGCGATCGTTCCGATGGCCGGCAGGCACCGCCGGATGACCGTTCGACCTGCAACTGCCGCGTCCCGCCGCCTCTGTTTGGTGATAAGCTCGCACGCCATGAAAAACTTCACTTCCCGTCCCGTCGTCCTCTGTCTGTCCGGCCACGATCCCAGTGGCGGCGCCGGCCTGCAGGCTGACATCGAAGCCCTGCTGGCGCAGGCCTGCCACGCCGCGCCGACCGTCACCGCGCTCACCGTGCAGGACACCGTCAACGTCACCGACTTCCGCGTGCTCGACCGCGAATGGGTACTCGCCCAGGCCAACGCGGTGATCGCTGACCTGCCCATCGCCGCGGTGAAGCTGGGCATGCTCGGCTCGGTGGAGATGGTCGAGACAGTGCTCGAGATCATGGCCAAGTTGCCCGGTGTGCCGCTGATCTGCGATCCGGTGCTGCGCGCTGGCGGCGGCGGTGCACTGGGCAAGGACGATGTTGGCTACGCCATGCGCGAGCGGCTGTTCCCGGTTTCCACCATCGCCACGCCGAATCTGCCGGAAGCTCGGATCCTTGCCGAACTGCCGGAGGGCAGCGCCGACGAGTGTGCCGAGCGCCTGCTGCCGCATATCCGCCACCTGCTGATCACCGGCGGCCATGGCGACGAGAGCGAAGTGCACAACCGTCTGTATTGCCGCGACGGCAGCCGTCACGACTTCACCTGCGCGCGCCTGCCGGGCAGCTATCACGGCTCCGGCTGCACCCTGGCCAGCGCCTTGGCCGGCCGTCTGGCACTGGGCGAGGAACTGACCAGCGCGGTCCGCTCGGCGCTCGACTACACATGGCGCACGTTGCGCGATGCCGAGGCCCCCGGGCACGGCCAGTACGTGCCGCGCCGCCTGCCCCTGGACCTGGCCTGACTGGAGAGCAGCGCATGAAGGAAGCGTCCCGCCTGCGCGGCCTGTACGCCATTACCGACAGCACATTGCTGGCCGATGGTCGCCTGCTGCCCTATGCCGAAGCCGCACTGAAGGGCGGCGCCCGCCTGCTGCAGTACCGCGACAAGACCGGCGACGAAGCGCGGCGGCTGCGCGAGGCCGATGCGCTGCAGGAACTCTGCGCCCGCCACGGCGCACAGCTGATCATCAACGACGATGCCGAACTGGCTGCGCGCCTGGGCGTCGGCCTGCACCTGGGCCAGGAAGATGGTTCGCTGGCCGCCGCGCGGGCCCTGCTCGGGCGTCAGGCGATCATCGGCGCCACCTGCCATGCGCAACTGCCGCTAGCCGAGCAGGCCGCTCGCGAGGGTGCCAGCTACGTTGCCTTCGGCCGTTTCTTCCAGTCCCACACCAAACCCGGCGCACCGGCAGCCAATCAAGAACTGCTGCGTGAAGCTCGCGCCCGTATCGGCCTGCCCATCGTCGCCATCGGTGGCATCACGCTGGACACCGCGCCGTCACTGATCGCCGCCGGCGTGCAGATGATCGCCGTGATCCACGCCTTGCTCGCCGCCGACAGTGCCGCCGAGGTCGAGCGCCGCGCCCAGGCCTTCAGCCAACTGTTCAACACGCCCTGATTCCGCCACGGCGGGCTGCTAACGCCGTCCGCCCCTGTTTTGCGAGGCCCGCATGTCCCGTTCCGAAATCCTCTTCGCCAGCGCTCAGACCCACATCCCCGGCGGCGTCAACTCGCCGGTTCGTGCGTTCCGCAGCGTCGGCGGCACCCCGCTGTTCCTCAAGCACGCCGAAGGCGCCTATGTCATCGATGAGGACGACAAGCGCTACGTCGACTACGTCGGCTCCTGGGGTCCGATGATCCTCGGCCACAGCCACCCGCAGGTACTGGATGCGGTCCGTCGCCAGCTCGAGCACGGGCTGTCCTACGGCGCGCCAACCGCGATGGAAACCGAGATGGCCGAACTGGTCTGCCGCCTGGTGCCGTCCATGGAGATGGTGCGCATGGTCAGCTCCGGCACCGAAGCGACCATGAGTGCGATCCGCCTGGCCCGCGGCTACACCGGGCGCGACGCCATCATCAAGTTCGAAGGCTGCTACCACGGCCACTCCGACAGCCTGCTGGTCAAGGCCGGCTCCGGCGCCCTGACCCAGGGCGTACCCAGCTCAGCGGGCGTGCCGGCGGACTTTGCCAAGCACACCCTGACCCTGGCCTACAACGACCTCGCCGAAGTCGAAGCCACGCTGAAGGAAAAGGGCGAGCAGGTCGCCTGCATCATCGTCGAGCCGGTCGCCGGCAACATGAACTGCGTGCCGCCGGCACCGGGCTTCCTCGAAGGCCTGCGCCGCCTGTGCGACACGCACGGCGTGGTGCTGATCTTCGACGAGGTGATGACCGGTTTCCGCGTCGCCCTCGGCGGCGCCCAGGCCTACTACGGCGTGACGCCGGACCTGTCGACCTTCGGCAAGATCATCGGCGGCGGCATGCCGGTCGGCTGCTTCGGCGGCAAGCGCGCCATCATGGAACGCATCGCCCCGCTCGGCCCGGTCTACCAGGCTGGCACGCTATCGGGCAACCCACTGGCCATGGCCGCCGGCCTGACCACCCTCGAGCTGATCAGCCGCCCCGGCTTCCATGATGCCCTGAGCGCCTATACCAGCCGCATGCTGCAGGGTCTGCAGGATCGCGCCGATGCCGCCGGCATCCCCTTCGTCACCACTCAGGTCGGCGGCATGTTCGGCCTGTATTTCAGCGGCGCCGACGACATCGTGACCTTTGCCGACGTCATGGCCAGCGACGCCGATCGCTTCAAGCGCTTCTTCCACCTGATGCTCGAGGGCGGTGTGTACCTGGCGCCGAGCGCGTTCGAGGCCGGTTTCACCTCCATCGCCCACGGCGATAAGGAGCTGGCCATCACCCTCGACGCCGCCGAGCGCGCCTTCGCCAAGCTCAAGTGAATACGCCGATGGAACTGCTGCAGGCCCTGCTACTGACAGTTGCCGCGGCCACCAGCGCGATCCTTGTCGGTCGCGCCCGGCGCCGTTACGGCGAAGCGGATCAACCGGCGCTGTTCAGCGCGATGCTCGCCTTCATCCTTGCCGCGGCCAGCGGGGCAACCGCCCTCGCCGGTGGATTGGCCGAGGCCCAGCAGTGGCTGGAACGCGCCAGCCTGCTGCTCGGTTTGCCCCTGCTCGCCCTGGCTGCACTGACCCTGGCGCGACGCTGGGCCTGGAGCCGGCCGAACTGGGGCCGCGTGGTGCTGGGCCTGTGCGTGTTTTTCGAACTGGCACGACAGCTCGGCTGGAGCGAGCCCTATGCGCTCGGCCTGCTGCTGGCCAGCGCGTTGCTGGTGATCTATGCCGCCGTGCTGCAATGGCCGGACCGTCTGCCGAGTGGCGCCGGCGTCACGGCCGGCGTGCTGTTGCCGCTCATGCTGCCGTTGCCTGGCAGCATGGCGATCGGCAACCCGTTCGCCGGGGCAGAGCCGCTGCTGCTGGCGATCGCCAGTCCGCTGCTGGCAGTCCTGCTGCTGCGGTTACCGGGCAGCGCGCGCGAGCAACAGCCAACGGCCGCATAAAAAGCCGATGGCAGGCCGTTAAAGCCTTTGTAAGCAGACTGCAGCTTATCCATAATGTGACGGCTGGCTCGTTCCAGCCTTTCATTATCGCCCTGCTCCTCGAGGCGCCAGATTTTCATGATCCGCACCGGCCGCATCCTGTCTTTGGGCTGTCTGCTGCTTCTCTCGCCTCTCACGGCTTTGGCTGGCGGGAACACCCTGCTGATCCCGGCGACCGCCCGTTGTGCCCTCGATACGCTGCCCGAGGAATTGCCTGAAGCGCTGCGCAGCTGCCAGCAGGCGGCCAGCGATGGCGACGTGCAGGCCGCCTACGAGCTGGGCGAATTCCACTACGACGGCAAACGTGCGCCACGCGATCTGGCCAAGGCGCTGTACTGGTTCGAACAGGCATCGCTGCGCGGCCATGCGGCGGCGCAGCACCGTCTCGGTGTGATGTTCTTCCGCGGCGAAGGCGTCAAGGCCAACAATGTGCAGGCCTATATTGTGCTGAAGATGGCCGCGGTCAACGGCGAGGATGAAGCGCTGGATACCGCCGACCGCGTCTCCGCGCAGATGCGCCGGGATGAGCTGGAGATTGCCAGCCAGGTGCTCGGCCAGATCTTCCGCGACTACCTGATGCAGCTGCAGGCCGCCGACGCCCCGCAGATCCCCTGAGAAACCGGTGCCCCCTGCGGTATCCGTCCGCGCTTTCCCCTGCCCGGCCATGGGCATATAATCGCCGGTCATTTTTTGCACAACGCCGGCCCGTAACATGACCCGCAAGCTTTTCATCGAAACCCACGGCTGCCAGATGAACGAGTACGACAGCTCGCGCATGGTGGACCTGCTGGGCGAACACCAGGCCATGGAGATCACCGAGAATCCGGCAGAAGCCGACGTGATTCTTCTTAATACCTGCTCGATCCGCGAAAAGGCCCAGGAAAAGGTCTTTTCGCAGCTGGGCCGCTGGCGCGAACTGAAACAGGACAATCCGCAACTGGTCATCGGCGTCGGTGGCTGCGTCGCCAGCCAGGAAGGCGCGGCGATCCGCGACCGCGCGCCTTACGTCGATGTGGTCTTCGGCCCGCAGACGCTGCACCGCCTGCCGGAAATGATCGACGCCGCGCGCACAACCAAGACGCCGCAGGTGGACATTTCCTTCCCCGAGATCGAGAAATTCGACCGCCTGCCCGAACCCCGCGTCGACGGCCCCAGCGCCTTCGTCTCGGTCATGGAAGGCTGCAGCAAGTACTGCACCTTCTGCGTGGTGCCCTACACCCGCGGCGAGGAAGTCAGCCGGCCGCTGGCCGATGTGCTGGCGGAAATCGTGCACCTGGCCGAGAACGGCGTGAAGGAAGTCACCCTGCTGGGGCAGAACGTCAACGGCTATCGCCACGACGGCCACGACTTCGCCGACCTGCTGCACGCGGTAGCGGCGATCGAAGGTATCGGTCGCATCCGTTACACCACCAGCCACCCGCTGGAGTTCTCCGACGCCATCATTCAGGCCCATGCGGACATCCCGCAGCTGGTGAAGTACCTGCACCTGCCGGTGCAGGCTGGCTCCGACCGAATCCTCGCGGCGATGAAGCGCAACCACACCGCGCTCGAGTACAAGTCGCGCATCCGTCGGCTCAAGGCCGCCGTGCCGGATATCCTGATCAGCTCGGATTTCATCGTCGGCTTCCCCGGCGAGACCGATAAGGACTTCGAGCAGACCATGAAGCTGATCGAGGACGTCGGCTTCGACTTCTCCTACTCCTTCGTCTACAGCGCACGCCCCGGCACCCCGGCAGCGGACCTCGCCGACGACACGCCGGAAGAGGTCAAGAAGCAGCGTCTGGCCATCCTGCAGCAGCGCATCAATCAGCAGGGTTTCGAGAATAGCCGACGAATGGTCGGCACCACCCAGCGCATCCTCGTCAGCGACTATTCGAAGAAGGACCCAGGCATGCTGCAGGGCCGTACCGAGCACAATCGCATCGTCAACTTCCGCTGCGACAACCCGCGACTGATCGGCCAGTTCGTCGACGTACACATCGATGACGCGCTGCCACACTCGCTGCGTGGCACCTTGCTAGCTTGAGAAGCCGGAATGCGGCCCCCATGTGAATGCATCGGGGCCGCGACTGCGCTTTTCGCTTCGCGCCCGCAGCGCTATTCTTCTTTCATCATTTCGCCGATATCGGCCACATATAAAAGCCCTTGAACGCACCCATAGAACCGCATCGTTTCACCCTCGAACCCTTTGAAGCCCGTCGCTTCGCCAATCTCTGCGGCCAGTTCGACGAGCATCTGCGCCTGATCGAACAGCGCCTGGAGCTGGAAATCCGCAACCGCGGCAATCAGTTCGAACTGGTCGGCCCGAGCAACGTGGCCAAATCCGCCGAGAATCTCCTGCGCCGCCTGTACCGCGAGACCAAGACCACCGAGCTGTCCCCGGACATGGTGCACCTGTACCTGCAGGAATCCGGCATGGAGGAACTGGCCAACCCGAACGCCCACCAGGGCGTGGCGCTGCGCACCAAGAAAGGCATGATCCGCCCGCGCGGTGCCAACCAGCAGCGCTATGTAAAGGCCATTCTCGACAACGACATCAACTTCGGTGTTGGCCCGGCCGGTACCGGCAAGACCTACCTGGCGGTGGCCTGCGCGGTGGACGCACTGGAACGCGAGCAGGTGCGCCGCATCCTCTTGGTGCGTCCGGCGGTGGAAGCCGGCGAGAAGCTCGGTTTCCTGCCCGGTGACCTGGCGCAGAAGATCGACCCCTATCTGCGCCCGCTCTATGACGCGCTCTACGAAATGCTTGGCTTCGAGCACGTGGCGCGACTGATCGAGAAACAGGTGATCGAGATCGCCCCGCTGGCCTACATGCGCGGGCGCACGCTGAACAACAGCTTCATCATCCTCGATGAAAGCCAGAACACCACCCAGGAACAGATGAAGATGTTCCTCACGCGGATCGGCTTCGGCTCCACCGCGGTGATCACCGGCGACATCACCCAGGTCGACCTGCCGCGGGGTACCAAGAGCGGCCTGGCGCATGTCATCGAGGTGCTCAAGGACGTCAACGGCATCAGCTTCACCCACTTCAAGCCCAAGGACGTGGTGCGCCACCCGCTGGTGCAACGCATCGTCGAGGCGTACGAGTCGTTCGAGGATCGTCAGTCGCCGGCCAGCAAGCGCGCCGCGCGGGATGCCGCCGATGATTGAACTCGACCTGCAATGCGCCAGCGATGGCGCCACGCCCGCTGCGGCAGACCTGCAACGCTGGTGCGAACTGGCGTTGCGCCAGCGCAGCGGCGATTCAGAACTGACCATTCGCCTGGTCGACGAAGCCGAAGGCCGCGAGCTGAACCGCACCTGGCGGCAGAAGGACTACGCCACCAACGTGCTGTCGTTCCCGGCCGACGTGCCGGACGAGTTTCTCGACATCCCGCTGCTCGGCGACCTGGTGATCTGCGTGCCGGTGGTCGAGCGCGAGGCGGCGGAACAGGGCAAGGCCCTCGACGCGCACTGGGCCCACCTGGTCATCCACGGCTGCCTGCATCTGCTCGGCTACGACCACATCGAGGATGCCGAAGCCGAGGAAATGGAAGCGCTGGAGCGCCAGCTGCTGACCGAACTGGGGCATCCCGACCCCTATGCTGAAGATTCGCCCGAAACGGGCATTTGCAAGGACTCTTGAGTCAAACGACATGAGCGAAGATCGATCGATCAGCGGGCAGAAGACCTGGCTGGAAAGAATCACCCAGGCTTTTGCCCATGAACCCAAGAATCGCCAGGAGCTTCTGGAGATCCTGCGCGAAGCCCACCAGAACAAGCTGCTCGACAACGAGGCGCTAGCCATCGTCGAAGGCGCCATCCAGGTCGCCGACCTGCAGGTACGCGACATCATGGTGCCGCGCTCGCAGGTGATCAGCATCAAGGCCGACCAATCGCCACGCGAATTTCTGCCCGCCATCATCGCCGCCGCGCATTCGCGCTACCCGGTGGTCGGCGAGAGCCTCGACGAGGTGATCGGCGTGCTGCTGGCCAAGGATCTGCTGCCGCTGATTCTCAAGGATGAGCATCACAACTTCGACATCAAGGACCTGCTGCGCCCGGCCACCTTCGTGCCCGAATCCAAGCGTCTCAATGTGCTGCTGCGCGAGTTCCGCGCCAACCACAATCACATGGCCATCGTCATCGACGAGTACGGCGGCGTGGCCGGCCTGGTGACCATTGAGGACGTGCTCGAGCAGATCGTCGGCGACATCGAGGACGAGCACGACGTCGAGGAAGACAGCTATATCCGCCCGCTGCCGAGTGGCGACTTCCTGGTCAAGGCGCTGACACCGATCGACAGCTTCAACGAGTACTTCGGCAGCGCCTTCCCCGACGATGAGTTCGATACTGTCGCCGGCCTGGTGATGAGCACCTTCGGCCATCTGCCCAAGCGCAACGAGGTGACCGAGATCGACGGCTTCCGCGTTCGCGTATTGAACGCCGACAGCCGCCGCGTGCACATGCTGCGCCTGAGTCGCCTGGAAAGCGCATGACCTGCGACTTGCCGCCCACCTACGGGCGGCGAGCCGCCGGGCAGCTTGCCCGATCGCGACGTTGCCCGTAGCCTGCGCCGCAATCCCTGCGCAAGGAAACCTCATGCACTGGTTCACCCGCCCCGGCTGGCCGGGCAATCTGCTGGCCCTGCTGGCCGGCACGCTGACCACCCTCTCCCTGGCGCCCTTCGACATCTGGCCACTGGCCCTGTTGTCGGTCGCACTGCTCTACCTCAGCCTGCGCGAAACCGGGCCAAAGCAGGCGGCGCAACGCGGCTGGTGCTACGGCTTTGGCCTGTTCGCCTCGGGCGTCAGCTGGGTCTATGTCAGCATCCATGATTTCGGCGCGGCGTCGCCGCCACTGGCCGGCCTGCTCACGCTCGGCTTCGTCGCCGGCCTGGCGCTGTTCTTCGCCCTGCTCGGCTGGCTTTGGGTGCGGCTGCTGCGCAATCGCCATTCCGCGCTCGGTGACGCGCTGGCCTTCGCCGCGCTCTGGCTGGCCTTCGACGCACTGCGTGGCTGGCTGCTCACTGGCTTTCCCTGGCTCTATATCGGCTACAGCCAGCTCGACGGCCCGCTATCCGGGCTGGCGCCGGTGGGTGGCGTCTGGCTGCTGAGCTTCGCCATCGCCCTGAGCGCCACCCTGCTGGTCGCGCTGCCGCGACTGCGTGCCGACAAGCCGCGCCTGCTGGCTGGCGTCCTGTTGCTGATCGCCCCCTGGCTGATCGGCCTGGCGCTCAAGGATCGCGCCTGGACCCAAGACAAGGGCGAGCCCTTGAGCGTGGTTGCCGTGCAGGGCAACGTCGAGCAGAGCATGAAGTGGGACCCGAAGAAGCTCGAGATGCAGCTGCTGCTGTATCGCGACATGACCTTTCGCAGCCGTCCGGCGGACCTGATCGTCTGGCCGGAAACCGCCGTGCCTATCCTCAAGGAACACGCCGAAGGCTACCTGACAATGATGGCCGGCTTCGCCAAGCAGCGCGGATCGGCGCTCATCACCGGCGTGCCGGTGCGTCAGCCCAACGCCGAGGGCGAGCTGCGCTACTACAACGGCCTGACCACCACTGGCGAGGGTGCCGGTACCTACCTCAAGCAGAAGCTGGTGCCGTTCGGCGAGTATGTGCCGCTGCAGGAACTGTTGCGCGGGCTGATCGCCTTCTTCGACCTGCCGATGTCCGATTTCGCCCGCGGCGAACCCGGCCAGCCGCTGCTACAGGCCAGAGGCCTGCAGATCGCGCCCTACATCTGCTATGAGGTGGTCTATCCGGAGTTCGCCGCGGGCCTCGCGGCGCAAAGCGACCTGCTGCTGACGGTGAGCAACGACGCCTGGTTCGGCCGCTCCATCGGCCCGCTGCAGCACCTGCAGATGGCGCAGATGCGCGCCCTGGAGGCCGGACGCTGGATGATCCGCGCAACCAACAGCGGCATCACCGTGCTGATCGACCCGTACGGGCGCATCACCGAGCAGATTCCGCAGTTCGAACAGGCCGTGCTGTATGGCGAGGTCACGCCGATGCAGGGGCTGACGCCCTACCTGCGCTGGCGTTCCTGGCCGCTGATCGTGACATGCGTGTTGCTGCTCGGCTGGGCACTGGTCAGACGCAAGTCCGCATAGGGGCCCCCTGAGCCCCTACGAATGAAAGCGTTCCGCTCAATCGTTCTCCGAGCGATAAACCAGCGGGTACACCGCCATGCCGACGATTTCATTGAGCAGCATGCCGTTCTGCCAGTAAGCCTTGGCCTCCGGCAGCCAGCCGTTCAAAGGGCGGCCGTTGGGCACGCCCATGAAGCCCACTGGCGCGGCAATCACTTCGATGCCGTTCTGCTCGAAGCACCAACGCGAACGAGGCATGTGCGCGGCCGAGGTGACCAGCACCACCCGCTCGATGCCAGCCGAGCGCAACATCTCGGCACTGAACACGGCATTCTCCCAGGTCGTACGGCTGCGCTCCTCCAGCCAGCGCGTGGCGACGCCTAGATCGCGCTGCAACACCTCGGCGCCAAGCATAGCTTCGCTGGGCGGCTGGCCGTAGTGCAGGCCCCCGCTGGTGAGAATCGGCAGGCCAGATGCCTTGGCGACGCGCGCGGCATAGCGCAGGCGCTCCAGCGCTACGTAACCGGGCTGATCTCCACCCCAGGCCGGATCGTTCTGCTCCCGGCCGGCGCCCAGTACCACGATGGCACCAGCCTGCCCGCTCAACTTCGGCCAGTGCGCCTCGGCCAGTGCCGGCTCGCGCTCCACCGCGCGCGCCGTCCATTCGACGACGATCGGCAGGCTCATCAGCCAGAGCCCACCGAAGCCGGTGACGAAACACAGCGCCGCCAGCCTCGGAGCGCGTCGGCGCAGCCACCAGCCCAGCAGCAACAGGAGCAGCAGTCCCCCCGGCGGCAACAGCAGTTGCTTGAAGAAATAACGAATGGGCATCCCAGCTCTCCGGCAAAGGTCGACACTCTAGCGGCTGTCGGCCGATTTGTCGGCGCAGGGGGCGCTCAGTGGCGCGGGTAGGTCTGCAGACGTTGCCGTGCACGTAGCAGCTGCGAGCCGCAGGCCGGACACATCGCAGGCCCGGCACCTTCCGGCCAGGTCACCTTGGTATTGCAAAGTGCGCAGCTGAGGCTCTGCTGCAGGTGCAGCGGCGCATGCCTGAGGCGTGCGCCATGGCGCTGCCGCCCGCCACCACGCACGGCTGGCCGCATCGCCTGGCGCGTGAGATGAGCCTGTTCCTCGGCAGCCGCATGCCAGCCGGAAAGCCATTGGGAATCACGTTGCAGATAGGCGCGAATCAACTCGAATTCCGCCGGCGTCAACCCGCCGACCTCCAGTTCGCCAGCGGCACCTGATTCGCCACGCTCTGCCTCCTGCAGCGCCGAACTCAAGCGCTGCAGCACCCGCGCATACAGACTGCTGTCCTCTGATTGCGACTCTCTTTCCATTGGACATACCTCGCATTTGTCCGGCCCCTGGATCAAGCGTAGCTCAGCCTGGCTCGCTCAAGCCGGACGCGACGGACGGAACCCTCGGCGCTGACGGCAAATCGGGTTTCCCTAGGCTGCGGGGGGTCATGTATGCTACGGCGCTTCCATGCCTCCGTCCGCCACCCGCCGGGTCGCGTTTGCACAAGGTCGTTCCGACCTGCCAGCCGAGCCTGCGCCAGCGCATTCGCGGAGAGCCAGCCCCTATCCAACGCCAGTAGCCATGCACGAACAGTATCAGCCCCGCGAGATCGAAGCCGCCGCGCAATCCCACTGGGATTCGCAGAAATCCTTTGAAGTGAGCGAACAGCCCGGCAAGGACACCTTCTATTGCCTGTCGATGTTCCCCTACCCCAGCGGCAAGCTGCACATGGGCCACGTGCGCAACTACACCATCGGCGACGTGATCGCCCGCTACCAGCGCATGCAGGGCAAGAACGTCCTGCAGCCCATGGGCTGGGACGCCTTCGGCATGCCGGCCGAGAACGCCGCGATGAAAAATCAGGTGGCGCCGGCGAAGTGGACTTACGAGAACATCGCCTACATGAAGGCCCAGCTGAAAAGCCTGGGCCTGGCGGTCGACTGGACCCGTGAAGTCACCACCTGCAAGCCCGACTATTACCGTTGGGAGCAGTGGCTGTTCACCCGCCTGTACGAAAAGGGCGTGATCTATCGCAAGAACGGCACCGTGAACTGGGACCCGGTGGACCAGACCGTGCTGGCCAACGAGCAGGTCATCGACGGCCGCGGCTGGCGTTCGGGCGCGCTGATCGAGAAGCGCGAAATCCCGATGTACTACTTCAAGATCACCGCCTACGCGGACGAGCTGCTGGAAAGCCTGGACGAGCTGGATGGCTGGCCCGAGCAGGTCAAGACCATGCAGCGCAACTGGATCGGCAAGTCGCGCGGCATGGAGATCAGCTTCCCCTACGACGTCGCCAGCATCGGCAGCGAAGGCGTGATGAAGGTCTTCACCACCCGCCCCGATACGCTGATGGGTGCGACCTACGTGGCCGTTGCAGCGGAACATCCGCTGGCCACTCTCGCCGCGCAGAACAACCCCGAGCTGCAGGCCTTCATCGACGAGTGCAAGCGCGGCGGCGTCGCCGAAGCCGACATCGCCACCCAGGAAAAGAAAGGCCTGGCCACCTCCCTGCGCGTGCAGCATCCGCTGACCGGTGAACTGCTGCCGGTATGGGTCGCCAACTACGTACTGATGAACTACGGCGAAGGCGCAGTCATGGCCGTGCCGGCGCATGACGAGCGCGACTTCGAATTCGCCAGCAAGTACGGCCTGCCGATCAAGCCGGTGGTGCGCACCAGCGCCGGCGACGAGACGCCCGCGCCCTGGCAGGACGCCTACGGCGAGCACGGCCAGCTGATCAACTCCGGCATCTATGACGGCCTGGATTTCGAAGGTGCCTTCGACGCCATCGAAGTGGCGCTGCAGAAGAAAGGCCTCGGCCAGGCGCGCACCCAGTTTCGTCTGCGCGACTGGGGCATCAGCCGCCAGCGCTACTGGGGCTGCCCGATCCCGATCATCCATTGCGACAGCTGTGGCGACGTGCCGGTGCCGGAAGACCAGCTGCCGGTGGTGTTGCCCGAAGACGTGGTGCCGGACGGCGCAGGCTCGCCGCTGGCCAGGATGCCCGAGTTCTACGAATGCACCTGCCCGAAATGCGGCGCCCCGGCCAAGCGCGAAACCGACACCATGGACACCTTCGTGGAGTCGTCCTGGTACTTTGCCCGCTACGCCAGTCCGAACTATGACAAGGGCATGGTCGACCCGCAGGCGGCCAACCACTGGCTGCCGGTGGATCAGTACATCGGCGGTATCGAACACGCCATCCTGCACCTGCTCTACGCACGCTTCTTCCACAAGCTGATGCGCGACGAAGGGCTGGTCAGCTCCAACGAACCGTTCAAGAACCTGCTGACCCAGGGCATGGTGGTCGCCGAAACCTACTACCGCACCCTGGAAAACGGCGGCAAGGACTGGTTCAACCCGGCCGACGTCGTGGTCGAGCGTGATGCCAAGGCCAAGGTCATCGGCGCCAGGCTGAAGACCGACGGGCAGCCGGTGGAAATCGGCGGCACCGAGAAGATGTCCAAGTCCAAGAACAACGGCGTCGACCCGCAGGCGATGATCGACGCCTACGGCGCCGACACCTGCCGCCTGTTCATGATGTTCGCCTCGCCGCCGGACATGAGCCTGGAGTGGTCCGACTCCGGCGTCGAGGGCGCCAGCCGCTTCCTGCGCCGCGTCTGGCGTCTGGCCCACGCGCACGTCAGCGCCGGGCTGCCGGGTACGCTCGATCTGGCCGCATTGAACGACGAACAGAAGGCCGTGCGCCGCGCGATTCACCTGGCGATCAAGCAGGCCAGCACCGATGTCGGCCAGCACCACAAGTTCAATACCGCCATTGCCCAGGTGATGACGCTGATGAACGTGCTGGAGAAGGCGCCGACCACCAGCGAGCAGGACCGTGCTCTGCTGCAGGAAGGCCTGGAAACGGTCGCCCTGCTGCTGGCCCCGATCACTCCGCACATCTCTCACGAACTCTGGCAGCGGCTGGGCAAGAGCGGCACGATCATCGATGCGCAATGGCCGAAGGTCGACGAATCCGCCCTCGTGCAGGACAGCCTGACTCTGGTGGTGCAGGTCAACGGCAAGCTGCGTGGCCAGATCGAAGTGCCGGCCAGCGCCAGCCGCGAAGAGGTGGAGACCGCCGCGCGCGGCAACGAGAACGTGCTGCGCTTCACCGAAGGCCTGACCATCCGCAAGGTCATCGTGGTGCCGGGCAAGCTGGTCAACATCGTCGCTAACTGATTCGGTCCCGGCGCCTGCGCCGGGCCTGCAAGGGGATAACAATATGAACAAATGGAATCTGGTGGTGCTGGGTCTGACATTGCTGCTGAGCGCCTGCGGTTTCCAGCTGCGCGGCACCGGTGATGTGGAGTTCGGTCTCAAGGAAATCGATCTGCAGGCCCGCAACAGCTATGGCGAGACGGTCCAGCAGCTCGAAGCGCTGCTCGAAAGCAACGACGTGCGGGTTTACCCGGGGGCCAAGTACAGCCTCAACCTGGCCCGCGAGCAGACCCGCCAGCGCACCGCCAGCTACACCAGCTCGGCACGCAGCGCCGAGTACGAGCTGACCAGCACGCTCGATTATGAATTCCGTGGCCCGCGGAACCTGCTGTTGCTCGAAGACAGCATCGAGGTGCAGAAGGTCTACGTGCACGACAGCAACAACCTGATCGGCTCGTCCCAGGAAGGCGACCAGTTGCGCCAGGAAATGCGTCGCGAGCTGCTTCAGCAGCTCGTTCTGCGCATCCAACGCGTCACCCCGGCACAGCTCGACCGCCTGCAGCAGGAGGCCGAAGCCAAGGCCCGTGCCGAAGCGGAGGCCGTCGAAGCCGCCCGCCGCGCCCAGGATGCGCAACCGCAGCAGTCGCCCATCCAGCTACCCGTCCGCTGAGTCTGCACGGGGGCCTCGCGCCCCCGTCTCCGCACCCATGAAGCTCTCTCCCGCTCAACTCGGCAAGCACCTGCAAGGCACCCTTGCGCCCATCTACGTGGTCTGCGGTGACGAGCATCTGTTGTGTCAGGAAGCCTGCGATGCGATTCGCGCGGCAACCCGCGCGCAGGGTTTCGGTGAGCGTCAGGTCTTCCACGTCGAGACCGGCTTCGCCTGGGGCCAGCTCATCGAGGCCGGCGCCAGCCTGTCGCTGTTCGCGGAGAAACGTCTGATCGAACTGCGCATTCCCAATGGCAAGCCGGGGGACAAGGGCGCCGCGGCGCTGCTGGACTACCTGGCGCGCCCGGCCGAAGACACGGTGCTGTTGATCAGCCTGCCCAAGCTTGATGGCAGCACGCAGAAGACAAAGTGGGCCAAGGCGCTGATCGACGGCAAGGACGTGCAGTTTCTGCAGATCTGGCCGGTAGACGCCGCGCAACTACCGCAATGGATCCGCCAGCGGCTGGCCCAGGCCGGTCTGTCCGCCGATCAGGAAGCCGTCGAGCTGATCGCGGCACGTGTCGAGGGTAATCTGCTCGCCGCCGCGCAGGAGATCGAAAAGCTGAAACTGCTGGCCGACGCCGGCCAGATCGGTGCTGACACTGTGCAAGCCGCCGTCGCCGACAGCGCCCGCTACGACGTCTTTGGCCTCATCGACGCGGCGCTCCAGGGGCAGGCCGCTCATGCGCTGCACATGCTCGAGGGCTTGCGCGGCGAGGGCGTGGAGGCACCAGTGATCCTCTGGGCATTGGCGCGCGAGCTGCGCCTGTTGGCCAACATCTCCCAGCAGTATGGTCAGGGCGTTCCGCTCGATCGCGCCTTCAGCCAGGCTCGCCCACCAGTCTGGGACAAACGACGCCCGTTGGTCTCCAAGGCACTGCAACGGCACGACGCCGCAGGCTGGAGCCGCTTGCTGATGGCTGCACAGCGCATAGACGAGCAGATCAAGGGCCAGGCCGAAGGCGACCCCTGGATCGGGCTGGCCAATATCTGCCTGCAGCTGAGCGGCCGCCGGCTGGGCGCGGGCTGACATCGCCGCCTGCTGGACATTTTTTGTACAAGCCCTATGATGCCCCTGTCCGATACCGGGCTACTCAGGGATACGTCATGAGCACACGCAAGAAAAGAACGAACAAGGCCAAACGCCTGGTCGCGCAGCCGCTGTTCCGCCAGCGCCAGGAAACGCCAAAGAAAGGCAAAGGCAGCTACCGCCGCGAAGCCTCCCAGTCCACCAACTGGGAGGCTTCGGTCCTTCTGGCGGCCTGAAAACCCAACACCCCGAAAGCGTGATAATGTCTGCGGCCGACGACACCTTTCGAGAGTGGTGCATGTTTTACACCTTCGTTCCCGTTCTGCTGCTGCGAACGCTGGTCGCCGCCTCGGCGACGAGCCTGGTGGTCGCCTGTGCCGCCGAACCCCTTGCGCAGTCCTCCCTTGTCAGCAACGCACCCGCGCCCTCTGTTCAGAGTAGCGACAAGCCCGTCGTCGACGCGCCAGCAGAAGCCAATCATCTCAGCTTCAGCCAGTGGCGCGAGCAATTCCGTGCCGAAACCCTGGAAGCGGGCATCTCCGCCACGACCTTCGACCGCGCCTTCGCCGGCGTGCAGCCCGATCCTGCAGTGATCGAAGCCGATCGCAGCCAGCCGGAGTTCACGCGCCCCGTCTGGCAATATCTGGAAAGCGCGATTTCACCCCAGCGGGTCCGCAGCGGACAGCGCCTGCTGAACCAGCACGCCGCGACCCTGGAGCACATCGAAGCCCGCTACGGCGTCGATCGCGAGACCCTGGTCGCCGTCTGGGGCCTTGAGAGCAGTTTCGGCCAGATCATGGGCGACAAGTCGGTGATCCGCTCGCTGGCCACCCTCGCCCATGAAGGGCGCCGCCCGGCCTTTGCCAAGAGCCAGCTGATCGCAGCGTTGGAAATCCTCCAGCACGGCGACGTGTCACCGCAGCAGATGCGCGGCTCCTGGGCCGGCGCCATGGGCCAGACACAGTTCATCCCGACCACCTACAACACCCATGCGGTGGACTTCGACGGTGACGGCAAGCGCGACATCTGGAACAGCTCGGCCGATGCCCTGGCGTCCGCCGCACACTACCTGCAGGCCTCTGGCTGGAAGCAAGGTCAGCCCTGGGGCTTCGAGGTGCAACTGCCCAGCGGCTTCGACTACGCCCTGGCCGACAACGAGATCCGCAAGCCACTGGCCGAATGGCGCCGCCTCGGCCTGCGCGGCCTGCCCGGCGGACGAGACGAAGCCAATGCCAGCCTGCTGCTGCCTGCCGGCCACCGCGGCCCCGCGTTCCTGATCATGGACAACTTCCGCGCGATCCTGCGCTACAACAATTCCTCGGCCTATGCGCTGGCCATCGGTCTGCTGTCCGAGAGCTTCCAGGGCAAGGGCCAGGTTGCCGGCAGCTGGCCACGTGGTGAGCAACCGCTCAGCCGCTCGGAACGCCTGGAGCTGCAGGAGCGCCTGGTCGCCCAAGGCTTCGACCCGGGCACGCCGGACGGCATCATCGGCGCCAATACACGCAAGGCCATTCGCGGCTTCCAGCAGCAGCTGGGTTGGCCGGCCGACGGCCATCCCACTCAGGAGCTGCTCGGTCGCCTTCGCGCTCAGCCTTGAGCGCAGCCTGTGCTCCGAGCGGGGCGAAAACTCGGCAAACAAAAAAAGCCCGGCATGATGACCGGGCTTTTTCGTTATGGCAGGTTGCATCTCAGTGCTTGACCGCCACCTCGTAGAGGTAGTCTGGTAGCGGATCGATGACCACTTGCTGCCCCTGATAGTGCGCCTGGACAGCCTCGCGCGGAACGACGCCATGGGGCACACGCTGATCGCCACCCAGCCGCTGGCGCGCTCGGTAATCGATCACACAGCCATCAGCCTCGACCCAGAAGTGTGGCGACAGCACCTTACCGTCCAACTCCACCTGCCCCAACATCGCACGATATGGAATGTGCTGCTTGGCCAGACGCGTCACCACCAGACGGCTCATCGCGTCGCACTCGACCTTGGCGGCATCCAGATCATCAAGCAGGTTCTTCAACTGGGGTTCGTTCATCTGCTGTGGCCCTCGGTTGGCCTCGTGGTGTAAACCGAGCCACTATAGACCAAAGTCTAATGCGGTGAAATGCCGCAATTTTCCTGCCAACGCTTCGGCTGCAGCCTTCGCCGACTCCAGTGTGCGGGCAGAAAAAAAGCCGCGGAGGCAATCTCGATTACCTTCGCGGCTTCCTTTTCAACGGCAGAACGCCGGTACGGATCAGTCGTGCTTGGCGCCGTGGGCTTGCTGATCGGCATGGTACGAGGAACGCACCAGCGGGCCGGACGCGATGTTCTTGAAGCCCATCTTCATGCCTTCCTCGGCGAACCAGGCGAAGGTGTCGGGATGGACGAAACGCTGCACCGGCAGGTGATTGCGTGACGGCTGCAGGTACTGGCCGAGGGTCAGCATGTCGATGTCGTGCTCGCGCATACGCTGCATGACCTCGATCACCTCTTCATCGGTCTCGCCAAGCCCGAGCATCAGTCCCGACTTGGTCGGCACGCCCGGCACGCGCTGCTTGAACTTCTCCAGCAGATCCAGCGACCACTCGAAATCCGAGCCTGGGCGCGAGGACTTGTACAACCGCGGCACGGTTTCGAGATTGTGGTTGAACACATCCGGCGGCTCAGTGGCAGTGATATCCAGGGCGATTTCCATGCGCCCGCGATAATCCGGCACCAGGGTCTCCAGCTGAATGGACGGCGACAGCTTGCGGATCTCGCGCAAGCAGTCGGCAAAATGCTGGGCACCGCCGTCGCGCAGGTCGTCGCGGTCCACCGAGGTGATGACCACGTACTTCAGGCGCATGTCGGCGATGGCCTGGGCGAGGTTCTTCGGTTCGTCCGGGTCCAGCGCGTTCGGCCGGCCATGGCCGACGTCGCAAAATGGGCAGCGACGGGTGCAGATGTCGCCCATGATCATGAAGGTCGCGGTGCCGCTGGAGAAGCACTCGCCCAGGTTCGGGCAGGACGCCTCCTCACAGACGCTGTGCAGCTTGTGCTTGCGCAAGGTCTGCTTGATCTGGTCGACCTCCGGCGATACCGGGATGCGCACGCGGATCCAATCGGGCTTCTTCGGCAGTTCATCGGTGGGGATGATCTTCACCGGAATCCGCGCGACCTTTTCGGCACCGCGCAGTTTGACGCCAGCCTCTACCTTGGCCGGGCGCTTGCCTGCCGTTTCTACACTACTCATAAGCTTCGATTCCGCCCGCAAGGGTCTTCTGTTGCGCGTATCCGAGCTGCCGGACCAGATGATCACGCAGTCGATCGGCCACTTCAGAGATGTCGATCGGCCCGATCAGGTCACGCAACTGGGTCATGGGCAGCCCTGCATAACCGCAGGGGTTGATGCGCCGGAAAGGTTCGAGATCCATGTCCACGTTCAGCGCCAGGCCGTGGAAGGACCGGCCATTGCGAATGCGCAGGCCCAGAGACGCGATCTTTGCACCATCGACATAGACGCCCGGTGCATCCGCTTTGGCAGCCGCCTCGACACCATAGCCGGCGAGCAGATCGATCAGACTCTGCTCGATGCGACTGACCAGCTCCCGTACACCGATACCGAGTCTGCGTACATCCAGCAGCAGGTAGCCGACCAGCTGGCCGGGCCCGTGATAGGTCACCTGACCGCCGCGGTCCACCTGCACCACCGGAATATCGCCGGGGAACAGCAGATGTTCGGCCTTGCCGGCCTGGCCCTGGGTGAACACGGGCGGGTGCTGCAGCAGCCAGATTTCGTCGCCACTGGCGGCATCGCGCGTATTGGTGAAATGCTGCATGGCCTGCCAGGCAGCCCGATACTCGATCAGGCCGAGCTCACGCACACCCACTTCGTGGGTCATCACAGCACCATGTGGACACGACCAGTGGCCCGCAGGTCGACATGGATGGCCTGCAGCTGTTCGACGCCGGTGGCGGTGATCAGCACCTGCAGCGAAAGGAAGCGTCCGTTGCGGCTGTCACGGGTGACCACGGTGGTCTCGTCGAAGTCTGGCGCGTGGCGCTGGATGACTTCGATCACCACCTCACGGAAGCCTTCGCCCGCGTCGCCGATCACCTTGATCGGGTAGCGCTCGCAGGGAAAGTCGATCTTGGGTGCAGCGACATCTTGATTATCGGTCATGGCGTAACGGACTCGTGATCCGCACGTGCGCCGCGGCGGGATCAGCCGCGGCGCACGCGAGCGTGGTCAGTTGAACAGACTGTAGAAGAACAGGCGAATGCTATCCCAAAAACGGCGGAACAGCCCACCCTCTTCAACCGTTTCCAGCGCCACCAGGTCGGTGCTACGCACGACCTTGTCATCCAACTTGACCTCGACCTTGCCAACGACATCGCCCTGCTGGATCGGCGCGGTCAGCGTACCGTTGAAGCTCATGACGGCTTGCAGCTTCTCGACTTGGCCGCGCGGCAGCGTCATGGTCAGGTCCTGGGCCAGGCCGGCCTTTAGCTTGCTCTGCTGCCCCTTCCAGACCTGGGCTTCGGCCAGCTCGGTGCCCTTCTGGTAGAAGGTGCGGGTCTCGAAGAAGCGGAAGCCGTACGTCAGCAGTTTTTGCGTTTCCGCGGCACGCGCCTGCTCGCTGTCGGTGCCGAACACCACCGAGATCAGACGCATGTTGTCACGCACCGCAGAGGCCACCAGGCAGTAGCCAGCCTCCTCGGTATGACCGGTCTTCAGACCGTCGACAGTCTTGTCGCGCCACAGCAGCAGGTTGCGGTTGGGCTGCTTGATGTTGTTCCAGAGGAACTCCTTCTGCGCATAGATGGCGTAGTGCGCCGGATCCTCGTAGATGATCGCGCGGGCCAGCTTGGCCATGTCGTTCGCCGAGGAGTAGTGCTCCGGATCCGGTAGACCGGTGGCGTTCATGAAATGACTATTGGTCATGCCCAGGCGCTGAGCCGTCGCGTTCATCAGGTCAGCGAAAGCCTCTTCGCTACCGGCGATATGCTCGGCCATTGCCACGCTGGCATCGTTGCCAGACTGAATGATGATGCCGTGCAACAGATCATCCACCGAAACCTGGGTATTGACCTGGATGAACATCCGGGAGCCACCGGTACGCCAGGCCTTCTCGCTGACAGTGACCATGTCGCTATCGCTGATCTGGCCCTTCTGTATTTCCAGGGTGGCGATGTAGGCGGTCATCAGCTTGGTCAGGCTGGCGGGAGGCAGGCGCTCGTCACCGTTGTGCTCGACCAGCACCTCACCACTGGCCGCATCCATCAGCATGTAGGACTTGGCCGCCAGCTGTGGCGGCGACGGCAGGATCTGCGCCGCCCAGACGGTCGGAGCGACCGCCAGCATAATCAGGACTAGGGAGCGTTGCACGAGGCTGGTGATGTTCATCCGAATCTCAAGTTAGTCAGGTAAAACAAGGCAAGAATTGCAAAAGGCTCAGTCGACCGCGACGCGGCGCGGCTGTCCGAGATTGGCCAGGCGTACGCTCTGCTCGAGCTGCAAGGCCTCATCCGGCGTGTCGATGGGTCCCAGCCGCACCCGGTGCAGGGTCTGCTGGTTGTGTACCACCGAGCTGATGAACACCGGTGCAGACACCACGCCGCTCAGCTTGTCCTTGAGCAGCTGCGCCGCATCCGGATTGGCGAAGGCGCCAACCTGGAGAAACAGGCCAGAGGCTGCGGGCGAAGCGTTTTTTTTTGCTTCGATTTCCAGCGGCACCGTCGCCGCGGCGTGCTGCTGCGGCGGCGGGGTGTACTGCTCGATCGGTTGCGCCATGTTGCTGGCCGGCTTGGCCGCGGCAACCTGCGGCTGCGCCATCATGCTGGGCACCGGTCGGCCCTGCTCGGCCCACCACTGTTGCGGATCGATCCCCTCGACCTTGACCTTGGCGGTGCCACGTTCGGCGTAGCCGAGCTTTTTTGCAGCGGCAAACGACAGGTCGATGATTCTGTCCGAGTAGAACGGCCCCCGGTCGTTGACGCGCAGCGTCACGGTGCGTCCGTTTTCCAGGTTGGTGACCTTTACATAGGTCGGCAATGGCAGTGTCTTGTGCGCTGCGCTCATGCCGTACAGGTCATACTTCTCGCCATTGGCGGTGGGCTGCCCGTGAAACTTGGTGCCGTACCAGGACGCCGTCCCGGTCGCCGAATAACGGCGTCCGTCGCTGATGGGGAAATAGGTCTTGCCGAGCACCGTATACGGGTTGGCCTTGTATGGCCCGTAATGCGGCATCGGCACCGCGTCCGGAATCTGCGAGACGTCCACGTCCCACCAGGGCGCGCCATCCTTGTGCGGACGAGCGTAATCACCTGGACCGCTGATGCCGCTGCCCTTGCTCGGCGTAGTGCTCGGTGCAGGAGTCGACGAGCAGCTCGCCAGCAGTGCTGCCGTCATGCTCAGGGCAAACACTCTTGTCCAGAGAAGGCTCATTGATCGCCTCGCGCTTCAGCCAGCTGCTGGGACAGCTGATGCACGGCCATGGCGTACATCACGCTGCGGTTATAGCGGGTGATCACGTAGAAATTCGGCAGGCCCAGCCAGTATTCATCGCCATCGGCACCTTCCAGACGGAACGCCGTGACGGCGGTCTCGTTGGCCACAGATTTGTCGAACTGCCAACCCAGGACGCGTATCTCGCCGGCGTTCTTCTGCGACTCGAGGCCGACGGTCAGGCCTTCCTCGACACGCTCGCCGGAAACCTTGGCCCGCGCCACCACCGGTTCGCCGGCAGCCCAGCCATGCTGTTTGAAGTAGCTGGCGGCACTGCCGATGGCGTCGGTGGGGTTGTTCCAGATGTCGATATGGCCGTCACTGTCGAAGTCCACCGCGTAGGCGCGGAAGCTGCTCGGCATGAACTGCGGCAGGCCCATGGCTCCGGCGTAAGATCCCTTGAGCGTCAGCGGGTCGACCTGCTCCTCGCGGGTCAGTAGCAGAAACTCCTTGAGCTGCTGGCGGAAGAAAGGCTGCCGCGGCGGATAGTCGAAGCCCAGCGTCGACAGTGCATCGATCACGCGATGGCTGCCGGTGTTGCGCCCGTAGAAGGTTTCCACGCCGATGATCGCGACGATGATCTCGGCCGGCACGCCGTACTCGGCTTCGGCACGGGCCAGCGCCACCTCGTTCTCGCGCCAGAAGTCGACGCCCTGGGCGACACGCGAGTCGGTGAGGAAGATCGGCCGGTATTCCTTCCACGGCTTGACTCGTTCGGCTGGCCGCGAAATCGCATCGAGAATGGCCTGCTTACGTTCGGCCTTTGCGAACAGCTCGTGCAGCTGCTCGCTGGCGAATCCGTAGTCACGCGTCATTTCAGCGACAAACTCGTCCACGTTGGGACCGACGTAGTCAGCGGCCTGTAGCGGCAGGCTTCCCAGCACGGCACCAGCCAAGCCCACGCTCCCCAGCATTCGCACCACCCAACCACGCCGTAATGAAGTCAACAAATTCACTCTCGTCAAACCTGTGCGATCCACTTGCGATGGGTGTGGATCGACATCAAAACCCCGAACCCTGACAGCAGGGTCACCAATGAAGTTCCACCGTAACTGATGAAAGGCAACGGCACCCCCACCACGGGCAACAGCCCACTGACCATACCGATATTGACGAAAACGTAAACGAAGAATGTCATCGTCAAGGCGCCAGCCAGCAGTTTTCCGAACAATGTTTGCGCCTGCACCGTGATCACCAGCCCACGCGTGATCAATAGCAGATAGACCAGCAGGAGCAAGCAGACACCGACCAGGCCGAACTCTTCGGCAAGCACGGCGATGATAAAGTCAGTGTGGCTTTCCGGCAAAAAATCCAGGTGCGACTGCGTCCCGGCCAGCCAGCCCTTGCCGAACACTCCGCCCGAGCCAATCGCGGCCTTCGACTGGATGATGTTCCACCCCGTGCCCAGCGGATCGCTTTCCGGATCGAGAAAGGTCAGTACGCGCTGCTTCTGGTAGTTGTGCAGGACGAAGTACCACATCGCCACGGCGATGGGCACGACCGCCGCTACCGCCCCGATGATCCAGCGCCAGCGCAGACCGGCGATGAACAGCACGAACGCGCCGGACGCCAGAATCAGTAGCGAGGTGCCCAAGTCAGGCTGCTTGAGGATCAGCACGAACGGCACGAAGATCAGCGACAGGCTGATCGCCGTATGCTTGAGACTTGGCGGCAGGCTGCGGGTCGAAAGGTACCAGGCGATCGTCATCGGCATGATGATCTTCATGAACTCCGACGGCTGGAAGCGAATCACGCCGGGAATGTTGATCCAGCGCGTCGCGCCCATCGCCGTGTGCCCGACCACCTCGACCGCGACCAGCAGCGCCACCACGCCCAGATAGCCCAGCGGTACCCAGCGCGCCATGAAACGCGGCTCGAACTGTGCAATCACCAGCATGGCACCGAGGCCGAGACCGAAAGACGTCGCCTGCTTGATCACCAGATCCCAGTTCTTGCCACTGGCCGAATAAAGGATGAACAGGCTACCGGCGGCCAGTACCAAGAGCAGCACCAGCAGCAGCCCGTCGATGTGCAGGCGCTGCAGCAGGCTGGCGCGGCGGCGCAACACATCGTCGCGGGACAGGGTGCGATCGAAATTGCCGCTCATGGCTTCTTCCCTTCGGCAGTCAGCGGCGGTGCGAACTCGGGCTTGAGCTTGCCCTCTTCGTCGAGCAACCAGGCATCCATGACCTGCTTGGCAACGGGCGCGGCAACACCGGAACCGGACTCTCCATTTTCCACCATCACCGCCACGGCAATCTGCGGGTCGTGCACCGGCGCGAACGCGACGAACAGCGCGTGGTCGCGATGGCGCTCGGCCAGTTTGGCGCTGTCGTACTTCTCGCCCTGGCGAATCGCCACGACCTGGGCGGTGCCGCTCTTGCCAGCGATGCGATAGACCGAATCGTCACCGACCTTGCGCGCCGTACCGCGCGCGCCATGCAGCACCTGCTCCATGCCATGGGTCGCATAATCCCAGAAGCGCGGATCGCGCAACTGAATGTCCGGAATCGGTTCCGGATCCACCGGCGCCTTGCCACCGATGCTGCGCGCCAAATGCGGACGAATCCATTTACCGCGCGTGGCCACCAGCGCCGTGGCCTGGGCCAGCTGCAGTGGCGTGGCCTGCATGTAGCCCTGACCAATGCCGAGAATGACCGTCTCGCCGGGATACCAGGGCTGCCGGTAGCGCGCCCGCTTCCAGTCGCGCGATGGCATCAGGCCTGCGGTCTCTTCGTACATGTCCAGCGATACCCGCTGACCCAGGCCGAATCGAGTCATGTAATCGTGCATGCGGTCGACGCCCAGCTTGTGCGCCATGTCGTAGAAGTAGGTGTCATTGGAACGGGCAATGGCCAGATCGAGATCGACCCAGCCGTCGCCACTGCGATTCCAGTTGCGGTACTTGTGCTTGACGTTGGGCAGCTGGAAGAATCCCGGATCGAACACCCTGCTGGACGGCGTGATCACCCCGGCATCGAGCCCGGCGACCGCCATCATCGGCTTGATCGTCGAGCCCGGCGGGTACAGGCCGCGCAGCACGCGGTTGTACAGTGGCCGGTCGATCGAGTCGCGCAGCTCGCCGTAGTCCTTGAAGCTGATTCCCGTGACGAACAGGTTAGGATCGAAGCTCGGCTGGCTGACCATGGCGACCACCTCGCCGGTGTCCGGCAGCAGCGCGACGATGGCGCCACGGCGCCCGCCCAGGGCCGCCTCGGCCGCTTCCTGCAGATCCAGGTCGAGCGACAGGGTGATGTCCTTGCCCGGGATCGGATCGGTTCGCTTGAGCACGCGCAGAACCCGCCCACGAGCGTTGGTCTCAACCTCCTCGTAACCGACCTGGCCGTGCAGCTCGTCCTCGTAGAACTTCTCGATTCCGGTCTTGCCGACGTGGTGCGTACCGCTGTAGTTGACCGGATCGAGCTGCTTGAGCTCCTGTTCATTGATCCGCCCGACGTAGCCGACCGAATGCGCGAAATGCGGCCCTTGCGGGTAATGACGCACCAGCTGCGCCGCGACCTCGACGCCGGGTAGACGGAACTGGTTCACCGCGATACGGGCGATCTGTTCCTCGGACAGTTCGTACATGATCGGCACCGGCTCGAACGGCCGCCGACCCTGCAGCACGCGCTTCTCGAACAATCCGCGCTCTTCCTCGCCCAGTTCGAGAATCTCCACCACCGAGTCGAGCACGACCCGCCAGTCGCCGGCACGTTCGCGGGTCACGGTCAGGCTGAAACTCGGCCGGTTGTCGGCAATGACCCGCCCCTGGCGATCGAAGATCAGCCCGCGGTTGGGCGGGATCGGCTGAACGTGGACGCGGTTGTTCTCCGACAGCGTCGAGTGATGCTCGAACTGCACCACCTGCAGGTAGTACATGCGCGCCACCAGCACGCCGATCAGCAGCAGCACGACGGCAAGCCCCACGATCACGCGTCGGCGTACCAGCACGGCGTCCTTTTCGTGATCCTTGAGCTGAATCGGTTGCGGCATGTCGGAAGTGTTCGCGTACTACTTGTGATAGGGATGACCGGACAGCAACGTCCAGGCGCGATAGATCTGCTCGCCAATCAGGATACGCACCAGCGGATGCGGCAGGGTCAGCGGCGAAAGCGACCAGCGCTGCTCGCTGCGTGCACAGACCTCGGGTGCCAGGCCCTCCGGGCCGCCAACCATGAGATTGACGTTGCGCGCATCGAGCCGCCAGCGTTCCAGCTCGGCGGCCAGCTGCTCGGTGCTCCACGGCTTGCCGTGCACCTCGAGCGTGACGATGCGCTCGCCCGGCTGCACCTTGCCCAGCATGGCCTCGCCTTCCTGGCGGATCAACCGCGCCACATCAGCGTTCTTGCCACGAGTGTTGAGCGGAATCTCGTGCAGCTCCAGCGGCAGCTCGGAGGGCAGGCGCTTGGCGTATTCCTGCCAACCGTCCTCGACCCAGCGCGGCATCTTCGAGCCAACCGCGACCAGCTTGATCCGCACAGCTTACTCCGCGTCGTGGGCGTGCTGCGCGCGGCTCTGCTCGGCGCCCTGCCACAGGCGCTCAAGGTCGTAGAACTGGCGGGTCGGCACCTGCATCACATGCACCACCACATCGCCCAGGTCGAGCAGCGCCCATTCGCCGCCATCCAGACCTTCGCTGCCGAGCGGGCGCACGCCCTGCTCCTTGGCCTTCTCCAGAACGTTCTCGGCCAGCGACTTGACGTGCCGGCTGGAGCTGCCGCTGGCGATGATCATGTAGTCGGTGACACTGGTCTTGCCCTGGACATCGATGGTGGTGATGTCCTGGCCTTTCAGATCTTCCAGGGCGGCGACCGCCAGCTGGACCAAAGCTTCAGTTTGCATAACGTGAAAACAACCTCAGTTCGACGCCCGGTACAGTCCGTGCGCGTTGATATAAGCCAGTACGGCATCGGGAACCAGGAATCGGACCGACTTGCCGCTGGCCAACAATTGGCGAATCTGCGTGGCCGATACTTCCAGCGGCGTCTGCCAGACGAAAGCGATCTGCCCTGCCCCACCGCACAGCGCCTGCGGATCGGTCACGCTGCGCGCCGCGAGCAGATCACGCAGTGCCTGCGGCGCCTCGGTGCCGGCATCCGGCCGCTGCAGCACGAGGATATGGCAGTAATCGAGCAGCTCCTCCCAGCGATGCCAGGTGGGCAGACCACAGAAGGCGTCCCAGCCCACCACCAGCAGCAGCTGGTCGTCGGCACCGAGCTCGGCACGCAAGGAAATCAGCGTATCGATGGTGTAGGACGGTCTCTCGCGCTCCAGCTCCCGTGCATCCACACACAGCGGCGGCAGGTCCTGCACCGCCAGGCGGACCATCGCCAGGCGATCCTGTGCCGAGCAATTGGGCGTATCGCGGTGCGGCGGCCGCGCATTGGGTATCAACCGCAGCTCGTCGAGCCCGAACATCTCGGCCACTTCGAGCGCGCCGCGCAGGTGGCCGATGTGCACCGGATCGAAGGTGCCACCGAGAATGCCGATGCGCCGGGCGCCGCCTGCGTGATTCATCAGGTACGGACGTGACCGTCGCCGAAGACCACGTACTTCTCGCTGGTCAACCCTTCCAGGCCGACCGGACCGCGCGCGTGCAGCTTGTCGGTGGAGATACCGATCTCCGCCCCCAGCCCGTACTCGAAGCCATCGGCGAAGCGGGTCGAGGCGTTGATCATCACCGATGCCGAATCGACCTCGGTGAGGAAGCGACGGGCGTCGGTGAAGTTCTCCGTGACGATCGCATCGGTGTGCTGCGAGCCGTAGCGATTGATGTGCTCGATCGCCTCATCCAGCGAGTCGAGGATGCGGATCGAGAGGATCGGTGCGTTGTACTCGGTAGACCAGTCCTCTTCGCTGGCCGCCAGCACTTCGTTGCCGAGCAGCGCGCGCGTGCGCGGGCAGCCCCGCAGTTCGACGCCCTTGTCGCGATAAATGGCCGCCAGCGGCGGCAGCACCTGCTCGGCGATGCCCTGGTGCACCAGCAGCGTTTCCATGGTGTTGCACGGCGCGAAGCGCTGGGTCTTGGCGTTGTCGGCGATGCGGATGGCCTTGTCCACATCCGCCGCGACGTCGACATAGACGTGGCAGATGCCGTCCAGGTGCTTGATCACCGGCACCCGGGCGTCGCGACTGATGCGCTCGATCAGACCCTTGCCACCACGCGGCACGATCACGTCGACGTATTCCGGCATGCTGATCAGGGCGCCCACCGCGGCGCGGTCAGTGGTGTCCACCACCTGCACGGCAGCAGCCGGCAGGCCGGCTTCGGCGAGGCCGAGCTGGATGCAACGGGCAATCGCCTGATTGGAATGGATCGCCTCGGAGCCGCCACGCAGGATGGTCGCATTGCCCGACTTCAGGCACAGGCTGGCGGCGTCGATGGTCACGTTGGGCCGCGATTCGTAGATGATGCCCACCACGCCCAGCGGTACGCGCATCTTGCCGACCTGAATGCCGGACGGCATGTAGCGCATGTCGCGGATCGCGCCGATCGGATCCGGTAGCGTGGCGACCTGGCGCAGGCCCTCGATCATGCCGTCGATGACCTTGGGCGTCAGCGCCAGGCGATCGAGCATGGCGGCGTCCAGGCCATTGGCACGGCCGCCAGCCAGGTCCAGTTCATTGGCCCGCACCAGCTCGTCGCGAGCAGCGTCGAGCGCCGCGGCGGCGGCCTGCAGGGCACGATTCTTCTGCGCCGTGCTGGCACGCGCAAGCACTCGCGAGGCCTCGCGCGCGGCGCGGCCCAGGCGGGTCATGTAGTCGAGTACGGACTCGGTCATGGATCTAGCTGGCCTGACTAAAGGGAAAGCGGCTGATTATAGCCGTCCTGGCAGCCTACGCACAGCGACGACGGGGCGAAAGGGCTCCGATCGCGCCGCTCAGCATGACACCAGCGGGGTATTATCGGCACACAGGAAACCCGCCGCCCTTTCGTCAGGTCGAAAGGCGATCCCGATCCAAGGAAGCATGCATGGGCCAGTGGCTCGACCCCCTTACTCAATGGCTGGCAAGCCACCCACACTGGCTGGGCCTGGCACTGCTGCTCGTTGCCTGCATGGAGAGCCTGGCAGTCGTCGGCTTGCTGATCCCGGGTACCGTACTGACCTTTTCCATCGCCCTGCTGGCCGGTAACGGCGTCCTCACGCTCGGCGAAACCCTGCTGCTGGGCTTCATCGGCGGCCTGATCGGCGACCTGCTCTCGTATGGTCTGGGCCGCCGATACCATCAGGGCATACGTCGCCTGCCCGGCCTGCGCAACCACCCCGAGTGGCTGCTGCGCGCCGAGCATTACTTCCAGCGCTACGGCGTTGCCAGCCTGCTGGTCGGCCGCTTCATTGGGCCGCTGCGACCGATGCTACCAATGACCGCCGGCATGCTCGACATGCCCTTCGGCCGCTTTTTGCTGGTCAGCCTGTGTGCCGCCGCTGGCTGGTCGATGGCCTATCTGCTGCCCGGCTGGAGCGCTGGCGCGGCCATGCGCCTGCCGCTGCAGGAAGGCTTCTGGAGCGAGGCGGCGATCGTCGCCGGCGGCCTGCTGGCTCTGGCCGCCAGTACCGCGTACGGCAGCCTGCGCCAGCTGCGCTGGGTCAGTGCGCTGTCGGCAGCAGTCAGCGTAGCGATCCTGCTCGGGCTGTTTTTCGGCTGGCCACATTTCAAGGAGCTCGACGAAGGACTGCTCGCGGTAATCCAGAGCGAACGCAGCAGCGTGCTCGATCGCATCATGGTCGTCATCACCCGCTTAGGCGACTTCCACACCCAGCTCTGGGCCGGTGTCTTGCTGTGCGTGCTGCTCCTGATCCTACGCCAGTGGCGTGCAGCAATCTTTTCCATCCTCACGCTGCTGGGCACGGCCACGGCCAACGGTGCGCTCAAGGCCTCCTTTGCCCGCGTCCGTCCAGAGGTCTTGATGGAGCCGCTGAGCAGCTACAGCTTTCCCAGTGGACACAGCTCGGCCGCGTTCGCCTTCTTTCTCACCCTCGGCGTGCTCGCCGGCCGCGACCAGCCGCCGCGCCTACGCCTGGCCTGGCTGGTGCTGGCCAGCCTACCGGCCACGGCGATCGCGCTATCACGGGTCTACCTGGGGGTGCACTGGATGACCGACGTCACCGCCGGTGCACTGCTCGCGGCGAGCATCTGCGCGCTCAGCCTGACCCTGGTGCAATGGCGCGCCCCGATGGCAGCACTACCAGCCAAGGTATGGTGGCTGATCCTGCCCGCCTGCCTGGGACTGATCGGCGCGTTCAGCGTGTGGGCGCTGCCGGCCGCGATGCAAATGTATCGGTACCAGTGAGCATCTAGCGAAGGTGTGATCAGCTAGATTTCTGGTCACGAGCCAAGAATGTGCGACGTGTCGTTGCGCATATCACACCACCGGTGGTTAGTGCGCATCTAGCGCCGAGCAACCTTCCGACGTTGAGTTTCGGATAACTCAATAAGTGTCCAGGGAACTAGGATTAGTCCGATGCGAGAGTCACACCTTCTAACATTCAGCAGCCACGATGCCGTACCACTTTCCTACCGCCATTGGCCCGCGCTCTTGTCGGTAGAGACAACGAAAAGGCGGGCCGTCGTAATGTTCCATCGAGGACATGAGCATTCGGGTCGACTGGCCCACCTCGTTGATGAACTCGACCTTCCTGACTGTGATTTCTTTGCCTGGGATGCGCGCGGGCACGGTCTGTCGCCTGGCGCTCGCGGAGACAGCCCGAGCTTCGCGACGAGCGTGCGAGATGTGCAAACGTTCATTGAACACATCGGCTCGACCCACAACTTCGACGAGGAGGACTTAGCCATTGTCGCGCAAAGCGTAGGGGCGGTTGTCGTTGCGACATGGGCCCACGACTATGCGCCCAAAGTTCGCGCGCTGATACTGGCCTCACCGGCGTTCAGCGTGAAGCTGTACGTACCGTTCGCACGGGCGGCTTTGAGGCTGATACGAGCGTTTCGCGGCAACTTCTTCGTTGACAGCTACGTCAAGGCACGCTTCCTGACGCACGATCCCGCGCGGATTCAGAGCTATCAGCAGGACCCGCTTATTACCAAGGCCATTTCCGTCAACATGCTCCTTGGACTGCATGAAGCGGCGCGGCGCGTGGTTGCAGATGCGCAGGCGATCCAAATCCCGACGCAGCTCCTCATCTCAGGCGCGGACTTCGTCGTCGAGCGCAAACCGCAGGTGATGTTTTTCGAAAGACTCGGCTGCTTACGGAAAGAAAAACACCTTCTCCCCGGCTTCTTTCACGACACGCTTGGTGAGCGAGATCGTGAACGGGCAGTAAGCCAGGCCCGTCGCTTCATTCTTCACAACTTTGAAACGCCAACGGCACCTCCATCGCTCTTAGATGCGGACCGAATAGGCCCGATGCGAGCAGAAGCAGAAGCACTGGCCGCCCCTGTTGCCCCAAACTCAATACAAGAATGTTACTGGCGCGCCATGCGTGCAGGAATGCGCCTTGGTGCCCGGCTTTCCCATGGAATGAAGCTCGGCTTCGAGACCGGTTTCGATTCCGGCAGCACGCTCGATTATGTCTACAGAAACGAACCAGCAGGCCTGACCCTGCTAGGGCGCAAGATCGACCAGCTCTATTTGAATTCCATAGGCTGGCGAGCAATACGCCCGAGAAAAGCGCATGTAGAAGAGCTGTTACGCGGAGCGATAAGTCGGCTGCGAAGCACCGATCAGCCAGTACATATCGTAGACATCGCTGCCGGCCACGGTCGCTACATTCTTGAGGCAGTACAGAGTCTCGAAGAGCGCCCTGCTTCGATTGTTCTACGCGATTACAGCGACATCAACGTACGCGATGGTAGCGCCCTGATCCAGGCAAAGGGTTTCGAAGACGTCGCTCGGTTCATCAAGGCTGACGCATTCGATCAGGCCAGTCTGGCCTCACTCTCGCCGCGCCCAACGCTTGTAGTGGTATCGGGACTCTACGAGTTGTTCGGCGACAATCAGATGATCAGCCGCTCTTTGGCCGGCATCGCCGAAGCACTGCAACCGGGCGGTTACATCGTTTACACAGGACAACCCTGGCACCCACAGCTGAATCTCATCGCCCGAGTGCTGACCAGCCACCGAGATGGACAGGCATGGGTGATGCGGCGGCGTACCCAAGCAGAGATGGACCAATTGGTAGCAGCGGCAGGCCTGGCTAAAATCACCCAGCGTATAGACGATTGGGGGATCTTTACGGTGTCGTTGGCACAAAAGCCGCACTGACAAAGCCGACCTTTTCTAGCGAAACCAATTGGCCGGTGCGGCTCCAGGTCAAGTCGCCCAACACACGGGGCGACAGGCCTAAGCCCCGTCCTGCAATTGCTCGAGCAGGCTTTGAATCTGCTCCAGCTGGAGCTCCGGCTTGTCCAGCCTCAGCAACTCGATCTTCTGCGTGACCTCGAATGGCAGCAGGTAAGCCAGCTGATTGGCCAGGGTGGCCTGATCGTCGACGGGGCCGCCGAGCCCCAACGTCTTGACCATCGGATGCTGACCGAGCGCTTCGAGCAGTACCAGCAGGTCGGCGTGCCGCTCGTTCAGCGGTTGCAGGGCGGGCTCAGCGCGCCAGGCGACCTGGGCGACGGTCAGCTGGTCGTCCTGCACTTCGGACGACTGAACATCGAAGCGTCGCCCGCCTTCCACGCGTATGCCCAACAGGCCATTGGACAACTGCTGCCAGTCCCGAATATGCGCCTCGCAGCCGATGCTGGCGAAGGCCGTTGGCGCCGCGCCGACTTCACGACCATCCAGAATGTGCACCACGCCAAAGCCATGACCAGCCTTTAAGCACTGGCTGACCATGTCCAGATAGCGCGCCTCGAATATCTGTAATTCGAGCGCACAACCGGGAAACAGCACGGTATCCAGCGGGAACAGCGGCAATCTCATGCGGACTCCATCACAGCAGCAGGGCGACCACCAGCGGCAACAGCACCGCGGTCAGCACCCCCATCAGACTCATGGCCAGCGCCGCGAAAGCACCGCACTCGTCGCTTTCCTGCAGCGCCTGCGCCGTGCCCACGGCGTGAGCGGTCAGCCCCAGCGCGATGCCGCGGGCTGCAGGATGCTGAACGCCAAACCGGCGCAACAGTTCCGGACCGATAATCGCGCCGAGCACACCAGTGATCATCACGAACACCGCGGCCAGGGCCACAACGCCACCGATCTGTTCGGCGACCAGCATGGCGATCGGCGAGGTCACGGATTTCGGCGCAAGGGTCATGAGGATCATCTCGTCGGCACCGAACGCCCAGGCCAGGGCCATGCCCAGCGCCGTGGCGAATACGCCGGCGACCAGCAGGGTGACCACGATCGGCCCGAACAGCTCGCGGATGCGCCGCAGGTTGAGGTAAAGCGGCACGGCCAGGGCCACGGTGGCCGGCCCAAGCAGGATGGTTAGCCACTGGGCGCTGATGCGGTACTCCTCGTAGGCGATACCGCATGCCAAGAGGATGCCGACCACCAGCGCCATCGACACCAGCACTGGCTGTAGAAACACCCAGCGAGTCTTCTCGTAGGCGGCAAATGCCAGCTGGAACGCCGCCAGGGTGATGCCCACGCCGAACAGCGGATGGTGGATCAGCGCCTGCCAGGCCGCATACCAATGCAACTCGATCATGTCCCCTCCTGACGGCGCTGCTTGCGCCGGATCAGCGCCTGCATCAGCCAACCGGTGAAGACCAGCGAGATCACCAGCGAAATCACCAGCACGCCGATGATGGCCCAGAAATCGTCCAGGATCGCCTCGGTATAGGCCATCACACCCACTGCCGGGGGCACCAGCAGAAGCGGCAGATAGCGCAGCAGGCTACTCGCCGCCAGCTGAAGCGATTCGCTTGCCCTGCCACGCGCCAGCAGACCAGCGAACAACAGCACCATCCCAATGATCGGGCCTGGCAGCATGGGCAGAAACAGCACGTTCAGCACGGTGCCAAGCAGCTGGAATGCGACCAGCCAGGTCAGGCCTCTGAGCAGCATGGGAGCCTCCTGCAAAAATGCGGACAGTATAAGGGCCAACGCTGCCAGCTGCCCGCGCGGCGCTATGACGGGCCATTCGCGCTGCCGATGCTGGTTTGCAGTTGCTAGTGCACGTGCTGATCTAGCCCCGGTGCAGTCGCCTACTGCCCATGGCCGCTCATCCTGCAATCACAAGAACAACCCGGAGGATTCATGCCACAGGTACCCGTCGCACAACTGAAGGACTTCATCGGCAAGGAACTCGGTCACTCCGACTGGCTGACCATCGACCAGCAGCGTGTCGATCAGTTTGCCGACTGCACCGGTGACCACCAGTTCATCCATGTCGACGCCGAGAAGGCCGCGCAGACCCCGTTCGGCGGCACCATCGCCCACGGCTTCCTGTCACTGTCGCTGCTGCCGATGCTCTCCGGTGACCTGATGGTGGTTCCCGAGGGCACGCGGATGGGCGTCAACTATGGCCTGGACAGCCTGCGCTTCATCCAGCCGGTACGCGTCGGCTCGCGGGTGCGGCTGGGGCTGACGCTGATCGATGCCCACGAAAAAAATCCCGGCCAGTGGCTGCTCAAGGCCCGCGCTGTGATGGAGATCGAAGGCTCGGAGAAACCGGCCTACATCGCCGAAACCCTGGCTCTGTGCATCCTCTGAGCGGCAACCCTGCGCGATTGTCGCAGCCCGCCCGGTTTGCGGCATACTGCGGACGTCCTGCCTGAGCGGATGTCCGCATGCTGCGTCTTATTCCCTTCCTGTTACTCGGTCTGCTCACCGCCTGCGGCGAGGGCGAGCCTCTAACCCCTGCCGATGGAGTGCTGCCGGACGGCGGCCGCTACCGCGGCGAGATCGTCGACGGCCTGCTGCAGGGCAGCGGACGCATCGATTACCCGAACGGCAGCTACTACTTCGGCGAGTTCAAGGACGGCCAGTGGCATGGCTTCGGTACCTGGAACGGCGCCACCGGCGATCGCTACGAGGGCGAGTTCAAGCATGGCCTGTTCGACGGCCTCGGCCGCTTCAGCTACGCCGAGGGCGGCGTCTACGAAGGCGAATTCCAGGCCGGTCGCATGCACGGCCACGGCCGTTTCAGCCAGGACGGCACGGTCTACGAAGGCGAGTTCCGCAACAATCTCTACCACGGCCAGGGCAAGCTCGAGTATGCCGATGGCTACGTCCATCAGGGCCAGTTCAGCCGAGGCCAGCCGGATGGTCCTGGTACCCGCAGCGACGTCGATGGCCAGCTCAGCGGCGATTTCAGCGCCGGCAGCCTGAACGGCGAAGGCAGCTACGTGACCGGCCAGGGCGAACGCTACAGCGGCCAGTTCGAGAATGACCAGTTCCATGGCCAGGGCCGCTACGAGGACAGCGACGGCAACGTCTGGAGCGGTACCTTCGTCCATGGCGAACTGAGTGGCACCGGCAGCCACCTCGCCAGCGATGGCAGCCGTTACGTCGGCCAGTTCCGCGGCTGGCGCTACCACGGCCAGGGCCGGCTCGACCGTGCCGATGGCAGCTTCTACACCGGCGGCTTTCGCCAGGGACGCTTCGCCGGCGAGGGTGCGCTGACCGATGCCGTAGGCCGCGAACTGCGCGGCACCTGGCACAACGGCCGGCGCATCCGCGACGAACAGGGCCACGCACTGCCCGACCCGTTGGAGATCGCCCTACTGGAGCAGGGTGACCTGCTCGACAGCGCCATCGAGGCACTGCCGCCATCCACCCCGGCGGCCGAACTCTATACGCTGACGTTCGCCGGCGACGGTCGCCAGAGCGTGTTCATGCGCGAAGCGGATTACGTGCAGCGGCTGCTGGCCGAGCGCTTCGAGGCCCGCGGCCAGCTCAGCCTGGTCAACCATCGTGACCACCTGGCCGACCGCCCGCTGGCGACCCGGGAGAACCTGGCGCGGGCCATCCGCGCCCTGGCCGAGCGCAGCGGCGAGGAAGACCTGATCTTCCTCTACTTCACCAGCCACGGCTCGGCCGAGCACGAACTGGTGTTGAGCCAGCCGCGTCTGAGCCTGGACGACTTGCCCGCCGGCGACCTTGCCGAACTGCTCACGCCGCTGGCCGGGCGCAAGGCGATGGTGGTGATATCCGCCTGCTACTCCGGTGGTTTCATCGAGCCGCTGAAGAATCAGCAGACGCTGATCATGACTGCCGCGCGTGCCGACCGGGTGTCGTTCGGCTGCTCCGAGCAGAGCGACTTCACCTACTTCGGCCGCGCGCTGTTCGCCGAAGCATTGCAGGAAACCGACGATATCGTGCAGGCCTTCACGCTGGCGGCGGCAAAGGTTGCCGAACGCGAGCAGGCCGACGACTATCAGGCATCGGAACCGCAATTATGGGCACCGGAACCGGTCGTCCAGCGCTGGCAGGAACTGCAGCAACGACGTGCCGCCCAATGATCGCCACAGGAGCACAACCATGTATTTGACGCCACAGCGCATTCTGCTTGCCGGCGCCACCGGACTCACTGGCGAGCATCTGCTCGATCGCCTGCTCAACGAACCCACCGTCGAACGCGTGCTGGCGCCGACGCGCAAGCCGCTGGCCGCGCACCCACGCCTGGAAAACCCGGTCGGCGAGCTGCTAACAGTGCTGCCAACTCTGAGCGGCGCGATCGACACGGCCTTCTGCTGCCTGGGCAGCACACTCAAGCAGGCCGGCAGCCAGGAGGCCTTCCGCGCCATAGATCATGACCTGGTGCTGGCATTCGCCCGCCGCGCCAAGGAAATGGGCGCCCGCCATCTGCTGGTGATCAGCTCACTGGGCGCCAGCACGGACAGCTCAATCTTCTATCTCAAGGTAAAGGGCGAGACCGAGGCCGCACTGCAGCAGCAGGACTGGCCACAACTCACCATCGCGCGACCTTCGCAACTCATCGGCCCACGCCTGGAGTCGCGCCTGAGCGAGCGCATCGCCGCGCCGCTGTCGCAGCTGCTTCCAGGCAAGTACCACGGAATCGAGGCCTGCACGCTGGCGCGAGCGCTCTGGCGCCTGGCGCTGGAAGAAGGCGACGGCCTGCGCATCGTCGAGTCGGACGAACTGCGCAAATTGGGCAAGTAACTTTCGGCCGGACTTCTGGCCGTGATCGTCGCGAGGGCCGGCTTGCCGCCGGCTCGCAGGCGTAGCGCGGATGTCGCTATTTACTTCCGGCTCGCCCGGCGGGGCGGATCGGTGCCGCGCGATCCACCCTGCGAACCTGCGCGAGCTTTAGTGGCCGCTCATACCTTGATGAAGTGCTCGCGGTAATGCCGCAGCTCGGCGATGGAATCGCGGATGTCGTCCAGCGCCAGGTGAGTACCACCCTTCTTGAAACCTTCCATGATTTGTGGCGCCCAGCGTGCCGCCAGCTCCTTGAGCGTCGAGACATCCAGGTTGCGGTAGTGGAAATAGGCTTCCAGCGTCGGCATCTGCCGATAAAGGAAACGACGGTCCTGGCAGATGCTGTTGCCACAGATCGGCGACTTGCCCTTGGGCACCCACTGCTCGAGGAACTCCAGGGTCAGGCGCTCGGCTTCCGCCGTGGAAATCCGGCTCTCGCGCACACGCTGGGTCAGCCCCGAACCGCCGTGCTGGCGGGTGTTCCACTCATCCATGCCGGCGAGGACTTCGTCGCTCTGGTGCACGGCGATGACCGGTCCCTCGGCCAGCACGTTGAGCTGGCTGTCGGTGACGATGGTGGCCATCTCGATGATGACGTCGTTGTCCGGATCCAGACCGGTCATTTCCAGGTCGATCCAGATCAGGTTCTGTGGGTTCTGCATGAGGGGCTCCTTGGCTGTGCGGCGCAGTTTAGCCGCTCGCGCCGGCGCCGTCAGGTGGGCCGGCCGGGTACCAGATCAGCAAGCGTGAGCCGCGCCAGTCGCCGATCGACAGCACCTCGGCCGGCTCGACACCGGGCACCGCGAAACTGTTACTGATCAGCATCGCACCGGGGCGCATTTCCGCCCGCGCCTTTTCCCACAGCGCCGCCATGGGCGCCGGTGAAAGGAAGCAGTAGACAACATCGTACTCGCCGAGATCGACGCGCCACAGGCTGAGCGGCTGGACATGGCAGTTGCGCCGAGGCAGGCAGCGCAGCCAGGACAGGGCGAAGGTCAGCGGTGCGGTTTCCACTCCGACGAAGCGCGCCGCCGGATATGCCCGTGCCAGCCGCACCAGGGTACCGGCCAGCCCACTGCCCAGATCGATCAGACGAAAATCGTTCGGCAGCACCGCCAGCCGCACACGCAACCGGCGCTCGGTCTGCGAGCCGGTCAGGTAGAGCGGCACCCGCTCGCCGAAGGCGTTCCAGTTGAGCAGCAAGAGCAGCGCGAGGCCGCTCAGCGGCGCCCATGCCGGCACATTGAGGTCGCCGAACAGCAGCAGACCAGGCACGAAGAGCAGGTTGATCGGCAACCACCAGACCGACAGGCCGAGTCGCGCCCCGATCAGCGCGGCCAGAGCGCCCTGCGCGAGCGCGGTGGGGAGCAGCCCTGGGCGCACGGCAAAGCCCCAGAGCAGGCCGAACGCCAGTAGCCAGACGAGCAACAGCGCCAGCAACTGGGCCAGCAGCGCGCGTAGAACAGGCAAGCGGGTAAGCGTGGTGGCGGACATGATCAGCGGTCGTCGAACCAGGGCCGGTCAGTCTAACCGTCTGCCGACGCGCCATACAGGCCGCAGCCAGCCGGCATGCTAGACTCGCCCACCAAAACTGCGAGACAACCCCCACCCATGGCCAAACGCCAACTCAACCGCCGGCAGAGCTGGCGCATCGAGAAGATCCAGGAAGAGCGCGCCGCCCGTGCCGCACGCCGTGAGAGCCGTGCCCTCGAGGAGCTGGAAGGCGGCGACCTCGGCCCGGAACAGACCGGGCTGGTCATCGCGCATTTCGGCGTACAGGTCGAGGTCGAGGCACTGGAGGGCGAACACAGCGGCCAGGTGTTCCGCTGTCACCTGCGGGCCAACCTGCCGGCACTGGTCACCGGCGACCGCGTGGTCTGGCGCCCGGGCAACCAGGGCATCGGCGTCATCGTCGCGCAGCTGCCGCGACATTCGGAGCTGTGCCGGCCGGACATGCGTGGCCAGCTCAAGCCGGTGGCGGCCAATGTCGACCTGATCGTCATCGTCTTCGCACCGCTCCCCGAGCCGCACGCCAACCTGATCGATCGCTATCTGATCGCAGCCGAGCACGCTGGCATCGCGCCGCTGCTGCTGCTAAACAAGGCCGACCTGATCGACGAGCAGAACGAGGCAGCACTGAACCGCCTGCTGGACGTGTATCGCCAGCTGGATTATCCGCTGCTGGAGGTCTCCGCCCATGGCGGCGCCGGCATGGACGAGCTGAAGGCGCGCCTCGACGGTCACGTCAGCGTGTTCGTCGGGCAGTCCGGAGTTGGCAAGTCGTCGCTGGTCAACAGCCTGCTGCCGGGCGTCGATACCCGTGTCGGCGCGCTGTCGGAAATGACCGGCAAGGGTACGCATACCACCACCACCGCGCGGCTGTTCCACTTCCCCGGCGGCGGCGAGCTGATCGACTCACCCGGCATTCGCGAATTCGGCCTCAGCCACGTCAGCCGCGCCGATGTGGAAGCAGGCTTCATCGAATTTCAGGAGCTGCTCGGGCACTGCCGTTTCCGCGACTGCAAGCACGATCGCGAACCGGGCTGCGCGCTGCTCAAGGCTCTGGAAGAGGGGCGTATCCAGCCACAGCGCATGGCCAGCTATCGACATATTCTCAGCAGCCTGCCGGAATCGGACTACTGAGTTCATCCCGGCCGGTCAGCGACCGTCGGGTTGGCCGAATTGCAGCACCCCGTCTTCAAAGATGTTCAGCCGCTCGCGCAGCTGTTCGGGCTGCAACGGCTCCTCGACGGGTGCTGTCGCGCCGGGCGAAGACTGGGCAGGCACCGCACCGCCCTCATCGTCGCGCTGCGCGCCGGGCTGCTCGCCCTCGATCGAACGCTGCGCCTTCTTTGTCAGCACCAGGATATCGATGCGACGGTTCACCGGGTTGAACGGATCCTTGCGATCGAACAGTGCCGATGAGGCATAGCCCACCACCCGCGCAATCTGCTCCTCGGGATACCCACCTGCTACGAGCGTGCGGCGCGCGGCATTGGCGCGGCTGGCCGATAGCTCCCAGTTGCCGAAATCGCCGCGCCCGGAAAACGGCTTGGCGTCGGTGTGTCCGCTGATGCTGATCTTGTTCGGCACGGCGGCGATGGTGTCCACCAGCGCCAGCAGGATGTCCTCGAAGTAAGGCTGTAGCTGGGCGCTGCCGAGGGCGAACATCGGTCGGTTCTCGGCATCCATGATCTGGATGCGCAGGCCATCCTGGGTGATCTCGAAGAGGATCTGGTCCTTGAACTTCTGCAGCTCGGGGTTCTCGTCGACCTTGTTCTGCAGTTCCTGCAGCAGCAACTCCAGCCGCTCGCGCTCGATCTGCTCGGCGAACGTCTCGGCCTGCTGCGCGTCGATCTGCGCCTCGCTCTGTGCCGGCTCCAACTCGGGGTTGAGGGTGCGATCCGGTGACGGCGTCGGCGTGCCGCCCAGGTCGATCACATGCGGGCTGGCGCTTTCGGTGAAACCGATGGGGTCCTGGAAATAGCCGGAGATGAGTTTCTTCTGCTCCGGCGTGGCCGAACTCATCAGCCACATCACCAGGAAGAACGCCATCATCGCCGTGGCGAAGTCGGCGAAGGCGATCTTCCAGGCGCCACCGTGATGACCGCCCGCGACCTTCTTGACCCGCTTGACGATGATCGGTTGGGTATTGTCCATGGCGAACCTTTAGCTGCCACGCATGGCTTGCTCGAGCTCGGCGAAGCTCGGGCGGTGCGCCGGATAGAGAACCTTGCGGCCGAACTCGACGGCCAGGCTCGGCGGCATGCCCGAGGCCGAGGCGACCAGCGTCGCCTTGATTGCCTCGTAGACGTTGAGCTCTTCCTTGGCGTCGTGCTCCAGCGCCGCGGCCAGCGGACTGAAGAAGCCATAGGAAGCCAGGATGCCGAGGAAGGTGCCGACCAGAGCGGTAGCGACCTTTTCGCCAATCTCGGCGTTGTTCGCTTCAGCCAGGATCGACATGGTGATCACGATACCCAGTACCGCCGCGACGATACCCATCGCCGGCAAACCATCAGCGACCTTGCTGACGGCATGAGATGGGTGCTCCAGTTCTTCCTTCAGGCTGGTCAGCTCCATGTCGAACAGGCCTTCGAGTTCGTGCGGCGCCATGTTGCCGGAGGACATGATGCGCAGGTAATCGCAGGTGAAGGCGGTCATCCGCTCGTCCTGCAGGAAGCCGGGGTACTTGCTGAACAATGGACTGGCAGCCGGATCCTCAAGATCGGCCTCGATGGCCATCATGCCCTCGCGGCGGCTCTTGTTCAGGATCGAATAGAGCAGGCTGAGCACTTCCAGATAATAGGTATGGGTGAAGCGCGTGCTGAACATCTTCAGCGACTTCTTGAAGACGATCATGGTGGTACTGCCGGGGTTGGCCTGCAGGAAGCCGCCCAGGGCGGCGCCGCCAATGATCATCACCTCGAATGGATGGATCAGTGCGCCGATCTTGCCGCCCGAAAGCACGAATCCGCCCAGCACACTGGCGAACACCACGATGATGCCGATTATCTTGACCATAGGAGGTACGTCTGAAACCTGGTTACGAGCCGTCCGGATCAGGGCAAAACAGCGCCCCAAGTCGCTACCAGACGACCTTGCAAAAGGAATGTTGGAAGAATTGTTCTGGTTATCGGAACTTTTGCGCCAGACTAAAGGCCATCCCGATGAAAAGCTAGTTCGGCCATGACCACCACGCCCCCGCTACCACGCACCCTGCCCGCCTGGATCAAGGCACTCGACGATGCTCCCCTGCCCGCCTTTGCTGCCGTTCATGAACGGGTTCGCCTGGCGTTGTGCGACAGCAGCAAGTCGATGCGGCAGATCGCCGAACTCATCCAGGACAGCCCGGTGCTGGCGCTGCGCTTCATTCAGGAAGCCAACCGCGGCATCGGCGATGGCCAGCCGGCCGAAAGCCTGGAGGTCGCGCTCAGGCGCATCGGCGTGCAGCGCGCCGAAGCATTGCTGGCGCGCATTCCGGCCATGGAGGCGGCCGACATGCCGCGACCGCTGCGGCAACTGGTGCTGATCAGCCGCCATGCCAGCCAGCAGGCCAACGGGCTGTTCGCCGCCCGCCTGGCCCGGCTGTGGCAGGACATCCACTGGGGCAGCCTGCTGTTTCTGGCGCCGGCCTGGGCACTGATCGGCACCTATCCGCACCTGCTGGAGAGCTGGGAACAGCGGGTATTGGTCAAGGGCGAACCAGCCAGCCGCGTCGAGCGTGAACTGCTCGGCGTTTCCCTGCTGGAGCTGTGCCTCAGGCTTGCCGAGCATTGGCGCCTACCCGACTGGATCGCTCAGGGCTATCGTCTGCTCGGTGCCGATCGGCGCCGGCTGATCAGGGCCCTGCATATCGCCCACGACAACGAACACCCGCTGCACCAGCAGCAGATGCTCGACGCCGACCCCGAGCTACGCCGCTGGCTTACATTGCCGAGCAACACCATCGTGCTGGCCAACGGCTTGGCGCTATCGGCACACCACAGCTGGAGCGGCGTGCACAGCCTGCGCTGGCAGCGGCTGGCCGGACTGTACCTGCAGGTGCCACTGGACGAGATGCAACAAATGGTGCACCAGCAAGCGGTCATCAGTGCCCGCGAGTTCGGCCCGACCGACCTCTGGCACCCGGCCCAGGGCCTGCTGTGGCCCACCGGCAGCCGCTTCCAGACCCTGCGCGAAGCACCGACCCCGAGCGCGGCCGACCTGGCCGAGTGGCGCGACCAATGTCGCCGCCTGCTGGGCGATCCCTCACCGTTCAGCAACATCCTGCAACTGACTGCCACGGCCAGCCGCGCACTGACCTGCGCCGGCCTTCAGCGCTCCCTGGTGATGCTGGTCGACCGCAAGCAGAATCGCCTGGTCAGCCAGCAGGGCAACGGCCTGCCTGCCGATGCCACGCGCCTGACGCTGGCTCCGGAGCAGAGCCAGATTGTTCGGCGCCTGCTGGAAAAACCTGCCCAGCTGCGACTGCAACCATCCAACATGGCGCAGTTCTCGGCCCTCCTGCCCGGCACGCTCAAGAAACTGTTCGCCGGCGAGCACCTGCTGTTGCGCTCGCTGGGAATCGACGGGCGAGTACTGATGCTCATTGTTGCCGATCAGAACGGCGCGCCCATGTCGGACACGGTACTGCAAACATTCGTTAAAACATCCCAGTGCATCGAGCGCGCGCTGAGCAATTTCAGCAGGCGCGGGGGCTGATCTTTTTCGCTAGACTTCGTCCCTTCCATGACTGAGTCGAGGCCCGCCGTGTCCGTCTTTTCCCACCTGCCGCTGGTGATCGAGCCTGCCGATCTGGCCGCTCGCCTCGATGCGCCGGAACTGATTCTGGTCGATCTGACGAGCGCCGCTCGCTATGCCGAAGGCCATCTGCCGGGTGCTCGCTTCGTCGACCCCAAGCAGACCCAGCTCGGCCAACCGCCAGCGCCCGGCCTGCTTCCCGACATCGCGCAGCTGCAGCAGCTGTTCGGCGCACTGGGGCATCGCTCCGACGCGGTCTATGTGGTCTACGACGACGAGGGCGGCGGCTGGGCCGGGCGCTTCGTCTGGCTGCTGGATGTGATCGGCCATCACCACTACCACTACCTCAACGGCGGCCTGCACGCCTGGCTGGCCGAGGGCCGGTCACTCACCCAGCAGGTACCCGCGGCCGCCGCCGGCCACCCGAGCCTGACGCTCGACGAAGCGCCCACAGCCACCCGCACCTACATCGAGAGCCGCCTCGGCGCGGACGACCTGGCTATATGGGACGCTCGCTCACCGGCTGAATACCGCGGCGAAAAGCTGTTCGCCGCCCGCGGTGGCCACATCCCCGGGGCGGTCAACTTTGAGTGGACCGCCGCCATGGACCCAGCACGTTCGCTGCGCATCCGCGAGGACATCGCCGAGCACCTGCGGGCACTCGGGATCGTCCCGGAGAAGGAAATCATCACCCATTGTCAAACCCACCATCGCTCAGGCCTCACCTACCTGATAGCCAAGGCGCTGGGCTATCCGCGCGTCAAAGGCTACGCCGGCTCCTGGGCCGAATGGGGCAACCTGCCTGACACCCCGGTGCAGCAATGAAAAGGACCAACATGAAAGAACGCCTGTTCGTCGCCAGCCAGTATGTGCTGCCGCATCACCTGATCTCACGACTGGCCGGCTGCCTGGCTGAATGCCGGCTGCCCTGGGTGAAGAACACCTTCATCAAGTGGTTCGTCCGACATTTCCAAGTCGACATGCGCGAGGCCCAGACGGAAGAACCTACGGCCTACGAACATTTCAACGCCTTTTTCACCCGCGCGTTGAAAGACGACGCGCGCCCACTGGACACCACGCCTGGCGCCATCCTCAACCCCTGCGACGGGGCCATCAGCCAGCTAGGCCGCATCGAGCAGGGCCGCATCTTCCAGGCCAAGGGGCACAGCTTCAGCGCCATGGAGTTGCTCGGTGGCGATCATGAGCGCGCGGCGCCGTTCATGGGCGGCGCATTCGCTACCGTGTACCTGTCGCCCAAGGATTATCACCGTGTGCATATGCCGGTCAGCGGCACGCTGCGCGAGATGGTCTATGTACCGGGACGGATTTTCTCCGTGAACACCGTTACCGCCCAGGGGGTACCGGAGCTGTTCGCGCGCAACGAGCGGGTGGTCTGCCTGTTCGATACCGAGCATGGGCCGATGGCGATGGTGCTGGTCGGCGCGATGATCGTTGCCAGCATCGAAACGGTCTGGGCCGGACTGGTCACGCCGCCCAAGCGCAGCCTCCGGACCTTCCGTTACGACGAAGCCGCGCGCGCGCCGATCCACCTGGAAAAGGGTACGGAGATGGGGCGCTTCAAGCTTGGTTCGACCGTCATCCTGCTGTTCGGTCCGGACCGTGTTCGCTGGGCCGAGCAGCTCGGCCCGCTAAGTCCCGTGTGCATGGGCCAGGCCCTGGGGCAGGCGGAATCGAGCGCAGTGGTCGCCGAGCCGCTCGACCAGCTCTAACGCCCTCAGCCGACGTTCGGCCGGCAGCTGCTGCCGAATGTCGGCTAATATCACCAGGCCATTATTCAGTTCTGCCCGCTGCGGCAGATATTGATAGAGTTCTCATTACTCATGCCTTAAATCGCTGCGGAGCCATCGTTGGATAGACAGAGCCATCATCTGCTGTTGCGCGCACCCGCACCGACTCGGCAGAGCCTGTCCTTCTGCGATGCCAGCGTGCGCGGCGTATCCGCCTGGCTCGCCGGGCTGCCCAAAGCCAACATCGGTGAGACCGCACGTCAGCTGTATCAGGCCCTGATCGAGCTCAACCAGCTTCGCATTGGGTCCGAAACCAGGCTGCAGATACTCGAGCTGCTGCGCCCGGACGTGCACTTCGTCTGCCGGCAGCTGGAAAAGCACTACGTCAACCAACCAATCGTGCTGGCCGAGCGCCCGCGCAAGGTCGCCGGCCTTTGCCAGGCACTGCAGAACCACCTGGCGGTCGGCTACAAGCTGATCGTCGTTCGCGTGGTCTCCCAACCCAATCGCGACCGCCACCAGCTGTTTTCCGTCGCACTGCAGCGTGCGGTTCACAGTCTGGGCGCGCTGCTCGTGCGCTCGACTCAACTCTACGGGCCGCCCGCACCCGGTCTCTGGCTGGAGATGCATCAGCTCTATCAATTGGCGGTCGAACACGGCGTCGAGCGTCTCCTGGTCCGCGATCCGCTGGCGCAGCACGGCCCCGGCCTGAGCACCGAGCAGAGCTATATCGCCGCGCTGCTGCTCGGCTGTGCGCGCTGCAACCAGATGCGTCAGCAAAACATCATCAAGCTGGCCGCGGCGCTCGAAGCCTGGAGCGCGCTGCCATTGATCCAGGCCGGCAGCCTGGCCAGCAGCCTGTTCCTGTTTTCCCCGACGGTAGACGGCCCACCACGCTATCGCTCGTTGTTGCCAGATGCACAACAGCTGCATCTGCTCGGTATCGATACCCGTCCACTGGTCGACCTGATCGAGGAACATCTGCGCCTGGCTCAGGAAAACCGCCAGCTGACCAACCTCCCGGCGGCCAACGGTCTCGATGACGATCTGCTGCGCCATCTGAGCTCGGCCTGGGGCGCGATTTCCGAACGCACCTTCCAGCGCACCCCGGCACAGGGTGTACTCAGCCTGTGCATCGGCATGACCGCGCTGCATTTTCAGCTAGCCGGCCAGCGACCGTTCAATGAGGTACTGGAGCAGCCCGACGCATCGAACCGCGCGGTATTCAAGCTGCACAATGGCGCAACAGATGTCTGGGCCAGCGCTTTCGACGCCCAGAGCACCGCTACCGAGCTGCCGCCGGACCAGGATCATATCGAGTTCATCAGCCCTACCCGCGTACGCGCCACTCCCACTCCCACTCCAGCGGCTCGCGCAAACAACACCGATCCGGTCCCGGCAAGCAGATCGACAACATGCGAAAGCCACCCGATTCATCAGGTCCAGCTGGTCGATCACAGCCCGGGCGGCTACTGCCTGGCCTGGGAAGGCGAAGTCCCCGGCCTGCTGCAGACTGGCGAGTTGCTGGGGCTGCGCGAAGGTGACGGGCAGAGCTGGAGCATCGCCGTGGTGCGCTGGATTCGCCAGATCCGCGGGGGCGTCACGCAGATGGGTGTCCAGCTAATCGCACCACAGGCCCAACCCTGCGGCCTGCGCCTGTTGCGCAAGGTCGATCAGGGTAGCGAGTACCTTCGTGCCCTGCTGTTGCCCGAGATCGGCGCCATCTCCCAGCCGGCGATGCTAATTGCGCCACGCCTGCCCTTCCAGGAGGGGCACAAGGTCCTGATCAATCACAACGGCGAGGAACAGCGCGCCATTCTGCACCGACGCAGTGGCAACAGCGGAAACTACAACCAGTTCGAGTATCGCTCGCTTGGCCAGCTGGCACCGGAGCGAGAGACCTCGTTCACAGGCTGGAAAGCCCACACGAGCGGCGGGGATGAAGATTTTGACTCACTCTGGAAGTCGCTGTAGATTGCCGATTCTCGCATTCTTGCCTGCCCACGCCGCACCGGCGCGCACTTAAGCTGTTGCCATGGCCCTGCAAAAGAAAACCATCCGCCTGCTGATTCTTGAAGACTCGCAGAACGAAGCCGAGCGCCTGGTCAGCCTCTTCCGCAATGCCGGACAGGCGACCCGGGTGCATCGACTCACCTCCAGCGACGATCTGGCCGAAGCCCTGAAACAGATCTGGGATCTGCTGATCAGTGCGCCGCAGAGCGAGAATCTCGACCCCAGCGAGGCGATCAGCGCTATTCGCCGGCAGGCCAAGGATATCCCGATCATCCAGCTGACCGCCGGCAACGACGCCGAAGCAATCACCGATGCGCTGATGCTCGGCGCCCAGGACGCATTGCCACAGGGCGAGGATGAATGGCTGCTGCTGGTGGCCAACCGCGAACTGGCCAACCTCGAGGAGCGACGCGCCCGACGCTCGGCTGAAGTCGCGCTGCGCGAGGCGGAGAAACGTTGCCAGCTGCTGCTCGACAGTTCCGTTGACGCCATCGCCTACGTTCACGACGGCATGCATATCTATGCCAACCGTGCCTACCTCGAGCTGTTCGGCTACGACGACGTCGAGGATCTGGAAGGCATGCCGATGATCGACCTGATCGGCGGTGCCGACCAGAGCCGGTTCAAGACCTTCCTGAAAAACTACCAGACCCTCGAAGGCAGCGCCGAATTGGCCTGCGGCGGGGTTCGCGCCGACGGCGAAGCGCTGAAGATGCGCATGAGCTTCTCGCCAGCCGCCTATGACGGCGAGCCTTGCATCCAGGTGGTGATCCGCGCCGAGAGCGACAGCGCCGAACTGCAGAAGCTCCGCGAGATCAGCAGCCAGGATCCGGTGACCGGCCTGCTCAACCGCAACAGCTTTTTCGAAGTCATGGATACTGCGGTCGAGCGCGCGGTCAACGCAGGCCAGAGCGCGACCCTGGCATACATCCGCATCGACCGTTTCGCTGCATTGCAGGCCGATATCGGCCTGACCGACTCCGACCAGCTGCTCAGCCAGCTGGCCACCCTGCTGCGCGGGCACTTCCCGAGCGACACCCAGCTGGCGCGCTTCGCCGATGATGTGTTCACCGTGCTGCAACCCGGCGTCATACCGCAGCAGGCCGAAGCGGAACTGCGTGCGCTGCTTGGCAAGGTCGAAGGGCATCTGCTCGATGTAGGCGGGCGCACGGTGCAGGTCACCCTCAGCATCGGTGTCGCCGGCCTCGACGAAAAGACCGCCAAGGCCCAGGACGCCATCGAGCGCGCGCACCGCTGCGCCGATGAGCTGAGCGACGGCAATGCGCTGAAGATCTATAACCCCGCCGACGAGCTGGCCGCCGCGGCGAACCGCGGCGATATCGCCGCCATGCTCAAGCAGGCACTGGAGAACAACAGCTTCCGGTTGCTGTTCCAGCCGATCATCAGCCTGCGCGGCGACAACTTCGAGCATTACGAAGTCCTGCTGCGACTGCTCGATCCCCAAGGCGCGGAAGTACCGCCCAACGAGTTTCTCAGCGCCGCCAGCGAGGCCGGCCTGGCCAGCAAGATCGACCGCTGGGTCATCCTCAATTCCATCAAGCTGCTCGCCGAACATCGCGCCAAGGGCCATAGCACCCGCTTGTTCCTGCACCTGTCCGCGGCCAGCATCCAGGACGCCAGTCTGCTGCCCTGGCTCAGCGTCGTACTCAAGGCCTCGCGCCTGCCCGGCGACTCACTGGCCTTCGAGTTCGGCGAAGCCGATGCCGTCACCTATCTCAAACCAGCCAAGGCATTAGCACAGGGCCTGAGCGGCCTCGGTTGCCGAATTGCCCTGGCCCAGTTCGGTTGCGTGCTGAACCCCTTCAACACGCTCAAGCACCTGGATGCCGAGTTCATCAAGGTCGACGGCTCCTATACCCAGGATCTGAGCCGCCAGGAAAATCAGGAAGCGCTCAAGACGCTGCTGGCCGAGCTGCACGAGCAGCGCAAGCAGAGCATCGTGCCTTTCGTCGAAAGCGCCACGGTACTCGCCACGCTCTGGCAGGCCGGCGTCAGCTATATCCAGGGGCATTACCTGCAGGGTCCCAGCCAGTCGATGGACTACGACTTCTCCTCTGACGAGGAGTGAGCCCGGCTGGCCCAGCGGCCAAGACAGACTCCTCCTGCCAACTCGCCCTGAGTTGATCGTGGTCATCCGCTGGCCGCAACGCTGGGCTAGAGTGTCCGGACGTCTTCACTTACAGGAGGAGTCGTGCCATGGCCATGATGAAAGCCGCCGTGTTCGTCGAACCCGGGCGCATCGAACTGCAGGACAAACCCATACCCGAGATCGGCCCGAACGATGCGCTGTTGCGGATCACCACGACAACCATCTGTGGCACCGATGTTCACATTCTCAAGGGCGAGTACCCGGTTGCACCGGGACTGACCATTGGCCACGAGCCGGTGGGCGTCATCGAAAAGCTGGGCAGCAATGTCAGGGGCTACCAGGAGGGCCAGCGCGTGATCGCCGGCGCCATCTGCCCGAGCTTCACCTCCTACGCCTGCCAGGACGGCCTGCCGTCGCAGGATGGCGGCTGCTCGTGCCACGGTTACAAGCCCATGGGCGGCTGGCGCTTCGGCAATACCATCGACGGCACCCAGGCCGAATATGTGCTGGTGCCCGACGCCCAGGCCAACCTGGCGCCGGTGCCGGACGGCCTGACCGACGAGCAGGTGTTGATGTGTCCGGACATCATGTCCACCGGGTTCGCCGGCGCCGAGGCCGCCAACATCAAGATCGGCGACATCGTGGTGATCTTCGCCCAAGGCCCCATCGGCCTGTGTGCTACTGCCGGAGCCAGACTGCGTGGCGCCGGCACCATCATCGCAGTGGACGGCGTCGATGCACGGCTGGATATCGCGCGGAAGATGGGTGCGGATGTCACGCTCAACTTCCGCAATGTCGACGTGGTGGACGAGGTGCTCAAGCTGACCGGCGGCCGCGGCGTCGACGCTTCCATCGAGGCGCTGGGCCTGCAATCGACATTCGAGAGCGCGTTGCGAGTACTCAAGCCGGGCGGCACGCTGTCCAGCCTCGGCGTCTATTCCAGTGACCTGACCATTCCGCTCGGCGCCTTCCACGCCGGCCTGGGCGACAACAAGATCGTCACCTCGCTCTGCCCCGGCGGCAAGGAGCGCATGCGCCGGCTGCTCAACGTGGTGGCTTCAGGAAGAGTCGATCTCGGCCCGCTGGTGACCCATCAGTATGCGCTGGCCGATATCAATGACGCCTACGATCTCTTCGCCAACCAGCGCGACGGGGTACTGAAGGTAGCGATCAAGCCCTGAGACCTGACCGCGACGGGCTGATGCCGCAGTATCAGCCCGTCGCCGTCACTCGGAGCCTTCGCGATCGCGGAAGCCCAGCAGATAGAGGATGCCGTCGAGCCCCAGCGTGGAGATCGCCTGCTTGGCCGACTGCTTGACCAGCGGCTTGGCGCGGAAGGCGACGCCGAGGCCGGCCAGACCGAGCATCGGCAGATCGTTGGCGCCATCGCCAACGGCAATGGTCTGCTCCAGACACAACCCTTCCTGCTCGGCCAGCTGACGCAACAGATCGGCCTTGCGCTGGGCATCGACGATGGGCTCGACCGCCACGCCGGTGACCTTGCCATTCTCGATCTGCAATTCGTTGGCGAACACGTAGTCGATGCCCAGCTTGGCCTGCAGCTGCTTGGCGAAGTAGCTGAAGCCGCCGGACAGAATCGCGGTCTTGTAGCCCAGACGCTTGAGCTCGGCGAACAGCACCTCGGCACCCTCGGTCAGCCGCAGGCTGGCGCCGATATCGGCGAGGACGTTCTCTGACAGCCCCTCGAGCAGCGCCAGGCGCTCCTTGAAGCTGGCGCGAAAGTCCAGTTCGCCGCGCATGGCGCGCTCGGTGATCTCGGACACCTGCTCACCGACGCCGGCGGCCTTGGCCAGCTCGTCGATGACCTCGGCCTCGATCAGCGTCGAATCCATGTCGAACACGGCCAGGCGGCGGTTGCGCCGGTAGACCGAGTCGCGCTGAAAGGCGATGTCGACGTTCAGCTCCTGAGCCACGCTGAGAAACTCGGCGCGCAATGCGGCGGTGTCGGCAGGCTCGCCACGCACCGAAAACTCGATGCAGCCCTTACCTTGTTCTTCGGGCATGTCCAGCGGCATGCGTCCGGACAGACGATCGATGTGATCGATGTTGAGGCCATACTTGGCGGTGATCGAACTGACCCGTTGCAGCTGCTCGGCGGTGACCTTGCGAGTCAGCAGCGTGACGATGTGCCGAGCCTTGCCCTGGCCGGCCACCCAGTGCTGATAATCGGCCTCGGAGACCGGCGTGAAGCGCACCTGCTGGTCGTGCTTGTAGCCCATGAACAGCACGTCCTTGAGCACCGACGAGGCGCGCTCATTGTCGGGTATCTCGATCAGGATGCCGAACGACAGAGTGTCATGGATCACTGCCTGGCCGATGTCGAGAATGTTCACGCCTCCCTGGGCGAGCACGCCGGTGATGGCCGCGGTCAGGCCCGGACGGTCTTCACCGGTGATGTTGATCAGGACGATTTCGCGCAAGGCGCAGCTCCCATGACAGGCAATGAAGGCCGGCATTCTACATCAGCTCGCCGTGCGCCAGGACAGCGTCTACGACTCCCGCTAGCAAGCCCTGCGTGCCGCGTCCTCTTTAGCTAGACACTCCCACGCAATTCGTCAGCTGATAGCTGCAGACCTTCAGCGCCCACCGTGCTTTCCGTATACTGCTCGGCAATTTCCCGACGAGAAGAGCCGCGCTCTGTGAACCGGCCCGCATCCGTAAAGCCCGACAACTTCTTTCTCATGCTCTACCGCGCAGTGCGCCAGCATCGCGTGCCACTGGTGCTGCGTATCGCCAGCCACACGCTGCTGCTGGTGGCGCTGGCGCTGATCATCTATGCCTGGGTGATCGGCATGCAGTTCAAGCACGCCATGGAACAGCAAGCCGACGCCCTCGGCCAGAGTCTGGTGACACAGACGGCGGCGTCGGCCACCGACCTGCTGGTGGCCAACGACATCCTCAGCCTCAACGTGCTGCTGAGCAATCTGGTGAAGAACCCGCTGGTCGCCCATGCGGCGATCTACAGCGTGGACAATCGCGTGCTGGCCGAGTCCGGCACGCGCCCACAGCAGGGCTTGCTTGGGGACGACAATGGCCTCTACTCGACGCCGATCAGCTTTCAGGAGGTGATCGCCGGGCATCTGCGTGTCAGCCTCGACATGCAGCAGTTCCAGCAGCCGATGACCATCAGCCTGCAAAGCATGGGCCTGCTCAGCCTGATTCTGCTGGCGCTGACCCTAACCCTGAGCATGCGCCTCGGCCGCCAACTGTCCACGCCGCTGATGCAGATGCGCCTCTGGCTGCGCGACCCGGACGACCCGGCACCGGGCGCCGGGCGGCAGGACGAGATCGGCGACCTCGCCCGGCAACTGCAGGCACGTCTGGTGCCGGAGAAGCCAGAGCCGGAGCTTGACCTCAGCGATGCACTGGACGAGGACTATTTCGAGCAGGACGCAGATCGCTCCGCCCAAGACAGCCCGGCTCGGTCTCACCCCGAACGCTTTGAGGTCGACCTGGACGAAGACCAGCCGCAGCGTCAGGTGCGGCTGTCGGCGAACAGCGACGACGATCTGGAGATAGCGGACGACGAACCGCCTTTCGACAGCCCCGCCAGCCGGGCTCCGCAGCCGATCGCTGCGCCACGCTCGACGCGCAGCGCCGTGCTGGCCATCCAGCTCGGCAATCAGGATCAGCTGCGCCGCCTGCCGCGCGAGCGCCTGACCGAACTGCTGCAACGCTATCGTGATTGCCTGCAGCAGGCGGCGACGCTCTACCAGGCCGAGCTGCATACACTCAACGACGGTAGCAGCCTGATGCTGTTCCATAGTCAGGACGACGAGCAGAATTACCTCACCCATGCCATCTGCTGCGGCGAGCTGATGCGCGCGCTTGGCCATGCCCTGCAGATCGACCTCGCCGACAGTGGTATCACCCTGCAGCTGCAGCTCGGCCTGACCCAGGGCGACAACCTGTTCGATCTCGGCCAGGGTGACCTGCTGCTCAGCGAAGCGGCACAGGCTGCACTGGAGATGTCGCTGCACAGCCGTAACCTGCTGCTGGTCGAGCGCAGCATCAGCGACGACCGCCTGATCCAGCAACGTGCCCGCATCCGCCCGATCGCCAGCCCGGAAGGCGCCTGTTGCGTCGAGCGCCTGCTCGACCCGTACCCGTCATTGCTGGAGCGTCAGCTCGCACGCATGCACGAGCTACGTAGCCGCACCCACTGACGCAAGCCATACGATCGCTTTCAAGCGAGTCGCGCGGCGAGCATGCCCGCAGAGGCAACCAGCCCGAGAGAACGAAAAAGCCCGACCAGATCGCTGGCCGGGCTTTGTCATAGCACGGGCTGCAACAGCCGCCGCAACAGGGTCAGAAGCGAAACACTTCCATGTCGGTACGAATGGGTTCGGCGGCAGGGATCCGCGGTGCCGGCGCTTCGGCAGATTTGACCGGCGGCTTGGCTGGCGCAGGCTTGGGCGCCGTCTTCGCCACCAAGGTCGGCTCAACCGCCTGCGCCAACATCTCGCTCAGTCGCTGAAGCAACTGACTCTGCGCACGTACCTGGTCGGTTGCCGTGCCCTGATGCTCCTCCTGCAGCCGCACCAGGCGAGTGCCCAGATGCTTGCCCGCCTTGTCCCTGAGCCGCCACTGCGCCTCGAGCACCGCCGGGTACTGCGGACCGGAATCCAGACGCGAGATCGACAGCTCGATCTGTACCTCCGCCGCGAAACCCTCTTCAGCCGGGCCGAGCACGAGGCTCTGGGTGTCCAGGCGCCAGGCCAGCTGACGCAGCAACACCTGCTCGATGTCACCCTTCAGGCTGCCCGCCCAGCGTGCCTGCTGATCATCGGCAGCCAGGCTGCCATCGGCCAGGCGCTGCAGCAGAGCATCGCGCTGCAGGTAGTCGGCCAACGCCACCGGCGCCAGCAGCACGGACGCTCCATCGGTTCTTTCAGGCACCTCGGTCGTACCGCTGTCGAGCCGATACATCGGCGCCGGCTTGAGCCCGATGCAGCCTGTCAAGCCAATGCTGGCCAGCAACAAAACAGTCGGAACACGCAGCAAGTTCTTCATTACCGTCATAACACCATAATTCTTCTGGCCGCCTGCGGCCCTACGGCCAGCAATGCCTCGTGCATATGTAGCGCGCCGGAAAATGAATAAGCGACGCGAAAAAGCACCGGAGACATGCCGCAGGCTGGAAAGGCCGCTATCTTCCGTGAAAGCGGCCGTCGATTCCAGCGCCAATGCGCTTGTCAGACCTCGACCTGCAGCCCTTCGACACGCTGGAAGCCGCGTGGCAGCTTGTTGCCGCGCCGCCCGCGCTCGCCCTTGTAATGCTCGAGATCTTCGGCTTTGAGCGACAGCGTGCGCTTACCGGCCTGCAACAGCAACGTCGCACCGGCGGGCAATACCGCCAGATCGACCAGATACTCCTCGCGGCTGGCCACCCGCTCGCCGGGAATGCCAATGATCTTGTTGCCCTTGCCCTTGCCCAGCTGAGGCAAATCGCGCACCGGGAACACCAGCAGGCGGCCTTCGGTCGTCACGGCAGCCAGCCAGTCCTCCTCGCGATTGGCCAGGGGGCGCGGGGCGACGACGCGGGCGCCGGTCGGCAGCGAGAGCAGTGCCTTGCCAGCCTTGTTCTTGGCCTGAAGGTCCTCGCCCTTGACGACAAAGCCATAGCCGGCATCCGAGGCGATCACATAGAGCGCCTCGTCGTCGGGCAACAGCACGCATTCGAAGCTGGCGCCTGGCGGCGGGGTCAGCCGGCCGGTAAGCGGCTCGCCCTGGCCACGTGCCGAAGGCAACGAGTGCGCCGCTAGCGAATAGCTGCGTCCAGTGGAGTCGATGAACACCGCATATTGATTCGAGCGCCCGGCCGCAGCCGCCTTGAAGCCATCCCCGGCCTTGTAGGACAGACCGCTGGCATCGACATCGTGGCCCTTGGCGCAGCGCGCCCAGCCCTTGTCGGAGATCACCACGGTGACCGGCTCGGACGGCAGCAGCTCGTTCTCCGACAGCGCACTGGCCTCGGCACGCTCGACGATCGGCGAGCGACGGTCATCGCCGTAGGTTTCCGCGTCCTCGATCAGTTCCTTGCGCACCAGCTTCTTCAGCTTGCTTTCGCTGCCCAGCAGCGCCAGCAGTTTCTCGCGTTCCTTGGCCAGCTCGTCCTGCTCGCCGCGGATCTTCATCTCTTCCAGGCGCGCCAGCTGGCGCAGGCGGGTATCGAGGATGTAGTCGGCCTGCAGTTCGGACAATTCGAAACGCGCCATCAGCACCGGCTTGGGCTGATCCTCGGTCCGGATGATGTGGATCACCTCGTCGAGGTTGAGGAACGCTACCAAGAGGCCTTCCAACAGGTGCAGGCGCTTCTCGACCTTGTCCAGGCGGAACTGCAGACGACGGCGCACGGTACCGATGCGGTAGGTCAGCCACTCGCTGAGCAGGGTGCGCAGGTTTTTCACCTGTGGACGCCCATCGAGGCCGATGACGTTGGTGTTGACCCGGTAACTGGACTCCAGATCGGTGGTGGCGAACAGGTGCTGCATCAGCGCCTCGACATCGACCCGGTTGGAGCGCGGGATGATGACGATGCGGCAGGGGTTTTCGTGGTCCGACTCATCACGCAGGTCGGCGACCATTGGCAGCTTCTTGGCCTGCATCTGCCCGGCGATCTGCTCGAGCACCTTGGAGCCGGACACCTGGTGCGGCAGCGCGGTGACCACCACGTCGCCGTCTTCGACCCGGTACACCGCACGCATACGCACCGAACCACGACCGGTTTCGTAGATTTTCAGCAGGTCCGCGCGCGGCGTGACGATCTCGGCCTCGGTCGGGAAATCCGGCCCCTGCACATGCTCGCAGAGCTGCTCGACGCTGGCACTCGGCTCGTCGAGCAGACGGACGCAGGCGGCGGCGACTTCACGCAGGTTGTGCGGCGGCACGTCGGTGGCCATCCCCACGGCGATGCCGGTGGTGCCGTTGAGCAGCAGATTGGGCAGCCGCGCCGGCAGGGTCGCCGGTTCGTCGAGGGTGCCGTCGAAGTTCGGTACCCAGTCCACCGTGCCCTGCCCCAGCTCGGACAGCAGCACCTCGGAATAGCGTGACAGGCGCGCCTCGGTGTAGCGCATGGCGGCGAAGGACTTGGGATCGTCCGGCGCACCCCAGTTGCCCTGACCGTCGACCAGCGGGTAGCGATAGCTGAACGGCTGCGCCATCAGCACCATCGCCTCGTAGCAAGCGCTGTCGCCGTGCGGATGGAATTTACCGAGCACGTCGCCGACCGTGCGCGCCGACTTCTTGTGCTTGGCGTCGGCGTTCAGGCCGAGCTCGCTCATGGCATAGACGATGCGTCGCTGCACCGGCTTCAAGCCATCGCCGATATGCGGCAGTGCGCGATCCATGATCACGTACATGGAGTAATTGAGGTAGGCCTGCTCGGTGAAGTCGGCGAGGGAGCGCCGCTCCACGCCATCGAGGCTCAGGTCGAGGGATTCGCTCATGGTCGATCCGTTACATGCTGGCGCAGCACCAGAGTGCCGGCGCGCTGGGTGAATTCAAGTTGTTTCAGGGCGCTCATGCCGAGCAGAACCTGTTCGCTGCGAAAGCCGGGGGCGACGATGGCGCGCACATCGCGCAGCCTGATTTCGCCAAGTTCGAGACTTGGCAGCACGGTGCGATAGCCGGTGGTCTGGCCATTGGCGGTGTGCAGCATCACCGGTGCGCCACGCTCCAGCCCCAGCCGTTCGGCCAGCTCGGCCGGCACCGCGACATCGGTGGCGCCGGTATCGAGCAGAAAGGTGACTGCCTCGCCGTTGATCTTGCCGCTGGCGACGAAATGTCCCTGGACGTTGCCAGCCAGCTGCACCTCGATCTGCTCGCCCTGCAGCTGGGATACCGGTTGGCGGTTGGGGTTGACGCGATCTGCCTCCCAGGCGGCAAAGAAGCGTGTAGCCAGGAACAGCCCGATACCCCAGGCGAGCACCAGCATCACCCGCCCGGCACGACGCCCGGCCGTCTGGCTCAAGGCTTCGCACCCCAGCCGCCTTTCGGCGCGGAGAATCGCCAGACAATGGGACGCTTCTCGCCGTCACCGCGAGCCTTGCCGTTGTTGTCGACGCCAATCCAGGCGCCCTCTTCGTCGATCCACAGCGCTTCGGCATTACCGTAGGGCTCTGCGTAACGGCGCTCTTCGGTCAAAGCCTCCTCGGCAAATGACCAGCAGCGCTCGACCGCACCGGTGGTGAGGCTGCGACGACAGACGCGGTAGGCCGAGGGCTCCAGCACGAAGACCTTGTCGCCGAAGAAGGCCACCGCCGAGAAGCTTTTCGGCAGCGGTGCATCGCCCAGTGCAGGGGGCGGCGGCTGATCGCCACCCTCGGCCATCAGCACGCAGCCGCCCGTGCACTGCCAACTGCTCTGCTGGCGATGCAGTACCAGCAACCCTCGGCGCTCACGCTCGGCGGCGAGCCAGAGGCGCTCGGCCTTCGGATCGACGGCGATGCCCTCGAACAATGTATTGAAATGCCAGAGCATGCCGCTGGCCCGCGCCTGGCGCACCAGCGATTCGGGCAGGCGCAGCCACTCCGCCGTGCCCGCCGGGCTCACCCGCAGCACGGCGGCATGCGCCTCGCTGACCAGATAGCGATTGCCCAGGCTGTCGCAGCTCAGCCCTTCGAAATCCAGGTGACCACCGCGTACGTGGCCACTGAGCCAGGTGCGCATGCGCATGCCCCAAGGCAAACCGCTATCCGGCGGAGGGCCGGCTTCGAAGCGCTCAGGCTCCGCCTGCCAGGGCGATACGCTGGTATCCAGACGATAGAGAACGTCATCCTCGCGGTCGGAAACGGCCCACAGCGCATCGCCACACCAGGCTATTCCGGACAGGTTGCCACCGCTCATACCCGCCACCGGATGCTCGCTCAACAGCTTCAGCTCGGGCGCCGGCTCGGGCGCCGGCTCGTTGGCCCAGAGCGGTGCCGAGGCCAGACTCAGCAGCGCTAGCCAGCGACGGATCAAACCAGCACCTCCGCCAGGTTGCCCTTGGACTCGAGCCAGCTCTTGCGATCGCCGGCGCGCTTCTTCGCCAGCAGCATGTCCATGATTTCGCGGGTACCCTCGAAATCATCCAGGGTCAGCTGTACCAGGCGGCGAGTATTGGGGTCCATGGTGGTTTCCCGCAGCTGCGGCGGGTTCATTTCACCGAGGCCCTTGAAGCGCGTCACCTGAGGTTTGCCGCGGCGTTTCTCGGCCACCAGCCGCTCGAGAATGCCGTCGCGCTCGGCCTCGTCGAGCGCATAGAAGATGTCCTTGCCCAAGTCGATGCGGTACAGCGGCGGCATGGCGACATAGACATGGCCGGCCTCGACCAAAGGGCGGAAATGCTGAACGAACAGGGCGCAGAGCAACGTGGCGATGTGCAGGCCGTCGGAGTCGGCGTCGGCGAGGATGCAGATCTTGCCGTAACGCAGCTGGCCCAGATCGGCCGCGCCCGGATCGACGCCGATGGCCACGGCGATGTCATGTACTTCCTGGCTGGCGAGCACCTCGCCGCCGTCGACCTCCCAGGTGTTCAGGATCTTGCCACGCAGCGGCATGATCGCCTGAAACTCCTTGTCCCGTGCCTGCTTGGCGGAGCCGCCGGCCGAGTCGCCTTCGACCAGGAACAGCTCGGCGCGCATCGGGTCCTGCCCGGCGCAGTCGGCCAGCTTGCCGGGCAGCGCCGGGCCCTGGGTGATCTTCTTGCGTTCGACCTTCTTGCCAGCCTTGAGCCGGCGCCCGGCGTTGCTGATCGCCTGCTCGGCCAGTTGCATGCCCAGCTCCGGGTGGGCATTGAGCCAGAGGCTGAAGGCATCCTTGACCACACCGGAGACGAAGGCGGCGGCTTCGCGGGACGACAGGCGCTCCTTGGTCTGCCCGGAGAACTGCGGCTCCTGCATCTTCATCGAGAGGACGAAGGCGATGCGCTCCCATATGTCTTCCGGGGCCAGCTTGAGCCCGCGCGGCAGGAGGTTGCGGAACTCGCAGAATTCGCGCATGGCATCCAGCAGGCCCTGGCGCAAGCCATTGACATGGGTGCCGCCCTGAGCCGTGGGAATCAGGTTGACGTAGCTTTCCTGAACGCTCTCGCCGCCCTCCGGCAACCAGAGCAACGCCCAGTCCACCGCCTCGGTATTGCCGGCCAGGGCACCGACAAAGGGTTCGTCCGGCAGGCGCAGATACTCGCTGACCGAGTCCACCAAGTACGAACGAAGACCATCCTCGTAATGCCACTCGACCTTCTCACCGCTGGCCTTGTCCTCGAAGCTGACGCTCAGCCCCGGACAGAGCACAGCCTTGGCCTTGAGTACATGCTTGAGCCGGCTGATGGAGAATTTGGGGGAATCGAAGTATTTCGGATCGGCCCAGAAGCGCACGCTGGTACCGGTGTTGCGCTTGCCGACGCTGCCGATGACTTCCAGGTCGGTAGCCTTGAAGCCATCGGCGAAGCTCATGCGGTACTCGTTGCCGTCACGCTTGACGGTCACTTCGACCCGCGTCGACAACGCGTTGACCACCGAGATGCCGACGCCGTGCAAACCACCGGAGAACTGATAGTTCTTGTTGGAGAACTTACCGCCCGCATGCAGCTTGGTGAGGATCAGCTCGACGCCCGGCACGCCCTCTTCCGGGTGAATATCCACCGGCATGCCACGGCCGTCGTCGATCACTTCCAGCGAATTGTCTTGATGCAGGATCACCTGGACCGAGCGAGCGTGGCCAGCGAGGGCTTCGTCGACGCTGTTGTCGATGACTTCCTGGGCCAGGTGGTTGGGCCGCGAGGTGTCGGTGTACATGCCGGGGCGCTTGCGCACCGGATCGAGGCCGGAAAGAACCTCGATGGCTTCTGCGGTATAAGACATCTGTCTGGCACTGTCCTTATGTTCTGAACAATCGGCCCATGCGAGCCACGAATAATCGGCGAGTCATGCGGTATCGCCAGTGCGCACTCGCGCTACCGTTTCCGCCGCAACACGCTGTCAGAGCCGCCCCAACCAAAGCTGCGGGTCGAAACCGGCGAAGGCCAGCAATGCCGGCAGGCGCTCCTCGAACCCCTGGAAACCATGGTCGCCACCCGCCTGGATACGCAGCGCACAGCCACGGTAGAACTGCGCCGCGTCACGGTAATCCAGCGTCTCGTCGCCTGTCTGCAGCCAGACCTGATAGCGCTCGGCATCCTCGGGAGACGAGGTCTCCAGCTCCGCCAGTGCGGCCACATGGTCCTCGGTCAGGTCCCAGACTTCCCCACTGTAGAGATTGGTCTGCGGCCCGAGATAACCGTCGAAGCGGCGATGCGGCATCACCGCCGGATTGATGAGCAACGCCTTGAGGCCATGGCGCTCGGCGAGGTGGGTCGCATAGTAGCCGCCGAGCGAGCTGCCGACCAGCAACGGCCGGCCGAGCTCGGCGATGCAGGCTTCGAGCTGGGCGATGGCCTGGCGCGGGTGGTGATGCAGCGCCGGCACCCGCAGCCGATCGGCAAGGCCAAGCTGGTCCAACGCAGCGGACAGCTGGCTCGCCTTCTGCGAAAGCGGCGAACTGTTGAGGCCATGGAGATAGAGTATCGAGGGCGGGTAACTGGACATGAATACAGTTCGTTGAAAAACCGCAAGGCTACAAGGCGCATACCGCCGACTGCAAGCGAACCGCCCGGGACGAACGCCACTTACGCCTGCCCCGAACCGATCAAGACCGCCGACCAAACGTTATGCAGCGCGAGCTGCAGTACGCTCAATAGCCCTTGACGCTGTAATCCACTTCGAAGGCGATGCCGCTGACCCGCGACACAGCCGTTTCCAGTCTCCCGTCGGCATACAGACGGAGCCAGCGATAACCCGGTGCCGCGCTATCGACCTGGAAGTCCTCGCTCTGCGGCGTGAACTGCACGCCCGTCGACGGCGTGGCTAGCAGCCGAACCCCATTGCGCGACTGATCGAACGCCTGATGGATATGACCCCAAAGCAGCGCACGCACGTTGTCGTGGCGGTCCAGCACCTCGAACAGCGCCTCGGGATTGCGCAGCCCGATGCTGTCCATCCAGCGGCTGCCAATGGATACGGGATGGTGATGCAAACAGACCAGGTGATGCCGCTTGGGCGCCTCGCCCAGGGCGCGATCCAGCAGCTCGAGTTGATCGCCACGCAGCATGCCATACACCGAGCCTGCAACCAGGGTGTCGAGCATCACGACGCGCCAGCCACCGATCTCAAGCACTGGCTCCATCAGCTCACTGCCACGGGTGGCCTCGCGCATGGCGCCGAGTTCATCATGGTTGCCGGGACACCAGCGCGCTGGCGCCTCGATGCGCCCGGCCAACTGGCGGAAGCGCTGGTAGGACGCCACCGAACCGTCCTGGGACAGATCACCGGTAGCCAGGATCAGGTCGATGCGCGGCTGCTCTTCGATGGCCAGCTCGACCACCCGCTTCAGACTGTCGCAGGTATTCATGCCCAGCAGCTTGCCGTCCGCTTCGGCAAACAGGTGGCTATCGGTGAGCTGCACCAGCAGAACCGAATCTTCAACAGCAGTCAGGGGCGCACCAGGCAAGGCCCTTCTCCTTGAGCGAAATCGCAACGGAATTATGGTAGGAGCCCATCCGGAGGGTAAACCTCGGGTTGTGGGCCTGGGTCACAGAACCGCGTTGCGATGCGCGTGTGCCTGCTTCGTCAATCGATCAACGGCTTCAGAGCACGGGCTCCAGCTCATGGCCACAGGCCAGGCAGTGCCCCAGCCACTCGCCGAGAAAGAGATTGAGCTGGTTCTTCTCATCAGGCTGGTGCATCTGCGCGTTGGGGTAGTGATAGATGCCGCGGAAGCGCCGGGCGTTCTCGGCACGAACCACTTCGGCCATGCGTGCATCGTGATAGACGCGCACTTCCATCTTCGGCACCGGCAACCAGGTCAGGCAGTGCTCCTGGCTCACCCGCACGGTGGTGGTGTAAGGGCAGCTCTCCAGCACCTCGAGTACCAGTACGCCGAGCAGCAGGTCACCCTGGCTGATGGCGATGCGCCGCGCTTCGCAGCCGCTGCGCATGCCCGGCAACAGACGCATCAGACGCATCAGACGCAGATAGTTGGCTTCGCAGGCCGCCTGCAGTTCGAGCAGATCGACTCGGTATCGCTCGCGCGTCTTCCTCATGCCCACTCCCCCCGCACCTGCTCGCGATTCAAGGCCAGCCACTGCAGTGCAATGATGCTGGCCGCGTTGTCGATTCGACCGTCGGAAATGGCGCGCAGTGCCTCTTGCAACGACCAGACATGCACACGGATGTCCTCGCCCTCTTCGGCCAGCCCGAACACACCGTCGGCCCCTTCGCTGTCGCAGCGACCTATATAGAGGTGTACGCGCTCGTCGCTGCCGCCCGGCGATGGAAAATAACGCGTGATCGGCCACAACTCGCCCAGCTCCAGCCCGGCTTCTTCCACCGCCTCGCGACGGGCGACTTGATCCGGCGCCTCGTCCTTGTCGATCAGCCCGGCGACCAGTTCGATCAGCCAGGGATTGTCGACCTTGCCCAGCGCCCCGACACGAAACTGCTCGATCAGTACCACTCGGTCACGCAGCGGATCGTAGGGCAGCACGCATACGGCGTCATGCCGCACGAACAGTTCGCGGCTCAGCTCGGCGCCCATGGCACCACTGAACTGACGGTGGCGCAGGTGGACGCGCTCCAGCCGATAGAAACCGCTGAAGCATTGCTCTCGACGGAGGATCTGGACATCATCCGGACCGGGTTTGAAGGTCTCGCTCATGGGTACCACTCATATCGGTTTGATTCGCGCCTTGCCGGCGGCGAATGACTGCAACCGTCACGTCGTGAGCGGCTTTGTGGCCATCCTAACGCGGCATCGTCTCTGACGCAGCCCTTTGCAGACCGCCGTAACCGAAGAACGCTCCACTGCGCCAGCGCACGAACTTCGCGCAAGCGCGGCGATCGAAAGCGCACTGTCATCCCTGGACCAACCATGTATTCAATCGCATCCATCCGCCACCTCATCCTGCTGGGCTGCCTTTTCCTGCTGCTCGGCGGCTGCCAGCACCTGGTCGCCGAACGCCCCGTCGAAGTCCGTCAAATCGTCACCGAGCATCGCCCCCAAGGCTGCGAGGGCGACAGCTGCCCACTGGTGAACATCGATACCCTGACCTTTGCCGACGAACCTGTACTCGACCGCCTGATCGATGCACGGCTGCGGCGGATGACCATCAACGGCCCGGATGACCGTCTGCCCGCGTCGCTAGAGGATTACCAGCAGCGCTTTCTGAGCACCGCCGAGCCGGGCTGGAGCAGCTACCTGCAGGCCAAGCTGCGCGAGCAGCACGGCGACATCCTGGTGGTCGAGTTCTCCAGCTACCTGTATGTCGGTGGCGCCCACGGCATGCCCGGACGCGGCTTCATCAACTACGATCGCGAGCAGAACCGCGAGCTGCGCCTGGAGGACCTGTTGGTTCCGGGGCAGGAAGGTAACTTCTGGCGCGTCGCACGCCAGGCGCACCAGCGTTGGCTGGTGGAGAACGAACACGATCAGGACGCCGAGTTCGTCGACTTCTGGCCCTTCCAGCAGACGCCGAATATTGCACTGCTGAAAGACAGCGTGTTGCTCAAGTACGACGTGTACAGCATCGCGCCCTACTCCAGCGGCCACCCGGAGCTGTTCATCCCGCATGAGCAGCTCGAAGGCATCCTGAAGGCGGAATATCTCTGATCGAGCCTAGGCCAGCGGCATCCGTCCCCGCTGCCGGTGGATCCAGTCGACGATCTCCTCGCGTGGCGAGTAGCCATCGACCGTGGCACGCATGACCAGCCTGACCTGCTCGAAGTCATCACGGTCCAGCCCCTGCAGGAGCCTGTCCAGCACATCGCAGAACTCGGCCCATGGCAGGCAGGCTTCGTTCGCCGACATGATCATCGGATGCTGGGTCGGAGTGACGTTGTCGCCGATCAGCAATTCCTCGTAAAGCTTCTCGCCCGGCCGCAGGCCGGTGAACTGTATGGCGATGTCGCCGGCAGGATTGCTTTCGCAGCGCACGGACAATCCCGACAGGTGGATCATCTTCTCGGCAAGCTCGACGATCTGCACCGGAGAGCCCATGTCAAGCACGAACACGTCCCCGCCCTGCCCCATTGAGCCTGCCTGCAGCACCAGCTGGGCAGCCTCGGGGATGGTCATGAAATAACGGGTGATCTTCGGATGGGTCACAGTGACAGGCCCGCCCCGGCGAATCTGTTCGCGAAACAGCGGTATCACCGAGCCGGACGACCCCAGCACATTGCCGAACCTGACCATGGTGAAGCGTGTCCGGTTCACATGGTTGACCCCCGCCTGCCCGTACAGCACCGGCGCCGTTTCCCTGCTCAGGGCCTGCAGGGCCATTTCCGCGAGGCGCTTGGTGCTTCCCATGACATTCGTCGGGCGCACCGCCTTGTCGGTCGAAATTAATACGAAGTGCGCAACACCCGCCTGAATCGCCGCCTGCGCACAGTTGAGCGTGCCGATCACGTTGTTCATCACGCCTTCGGCGATGTTGTGCTCGACCATTGGCACATGCTTGTAGGCCGCAGCGTGATAGACGCTATCGACGCCCCAGGTGCGCATCACGTCGAGCAGCCGATCGGCATTGCCGACCGAGCCCAGGATGGGGATCAGCTCCAGCTGAAGCGCCCGCTCACTGACCTGCTGCTCGAGCTCGGCGTGGATGGCGTACAGGTTGTATTCACTGTGGTCGAGCAGAAGCAGCACCGTAGGCGACAGCCGCAGGATCTGGCGACTGAGCTCGGAGCCGATCGAGCCCCCCGCGCCAGTGACCAGCACGACCTTGCCCTGTATGCAGTGTGCCAGCAGCCTCTCGTCCGGGGCGACGCTGTCACGCCCAAGCAGGTCGGCGATATCGACCTCCTGGAGATCTTCCACCTTCACCCGGCCGCTTGCGAGGTCCATGAACCCGGGTACCGACCGGACGTGCAGCGGGTATCGTTCCAGATCGGCAAGGATCTCCCGACGCCGCGCCCGGCTGGCGGAGGGAATCGCCAGCAATACTTCGCTCGCCCCGGTGTCGCAGATCATCTGATCGATATGCCTGGGCTTGTACACCTTGAGCCCGGCGATGACCCGATTGGCCAAGTCGCCATCGTCGTCGATGAAGGCAGCAGGACGCATGGCACGGCCCATTCGCAATGCCGCCGCCAGCTGATTGCCGGCCGCGCCTGCGCCGTAGATGGCTACACGCGTCAGGCCGTCGTCACGTCCGAACGGGACGGCCAGCATGCCGGCGTACCAGTCGCCCAGCACGTACTGTCGCAACAACAGGCGCAGCCCGCCGAGCAGCATCAGGCTGATCCACCAGTAGTTGAACACCAGCGAACGCGGCACCAGCGCTGGCGCATCGCGATACCAATAGATCGCCAGCGCCAGCAGCAGCGAAGAAAACGTCACCGCCTTGGCAATGGTGATCAGCGCATCATTGCCGAGATAGCGCATCACCGCTCGGTACATGCCGATGCGGATGAACAGCGGAATAGCCAGCACCGGGGCAAGCGCGAACAACCAGGTATGCCCCCCAAGCGGCTCGATCTCGTCGAACGAGCCCAGCCGCACCACGAACGCCAGCCACAACGAGATCCATACCAGAACGACATCGGCCAGGACCTGCAGCAGTCGCTTGTACCGTCGGGGCAGGCCCAGTAGGCGATCACGCAACATTCATTTCATTCTCGTACGTCAATGTCATTCGCCCCAACACCGTGCAACATGCAAATCGTCACTCGCAACGCAAAACTACGCCATCATCCGCCCGTTTCAGCCGCACCGGCGTCAAACCATATGCAGAGGCACAACAATGGCACATAGGCAATCAGCATGGCCGTCGCACCGTCAACTCCGCCCAAGGCCACTCCCATCGCCCAGGGCAGAAGCCAACCCAGATTGATCAGTCCAACCACAACCGTCACCGGCGCATGGCGGCCAAAGCGACGCGCCGCAGCCTGATACGCGTGGCTGCGATGAGCCTGATAGGCAGCCTCGCCCCGCAAAAGACGACGGAACAGGGTGAACGTTGCGTCGACGATGAACACGCCGAGCAAAATTAGCCAGCTCCAGAGCAGCTGCGGGTGCTGCCAGCTGGCCTGCAGCACAAGAATGCCGATCACAATGCCCAGAAATCCGCTCCCGGCATCCCCCATGAAAATACGTGCCCGTGGAAAATTCCAGCAGGCAAAACCCACCACGGCGGCGATCAGCAGCCATTCGACGTAGCCCAGGGCCTTGCCTACCGCCCCGACCACGGCATAACAGAGCAACGCTCCTGCGCACACGCAAATCGCCTCGATGCTGGCGATCCCATCGATGCCATCCATGAAGTTGTAGAGATTGAGCAGCCATACGATGAATACCAGCGCCAGCAGATGACCCAACCAGCCAAGTTCCAGCGTAGAACCAAAAAGCTGCACGGGCGGCAGCCCCCCCAGCCAGAACAGCGCCCAGGCCGCCGCCATAAAGTGACCCAGCAAGCGCCAGCGCGCAGCGATGTGACCATGATCGTCGGCGAAGCCCAGCACCGCGACCGCTGATCCCGCACCCAGCACTGCCCAGGCCAACGACATATCCGCTAGCCCGGAACCGGCCAGAATGGACAGCAGCACAGCCACCACCAAGACAATCGCTACGCCACCGCCCCGAGGCGTCGGTACCGAGTGGGAGCTTCGCGCGTTCGGCACATCAATCAGGCTGCGTTGCAACGCGTAGGCCCGCAGCACCGCCGTGAGGGCGAAGGACGCAATGAAGGCAAGCGGCAGGATCAGCCAGAGCATCATGAGCGCACCTGGTCCAGATAATGCTGGGCTGTCTGCGCCAAGGCCTCATCCACCCGTAGTGGGGGAGCCCAGCCGAGCAACTCGCAGGTCTCGCTCGCGTCAACCTGCAGGTTTCCCACCAGACGCTGATAAACATGCTCTTGCCCGAAGAGCCGCGCAGCCTTTGCGATCCATCTCTCCGGGATCGACAGCAATCTTGCGCGCCGCCCCAGCGCCCCGGCCAGACGCTGCAAAAGCTCGCTAGTGGAAAGGTCTTCACAATCGCTGACCAGCAGCGTCCGGTTTGCCGCAGCCGGATGATCGATGCACACATAAATCAAGTCGACCAGATTATCCAGAGCCACCAGACTGCGTCTGTTGTTCAGACCGCCCAAGGGCAGCGGCACCCCGGCAACGAGCCAACGCATCATGCTGCGGAAATTTCCCTTCACGCTAGGTCCGTAGACCAGAGGTACCCGAATGACGACCAACTCGAGGCCGGTTTCACTCGCCAGAGCGCGCAATTGCTCTTCCGCTTCAAGCTTGGAAAGGGCATAGGGGTCAGCGGGGCGAGGTATATCACACGCAGTGAAGGGCGCTCCAGCGCCACTGCATTCCCCGTGAACCTTGATCGTACTAAGGAAAATGAACCGCGTTGCACCTGCTGCGATAGCGGCACGCGCGAGATCGAGCGTCAGCTCGACATTGACCTTGCGAAACTCGGAAAGCGGATCCGAGGCTGTCTCGTTCATCACATGCACCCGCGCCGCGCAATGCACCACGGTATCCACGCGCCCCGTCAGCGAACCGACGGCAAAGATACGATTGAATGATGCAACCACCGGGACGACACCGGCGGGCAACACCTTATCCGGGCGCCGCACCCATGCCAGAATGCGGCTCCCCGGGCGTTTGACGAGACGCTGTAGAAGGGCATTGCCAACAAAGCCTGTGCCGCCGGTGACGAGAATGTATCTTTTCAAACAAGCCTCGGTACGTTTGTTGGCACCTGAATCAGGTGATGCGAGAAACAGAACGCGCACAAGCGATGCATGTCAGCCAGCCAGCAGCTTGAGACCGCTCACGATAAGCAGGCAGCCAATCGCCAAGTTCAACCACTGAAGCGCCAACCGCCGACTCAGCCAGACCCCGATCAGTACGCCTGGGATCGACCCGGTAAGCAGTATTCCCAGAAGTACCCAGTCGATTGTTCCGATGAACCAATGTACTCCCGCAGCGACCAGAGCCAGTGGTATGGCATGCGCCAGATCCGTGGCCACTAGCCGAACGCCCTGCAAGCGAAAGGGATACAGATAGAGCAAGACAACGGCCCCCAGAGCCCCGGCACCAACAGATGTCAAGCTCACGCATACGCCAATGAATGCACCCGCCGCAACGGTGAGACCTTCTTGCCAGCGCTTGAATTGCTCAGCTCGCTCTGTACGCAGAAGGCTGCCCAGCCGATGGAGCCATTTGCGACAGAATATCCCCACTGCAGACAGCAGAAGCAGCCAAGCCAGGGTGTCACGCATCAGCGGGTCCAAGGCACCGGCCGTCCCATCCCCGCAGTACGCCAGGCCGATGCCAACCAGTAGCGCCGCCGGCAGGCTACCGAGCAGCAGACGCCGCAGCACAAGGGTATCTATCGTGTCTGCGCGGTAATGAACAGCAACCCCGCAGGTCTTTGTTACCGCAGCGAACAGCAGGTCGGTCGCAACGGCGACGCCTGGGGCATAGCCGAAAAGCAGCACCAGCACCGGCGTCATCAGCGCACCACCGCCTACACCAGTCAGGCCGACCAGCGCACCAACACCAAACCCCGCCACGATCAATGGATCAAGCATGAACACTTACCCCAGGCCGTATACCTGCGGCTCCATCCTTTTTTCGGCTCAACTGACGGAGGAGCGCTTGTCCAGATACGCCAGAATCTGGTTAACGACCTCAGGAAGGCTCTGCTCCAAGGTCCCGACTCTGATTTCCGGGTTCAATGGCGGCTCGTAGACGGAATCGATACCGGTGAAATTCTTGATAAGCCCCGCGCGCGCTTTCCCATACAACCCCTTGGGATCGCGACGCTCGCACTCGGCCAATGGCGTATCAATGAAGACCTCAATGAAGGAGTCCTCTCCGATGATCCCCCGTGCCAACGCTCGATCAGCCCGGAATGGCGAGATGAACGCCGTTATGACAATGAGACCTGCATCGACGAACAGGCGCCCCAGTTCGGCAATGCGACGTATGTTCTCTACCCGGTCTTCGTCAGTGAAGCCCAGATCCCGGCATAATCCCAGGCGCACATTATCCCCATCGAGCAGATAGGTATGCCGGCCGCGTTCGGCCAGCGCCACCTCGAGCGCATTTGCAATGGTGGATTTTCCGGCCGCGCTCAACCCGGTGAGCCAGATGGCGACGGGCCTCTGCCCCTTCAACCGCGCACGGGTGGCTGCACTTACATCCATCCGCTGCATGACGACGTCCGTACTCCCGCTCTTCATACTGGCTCCATATCCGGCTCGACGAAGGCCACACGCATGACCTCTTCAATGCTGGTCAGCCCTCGGCTAGCCTTGATCAGGCCATCCTCCAGCAAGCCACGATGACCTTGTTTGCGAATCAGCGCCTTCATTTCTTGCAGCGGCGCCTGGCGATTGACCAATTGCTGCAGCGCACCGGTCAGCGGAATCAGCTCATAAATCCCCATTCGCCCTCGATAGCCAGTGTTATGGCAACGCGGACACCCGACAGCGCGCTTCCAGAGGCCGTGCCCGACCAACATCGCGACCTCGCTGGGAAGCACAGGCGCATCGTCCGGCTCTGCGCAGTGCTCGCAGAGTTTGCGCACGAGTCGCTGGGCCTGAACGCCACGAACCGAAGCGGCCACGAGGAAAGGCTCCAGCCCCATGTCCACCAGACGCGTGAACGCTGACGCAGCATCGTTCGTATGCAGCGTCGACAACACCAGATGGCCGGTGAGCGCCGACTGGATGGCGATTTGCGCGGTATCCAGATCACGTATCTCGCCGATCATGATCGTATCCGGGTCCTGCCGCAGGATCGCGCGCAACGCCCGGGCGAACGTGTAACCGATTTCCGCATGAGCCTGAATTTGCGTCACCCCAGGGACCTGGTATTCCACCGGGTCTTCGACCGTAATGATCTTGTTGCTCCCATCACGCATCTCCCCTAGTGCGGCGTAGAGCGTCGTCGACTTGCCCGACCCGGTGGGACCGGTCACCAACACGATGCCATTGGGAAAGCCCAGCCACTGCTTCAACATCTGCAAATGATCGGGCTCGAACCCGAGCCCGCCAAGCGATAGCTCCTCTCGGTTCTTCGGCAGCAAGCGCATCACAATCGACTCACCGAACACGCCAGGTGCCGTCGAAACCCGGATATCCATGTCCTTGCCGCTCAACCGGAGCGTGATACGTCCGTCCTGCGGCAAACGCTTTTCCGCGATGTCCAGCCCGGCGATCAACTTAATACGCGAACCGACCGCCGGATACCGCTCGAACGGTTGAACCATGCGCGTATGCAGAACACCATCCACCCGCATGCGCACAGTGAAGCGCGTTTCTTCTGGCTCCACGTGAATGTCCGATGCGCCGGAATCCACCGCTTGGGCAAGCAGATTATTTACCAGCTCGACAACCGGAGCCTCCTCGATGAGGCTCTTAAGCGTCTGGCTATCGTCTCGGAAAAGATCGGACACCGCACTCTCGCGCCGGATCTGACCGATCAACCCGTCGATGTCCTGGGCCCGCCCCAGATACTGCCTCGGCAAGCACTCCGGAAACAGATAGGCGATCAGATCGATGACCCGCGAATCGGCAGGGTCCCGCGCGACCATCTGGACCTGATTGTTTACGCTCCACAGCACGATATCGTTATCGAGCAACCATTCCAGGCGCACCGGAAGCTGCGCCATGAAGGCATAGGCGTCGCCAGCTGCCGGCATCTCATCTGCCGACAACAATGACAACCCCGACTGCTCGACCAGCGCGCCGAGCAGCGCATCCTCGGACAAAGCCCCCATACGGATCAGAATCGAGCCCAGCCGGCCGCCTGCCTGCCGCTGCAGACTCAGCGCACGCTGCACGTCATCTTCGCTGACCATGCCCGCAAGGACCAGACGCTCCCCCAACCTCATCGCAACTCCTGGAATCGTCAGCGTGATGCGGACGATCAAATTTCACAGATGGCGCATTCTAGCCGCCAAGCCACCGGTTTCACACAAAAGCGCACGAAGCGGGGACGACGATTACGGACGGTCGGCGGTGAAGAATGGACTGACCAGGCCGACAACGAGCAAATTAATCCCTACAATGCGCGCCTTGCCTGCTCCAGCCGACAACAGGTTTCGTCACGATGAAATTCGCCTACGACGGGTTCGATGCGCAAGGTGAGCGCCAGAGCGGCCTGCTTGAAGCAGCCAGCAAGGTCGAAGCCTTGCGCGAACTGCAGCGCAAGGCGATCACCCCGATCGAACTCAAGCCCCAGGAAAGCAGGAAGACTCCTGGGCTGTTCGCCCGCCCGCTGGCTCGCCAGCACATCGTCCAGGCGTTGCACGAACTGACACGTCTGATCGAATCAGAAGTCTCGATCGCAGAGTCGATCGAGGCGATGACCGACGCAGGGCACCACGAGCGAATCGACCACGCCTTCGTCGGTATCGCGCGCGCGCTGCAGCACGGAGAGTCCTTCTCTGCCGCACTGGCGGCGAGCGGGCTGCCCTTGCCCGACTACCTCCTGCACCTGGTGCGAGCCGGCGAACTGACCGGCGACCTTGCCGGAGCGCTCAAGCGCGCCCAGGAAAAAATGGAATACGACGAACGAACGGCGAACGAGCTGCGCAACGCACTGACCTACCCCATCATCCTTGTTCTTGCCGGGATTGCCGCTGTGCTGCTGATGTTTGTGGTCGTGGTACCCAAGTTCAGCGGCATGCTGGACAAGAACAACGCCACGGAGATGCCCTGGCTGGCCACCGCCGTGTTGAGCAGCGGCACCTGGTTCAACGCCAACTGGGAAATATTGCTTGGCTGCGTGATCGCCGCCGTGGCCTCGGGTATGGCCGCCCTTCGGCAGCCCGCGATTCGGAGGCTCCTGATGAACTGGGTGACACGGCTACCCGTCATCGGTAGCTGGCTGACCGAAACCGACATGGCAAGCTGGTCCTATACCCTGTCCGCGATGCTGGCCTGCAAGGTAGAGCTGCTCGCCGCACTGAGCCTGTCGACGGCAGCGATGCGCATACCGCGCAGGCGCGCCGCGATGCAGGAGGTGATCCGCCAAGTGCGGGCTGGTAAGAGCGTTTCCTGCGCGCTGGAGGAAACACACACGCTCAACCGCACCGGAATCAACCTCGTCAAAGTAGGCGAACGAACCGGACGAGCTGCAGAAATGCTTGCATCGCTTGCCAATCTCTACGAAGAGAACAGCAAGAACCGAATGAAGAAGCTTATGGCGCTTATCGAGCCCGTAGCCATCCTGCTGATCGGCTCGGTCATCGGCGTTATCATCCTCGGCATCATCCTGGCAATCACCAGCGTCAACGACATGGCCATCTAGCACACGGAACCCCTATGAAGCAGTCCTCCCTATCCAGATCCCGCAACCGCGGCTTCACCCTGATCGAACTTCTGGTCGTACTGGTCATCCTCGGCATGCTGGCCGGACTGGTCGGGCCTCGCCTGTTCTCCAACGTCGACAAATCCAAGGTCAAGACAGCCGATACCCAAGTCAAGATGCTGCGCGGCTCGCTGCAGACCTACCGGCTCGACGTAGGCTCCTATCCCAGCACCGAGCAGGGCCTGGCGGCACTCATGCACAAGCCATCGGATGTTTCGAACTGGCAAGGTCCTTATCTGGAAGACGAACTTCCCAAAGACCCCTGGAGCAACGCCTACGTATACAAGAGCCCGGTCGACAACCTGCAGGGCTTCGCACTTTATTCACTTGGTGCGGATGGCAAGCCGGGAGGTGACGGACTGGATGCGGATGTGGGCTACCTGGAAAAATAGCCATGCGACTGCCGCAGCGCGGTTTCACCCTGCTCGAGCTTCTGGTGGTGATAACCCTTATCGGCCTGATTGCCGGCGTCGTCGCGCCTCGCTTTGTCGCTCTCGGCGACAGGCTGGCCCAGAAGAACCAGCTACAGGAGGCCCGCCAGAAGGTCAACGGCCTGCCACTGCTGGCCATGCGCAACGGTTCAGCCATGCGCATCGACGCCAGCGGCGCACCGCTTGAACTTCCGGACGGCTGGCGCATCAGCGCCCGCAGCCCGGTCATCTACCAGAGCAACGGCGTTTGCCTGGGCGGCGACATCGAGGTTTGGCAGAACGACACCAGGCAGGCCGTAGCCGACCTCCAGCCGCCGCTTTGCCAATGGCGCTCATGAGATGGCACCTGCACGAATCGGGGCACAGCAGGGGTTTTCCCTGCTCGAGGCGATAGTCGCGCTGGTCATCCTGGCGGGCAGCTGCATGGCGCTGTTCGCCTGGATCAACGGCAGCCTGGTGCAGCTGCAGCGCGCCGAACTCTACGTAGAGGCGGGCCCCGCCATCGCCAGCGCGAGTCAATACCTCAAAACAGTCGACCTGGCCCAGCGCCCGGAGGGAACCTTCCAATCCGGACGCGTCACTGTCGACTGGACAGCAAAACCCATCGAGCTCGACGTATCCAGGCCCGCCGCCTACGGCGGCAGCAACTTCCTGCTTTCGCTTTTTCAAGTCAGCCTGACCGCGCACACGCCAGATCGGTCACTGCCGTCGCTGCAGACACGAATCGTCAATTACCGGCTCAAGCCCGGCCTGCCGGACCCTAACGATGGGCTTTGACCTGCCGCACCGCTTGCAGCGCGGAATGACCCTGCTCGAACTGCTGGTCGTGATGACCATTCTCGCCCTGGTAACCAGCCTGCTGATGCAGGGCTTCGGGACCGCACTGGGCACCTACGAACGGGTACAGCGACGCCAGAGTGAAGGCATGCCGCTCGAGCTGGGCTATCGCTGGTTCTCCGAAACCCTGTCCGGCACCCAGGCAGAACTCGACGCCCCTCGTCATTTCAGCGGGGATGCGCGACAACTCGGCGGCGTGACCCACCGACCGCTGAGAGGCGCTAACGGGCAGGTCAGCTTTTTCAGCTGGAAGCTAAGCGAAATGCAGAATGGCGAACTCCAGCTTTCCTATCACCAGCCCAACGGCGTCGATTGGGTAATCTATCGCTGGCCCGCCGGCACCCGTGGGCGCTTCATCTACCGGGCACCGAATGGTTCGGCCGCCGATCGCTGGCCGCCTTCCGCCAGCACCCTGCAGCCCCCGTCCGATGGCAGCATACCGGGGGCGGTGGCCCTGGAGATAACGTCCAGCGAAGGCTTGCCGCTTCGCTGGTATGCCAATCTGCCAGGACGCACCTATCCGCGCCTCGACTATCGCGATTTCTGATGAGCCCAGCCATGCCCCAATGCAAGCCAGCCGTTTCGCAGCCCGGCGCATCGTGCCTCCCCCTGTCCGCACCGGCGACCGCAAAGGGCTTCGCACTCATCGCCGTGCTTGGCCTGCTGATGGTTCTTTCGCTGGTTGCGGCATTCATCTCCGGCTATGCGGAACAGCGGCTCGAGCAGACCTTTCAGCTGCGCAGCCGGCTGCAGGAGCGCCTTGACCAGGATGCAACCCTCGCCACGTTGCTGCATGTCGTCGCCACTCGTCCCCTGCTGCAGAATGCCTTTCTCCTTCGCCCACCGCCGCCCGCCGCCGCAAGCTACGACCCCTTCAGCCGCTCCCTGCCGGATGTCGACATTTCGCAGCACCCGCACCTCTTCGTGGACGACCGGCCATACGCCGGCATCGGCGCCGCCATCTTTGCCCTGCAGGACGAGGGCCCGCTGCTCAGCCTGCTTGACCCGGATCGTGAACGCTGGACCCAACTGTTCCGGCAGCATGGCCTCAGCCCACAGCAGGCCGAGCGTTTTCTCGATCAGCTGCAGGACTACACCGATCAGGACGACCTGCGAAGACTCAATGGTGCCACCTCCAGCGACTACATCAATCAAGGGCTGGAGCCTCCGCCCCAGCGCCTGATGATCAGCCCAGGCCAAGTGTTCAATCTGCTCGATGGCACCACCCTGCATGATGAGTTGCTAGCGATACTGCCTTTTGCCACTACGCGCAGCGGCCAATTGCATAACCTCAATACCGCGCCAGCAGCGGTACTGCAGACCATTGCTGGCATCGACGACAGCCTCGCCGAGGCCATCGTTCAGGAACGACGGAACAAGCCCTACAGCGACCTCTCCGATGCCAACCAGCGCATCGGCCGCATCATCCCGCTGGACCCCTTGGCAGCCCCCAGCCAGGCCTCACCCTATCTGAGGATTAAGCTATGGACGGTCATGACCGCTTGCAGACAGCTGATATGGCTTGGGCTATCATCCACGCCCACCTCAAGATCGACCCCGTGGGACATTGACTATCTCTTCTCGCTCGACCAGGAGCAGCCTTGCCGCACGCCTCAGCCAGTGGCTTTCCCGCCGCTGCTCGAGTCAGCAATGGACGGTTGACCGCCACGACATACGGCAACGCCCCTACGCTGGCGTTAGGCCGCGCGTGCTGCTGTCGCGGGAATTAAGCCTGTTCTTCAAGCTGGACTTCAGCAAGATACCGGCCAGCAAGCGAGCCCAGGCGCTACGGCAGCAACTACTGCTCCTTTCCCCCTTCGCCAATCCTGGCCACTACGCCAACTGGCAAGCCGGGCGCGCACAGGTATGGATCTGGGATCAGGCGGCCCTGCTCGAGCGTCTGCCACAAGCGGCGCGCTACAGCGTCCTACCGGATTCCGCGCTCAGCCTGAACAGCCCGCTCCTGGATGGTGAGCGCCTGGTGGCCGGCATCAAGGGCCTCGAATGGCAACGTTGGCGCGATGGCCAGCTGGACGACAGCCGCTGGGCCGCCCACCACACGACTGAGCTGCCGACCCATGAGCTCGACCTGTCGCAACGCAGCCCGCTGCAGGCCGCCGATCGCCAGCTCTTGCAGAACCTGGGGATGGCGAGCGTTGCCACAGCATTGCTTGCCGCCTTGCTGATTCAGATCGGCGCCTGGCTGGACCTGAGCCGCAGCCAGGAACAGCTCACCGCCCAACTGGCCGAACTCGAGGAGGGTAGCCAGCTTCAGGCGCAAGCACGCAGGCGTGCGCTGCAAAGCCGCGACCGCTGGCTCACCCGGCAGGCGCTGTTCACCCATAGCCAGAGCGAGCTCATCGCCCGCGTCGGCGAGGCACTACCGTCCAGCGCATCCCTTTGGCAGCGTTACGACTACCAGCCCGGTCGGCTGCAGATATTCCTCCTCGACCCCAGCCCTGACCCGCGCGACTACGTTCGCCGCCTGGATGAAACCACCATGGTCGACAGCGTCCAGGTACAGCCGGAACCCCGCAACGGCATGGTCACCCTGCAGGCGGTGCCCTTCGCCCAAGGAGGCGAACAATGAACGCCTGGCTGCAACGTGAACTGGCAACGGCGCGCGACCAGCTCGAGGCGAATCCGCGGCTGCGCCTTGGCGTGCTGGCGATACCGCTGATCCTGCTGCTCTACCTGAACCTGTTGTTGGTCGATGCGCGCAGCGAGCAGCAGCAGGCCATCGGCGATCTGCAGGAACAGCTGCTTGATGCCAGCCAGTTGGCCGGGCAGGACGAATGGGTCGAGCGTCTGGATCAGGCGCGCGCGCAGCTCGACAAGCAGGCCGAGCGCCATTTCGGCAGCGCCGACAGTGAAGCCTTTGCCCGCGCCGACATACAGGCCAGCGCCCAGGCGCTGCTCGCCGAACAGAACCTCGAACAGATTCGCATCGAAGTATCGACCGCGGGCAAGGCCGACGCCGCAACCGGGCTGATTCCGCTACAACTGCGCCTGGCGGGCAATGCACAGGGTGAACAGCTCTACGCCCTGATCGCCGCCATGGAAACCGGCAAACCCACCTATCGCATCGACAACCTGAACGTGCAGGCACAACGCGACAGCCACCTGGTGTTCTCGTTAATCGGCACCGCCTGGTACCGCCCATGGAGCAGCGCGGAATGAATGCGCGACTGATCCTGGCTGCACTGACACTGGTGCTCGGCCTGCCACTGATCGGCTACCTCTGGCCACAGCCGTCGCCCAGCGCCATACAGGATACCGAAGAAGGCTGGGCTTGGCCTGAGGCCGCCAGCGAGACGCCACGCGCCGAACTCCCGGAAAACCTTGCTAACTATTGGCCGGGCAAAAAGCCGACCAACAGCACTGAAGGGGACGCGGCGTCAGCCGATAGCCAGCGTGGGGCGACACAGCATGACTGGAAGCTGATCGGCGTGATTCGCCAGGGCAGCAGTCTCAGCGCCCTGGTGCAGGACCCGCAGCAGAATATCGTCACGCTCAGACCCGGTGACCGGCTGGATGAACAACGCCGCGTAAGCGAATTGAAGCCGACGTCCCTGCTCTGGCGGGATGACGAAGGCGGTACTGGCGAGTTGCCGCTCTATCCCGAGCCCGCCGCAGAATAGAACAACCCTGGAACATACCGGGGCCGCCGACATTACGAGAATCTACATGACCTCCAACACTCAGCCCGGCCAGCTCCGCTGCCGCCTCTCGCGCTTTCCTCTCAGCTTGCTCTCGCTCGCCGTAATGCTGAGCGGCTGCGCCATTGATCCCAGTCCCACGCCACTGCCCGAGCCGATTCGCCCGCCGCAGCAGCAGGAAGCCTACGATGCCAACCTGCAGCAGGGCTCGGTGCGTGACGAACAGACGCTCAAGGCGCAGCGCTTTCAGACCACGCCCGGCCAGGTGCGCAGCGGCCCGACCTATGTCGAGGCCAGCGCCGATGCCCTGGGCCAGGACCTCAGCGGCCCGGCCATCAGCCTGAACCTGAACAATTTTCCACTGCCCGCCTTCATCAACGAAGTGTTCGGCAACCGCCTGGGCCTGTCCTTCAGCGTCGCCCCCGCACTGCAGGCCAAGACCGATCTCGTATCCCTGCGCCTGAGCGAACCTCAGCCGCCGGCAGACCTCTTCGCCACCGCCCGCTTCGTGCTCGCCGATTACGGGGTGGCCGTCACCGAGCGCGAGGGCGTGCTGTATTTCCAGGTCGCCGACAACACGGCGAATGACGTTCTGCCGTTATTGGTCAGCGGCAGTGCGCTGCCCGACGTCCCCATGTCGCATCGCCCCGTGTTCCAGCAGGTACCCATGCGTGTGGTACGCAGCGACTCCATGATGCTTTGGCTGAAAGACATGTTCACCGGCAGCAGCCTGCAGATCAGCAGCGACGCTATCCGCAACTCCGTGATGCTGCGCGGCCCTATCGATTTGATTCGCCAAGCCAGCCAGGCCATCGAGCTCTTCGATCAGCCAGCACTCAAGGGCAGCCATAGCATGGCCATCAGCCCTGTCTATTCAGACGCGGATGCTCTCGGCAATGCTCTTATAAAAATACTCCAGGCAGAAGGCTATGACGTTTCCGACACCCCTCCCATGGGCGGGGTTACCGTTCTCAAGCTCAAGGAATTGCAACGACTGATCGTGTTTGCCGCTGACCCAGCGATCCTCAACACCGCACGCCACTGGGTGGAGCTGCGTGCGGGTAAACGTTTTCAGCAAACACGAGCGGCAGGTGGTACTGCACGTTCAGCCAGATATTGTTCAGATAGGCCAAAGTTTGCGGATGAGTAAAGTAATCAGCCGCTGCCAGGGGCGTCAGAAAGGCGCCGAGTAGAATGCTCAGCAGCACGGCAACGATCAAAGCCGGGAAGATTCGCATGACGCGCTTGATCATGAAGTCGAAGGTGCCCTTGCTGTTCAGGTATGAAGCTGTAATCAAATACCCGCTGATCACGAAAAACACGGAAACAGCCAGCCCGCCACCGGTTTCATACCCGCTGAGAAACACGAACGGCTCCCCTGCGGGCCGTCCAATTAACGGATAGCAGTGGCTGAACAACACGAGAATGGCGGCAACCAGCCTCAGGAAGTCGAAGTTGTTGGCTCTTGAAACAGGTGCACCCATGACGATATGAACTCTTGGAAAAGAACTAAGCTGGAAACCGGTGCCCCATCAATACGATCGGCTTAAAACAGGGGCGGCTAAACCGCTGTCCGATCAGCTATGTTTTGCCTGGTGCGCCATCAATCCTTGTAAATTGCCTCGAGGACCGATGCCATACCGGACGCGCCACCAATCTGAAGTTTGATGGTGTGGTCATATTCATCCTGATAAGTAAAAAACATCAGCCTGTCGATGTCATGCTCCTCTGCCAGCAACTGCTTGGCGCGGATTACCTCATCCCTCACCCTGAGTTCCACCAGTTTTGCCGGCTGCCCCTGCTCGGGCACGGCTCGCGCGTCGAATTCCAGCAAACCGTTGTTACTGGATTCGCCGATAAGCATAATTTCTTCGTCAGCCTCTGTTTTTTCAAGCTCAGTACGCAGCAATGCTAGCGCGCCGTTCATCCTGCACTGATAAATTGCATTCAGCATGTCTCGGTCATGCTTGATCCACTTACGTCCTTCGAGCACAGGCCCATCCTTGAAGAAGCTGAGCTCATGCCGGACCTCGCTGACAGGCTTGCCTGTAAAACGCTCGCAACTGGACTTCGGGAAACGGCTGGCAAACCAGGCGAGCGAATGCTCATGAAGGCTATCTAGCAGTAGCGTGGAAACGTAATAGTCGAAAGAGACGACATCGACCCCGTCAGGCACCCCACCCTCTGTATACATATTTCCGGCCAGGTCATACGTGGTAAGCCGTTTGGTCGTGATGATGTCGATCCACTCTTGCTGAGCAGGCGTGGCGGACTGCCCGGCAATGGTACTGTACTCTTGGTCGATTGCCTCTACGTATCGGGCAGCCTGCTGTTCGAATTGTTTTGCGAAATCACGGTTAAACATCGCGCCCGCGAAAATCACACCAATCTTCACCGAATCCAGGCCACGCACCGAAAGCTCACTGCGGACAGCAGATGTCAGACGCTCGTAAGCCTGCTTGGATACGCCGTTCAGGTAAGGTTCGTCGATCAGAAAAAGAGTATCGATCGTATCGCCATAACGCTTGGCCAGATCAAGGAATGGCTTGATGCGATCAAGCACGATGCCTTCGCTGCTGTCAGCCCAGACCTTGTTGTCGGCCCGCGCCGGAAATAGCTTCTGCTTTTCCGTGCCGTCGCTGGCGATATAGATGCGGCCCACCTCAGCGATAGGTGCCGGATGTCTGAACTGCGGCCCCAGGTCTATGAACAGTTTGATATGAGTGCGTTGTGCTTCGATGAGGCTGGATTCAACCTGCTCGATCGAGTACGCATTGACCATGGCGAAGTCGACCTTGTCGGAAAATTCCTCAAACACCCCTTGCGGTGAAAAGAAACCGACCTCAGCCTGCGCCAGCGATGACGCTCCGGTCGATAGCGCCAATAAAGCAGCAATTACGCATCCTTGGGACTTTCTGTACAGACTCATTACTCTAATGTCTCCGCCGCTTGAGCTACACCGCCGGCTTGGCCGCTTTTGTATTTTTCGATGCGCTCGCCGAGCTTATGCGTGCTTTGCTCAATGAGCGCGTTATAGCGCGAGTTCTGAAACCCCCAGAGCGTCGAATGCTGCTCTTCCTTGTGCCCAATCAGAAATGGATGCACGGTGAAGACGCGAATGTGCTCCTGGTTCTCCATGTAACGGTCGATGGCGTTGACGTGGACGTCGTGGTTGGTCTCGTCCCAGCGAAGGATGGCATCGTAGAAACCTGCGTTGTATACGTTCAATACGGCGCTGACCATATGGTCGATATGGACAATCTCCAGGTTGTCGACCTCGGTCATCTCCAGTACCTTCGTATCGGCATGCAGGTCGGCGATAAATCCTGAAAACACATCCCAGACACCGGCGTTCTCCACGAGGTGGCCCAGAACGGTCTGGTATTTGGCCTCCCAGCCGTCCAGAAACTCGACGTCGTCTTCGCAGACGGTGATATGCGGCAAACGCAGCTCTTTTGCTTTGCGCATGATGAATTTGTAGCTCATGCCGCAGCCCACCCAGCCGAGCTCATGGCGTAGCCCCGGAAAATATTCGATACCGTAACGGTTGTCGGCCATGAAGTCCTTACGCCGCTCCACCGACTCGGGAAGGCCGAGACAGACGAAGTCGCCCTTGAACTGGATGTTGTGCCCAGCCAGGCGGTAAAACGTGTCGAAATCGATATTTTCTGTCGCCAGCAAAAAGCGCTGGAAGAAATACTCGAACCAATTCGGCTGATGCTGAAGCAACTGCCGGTTGTGCTGCACCTTGTCTTCGCGGCGCTGTGCGTCGGCCAACCAGTAATCCAGACGCTCAACCATGGCATCGGCATCGCCAATATCAACAAAATCGACGATGTCTGCCAGGTTTTGATGCTCATCAATGTCGACGCTGCTTTCCGACACGATCAGGCAATCCAGCGAGAGGGACTCATAGATGCGCGTGGTTTCGAGCAGTGCCCCTTCATAATAATGAATGTTGATCAGCACCTTGGCCTTGCGCAGCTCTTCATAGAGCGCCTCGCCGAAGAGATTGCCGATGACTTTCACCCGGTATTTTTGCTCGATCTGCGCGATGAACGCCTTGCGCCGCTCGTTGGTGGCATCGCCATAAAAAAGCACGTCGTACTCCTTCTCAGGAGCACGCATTGGTCGCTTGGCCGGATAATCACCTAGATAGCCGATCGGCATGAAGTACATCTGCCGATAGCTCAACCCATTGCTGGTGAAATAACCCAGGTTCAGCTGGGAATACTCGAAAACGGCGAACGAGTGCTCCAGCATCGACATATAGCGCTCGGTCAGCCATCGCGAACTGACGGTCTGCTCCATCTGGAACGCTACATAGAGTTCGGGTAGCTCGGCGAACATCTGCGGGCAGATGACGAAATGCGGTGCCTGGACAAAACCCTGTGTGGGTTTCTCGAAGACAATCTGGGACCTGACGCCTATCCGCGATAATTGCCGAGCGATGAGCTCAGCCACGAACAGGCAATGCTGAGTGGTCAGGATGACCGCTTCGCTGCCTGCCTTGAGGTCAAAGCGCACAGCATTGCGTACCGGCAGAACAGGAACCGCCGTAGGACTGGCGACCTCGCGCAACCTGCGTATACCACCGCGAATACCGTGGACCCTGAAATGCACCAGGGCGTTGGGGATGCTGCGCGGGTTACCCGCTATGTAGCGCAAGACCCGACCGCCTCGGTCATAGAGTTTACGGGCGGCGGATGCCCCACCGCGCAGCGGTGCTGTGAGACGCAGTGAGCGGGAATTCAGAATCCGATCAAGCTGATTACGAACACGATGAAGCTCGTCATGACACAACTCCAGCTCCAGTATTCTCTGGTCGTTCATGGCGACAGCCTGCTGATGGCTTTCCGTCGCCGCCGACAGCCGCTGCTCAGTGAGTCCAAGGGTATTCTGTAAGCGCTGAACTTCGGCATCCGCTACCGCAAGCAAGCCATCCAAACGGTTCCGCTCGAGCGCGGAAGCATCATTTACACCCGCGAGTTCGGAAGAAACGCGCCGATTTTCGGCGTCAGCCTCGGTGAGCAGACTGTTCAGACGCTGCCGTTCCTTTTCGGCGCCGTCCAGCTCTGCGAGCAGGCGCCGGTGCTCCGCATCGGCCTCGACCAGCGAAGCGTTCAGCCGGTCGGTCTCGCTTTGCAAAAAGGCGCCGAGGCGTTGCTGATCTTGCTCGGCAGCGGTCTTTTCCAGCTCCAGGGCTTTACAAAGCTGATCGTATTCATGCAGAAAATCCAGCATGGGCCGCTGCTGCTCCAGCTGGGCCACAACTGCCGACCAGGATTCAGCAAAGCTCGATGCATTGTTCGCGCCATCATTCTCGCAAGCGGCATATAGCAGGGTATACGCCTGCCTGACCGCATCGGGGACCAGAGGCGACAGCGCGAGATCCCTCGCCTCGTAGTTCGCATGGCGCAGATCACGGCTCAGGAACGTGTTCATGTATTCATCCAGAGCCGCCTCATTGCCGGCCAGATCGAGCTCAGCGGCAAAGCGTTCCAGCTCGCGCTCGGGTCGGGCGAGCAAGGCGTCGTAGTCCACGAACAGACGCGTCGCGTCCCCGGTACCCGCTACCGCCAGTGCGTAGTGTTGCAGCCACAACCAATACGATTTCCGCTCGGGGAAATGGTTACGGCGCCTCAATGACTGGGCGACGCTCAATGGGTTTCGAACTGCGATCACATAGGCGACGTGCAGTTGCAGATGATCAAAAACCCGCTGCCAGAACGGCAGCAAACGGCAGGTTCTTGGATCTTTCAATGCGAACAGATCGCTTGTGGCCAGCTTGCCACGCAGCAGCAGAGCCGCTTCAAGGAACAGCTCGGCAAGCCGGGGGTCGTTCTCAAAGCCTGCCGGCAGCAATTGCAGCGAATCGTAGGCTGCGCCCAGCACGCCCAGAATGCGCTCGTTCAAAAGAACGAAGTCTTTGTCTTCCCAAAAACCTTTAGGGTTGTCGGCGCCTGCGGGTAGCAGATTGTCACCAACATTTGCCCCGACGGCTACCAGAGCACGGGTAACCGCGCTGGTCCCGCTGCGATGCATTCCAAGGACGACGATGATTCGTTTCGGGCTCATTGAGTTCATAAGGTCGTAGTCGCAGCAAGGGCAACGGCGCTGGAGTGGCTGGCCGTGCAGTGAAAATAGATAGATCCCGTGGCGCTGTCGCTCTCGCTGGGCAACACCTTGAACAGGCAGGCATCAAGGACCCGATGCAGGAACGTCTCCTGCTCGGCACTCGCGCCGGTAACGCCTGCGTTGAGGAAATACGTTCCCGTATTAAGTGAGCAAGCAAAGCGAAAACTCACGTCTAGCACTTCGCCAGCAGAAACATGAAGAATCCCGTTGCCACCAGCGGCGGACGCCGCACCGCCTAACTCGTAACCGGACATGGTCTTGATCATCATGCCAAATCGAACGTTGCTGGCACCCCTGTCGAAGCGAACGCGGTATCGATACAGGTAGCTGCGACCACGCACCAGGCAGTTGGCCCGTTTGCCGTCCAGCGTGTAGATTGCAGGCGCTTCGATGAACGCGCCGTGCGACTCATAGGAAACAGTGCTGCTGGGTTTCAGGTGCGGGTCAAAAAGCTCGCTGTCATCGTTAACTGACAACTCCCGGGCCTCGGCAGACTCACCTTCTTCAGAGGCGATGATCGCATCTGAAAGCCCACCCGGCCCGGCCAACGCTGCCCTTAGCGCTTTACGTTTGTCATCTGGTGCGTAAATCAGCCTTTGGTAGGCGCTGATGACGCGCTTCGGGGTATCGTTCAGTAGGAGTTCACCATTGTCGATGAGCAATGCACGATCACAGAATTCAATTACCGCGCTGGCGGAATGCGACACGAAGAGGATGGTTACGCCCCGTTTTTTGAGCGACTCGATGCGGCCATAGCATTTGCGCTGAAATACTTCGTCTCCCACGGCAAGAGCTTCATCGATGATCAAGATGTTGGCATCGACGTTGATCGATACTGCAAAGGCCAGGCGCACCATCATGCCACTGGAGTACGTCTTGACGGGCTGATCGATGAACTCGCCGATTTCCGCAAAAGCCTCGATATCGGCAAAGCGCGCTTCGGTTTCGGCCCTGCTCAGGCCCAGTACGGCGGCGTTCATATAGACATTTTCGCGCCCGCTAAACTCAGGATTGAAACCCGACCCCAACTCCAGCAGGGCGGCAATGCGTCCCGATGTCTGCATTTCGCCACCCGTTGGGTTGAGCGTGCCGCAGATCATCTGCAGCAAGGTCGACTTGCCGCTGCCGTTACGCCCGACGACACCTATCGTCTCTCCCACCCCGACGGAAAAGGAAATGTCTCGCAACGCCCAGAATTCACGAAAATATTTTCGGCGCCCGCGAAACAGCATCTGCAACAGCCGATCACGTGGCGTGTCATAGATATGGAAGCACTTGCTAAGGCCGGATACGACGATGGCGGCACTAGAGGACATCAGCGAACCCCATGCGTGTTTTCTGAAACCAGGCGAAGCCCGCCCAGCAGATGACGGCGGCCCCCACGCAGTAACCACTCCAGGCGAGCCAGTCCGGCTGCTGTCCAAGGAACAGGACGGCGCGAGCCCCTTCCACTGCCGGTGTCAGTGGGTTGGCTTCAAGCAGGCCTCGATATTCCTCGGGAAGCGCACTGATTGGATAAAAAATTGGTGAGAGGAACATCAACATCGACGTGAGGACACCAACAATCTGGCTCACGTCACGAAGATAAACCCCCAGCGAAGCGAGAAACCAGACAACCCCGAGCACGAACAGGGCCAGCGGCAGCATGATCAGAGGCAGCAGCAATGCGGTCGCCTGCAATTGCCCGAACAGGACGAGGCAGGCTACCAGCCAGACGACAAGACTGACCAGGAAATGGAATAAAGCCGACCCCAATGCTACCCATGGCAATATCTCCAAGGGGAACACTACCTTCTTGACGTAGTTAACGTTACTAATGATCAGCGCAGGCGCACGGTTGATACATTCGGCGAACAGGTTGAAGATCATCAGCCCGGCAAACAGCATCAACGCGAACTCGGTCTTCGAATCACTTCCTGCAGACCAGCGTGCCTTGAACACTACACTGAACACGAAGGTATAGATCACCAGCATCAGGATTGGGTTAAACAGCGACCAGAACATCCCGAGAAAAGAGCCACGGTAGCGGCCGACCACTTCCCGCTTGGTCATGGTCGCGACCAATGCCCGGTGTTGCCAGGCACTAGTAAACATTCGCCTGGGTGACGGGGAGAAACGTTGCATCAACCAAATACCTCGGCTTGAGTCAGACTAAGCCCTTGAGAGTCTTTGCCGGACAGGGAAGGTGCTTGCTCGACGGGCCAGCCAATCGCCAGGTCCGCGTCGTTCCAGGCTATACAGCGCTCATGCTCGGGTGCGTAGTAACCCGTCGTTTTGTAAAGAAATTCCGCAGTTTCCGAAAGCACGACGAATCCGTGGGCAAAGCCTTCCGGCACCCAAAGCTGGCGCTTGTTTTCAACGCTGAGAATGACGCCGACCCACTTACCAAAAGTCGGTGAGCTGCGGCGGATATCCACGGCCACATCGAATACTTCGCCTTGGACGACACGCACAAGCTTGCCCTGGGGCTGTTGTACCTGGTAATGCAGCCCGCGCAGCACGTTTTTCACCGAGCGGGAGTGGTTGTCCTGAACAAAGGAGACGGACCGACCCACCGCCTCCTCGAACTGGCGGTGGTTGAAGCTCTCGTAGAAAAAACCCCGCTCGTCCCCGAACACACGCGGTTCCAGCAGAAGTACCTCAGGTATTGCCTGGGGAATCGCCTTCATCAATACACCCGCTCCGTAAGCAACCGCTTGAGATATTTGCCATAGCCGTTCTTTGACAGCGGCTCGGCGAGTCGTTCGAGCTGCTGCGCGTCGATCCATTGGTTGCGGTAGGCGATCTCTTCGGGACAAGCGACTTTGAGCCCCTGACGTCGTTCCAGCGTTTCGATGAACTGTCCAGCCTCAAGTAGGGATTCGTGCGTACCGGTATCGAGCCAGGCATAGCCGCGCCCCATGATCTCTACGCTAAGCGTGCCCTGTTCCAGATAGGCCCGGTTCACGTCGGTGATTTCCAGCTCGCCGCGCGCCGAGGGTTTGATGCCTTTGGCGATCTCGACTACCTGGCTGTCATAGAAATACAGCCCGGTCACCGCGTAGCTGGACTTGGGCTTCTGCGGTTTTTCTTCGAGGCTGACTGCCCGCGCCTGATCATCGAACTCGACGACGCCGTAGCGCTCCGGGTCATGTACGTGATAGGCAAAGACGCTGGCGCCCTGCTCGCGCTCATGGGCGCTATGCAATAGCTCGGCAAAGTCATGGCCGTGAAAAATATTGTCGCCCAGCACCAGAGCGCAGGCGTCGTTGCCGATGAAAGCTTCACCAATGATGAAAGCCTGCGCGAGTCCATCCGGTGACGCCTGCACGGCATACGAAAGATTGAGGCCCCACTGCTGGCCATCGCCCAGCAGCTGTTGGAAGCGCGGCGTGTCCTGTGGCGTTGAGATGATCAGAATTTCGCTGATGCCAGCCAACATCAGCGTACTCAGCGGGTAGTAGATCATCGGCTTGTCGAATACTGGCAACAACTGCTTCGAAATGGCCAAAGTGGCCGGATGCAAACGAGTGCCGGAGCCGCCAGCGAGGATGATGCCCTTGCGTTTCATGTTTCGTTCTATCCTTTTGTGGCTACAGCGGCTGGATCGGTGCTTTGGGCCTGCTTCAGTGCGACGCTCAGCTGCTCGCTGGCCATTCGTGCCGCCAGCTCGATCGGAACGACTTCCTGCAACATGCGCCGCGCATGGACCATCCAATGCGGTAGTGCAAGTCCGAAGGTCTGCTGCAGTCGGCTGGTTTCAAGCAGGGAATTGCGCGGGCGGGTAGCGGCAGTTACGAACTCGCTCGATGCCACCGCCAGGATGCGCGACGGGTCGACGCGGAACCGCATGCCAAGCTCGGTTGCCGTGCGGATGATGTAGCAGGCGTACTCATGCCAGCTGGCCTGCCCACCTGCCGCGAGATGGTAGGTGCCGCAGGCACGCTGCGCCTGGGCAGGATCGCAATCCATACGAAGCAGCATCAAGGCGGTAATGTCGGCGATCAGTTCGGCACTGGTCGGCGCTCCAATCTGGTCTGCCACGATGCGAAGCTCTTTGCGCTCACTGGCCAGACGCAACATGGTCTTGGCGAAGTTGTGCCCGCGCGAGGCGTAGACCCAGCAGGTCCGAAGGATGAGGTGGCGACATCCCGAGGTTCTGATCAGCCGTTCTCCTTCGAGCTTTGTGCAGCCATAGACATTCAGAGGACCCGTCGGACTATCTTCCGGCTGCCTGCCTATAGCATTGCCATCAAACACGTAATCGGTCGAATAATGAACGAGCAAGGCGCCGCATCGCTGCGCCGCCTGCGCCAGCACACCAACGGCCTCGGCATTTATGAGGTGAGCCAGTCGCGGCTCTGCTTCTGCCCGGTCGACGGCGGTATATGCAGCGGCGTTGACGATAACATCTGGTCGATGAGCCTCAATGAGACGGCTTAGGAGTTCCGGGTAGGCCAGATCAGCACGACGCCGGTCGCATGCCAGCAAGTGGCCAAGTGGAGCAAGGGCGCGTTGCAGCTCCCAACCCACTTGGCCGTTTGCACCAAGCAAGAGGATATTCATTGATAGTGCCTGCTCGCCCACTCTCGGTAGGCTCCACTGGTGATGGCAGCGACCCAGTCCTGGTTGTCTAGGTACCAGCGAACAGTCTTGCGAATGCCGGTCTCAAAGGTCTCGACGGGCGACCAACCCAATTCGCGCTGGATCTTGGTGGCGTCGATTGCATAGCGACGGTCATGGCCAGGACGGTCGTTGACGAAAGTGATCTGCTCCCGATAGCTAGCACCATCGGCCCGGGGCTGCTCGCTATCTAGGATCTCGCACAGCTCCGATACCACTTGCAGGTTGGTCCGCTCGTTACATCCGCCGATATTGTAGGTTTCCCCAAGTTCCCCGGTTGCCAGCACGCAGCGCAGCGCAGCGCAGTGGTCCTTCACATAGAGCCAGTCACGAATCTGACGGCCATCGCCATAGATGGGCAGCGCCCTGCCCGCCAAGGCATTGTGGATGACCAGAGGAATCAGCTTTTCAGGAAAGTGATAGGGCCCGTAGTTGTTAGAGCAATTTGTGGTCAGCACCGGCAGTCCATAGGTGTGATGATAGGCGCGAACAAAGTGATCGGATGCTGCCTTGGACGCCGAGTAAGGGCTGTTGGGTTGATACTGGTTGCATTCGCTGAACGCGGGGGCGTCCGCCGCCAACGAACCGTAGACTTCGTCCGTCGATACGTGTAAGAAGCGGAAGCCAGTGGCACGCTCTTCATCGAGTGAACGGTAATATGCCAGTGCAGCCTCCAGCAGACGGAAGGTACCCACGACGTTAGTCTGGACGAACTCCTCCGGACCGTCGATTGAGCGGTCCACATGGGATTCCGCCGCGAAGTTGAGAATGGCGCGCGGCTTGTATTCAGTGAGCAGGCTTGCGATGAGAGCCTTGTCGGCGATGTCACCGTGAACAAACCGGTGCCGCGGGTCGCCTTCCAGCGATCGTAGGTTGGCCAGGTTGCCCGCGTAGGTCAGCTTGTCCACGCTTACGATCGGCTCATCACTGCTAGTCAGCCAATCGATTACGAAATTGGCGCCAATGAACCCGGCGCTGCCTGTCACAAGAACGGTCACTTATAGTCTCCCGATGCTGGCGGCAAGTATCAATCCGACCGTACCAAACGTGGTCTGCCGATAGACGCCAGCTTTTTTCAACAAATAAAAACGTCGCGGCAAGCCGGCCTGTCGCGCATCCTCGAATAGCATGACGGTCCGGCGACTTCGCTCATCCAGCGAGTCGAGGCATTGGCGCAGCGTAAAGACGTTATCCTGGTTCCACTGGCGAAACGTGCCGCTGAACATTCTACGGACCCGTACCAAGCGGTCGTGCAGAGTAGTGTTGGCGCCCATTAGGTTATCGCCGTGTTGGCGATAGTCCACGCTGGGCTCGGCATCGTAAATTACCGTGCCACCACTACCACTTATGAGCAAATAACAAATCCAGTCATGCGACACGACGGGCGCGCTGACCGGTATCTTGCCGAGCAACTCACGAGCTGCCTGGTTAAGCAACATGGTGTTGGCACCTGCCAAGCTCTGCACCAGCGCATTGCGAAAGCTCGGCGCGCGCTCGAAGCGAGTGGAGTAACCGATGACCCGTCCGTCTTCGTCTATCAGTCGCGTCCTGGAGCAATACACAGCCGGGATCGCCTTGTGCGGGGCAAGCCGCAACACGGCTCGCTCAATCTTGTGGGCAAACCAGACGTCATCCTGATCGCAGAAAGCGAAGTAGTCAGCGATTATCTCGGGGTTGCGGATAAGAGAGAGAAAGTTCTGCGCAAAACCTTCACGCGGTCCTTGGAGCAGGTGAACGCGCTCTGTGCCCTGTTCTCGCTGGAATTGCGTCAGGATATCCAGCGTCGCGTCCGTCGAACCATCGTCCGAAGCAAATAGGACCCAATTACGGTGGGTTTGCCCAGCAATGGAGTCGAGCTGCTCGCTGAGGAATTTCTCGCCATTGTAGGTGGTGAGCAAAATGGCTACCCGAGGCTCTCCCTCGAGCGGGGCTGCCGTGCTTGCCATTGAAGTAGAACGCATGGAAAAAACCTGTGAACTTCCCTGTCTTGCGTAGAACAACCAGGTACCAATCCGTACGCATAGGGACGGAAGATGAGGCAATCCAACGCTTGCCCGACGCCCTATCGGCATGCTCCATTGGAGTACACCGACCCGCTAAAAACACGCCAGCTATCCTGCCTTTTGAGGCGCGCATTGTACAGAAGTTCTAGCGAGCAGTCCTGACTGGTGATCCATTCGTCCGGCGGCAGAACGTCAGGCAGCACACTAGCCAAGCCATCGTAACGTCCGCGGCAGCACAGCACTCTCTGCCGGGAAAGCCGGCTGGTGACTCACTGGCCGGGGATCAACGCATTTACGTCTTGCCCTTTTTCGTCATAAGCCTCCAACAACGCATTGCGCAGTTGCTGCTTGGCGCGCGCCTCGCCATGCACCAGCCGCACCTCGCTCGGCCAGCGCCGCATCGTGGTGATGAAGCCAAGCAGCCCATTCCGATCGGCATGCGCCGAGTAGCCACCAATGCTTTCAATACCGGCGCGGATGTCCAGCCGCTGGCCATCGAGCTCGACGTAGCCACCGCGAGGGCCGAAGCGCTGGATGGCGTGCCCAGGGGTGCCGGCAGCCTGGTAACCGACGAAAAGAACGTTGTGCCGCCGGTCCTCGAGCATCGCCTTGAGATAGTTGACGATACGCCCGCCGGCGCACATGCCGCCACCGGCGATGACCACGGCCGGCCGCGCCGTTTCGGCCAGGTGGCGGACCATGCTCAGATGCTGGTCGTGGCTGTCGACGGTGAGCAGCTGGTCGAATGCCATCGGATCGCGCCCCTCGCGCAGCCGACCCTGCGCTTCGTCATTCCAGAACGGGCGCAGCTCGCGGTATGCCTCGGTGAAGCGACTGGCCAGCGGCGAGTCGAGGATGATCGGCAGCTGCCGCCAGCCGGCACCAGACGCAGGGCCGGCCCCGGCATGGGCCTCGAAGATGATCTGTTCCAGCTCGTAGAGCAGCTCCTGAGTGCGGCCAATGCTGAAGGCCGGGATCAGCACGCTGCCGTCGTCGGCCAGCGCCTTCTCGATCAGTCGTTTCAGGCGTTGTCGGCGCCGGGTTCGATCCTCGTGCTGGCGGTCGCCATAGGTGCTCTCCAGCACCACCACGTCGGCGCCGGCCGCCACTTGCGGCGGGCGCAGCAAAGGCGCATGAGGCGCACCGAGATCACCCGAGAACAGCACACGCCGACGTGCCTGGCCAGGACGCCTGATGTCCACCTCGACATAGGCCGAGCCGAGGATATGCCCGGCGCGCCGCAGGCGGATGCGCGCCCGCAACGACGACGTGTCGCTGAGGGTGAACCAGCGGTTGTAGGGCAACGCGATCAGACGCCGCTCGACGAGCGCGAGATATTGCTCGACCTTGTGCTGGTCACGACTGATGCCGAGACGAAAGGCGTCCTCGAGCACGATCGGCAGCAGCCGGGCAGAAGGCTCACTGCAGAGGATGGGGCCACTGAAGCCTGCGGCCAGCAGGTAGGGAATGCGGCCGACGTGGTCGATATGCACGTGGGTTGCGACCAGCGCACGAATGCCGGCCAGGTCGAACTCGATATCCAGACTGCCGGCCCCGGCCCGTCCCGGCGAGGTATCGCCCCCCTGGAACAGCCCACAATCGACCAGCAGGCTGAAACCGGTATCCAGGCGCAGCTGATGACAGGAGCCGGTGACGCCATCGGCGGCGCCGTGATGAAGGATTTCCATGACTCGTCCCTGAGTGTCGAAAACACAGGGGACCTTAGCCGGAAAATGCTGCAGCGGCCATTGGCCAGGTCACAGTTAACGACTGCACCCGCCAAACAATGGAGCCCATGGGCGGACTTGAACCGCCGACCTCTCCCTTACCAAGGGAGTGCTCTACCGCTGAGCTACATGGGCATAACGAAGGGCGAGCACTCTAAGCGTCTAATGCAGGAAAATCAACAAGTTGCAGGTCGCCTCGGGTAGCGCTGGGCGGGCAATCCGGTGGATGGCTTCGGCCATCCACCCTACGCCTGTCGGCAGCACAAAGCGAAGCTTCCCGCAGGGTGGATAACCGCACAGCGTTAGCCGCGCTCATGATCAGCGCAGGCCCGCCCTCGCCGGTCACACCTGTTTGTAGATCACCGAGCCTTCGTCCTTGAAGCGCGAGGACTGCTCGGCGAAACCCGCCTCGATGGCTTTCTGCTCATCGGTCAGGCCGTGCTCGGCAGCGTACTCGCGCACTTCCTGGGTGATCTTCATCGAGCAGAACTTCGGCCCGCACATGGAGCAGAAATGCGCCACCTTCGCCGATTCCTTCGGCAGCGTCTCGTCGTGGAAGGCACGCGCGGTGTCCGGGTCCAGACCGAGGTTGAACTGGTCTTCCCAGCGGAACTCGAAGCGCGCCTTGGACAGCGCGTTGTCGCGGATCTGCGCGCCCGGATGACCCTTGGCCAGATCAGCAGCGTGCGCGGCGATCTTGTAGGTGATGATGCCGGTCTTCACGTCATCCTTGTTCGGCAGACCGAGGTGCTCCTTCGGCGTGACGTAGCAGAGCATGGCGCAACCGAACCAGCCGATCATCGCCGCACCGATGCCGCTGGTGATGTGGTCGTAGCCCGGGGCAATGTCGGTGGTCAGCGGGCCGAGGGTGTAGAACGGCGCTTCGTCGCAGCATTCCAGCTGCTTGTCCATGTTCTCCTTGATCATCTGCATCGGCACGTGGCCGGGGCCCTCGATCATGCACTGCACGTCATGTTTCCAGGCGATCTTGGTCAGTTCGCCGAGGGTTTCCAGTTCGCCGAACTGCGCGGCATCGTTGGCATCGGCGATCGAGCCCGGACGCAGGCCGTCGCCCAGCGAGAAGCTGACGTCGTAGGCCTTCATGATTTCGCAGATTTCCTCGAAGTGGGTGTAGAGGAAATTCTCCTGGTGATGCGCCAGGCACCACTTGGCCATGATCGAGCCACCACGGCTGACGATGCCGGTGACGCGCTTGGCGGTCAGCGGCACGTAGCGCAGCAGCACGCCGGCGTGGATGGTGAAGTAGTCCACGCCCTGCTCGGCCTGTTCGATCAGCGTGTCGCGGAACAGCTCCCAGGTCAGGTCTTCGGCCACGCCGTTGACCTTTTCCAGCGCCTGGTAGATCGGCACGGTGCCGATCGGCACCGGCGAGTTGCGGATGATCCACTCGCGGGTCTCGTGGATATGCTTGCCGGTGGACAGGTCCATCACCGTGTCCGAACCCCAGCGGATGCCCCAGGTCAGCTTGGCCACTTCTTCCTCGATGGAAGAGCCCAGCGCCGAGTTGCCGATGTTGCCGTTGATCTTCACCAGGAAGTTGCGGCCGATGATCATCGGCTCCAGCTCGGTGTGGTTGATGTTCGCCGGGATGATGGCGCGGCCGCGCGCGACTTCCGAGCGGACGAATTCGGGGGTGATTTCCTTGGGAATGGCCGCGCCGAAGCTCTGCCCGGCATGCTGCTCGACCAGCAGGCCGGCTTCACGCGCCTCGGCGAGCTTCATGTTCTCGCGGATGGCGACGTACTCCATCTCCGGCGTGATGATGCCCTTCTTTGCATAGTGCATCTGGCTGACGTTGTGCCCGGCCTTGGCCCGGCGCGGGTTGCGCACATGAGCGAAGCGCATGGCGGAAAGTTCGGCATCGTTGAGGCGACGCTGGCCGAATTCGGAGGTCAGCCCCGGCAGCTTCTCAGTGTCGCCGCGGTCCTCGATCCAGGCACTGCGCACGTCGGCCAGGCCCTTGCGCACGTCGATGGTGACATTCGGGTCGGTGTAGGGGCCGGAGGTGTCGTAGACGGTAACCGGCGCGTTAATCTCGCCGCCGAAGTCGGTGGGCGTCACGTCCAGGCTGATCTCGCGCATCGGTACGCGGATGTCCGGGCGCGAACCCTGCACATAGATTTTCTGCGAACGCGGGAAGGGTTGAATGGACTGCTGGTCGACCTGGGCGGATTCACTCAGGTTCTTGTTGCTTTGCACGCTCATCGGCTTCTCCAGGGATGTGTCGGAGCGAACCTGAGCAACACGGCGGATCAAGGGCGTCGGGCACCGCAACTGCGGTGGAGAGACTCGTCACGTTCTAGACGAGGACATCTTGTTCCCTACGCAGGCCTTAACCTGATCAGGTTCAACGGGATCCGGAACTTTCCGATCTCAGCCTTCGCTTCAAGGCACCCCGACAAGAACGCCGTCGAGTCTAATCAAGACCTTGGGCGAACACCATGGCAATGGCGAAACTAGTCGACCGTTCGGTCATTTGACCGGACCGCCACGGGCACCACACAGCAGGCGCACGCGCGCCTTGACCCCCCTGACAGCTGCCGCTTAGCCTTGCCCATCAGCTCTATTCAGGATGGACCCAACATGCTGCGCAGACTCCCCCTGGCTCTCGCCGTGGCCACCCTCACTGCCGGAGGGGCCTGGGCGCAGGAGACCATCCCCCTCGCCAGCAAGACCGATCTGGTCAGCGTCTATCAGCAAGCCGTCAACAACAACGCCGATCTGGCTGCAGCGCGCGCGCAGTTTCGCGCCCGCCAGGAAATCGTGCCGCAGGCGCGGGCCGGCCTGCTGCCCAACCTCAGTGCCGGCGCCGAGCTGAGCGACACCGAAACGGACGTCAACACCAGCATGGGCTCCACCTCGCTGTCGCGCAGCGGCACCGCCTATCAGGCGACGCTGAGCCAGCCAATTTTCCGCGCCGACCGCTGGTTCCAGCTCAAGGCTGCGGAAGCCGTGAGCGAGCAGGCGGCAATCGAATACTCCATCACCGAACAGGACCTGATCCTGCAGAGCGCCCAGGCCTACTTCGCCGTGCTGCGCGCGCAGGACAACCTGGCGGCGGTCAAAGCCGAGGAAGCTGCGTTCAAGCGCCAGCTCGACCAGGCCAACGAACGCTTCGAGGTCGGTCTTTCCGACAAGACCGACGTGCTCGAGGCCCAGGCCGGGTTCGATACCGCACGCGCCAATCGGTCCATCGCCCAGCGCCAGGTCGAGGACGCCTTCCAGGCGCTGTACACCCTGACCAACCGCGAATATATCGCCCTCGAAGGCATCCGCCACACCCTGCCGGTGCTGGCCCCGGTGCCGAACGAGGCCAAGGCGTGGGTCGATACCGCAACGCGGCAGAACCTCAACCTGCTGGCGGTCAATTATGCGGTGACCGCAGCGGAAGAAACCCTGCGCCAGCGCCGCTCCGGCCATGCACCGACGCTCGATGCGGTGGCGTCCTATCGCAAGGGCGACAACGATGCGCTGGGCTTCAGCAACAGCCAGAGCATCCCGGGCTTCGACATGCCGCGCTACACCGGTGACGTCGAGCAACGCAGCATCGGCCTGCAGCTGAACATTCCGCTCTACAGCGGCGGCCTGACCACGTCGCAGAGTCGCGAGGCCTATTACCAGCTGAGCCAGAGCGAGCAGCAGCGCGAGAGCCTGCGCCGCCAGGTGGTCGAATCCACACGCAATCTGCACCGGGCGGTTAACACCGATATCGAGCAGGTCGAAGCTCGCCGGCAGTCAATCATCTCCAATCAGAGTGCGCTGGAGGCGACGGAGATCGGCTATCAGGTCGGCACGCGCAACATCGTCGACGTACTCGACACCCAGCGCCGCCTGTATGGCGCCGTGCGGGACTACAACAACGCCCGCTACGACTACATCCTCGACAACCTGCGCCTGAAACAGGCCGCGGGCACGCTCAATCCGGACGATCTGCAGCAGCTGGCGGCCTACCTGAAACCCGATTACAACCCGGACACCGACTTCCTGCCGCCGGATCTGCCGCAGACCATCGGTCAGCCGGTGCGGATCGATTACTGAGCGACGGAGGAGAAACAGGTGCATGATCGGCCGGGTAGCGTAGCGATACCTTCATGCACCTGTGCGAGAGCCCAACGGCTAAAACTCTAGCGTTGAGCTGCCCGGCCCGAGGCGGGAAAACCATCAAAAGCATCCCGCGCCGAACATGGCGGCCTGACGCCGAATCCGCCCGGCCAAATTACCCGAGCAGCCGCCCCAACCCCGCCAGCAACCGCGCCAGAGCACCCTGATTGGCCTTGAGCACGCCGAGACCGGCATCGCGCATCGCTTGAGTTCCGCCTGGATCGCCCCAGAGTTCGCTGACCGCCTGCGCCAGTTGCGCGGCATCCTGCACTTCACGCAGGGCGCCAGCCGCGCGCAACTGCGCCGATATCTCGAGAAAGTTGAACAGGTGCGGGCCGCTGAGCACCGGCTTGCCCAGCGCTGCGGGCTCGAGGAGGTTGTGCCCGCCGTTGGGCACCAGACTGCCGCCAACGAAGGCGATATCCGCCAGCGCGTAGAGAAACAGCAGCTCGCCCATGGTGTCGCCGACCAGCACCTCGGTACCGGCGTCGACCACTTCCCCCGTCGAGCGCCGCACGGCAACAAACCCATCCCTGACCGCCGACTCGTACACCGAGGCGAAGCGCTCCGGGTGCCTGGGCACCAGGATCAGCAGCGCCTGCGGATGGTTGCTGAGCAGCTGGCGATGCGCAGCCAGCATGATCTCGTCTTCTCCGGCGTGTGTACTAGCGGCGATCCACAATGGCCGTTCCAGCGCCGCCCACTGCTGGCGCAATTTACTGGCACGCTCCAGCAGTGCCGGGTCGATGGTCAGGTCGAACTTGATCGATCCGGTCACCTCCACGCACTCATCGCGCGCACCGAGCTGGCGAAAACGTTCGGCTTCAGCCTCGGTCTGCACGGCAATCAGGCTCAGCTTAGCCAGCATCGGCGCAGTCAGACGGGCGAAGCGCGCGTAGCCGCGGGCCGAGCGCGCGGACAAACGCGCATTGGCCAGCGCTACCGGAATGCCGCGGCGTGCACACTGATGGATATGGTTGGGCCAGAGTTCGGTCTCCATCACCACCGCCAGCTTCGGCCGCGCGCGCTCAAGAAAGCGCGCCGCCGCCCAGGGCAGGTCATAGGGCAGATAGCAGTGCTGCACGCTGTCGCCGAACAGTGCCTGGATGCGCTCCGAGCCGGTCGGGGTCATGCAGGTGACGGTGATCGGCAGATGCGGATAGCGCGCCATCAGTTCGCGGACCATCGGCGCCGCGGCGATGCTCTCGCCGACCGACACCGCATGCACCCAGATGCCACCCGGACGAAGCGGCGGCAAACCAAAGGCGAAACGTTCGCCGATACGACGGGAGTAGGCCGGCGCGCGCCAGGCGCGCCAGAGCAGGCGCAGAAATACCAGCGGCAGGCCGAGGTGGAACAGCAGGGTATAGAGGGTGCGATTCATGGGCGCGGAGCTTAGCAAGCCGCCTGCTCGCGAGCCATAACCGCCCTGCGGGCGAACTTGTTGGCGAGGTCGGAACCGAACGAAGTTGCCCGCCCATAATCAGGATCTCGCCATGTCCGGCTACGTTTACCTGGCCATCGCCATCTGCGCCGAGGTGGTCGCCACCACCTCGATGAAGGCACTGGCCGGCTTCAATCGTCCGCTGCCACTGCTGCTGGTGGTGACCGGCTACAGCCTGTCGTTCTGGATGCTCGCGCTGGTGGTACGGACCATCCCGGTAGGCATCGCCTATGCCATCTGGGCCGGGCTCGGCATCGTACTGGTCAGCGTCGCCGCGGCACTGCTCTATCGTCAGTACCTGGACCTGCCGGCGGTACTGGGCATGGGGCTGATCATCGCCGGTGTGGTGGTCATCCAGTTGTTCTCCCGCAGCGCAGGCCACTAAGCTGCCGGCGGACTGCAGTTATACTGCGCGACCGTTTACCCAATGAGGTCTGCACATGCCCGAATCCCTCAGCACCGACGTCCTGATCGTTGGCGGCGGCGTCGCCGGCCTTTGGCTGAACGCGCGCCTGCGCCGACTGGGTTTTGCCACCCTGCTGGTCGACAAGGGAACACTGGGCGGCGGGCAGAGCGTGAAGTCCCAGGGCATCATCCATGGCGGCACCAAGTACGCGCTGAGCGGTGCGCTCACCGGTGCCTCCGAGGCGATCGCCGATATGCCGCGGCGCTGGCGCGAAGCGCTCGAAGGCAAGGGCGAGCTGGATCTCAGCGGCGTGCGCCTGCTGTCCGATGCGCATTACCTCTGGTCGCCCGGCACGCTGGCCGGCAATCTCACCAGCTTCTTCGCCAGCAAGGCAGTGCGCTCGCGGGTCGGCCAGGTCAAGGGCGATGAGCTGCCGCCTGCGCTGCAGCATCCGCGGTTCAAGGGCAAGGTCTATCGCCTCAGCGAGCTGGTGCTGGACGTGCCCAGCCTGATCGCCCGGCTGGCCGAGCTGGCTGGCGACACCCTGCTGGCCTGCCAGCAGATCGAACCACTACTCGACGGCGACGAACTGGTCGGCCTACGCGTCGATGGTCGCGAGATCCGCGCTCAGCGCATCGTCTTCAGCGCCGGTGGCGGGACTGCCGAGCTGCTCGCGTCGCTCGGCCTGCAGCAACCGGCCATGCAGCGCCGTCCGTTGCACATGGTTATCCTCAAGGCGCCCACGCTCAAGCCGCTCTATGCCCATTGCTTGGGCGGCGGCACCAAACCGCGGATCACGGTCACCAGCCATCCGACAGCGGACGGCGAGTGGGTCTGGTATCTCGGCGGCGACCTGGCCGAAGCCGATGGCGTGGCACGCGACGAAGCCGCTCAGATCGCGGTCGCGAAAAAGGAACTGGCCGAACTGGTGCCCTGGATCGACCTGTCCTCCGCGCAATGGGCCACTCTGCGTATCGACCGCGCCGAGCCGGCGCAATCGGCCCTCGCCCGACCGGACAACGCCTTCCTTGCCGAGCAGGGCCGGCTGCTGGTCGGTTGGCCGACCAAGCTGGCCCTGTCCCCCGACTTTTCCGACCGCGTCGAAGCCGCCCTCGCCCGTGACGGCATTCGCCCAGGCCAACATCCTGCGTTACCGGAACTGCCGCGACCACCGCTGACCGGCCCGTTCTGGGAGGGCCTGCTGCCATGAACGCGACGCTGCATGACCTGCACCGCCCGCTGGGCAGCACCGGCCTGCGCATTTCGCCGTTGGGTCTGGGCACGGTCAAGCTGGGTCGCGATCAAGGGGTGAAATATCCCAATGGTTTTTCCATCCCAGACGACGCCCAGGCTCGCCAACTGCTTACGCTGGCCCGCGAACTGGGTATCAACCTGATCGACACCGCGCCGGCCTACGGCGTCAGCGAGGAACGGCTCGGCCCGTTGCTGGCGGGACAGCGCGAGGATTGGGTGATCGTCAGCAAGGTTGGCGAGGAGTTCGAGAACGGCCAGTCGCGCTTCGACTTTTCTGCCGCGCACACGCGCTTCTCGGTGGAGCGCAGCCTCAAGCGCCTGCGTACCGACCGCATCGAGCTGGTGCTGGTGCACTCGGACGGCAACGACCTCGACATCCTGCAACACACCGAGGTCTACCAGACCCTGGCCGAGCTCAAGCGCGAGGGCAAGATCCTTGCCTACGGCCTGTCCGGCAAGACGGTCGATGGTGGGCTGCTTGCGCTGCAGCAGGGCGACTGCGCGATGGTGACCTACAACCTCAACGAGCAGGCCGAACGGCCAGTCCTCGACTACGCTGCTGCACACGGCAAGGGCATCCTGATCAAGAAAGCCCTGGCCAGCGGTCATGCCTGCCTCAAGCCAGGCGACGACCCGGTCCGCCGCAGTTTCGAGCTGCTGTTCGGTCACCCAGGTGTCAGCGGCGCGATCATCGGCACTATCAATCCGCAGCATTTGACGGCTAACGTACGGACTGCTGCTGCCGTTCTGACCGGCAACTGAAACGGTCCTGACGGCAACGTTCATCCGCTGCGCGGAAGCGCATTACGCTGATGCCGCGCGGTTACTTTCTTCGCCGCAAGGAGAAACCGAATGCCAAGAGTTCTGGTGCGCAAGAGCCCTGCCGCATTCAAGACCCTGCCTCTCTACGTCGAGGCCAGCCAAGACAACCTGAGCTACCAGAGTCTGGGCCGGCCGTTGAACTTCAGCGAAGTGATCGAGCGCCGCCGCCCGGTGGAGGTGTCCGATCCGGGCCGTTTTGCCATCGAACTGGCCAATCTCGGCGTTTCAGTGCGTCTGACCATGAGCTGGCAGGGCCGCGAATACTGGGTACTGGTCCGTCAGCAGCGGCCGGACCGCGGCGACGTTGTACTCAAGCTGATCTCCGGCTACATCCCGGCCCATGAGCTGAACCTGCCGTTGCTCACCGCCATCCAGGAAATTGCCGAAGAATGCCTGCTGGAAACTCCTGAAGGCTGGCTCGCCGGTCGTTTCGGCGATACGTGGCTGCCCACTCCGTACCAGGCCAGCCTGCACTACCGCGAGGCGGTGCACTTCAAGCTCGCCTCGCAATCCGGCGCCACGCGCCCGGTACAGTGCGGCAACATGGTGCTGATGGAGCGTCCTCGCGCCTACGTACACCTGCCGACCGCATCGCTGCAGCTGGTCTATGACATGCGCATGGAACTACCGAAAGAGGCGCGTCAGCTGAGCCTGTTCCACGTCGACGAGCGCCTGGAAGACGGACAACTGGTTGCGCGCCTGGAGCGCAGCCGGCCCGACATCTACCTGATACCGCTGCAGCAGGGCCAGCCGCAGGATCAGCTGCTGCAACTGCGTAATGGCCAGTTCAGCCCGGTGGGCACGCGGGGGCTGTGGCTCTCGGAAAGCTTCGCCCGGCAGGACGGCTGGGTGGTACGTGACGAACGCGTTCGCTGGAGGGACTGGTGGGCCGCCAAGCCGGTCGCCGTGGCGCGCTGAACCGCTTGGCCCCCCGCCAGCGAACGGACGGGGCCATGCTCGCGAAACCCGGACCTGCAGAGCTATCGCGGGCATGGCGCCTCCTACAAACAGACTCCATACGCTGGAAATAAGCACTAAAATACCTATTTAATCACTCAGCAGCGCAAAAAAGGTAATTTATTGCCTTTTAGCGAGATGAAGGCTACTTTTAAGGCAGTAAAATGCCGGTAGCAGACATGTACCCGCTCACCCTACAGATTCATACAGGCCACGCATGGCACGACGCCATGCAACTGACCTTCGAGCAACCCACGTTGGGGCTGGAGGGCACCTGCTCGTATGGATACAAGCAGGCATATCTGGTTGATGCCTTGGACGTCATGGGTAGCAGATTGAGCAATGCGGTCAGCGCCACGTTACCCCTGGGCTGGGATCTCTGGCGCCTTCCCCATGCCCCCTCCTTTCTCTTCGACATCCTGCCCGCCGGAGCGGCTCGTCGTTCCCTGCTCAAACGTCTGGGGGGCGAGCGCCCCGGGGATCTGGATCTTGATCTTTTCCTACTGAGTCGCTGCACTCCCGCACCTGTCGGCAATCTGCGCATCAAGGAGGCGGCGGATGCCATCGCCAATAGCCCGATGCTGGGCTTCTCGCGGGAGGAAGTCATCAGCCGCGACTCGCGTTTCCTGGAATACGCCTACGAACAGGGAGCAGCCATCGGCGGCGCCACTGGCGCAGGCGGCGAAGCGCCCAAGTTGCTACTGACCGAAGACCGACGGGGAGCGCTGCACCCCGATGCAGCTCTTCCTGACGCGGAAGCCGCTCGGCATTGGTTCGTAAAATTCGCACGCAACCGGGCCAGCAAGACTGACCAGGAAATACTGCGCAGCGAATTCTGCTTCTACCGAGGCCTTCAGAAACTGGGGCTGGATACCGTCGATGCTGAAGGATTGTCGCTGGAAGAGGGGCGCAAGCCCAGCCTGTGGATGAAGCGTTTCGATCGCAACGTCACCGTCGATGGGGTCGTCCGGACTGCTGTCGAGTCCATGTATTCACTGGCGGGCGTGACCGAGCCCGGTAGCTATATGTCGCACACCAATGTACTGCGACACCTCGTCGAGCTATGGCAAAGCGTGGGTCAAGGTCAGCAGGTCGGCGATCTGGTGTTCGAATACCTGCGGCGCGACCTGCTGAACCTGATCTTGGGCAACTCGGACAACCATGGTCGCAATACATCGATTCTACGCATGGACAAAGGCGTGAAGCTGGCCCCTATATATGACCTGGCCCCCATGGTCATGGACGATGAAGGCGTAACACGCACAACCAAGTGGCCGCAGCCCATTGAGCTGGCTGGCGAGGTAGACTGGCGGAAGGCCTGCGAAGAGGTAGGCATATGGGCCGATGCCGAAGAACTGTTCGAGCGGCTCAGAACAGCCGCACGTGACTTCATGGCCTTGCCCGACCTGTTGACCGACGAAGGCCTGCCTCTGGCGACCATGAATCATCCACGTATCGCGCTACGCAGCCTTCCTCAACGACTCGCCAGATGGAGGCTTACCTGAATGGATATCACAGAGCGCGACCGCATCCTGACGGAGATACGGACTCAACTGGCATCCGGCGATATCACCATCGGACAAGCCGTCCGCAGGCTCCGCAAGGAAATCACCGGCCTGCAGCAGGCCAGGTTCGCCCAGATGTGCAAACTCTCCCTGCGCGCTCTGCGTCAGTTGGAGCACGATGAAGCCAATCCGACCGTGCACACCCTGAACAGCGTATTCGGCCCCTTCGGCATGCAGGTCGGCATCGTGCCGAAGCCTCAGCGCTGATACCTATGCTGGGACTGCTGCAATACGAGGCACGCGGCGAGTGCAGGCCACGGGACTGCCAGACGCTTGAAGCTTGAAGCTCAAAAGCATCGCCCCGAGGCCGGGCAATCCACGGGGATGTGATGAATGCCGCAGACCCGCCGGGAGCGGGCGCGGCCTCCCACAAAAGCAGCGAGCACCACCGAACCCAGTGGGCGCGCCCTCTCGGCGATACAGGTCGCAGGACTGCCAAAGGCCTGAAGTCTGAAGTCTGAAGTCTGAAGTCTGAAGTCTGAAGTCTGAAGTCTGAAGTCTGAAGTCTGAAGAGCATCGCCCCGGGGCGGGCCCTTTCACAAAGCAGTAGCCGTAGTACGGGTTTCACCCGCCCTACGCCTTGCGGATCTTCTCGACGATGGCCGTGGTCGAGCTGTTCTCCACCAGCCCCAGCACCTTCACCACGCCGCCATAGGCCTTGACCAGCTCGGCCCCGACCACCTGGTCGACGCCATAGTCGCCGCCCTTGACCAACACATCGGGGCGGACCTGGGCCAACAGGTTTTCCGGCGTGTCCTCGGCGAAGCACACCACCCAATCCACCGCTTCCAGACCGGCGAGCACCGCCATGCGGCGGTCCACCGAGTTGATCGGCCGGCCGGGGCCTTTGAGGCGGCTCACCGAGCCATCATCGTTCACCGCCACCACCAGCCGGTCGCCCTGGGCACGGGCCTGCTCGAGATAGGTCACATGGCCCGCATGCAGGATGTCGAAACAGCCATTGGTGAAGACAATCTTCTCGCCCTCGGCGCGGGCATCCTCGACCGCGGTGAGCAACTGCTCGACGGTCATCACGCCACGCTCGGAGCCTTCCTCGCGTTGCACCGCGCGGCGTAGCTCCGGCGCGCTGATGCAGGCGGTGCCCAGCTTGCCGACCACAATACCTGCGGCCAGGTTGGCCAGTGCCACGGCCTGTGGCAGTTCCTCGCCGGCAGCAATCGCAGCGGCCAGGGTTGAAATGACGGTATCGCCGGCACCGGTGACATCGAACACTTCGCGGGCACGGGCCGGCAGGTGCAGCGGCGCATGCTCGGGACGCAGCAGCGTCATGCCATGCTCACCGCGGGTGACCAGCAACGCACCCAGCTCCAGCTTGCGCATCAGCTCGCCCCCCCTGGACACCAGTTCGGCCTCATCGGCGCACTGGCCGACGATCGCCTCGAACTCGCCCAGGTTCGGTGTGATCACCGAGGCGCCGCGATAGATCTCGAAATCCTTGCCCTTGGGATCAGCCAGCACCGGAATGCCCCGACGGCGAGCTGCCTGGATCAGCATCTGATGATTCTTCAGCGCGCCCTTGCCGTAGTCGGACAGCACCAGCACCTTGACCCCGGCCAGCAGCCCCTCCACCTCGGCAAGCAGCGCTGCGGGGTCGGTATCGAACGGCTCTTCGAAATCCATACGCAGCAGTTGCTGATGGCGGCTCATCACCCGCAGCTTGACGATGGTCGGCTGATGCTCGATGCGCTGGAAATAGGCCTGCACACCCGCAGCAGCCAGACTGTCGGCCAGGCTCTGCCGCGCCTCGTCCTCACCGGTCACCCCCACCAGCGCAACCGGCCCGCCCAGCGCCGCAATGTTCAGTGCGACGTTGGCCGCACCACCGGGACGATCCTCGATCTGCTCGACCTTGACCACCGGCACCGGTGCCTCCGGCGAAATCCGCGACGTGCCACCATGCCAGTAACGGTCGAGCATCACATCACCCACCACCAGAACGGGGGCTTGATCGAAACGGGGCATGGTCAGCTTCATGGTGGCTCCGGAGCGGAAGAAAAAACGGTGCAAAGCATACCAGCATGAAGCCGACCAGTTCATTCAAGTCTGCGGTCTGGCCAGCCATCAGTCAGGCGTCGTCTTCATCCTTGAACTGCTTGGCATGCAGGCCGGCGTAGGCTCCGTTCGCGACCAGCAGTTCGGCATGGGTGCCACGCTCGACGATACGGCCCTGCTCCATCACGAGGATAAGGTCAGCCTTCTCGATGGTGCTCAAGCGATGAGCGATGACCAATGTGGTGCGCCCCGTCATCGCATGATCCAGCGCGCCCTGGATGTGACGCTCGGATTCGGTGTCCAGCGCCGAGGTCGCCTCGTCCAGAATCAGTACCGGCGCGTTCTTCAACAGCGCACGGGCGATGGCCAAGCGCTGACGCTGGCCGCCGGAAAGCAGCACGCCATTCTCCCCGACCTGCGTCTGGTAACCCTGAGGCATCTGCTGGATGAACTCTTCAGCGTAGGCATCGCGGGCGGCGCGCTGGATATCCTCCAGCGGCGCGCCGGCCAGATCGCCATAGGCGATGTTATTGGCAACAGTGTCGTTGAACAGCGTGACCTGCTGCGTAACCAGCGCGATGTGCCGCCGCAGGTTGCGTAACCTATAGTCCGCGACCTCTACACCATCCAGCAGAATCTGCCCTTGATCATGCTGGTAAAAACGAGGAATCAGGTTCGCCAGTGTCGACTTGCCGCTACCCGAACGACCGACCAGCGCCACCATCTGCCCGGGCTCGACCGTGAAGCTGATATCGTGCAACACCTGTTTGTCAGTGCCCGGATAGACGAAGCCGAGACCACGCACTTCCAAATGCCCGCTGACCTTGTCACGCTCCACTGTGCCGACATCCACTTCAGCAGCTTCGTCCAACTGCTCGAAGATGCTCTCCGCACCCGCTACGCCCTTCTGAATCGTCGAGCTGACCTCCGAAAGCTGGCGGATCGGCTTCGGTAACAGGCCTGCCAGAGTGATGTAGGCCACAAGATCACCTGCCGATGCATCTCCGCGTAACAACAGAACCAGAAACATCAGCAACGCCATTGCGCTGTAAATCACCAGCTGCAGGGAAGGCGTATAGACTGCGTTGGTCTTGACCATGCGCAGTTGCTTGGCAGTGTTATCAGTGCTGGAAGCCAAAAAACGAGTCTGCTCGTAGGCCTCGCCACCAAAGCTGCGCACTACGCGATAGCCCTGGATGGTCTCGGATGCCACATGAGTCACATCGCCCATCGCCACCTGGATTTTCTTGCTCTGCTTACGAAATTTCTTGCTGGCACTGGATACCATCACGCCGATTACCGGCAGGATCGCCACCATCACCAGCGTCAGCTTCCAGTTCATCCACAGCAGCGTGCCGAACAGGAAAATGACGGTCATGCCTTCGCGCACCACCACTTTGATCGCATCGGTCGCCGCCCCCGTGACCATCGTCACGTTGTAGGTGATGCGCGAAATCAGATGCCCGGAGTTGTGGCTGTCAAAATAACGATTGGGCAACGTCAGCATGTTGTTGAACAGCGCGACGCGCAGATCGTGAACCAGCCCCAGCGAGACACGGGCCAGGAAATAGTTTCCGAGAAACGAGCCAATGCCCTGCAACAGTGCAATGAGCACGATTAGCAACGGCACTGCCTGCAACAATTTCAGTTCGGCCAGCCATTCCAGCTCGTTCAGGTGGGGCACCTGGGCGAAAAAGCTGGCGTCCGGATTGTTCAGTCCATCGACGAAAAACTTGAGAATGTAGCCGAGCATGGGCTGGGTAGAGGCAAAGATCAGGAAGCCGAGAATACTCAGCATGAATAGGGCGACGTAAGGCTTTACGTAGCCGAGCAAGCGAAGGTAAATCTTCAGGCTGGAAGACTGGCTAGCGCTGGGTTGATGATCTGGCATGCGTCCACGTATCAACGTTTGAAAAAGGCGAGAGAGATTACCATACAGCTGCGGCTGCCTCTCCTCACGCTATTGCTTTACCATGCCGGCTCCGTAGCAATAGCCGAATGACTTTCACTGTGACGAGATTACTTCCTTCTGCACACTCTCTAGACGAGTTCATCGCTCGCCGCTGGCTAATCGTTGGTTACGTTGCACTTCTGACTGGATTGTTCTGGCTGGACGATACCAGCTCGTATACCAAGCTCTACTATGGATTGATGGCGGCACCCGCGCTAATAGCTCTCATCGTCCGCCCACGCTACTGGCTGATTGTGCTTCGCGAGCCAGTCATACTGGCTTTTCTGGCTCTGGCAGCCTGGCTGTTACTGAGCCTCTCGTGGACTAGCAGCGAAGACGATCCAAGCGGGCTCGCGAAGCGCCCGATTTACGTATTCATGATGTTCGCAGCCTGCGCGATCATAGCGCTGAAGAATCAAGACCACCTCCTTAAGGCACTACGCTTTGCTGCGATGCTGGCCTCGCTTGCAGCCTTGGTCGGCCTAGCCATGTTCCTGAGCGGGCCAGAGCAAGACCGCATGATCGGCACAGGCGCCTTGTCCAACCCTCTTCTCTCTTCCCATGTGTTTGGTTTCTTCTGTACCTACTGGGTGGCGGTTTGGTTAACGGATCGCGACTGCCCATCCTGGCTTTCAATCATTTTCACGATTCCGCTACTGGCGGCCGTGCTGGCAACCGGCTCGCGTACTCCTCTGATGGCGATGGCCTTGACGAGTTTCTGGATGGTAGCGCTGGCCGGACGGCGTGCGCTGTATCTGGTGGCAGCAGTAATCATCACCGTGATTGCAGGTATTGTGCTGATGCCGGAAATACTGCTCCAGAGAGGGCTTTCCTTCCGCCCTGAATTATGGAGCGATGCCATACGGCAGGCCTCCGATCATTTTTGGATCGGCCATGGCTATGGTGCGGAGTTCGGCTTCGATATAGCCGAACTCGGATTTACTCTGACGGATCCGCACAACGTTCAGTTAGCAGTACTTCTGGAGCTGGGAATAGTAGGACTTGCTCTTTGGCTATTGATGTACCTGCTAGCATTCTTCCGCTGTCTTTCCCAACAGCATCATGCCAGTCTCCAGCTGGCTTCAGCCTTGGTGGTTTATGGCCTGGCTGCGGGACTTACCGAAGGAAGCAACTTTCTTTCCCGTCCTAATGAAAACTGGTTTCTCATCTGGATACCTCTCTCATTGATCACTGCAATTTCCATAAGCTTGCGGCAAGAAGCTCCACGGAGCAGAACCTTGAGCAGAAGCCAGCTCAATGAGCTGCTACAAACTGCCCGTATCATTGAAGAAGATGGTCACGGAGTGAAGGTCGCAGAGCTGGCGGATGGCAATTACCTGAAGCTGTTTCGACGCAAGCGCATGGTCTCTTCAGCACTTTGGTCTCCCCCGTCGCGCCGCTTCGCCGACAACGCCAAACAGCTGCAATCGCTTGGCGTGGCGGCCCCTCTAATTGATTGCTTCGTCCGGGTACCCGCAGCCAAACTGGACGGCATAATTTATCGACCACTTCCTGGTGATACGTTGCGCAATCGTTGGCGAAGCTTGGGAGATGAGGAGCGCGAAGAGGATATTCGCCAATTTGGCACCTTTCTCGGCCAGCTCCATCAATTAGGCGTTTACTTTCGCTCGCTTCACCTGGGCAATGTGCTGATGCAGCCGAACGGAAGACTGGCCCTGATCGATGTTGCCGACATGACGATCGCTCAGCACGCACTTTCTCCTTGGAAGCGTCGCCGCAACCTCACGCACATGCTGCGTTATAGCGAGGATAGCCATTGGCTGACAGTGCAACATATTTCCGCTCTGGCTTCAGGCTATGCCGATCGATGCGGCCAACCAGCCGCCCGAAAGTTGGAGCAGCGACTACGCACCATCAGTCATAGTGCCTCGTGAGCGTCATGGCAGTTCGGAAGAGCAGCGCCGAGCGCTGCTTGAAACCGCTTTTTGAGCCTTTTTTTTCAGAGCGGAATTAGAGCAATTCCACCATATTCTGCTTTGACGATTGGCCCCACTTTCCGCTTGCGCGGACCCGCCCCACTCAATTGAGAAACAAACGCCCTAGTCCACGTAGCGTTTTCATATCCCAGTAGCGTGGCGGTAATTTCCGCAGCAATTCCCGCGCTAACACCTTATCGTCATTAGCACACTTGAGCAGCATGGAATTCAGAAACTTGGCACAAGCATTCGGGTAGTCAGGATGATCTCGGAAACAGGCGTAGGTTGCCATCACCTGTTCCACCATGAAGCGCCGATTCTTGTATGTATTGGCACCATGAACTCGGTATTTCGCCAAGACGTCGCTCAATACATCGATAAAGAAGCCTGCATGGGTAATTTTCAGCTCGACCTGCAAATCCTCCAGACGTATCTCCGGATCAAAGCCCCCTACCGCTTCCAGCGCTTCGCGCCGAAATAGTAATGTCGGAGCAGGAGGCCCGACATCCGTTGCGTTGAACATCGCATTGAAGTCCAACCGACGAAACTCTCTGACTCGGCAGCGCCTTTGAATGATATTGCCTTGGGCATCGATCGTTTGGATGTTTCCCGCGCAGATCCCTACCTCTGGCTTGTCCTGGATATAAGCCACCTGAGTGGCGATACGCCCCGGCAACATCACATCATCCGAGCCAAGTGGCGCGATCAGATTTCCTTGAGCTCTAGCAATGCAATCATTCAGCGTTCGGGCAAGGCCTTGATTGGGCTGAGTACGAAAATCAAACTCGTATCTCTCCTGCAAGCGCTGAATTCGCTCGACGCTGTCATCCCTCGAACCATCGTCCACGACCAACAGCTCAATATTTGGATATGTCTGCTGCAGAACGCTCAGAATGCTCTCTTCGATGTAAGGCCCGTGGTTGTACGAGGCGATAATCACCGTTACGAGTGGGAAATCGAGATCACTCATGGTTCCGCTTTCCATTACTCAGCATTTCTTCGAGCAGATCTCGGTACTGCTTGCGAAAATCCTCAATAGCATGCGCCCGACAAAGATACTCGTATGTTCGCTGCCCCTCTTTTGCGCGCTCCTGGGGTGTCAGCAAAACAATCTCCCGCAACCGCTCCGCCAATAACATCGGCTGGCCAGCAGGATAAGTACGCCCACCACTGTCCTCCAGAATTGGTCGCATGCTGTCGATATCCGAGCCGACAACCGGCAAGCGGGCACTCATCCCCTCAAGCAGTGCCAGAGGCAAGCCTTCACTGACAGAAGACATCACGAAAACATCATAGGCTCTGACATATTGCAGGGCATCGTCCTTTGCCCCCAGCAAACGTACCCGCCCGCCCAACTGGCGAGCCTGGATTATCGCCTCCATTTCCTGGCGTAAGCGTCCCTCGCCAATAATGGCCAGTAGCGCTTGAGGATAATCATCCTTTATCTCGCTGAACGCCTCCAGCAACTGGACATGCCCTTTGGCCGGAACCAAGCGTCCGATGGTACCGATCACAAACGCATCCTCGGGTAAGCCCAGCAACTGCCGTGCTTGCGGCTTGGGATGTTGCAAGCGTTCGGCGCGAGAAATATCGATAGCGTTGTTGATCTGCCGAACGTTATACGGTTTGAAGCCCGCACCGCTGTTGATCAAGTCATCGCAAACAGCGCGGGAAACTCCCACCATTCGCCAAGCCTTACTGATCAAGGCGCGACTTTCCCAGCGGCGATAAGGGCGATCATACTCGCCAAGGCCATGCAAGACCCCGACACAGGCTGGTATGCGCAGAACGAGATTCAGCAGCATCATCATATTGATAGGCTTGAAACGATGTGCAATGACCGCATCGTAGCCCTGAGCACGACAATGCCTGTACAGCAGCCAAAGTGCTTTGAGACGCAGCCCCTTGGTCGAAGCGCTGCTCAAGTCGAAATACACCGAGCGTGCCGCCCGGCTTTCAGGCTCGCCAGGTTTTGGTCGGCCACGCAGAAATACGGTGGTCACCTCGTAGGTTTGCGTCGGTAACCCTTGAATTACCTGTTCGGCGAGATCCGAAGCATTGACGTTATAGCGATTCTGCAGCTGTAAAACTTTGATCTTACGAGTCATTGCTAACTGCCCAGCCACAACCGCAGCGCCTTGCGCGCATAGGAAACATTCAACAGTACACGGCGGTCATGCCGTAACGCCGTACGAAAGTACTCCTTGGCGGCGCCAGCATCACCCGCCAAATAAGCGCTGCGAAACAACGACAGGCATCGCTGCACGGCAAATTCCTTTTTCAATATTTGAAATTCCTCGTCCAACCGTTGCGGTGAAAAGACCTCATCAACCAATGCCAATCCTCCGGCTTTGGCATGACTGAACTGATGTCGAAGGCTGTCGTCATGTTTGTGAATCACAGCCAGGGGCTGCGCCAGCACTGTGCACGGATAATTGGCCAGCACCTGACTGAATACCGGGATATCTTCTGCACTACGGAATTGCTCGGGATAGCCACCGCGCGAAAACACCTCGCAATGCATGGCGCAGGCTCCGTTGGACAACGCGAACCGCTTGTCCAGCAGGTAACCACGCAGCCTGTCCAGGCGTGATTCCGGCAGAGTGGGAGGGGTATAGGAGCGACACTTGCCATTGCTCAAGATCGCATCGTGACCACCGATGACCATACGCGTCTCGGGGTGCCGCTCGATGTGCTGCACCAGCGCTTCCAGCGCCCCGGGAGCCATCTCGTCATCGGCGTCGAGAAAAACCAGATACGTCCCCCTGGCTTCGCGGATGCCTCTATTCCGCACCGATGCCGACCCACCATTCTCCTTGCGCAGCGCTCGGAACCGCCCAGGCTGACTGGCCAAAAGCGTTTCGATTACCTGCGGCGTGTTATCGCTCGAACCATCATCGATCACGATCAGTTCTGCGACGGCTTCATCCAGTTGCGCCAACACAGACTCCACTGCACGTGGCAGAGTCAGCGCATAGTTATAAGTCGGGATGACGACGCTGATCAGCGTTTCAGAGGACGTCATACCCGCTCTTCTCTTCCTTCACCACGAGGATATCTTCCATGATCAGATACTGCAGATCCGACCCATAGAACATATTCAACGCATCAGTCGGCGAGCAGATCATCGGCTCACCGCGGCGGTTGAGGGAGGTATTGAGCGAGACGCCGTTGCCGGTGAGCTTTTCCAGCTCCAGCATCAGGTCGTACCAGCGCGGGTTGTATTCGCGCTTGAGCACCTGGGCGCGGGAGGTGCCATCTTCGTGGACGACTTCGCCGACACGCTCCTTCCAGCCTTCATTGACCTCGAAGGTGAAAGTCATGAAGGGGCTGGGATGGTCGACCTTGAGCATCTGCGACGCGACGGTATCGAGCATCGAGGGGCAGAAGGGTCTCCAGCGCTCGCGGAACTTGATCTGCTCGTTGATACGGTCGGCCACTCCCGGCACGCTGGGGCAGCCAATGATGGAGCGGCCGCCGAGGGCGCGCGGACCGAATTCCATACGCCCCTGGAACCAGGCGACCGGGTTGCCATCGACCATGATTTTGGCGATGCGCTCGGGGACGTCGTCGATCTTCTGCCACACCGGCTTGTTGGGGTGGCGGGCGCAGGCAGCAATGACGTCCTCGTTGCTGTAGGACGGGCCGAGGTAGACGTGTTCCATCTTTTCCACCGACACGCCGCGCTGGTGGGAGACGTAGGCGGCGGCACCCACCGCGGTACCGGCGTCGCCGGAAGCGGGCTGAACGAACAGCTCCTTCACCTCGGGCCGGGCGATGATTTTCTGGTTGAGCTTGACGTTCAGCGCGCAGCCGCCGGCGAAGGCAATCTTACCGGTCTGCTTGATGATGTCGCCCAGGTAGTAATCCATCATCTCCAGCGCCAGCTTCTCGAACAGCGCCTGCATGCTGGCTGCGTAATGGATGTAGGGATCGTCGGCGATGTCGCCTTCGCGCTTGGGACCGAGCCAGTCGATTAGCTTGGGCGAGAAGTAGTAACCCTTGCCCTTTTCCTTGTAGCGACGGAAACCGATGACGTTGGCGTAGTCGGTGTTGATGGTCAGCTCGCCGTTCTCGAATTTGGCCAGACGGGAGAAATCGTATTTGGCCGCGTCGCCATAGGGCGCCATGCCCATGACCTTGAACTCACCGTCGAGCATCTCGAAGCCGAGGTATTCGGTGATCGCACCATACAGGCCGCCCAGCGAGTCCGGATCGTAGAACTCCTTGATCTTGTGGATCTTGCCGTTCTCGCCCCAGCCGAAGAAGGTAGTGGCGTATTCGCCCTTGCCGTCGATACCGAGGATGGCGGTCTTCTCGGTGAAACCGGAGCAATGGTAGGCACTGGAGGCGTGGGCCAGATGATGCTCGACCGGCTGCAGCTTGACCTTCTTCAGGTCGAAGCCGAGCTGCTGCAGGCACCACTGGATGCGCTTCTTGTAGCGATGGTAGCGACGGTTGCCCATGAGAATGGCATCCAGCGCGCGATCCGGCGCGTACCAGTAGCGCTTGGCGTAGTGCCAGCGGGCCTTCTCGAAGATGCTGATGGGCGCGAAGGGAATCGCCACCACGTCGACGTCGGACGGCTTGATGCCGGCCTGCTCCAGGCAGAACTTGGCCGACTCGTAGGGCATGCGATTCTTGGCATGCTTGTCGCGCACGAAGCGCTCTTCTTCGACGGCGGCGATCAGCTTGCCGTCGATGTACAAAGCGGCGGAGGGATCATGACTGAGGGAGCCGGAAAGGCCGAGAATCGTCAATGCCACGGGTAATGCCTCTTGAAAGCAGCTACAAGCTTCAAGCAACAAGCTTCAAGCAACAGCGGTTATTGTCCTGCCCCATGGGGCTTTACGTGCAGCTTGAAGCTTGCCGCTTGAAGCTGCTTTTAGGTATTCGTTCGTCCAGCAGCCGATACAGCGCCGAATCGACTGGCCAGTTGCGTAGAAAGCGCGCCCGATCCTTGGCGTAGGCTCGGGCGAAACTGGCATTGCTGCTGTGCTGCTGCGCAGCATCGAGATCGATCAACGCCCAGCGGTCCTGCTCCCAGAACAGGTTGGTACCCTTCATATCGCCGTGGCTGATACGCTCACGCAGCAATGCTTCGAACAGCCGGTCCAGCGCCGACAGCTCGGGTTCGGGCGGCGTGCTGGAGAGATACGGCTGAAAACGGGTGATTATATCCTCGCCGGCGGTGTATTCGGTAATCAGATAACTGCGCCGGCGCAGGCCGAGCCAACGCAGCTCCAGCATCGCCAACGGCCGGGGCGTGGCGATGCCGAGAAAGCCCAGGCGATTGCCTTCGATCCAACTGTGCCAGGCGCGACTCGGCCGCCAGCAGCGCTTGAGCCAGTGAAGAACACCCTTGATGTTGTAGCGCTTGATGACCAGTTGCCGAGCGGGCTGCTCGACCAGCGCCACGGTGGCGCTGCCGCCCAGTTTCAAGGCACGGCCCGCCTCGATAGCCGCATCCGGGGCAGCCAGCAGTTCGTATAGTGCCTGCTCGTCCTCGCGCCGAATCACGCGCAGCCCGCCGAGGCCGCGGCGCACACTGAATAACGAGCAGTCGCGCCCGAGCTTGCTCAGGTAATCGCGCAACCGCCACTTCCGGACGGTGGCGATTTCCCGCAGCAATGCCTCCAGGGGGAGCGCATGCTCGCCATTGACCAGAAGGTAATGCACGAGCAGCTCCTCGATATGGGGCTCGAGGCCAGTGGGCAGTTGAGCGAAGAAAACGCCCAGGTTCTCCAGTACCTTGTCGCGCGCCAGCGGCTTGCCCGGGGTCTGCGCCTGCACGCCGCCGCCATCGATGAGATACAGCCGCCCGTCATGGCGCAGCAGATTGTCCAGATGCAGGTCGCCCTGCCACAGTCCTCGGGCATGCAATTGAGCGATCGCACCCAGCGCCTCGCCGAGCACAGCCTGCTGCGCATCGGACAATAATGGCTGCCGCGCCACCTCGTGCCAGGCTTGCTCCAGACTTTGCGCGCCGGCAAGGTAGTCGAACAGCAGCCAGCCGCCCTGGCCTGCGGAAAAGCCCTCGGCGATTAGTGCGGGCGTATTCATTCCCTGCTCGGCCAGCAGCCGTGCACCACCGCGCTCACGGCCGAAATGGCGTTCGGCCTTGTTGCCCACCAGCAGTTTCGCCAGCACCTCACGGCCCTGCCATTCGGCCTTGGCGACATAGCGCTGCCCGGGCAGCACACGCAACCATTGGCGCAATATCAGCTCTCCGCCGGGCAGCGTCACGCTCAGCGGCAATGCCGGCGAGCGCCCGGCACGTGCAAGTTCCATCAATGTCATGTCCGTGCCACCTTGCTCCGCCGCCGACCGGCCATTTTCTCCAGCCAGGAATCGATGTCCGGGTCATTGGCGCCATGATCGAGATAGGCTTCGATCAACCGTCGCTGTTCGCCTTCGCTCCAGACGCCCGCGTGGCGGGTCAGTGCCTCCAGATCCACGATCCGGTCAGCGCGGCCGAACAGCAGCGGACGGGTCTTTTCGAGATCGATGAGACAGGCCTCGAACCGCTCACCAGCCTGACGGAGAAAAATATGCTTGGGGTAGAAACAGCCATGGCGCAGCCCGGCCTGGTGAAGGGTCCGTGCCAGTTTTGCGCACGCTTGCAACAACTGGTCGCGCGTCGCTGCCTCCAGCTCATGCCAACGGCCCAGCCAGCCGTATAGATCCCGCCAATCATCCAGCGCGCAAGTCAGCAGAATGGCCCGGCGCTCACCATCGACGCGGCGCTCGCCGAAGTACGCCGCACGCAAGGCCGGGATGCCCAGGCGTCGATAGCGCTGGATATTGCGAAACTCGCAGGCGAGTGTCGGCTCGCCGAGTGGATGACGCAAGGTATGCGTCAGGTAATTGCTCTGCCGCTTCAGGTAGTAGGCCGCCTCGTCCAATTCCAGGCGGAATACGCTGCTCCAGCCACCTCGGCCGACATTTGGCGCATCCACCGAATCGAGCTGCAACGCCCAGAGCGCATCGAAGCTATCCAGCCCATGCGCCTGAAGAATTCCCCTGTCGGTCACTGAAAAATGATCGCTCATTCCCGCCCCACGAAATACTCGAGCACCTGATCGATGAGGGCTCGGTCGGCCGAAGTCAGACGCGGGCGCCGTTGGTACTGCAGATAGAAACGCAGCCGCTGCGTGCGGCTCAAGTGGTACTTGGCCACCTTATCCAGACAGGCCAGGTCCTTGACGATGCGCCGCCGCAGGAATGGCCCCCACCAGAAGTCCCCGGAGGGGCAATCGATCAGGAAAAGCTCGCCAGCGTCGTTGACCAGCAGGTTCCGCCATTTCAGATCGTTATGGGCAAAGCGATTATCGTGCAGGGTCCGCGTCGCCTGCGCCACTTGCCGGCTGACGTGCTCGACCCAGCACCGATCGGCCAGCCGTGGATCGCTGTTCTTCGCCATTGCCGCCATGTCGACGGTATTCGGCACCTCCAGCGTGATCAACGCACCACGCACGAAAAGCCCCGCACGACGCTCCAGGCCCCACGCCACCAACGGTGCCACGGGTATACCCCAGCGCTCGAAATGCTTGAGATTCTGCCACTCGGCCTTGACCCGGGGGCGCCCCAGGTAGCGACGCAATCCCTTCCCCGCGGCCCAGTAGCGCTTGATGTAATAGCGCTGCCCGCCGCGTTCGACGCGGATTACCTCCGATAGCGGATCCTGCGCTATCGGCTCGCCTTCGAGCGCGAACACCGAGTCCAGGTTGGCAAAGGCCCGGGCTGCATCGGCACTGATCCCATCGACGACCGTCCAGGTGCTCACCCTTGTGCTCCCGGCGCGTACTTGCGGCCATAGCGGGCCAGCAACCGTTGCGCCTTGCGCTGCAACCAGGCGAGCAGAGCCGCCTCTTCGCGCAGAATCTCCCGCAACGGCCGCTGGAAGTAGCCGCGCAGGAAACGCAACCTGTCACGCCGGGTCAGGCCTATCTCCAGTGCCGAGAAATACAATCCGGCCAGGTCCTTGTCGCGCCAACGGCGCGGGGTCTGGCTACGGGCCTGGGCGCGGTGAAGATCGATCAGCGACAGCTGCAGATCACCCGCCGTCACCGGCCTGTCCGTGTGCAGCAGGAAGTGGCAGATATAGAGATCGCGGTGGTTGACCCCGGCGCGGTGCATGGTGCCGGCCATGCGCGCGACTTCGGCGATCAGTGCGCGCTTGAGCGCTGGTGGCGGCGGCTGTTCGCGCCAGTTGGCCGAGAAGTCCTCGAGGCTGATGGTCGGCGCCAGCTCTTCGGTGATGATGAACGAATGCTGCGCCGCCGGATTGCCGCCACGCTCGCCATAGGCCACCGCGGTCATGGTCGGCACGCCGGCTTCGTGCAGGCGCTGGATCGCCCGCCATTCCTGGCCGGCGCCGAGCACCGGGGCCTTGGCCGTCAGCAGGTTCTTGGCGATCTCACCCCAGCCGATGCCCCGGTGGATCTTGACGAAGTAGCCACGCCCGTCGACCTCGGTACGCAGCGTGCGGCGGCCCTCCAGCTCGCGGTAGACCTGGCCCTCGAGGCGCTCGACCTCGACGAAGGGGTCCTTGCCCTGCCAGAGGGTCTTGAAGGGTTCCGCCAGCATCAGGCGCATATGGCCTCCGCGAGTAGGAGATACTTCAACACTTCGCGCAGGCCTACGGTCTGCAATCGCCGCGAGGGCGCGCCTCCCACTGGCCCGGTGTGCGCTCGCCGCTTTTGTGGGAGGCCCGACCTCGGGGCGATACTTTTGAGCCCCTTGGGCAGGCCTGCGGCCTGTATCGCCGAGGGGGCGCCCCTCCCGCAGGAGCTGCTTTCGTAGGAGGTCCGAGCCGAGGTCATCCGCCGCGTAGGCGTGCCGGCCATGGGCTTCATGCCTGCTCTCCCAGAATCACGTCGGCAGCCTTCTGCGGCATGGAATAGAGGTCGGCCGTGGCGGCGAAGGCCAGCGCGTTGCGGCGCCAGGCGGCGCGCTGCTGGTCGTCGGCGAGCATCTGCGCCAGCAGGCGGTCGAAGGTGCCCTGCTCGAAGGGGCTGGGCACCACGCAGCCGCAATCGGCATCGGCGATGTAGTGGGCATAGCCGCAGACGTCGCTGACCAGCACCGGCAGCCCGGCGACCAGCGCTTCCAGCAGTACGGTACCGGTGTTCTCGTTATAGGCCGGATGGATCAGCAGATCGGCGCCCAGCAGGAAACGCGGGATATCGCTGCGCCCCTTGAGGAATTCGACCATGCCGGAAACGCCTAGCGTCTTGGCCTGCAGCTTGAACGGCTTGGGATCGTCCTGGCCGATCACCAGCAGCCGGGTGCGCTTGCTCAGTTCGCGCGGCAATGCGGCGAGTGCCTTGAGGCTGCGGTCCAGTCCCTTGGTCTTGAAGCCGGAACCGATCTGCACCAGCAGCAGCTCGTCGGGCCGCACCTCGAACTCCTCGCGGAACTCGGCGCGGATCTGCGCGGCATTGGCCGGCGCGCGGCGATCCTGGGCAATGCCCGGCGGCAACAGGTGAAAGCGTTCGGCGGGCGTGCCGTAGTGCTTGACGAACAGCGGCTGCTGCACCTCGGAGATCATCAGGATTTCGGTCTTCGCCTCGGGCGCGAACACTGCGCGCTCGTACTCGGCGAAGTGCTTGTAGCGGCCCCAGCGCCGATAGATCGGGTTGCGCAGCGTCTGCGCCTTGTCCTCGAAACATGGGTCGGCGGCGTAGTACACGTCCAGCCCCGGCATCTTGTTGAAGCCGATCACCCGGTCCACCGGCCGCTTGGCCAGATCGGCCTCGACCCAGGCGGTGAAGCGCTCGTTGCGAGTGTGGTTGAACAACGCCTTGACCGGCGCGATCAGCACTTCGAAGCCGTCCGGCACCTCGCCTTCCCAGATCATCGCGTAGACGCGGATCGTGTGGCCGCGACGCTGACATTCCAGGGCGATACGCATGAAGTCGCGCTGCAGACCGCCGAACGGAAAGTACTTGTAGAGAATGAAGGCCAGTTGCATCAGACGGACTCCGGGGCCCGCAGCAGGGCTTTCAGTTCGGTGACGACGCGCTCGGGGCGCAGATCGTCGAAACAGGGCTTGTGCCGGTCACCGCGACCGGCGTTCGGTCCGCCGGCACACAGGTGCACCTGGGAGCGGCCATAGGCGCCGACCCGCCCGGGCAAGGTCGGACCATAGAGCGAAATACTCGGCACATCCAGCGCCGCGGCTAGGTGGCCGAGGCCGGTATCCACCGCGACGCAGGCGCGTGCACCGGCGATGACCCGGGCGACACCGGCAAGATTGAGCTTCGGCAGCACCGCGGCGTTGGCTATGCCGCTGACGATGCGTTCGGCCCGCGCCTTCTCTTCGGCATTGCCCCACGGCAGGCGGATCGCCCAGCCGAAATCACTCATGCGCTCGGCCAGCTCGCGCCAGTAGGCTTCCGGCCAGTGCTTGCTCGGCCAGGTGGTGCCGTGCAGAAACAGCAGGTACGGCTGGTCGCTGGGCGCGGCCATCTGCTCGCGATCGAGGCCGTAGTCGGCAACATCCTGCGGCAGCGGATACGCGAGCGCCTGGGCGAACAGCTGACGCACCCGTTCCAGCGCATGCTGGTCACGCGGCACGGCGTAGCATCGGTCATAGAAGCGTGCGGCGATGGGCTCACGCGCGGACTCCCGGTCCAATCCAGCGACCGGAGCCTTGACGTAACGGGTCAGCCAGGCACTTTTCAGCAAGCCCTGGGCATCGATCACAAGGTCGTAACGGCCTTCCCGCAGGCGTGCCTTGAAGCGCTGCCATTCACCCTTGCGCAGGGTCTGCAGCGGGTGCTTGCGCCAGCGACGAATCGCCACCGGGATCACCTGTGCCACCGCCGGATGCCAGGCCGGAATCTCGGCGAAGCCCTCCTCCACCACCCAGTCGAACTGGATGCCGGGCAGCGCCCGCAGCGCATCGGTCAGGGCCGGCAGGGTATGCACGACATCGCCCAGCGACGAGGTCTTGACCAGCAGGACCTTCAATCAGCGTACCTCGACCGACTGAGGGACCAGACGATCCAGCGCCTCGATCACCGCGCGCGGCTTCAGCTCGCGCATGCAATTGTTGTGGCCGAAGCGGCAGGTGCGCTCGAAACAGGGACTGCAGTCGAGGCCCAGGCGCACCACTTCGACCTGCTCGGAAAGCGGCGGGGTGAAGGCTGGCGAGGTGGAGCCATAGACAGCCGCCAACGGCCGGCCGAGCGCGGCGGAGACATGCATCAGACCGGAGTCGTTGGACACCACGGCATCGGCACAGGACAGCAGATCGATTGCCTCGGCCAGGCTGGTTTCGCCCGCCAGGTTCACCGCCTCTTCGCGCAACCCCGGAATCAACCGCTCGAGGATCTGCTCACCGACCGGGTGATCGTTCTTCGAGCCGAACAGCCAGACCTGCCAGCCGTCCCGGATCTTCAGCTCGGCCACCTTGGCGAAGTGTTCCGCCGGCCAGCGCTTGGATTCGCCGAACTCGGCACCGGGGCACAGCGCCAGCACCGGCCGGTCCAGACTCAAGCCGAAACGTGCCAGGGCGGCGTCGCGAGTCGCGGTGTCGATGCGCAGCGAGGGGTTCGGATACGGCTTGGGCAGCTCGGCGCCCGGCTCGAAGGCCAGCGCCATGAAGCGCTCGATCATCAGCGGGTAGCGCTGCTTGTCGAGCTTGCGCATGTCGTTGAGCAGGCCGAAACGCATCTCGCCGCGCCAGCCCGTGCGCTTGGGGATGCCGGCGAAGAACGGCACCAGTGCCGACTTCAGGGAGTTGGGCAGCAGGATCGCCTGCTGGTACTGACCGCGCAGGCTCTGCGCAACCTTACGCCGGGTCGCCATGTCGAGCACGCCGTGCCCGACCGGAAAGCTCAGCGCCTGGCGCACCTCGGGCATGCGCTCGAGAATCGGCCGACTCCACTCGGGCGCCAGCACGTCGATCTGGCAGTCGGGATGGCGCTGCTTCAGGCAGACGAACAGCGTCTGCGCCATCACCATGTCGCCAACCCAGCTGGGTCCTACGATCAGTATGTTCATAAGCTCTAAGCCATAAGCTGAGGGGCTGGAAGCGTGGCCGGCAAGCGAGTCATGCGTTGCCGGCTTCCAGCGCCAGGCTTACTTGACCAGGGTCCGCCATTCGGCGTGGGCATTGGTCTTGCCGGTGACCAGATCGAAGTAGGCTTTCTGCAGCTTCTCGGTGATCGGGCCGCGACGGCCGATACCGATGGCGCGGCCGTCCACTTCGCGGATCGGCGTGACTTCGGCTGCGGTACCGGTGAAGAAGGCTTCGTCAGCGATGTACACCTCGTCGCGGGTGATGCGCTTCTCGACGACTTTCAGGCCGTGCTCGGCAGCCAGGGTCAGCACGGTGCCGCGGGTGATGCCATTCAGGCAGGCGGTGACTTCCGGGGTGTAGATCACGCCATCCTTGATGATGAAGATGTTCTCGCCCGAGCCCTCGGCCACGTAGCCTTCGGGGTCCAGCATCAACGCTTCGTCGGCGCCACCGGAAATGGCTTCCTGCAGGGCCAGCATCGAGTTGATGTAGGCACCGTTGGACTTGGCGCGGGTCATGGTGATGTTGACGTGGTGACGGGTGAAGGAACTGGTGCGCACCTTGATTCCCAGCTCAAGCGCCTCGTCGCCCATGTAGGCACCCCAGTGCCAGGCCGCGACGATCACGTGCACCTTCAGACCGCTGGCGCGCAGGCCCATGCCTTCGCTTCCGTAGAACACCATCGGGCGGATGTAGGCGCTTTCCAGGTTGTTCTCGCGCACTGCGGCGCGGGTCGCCTCGTTGATCTCTTCCTTCGAGTACGGCATCGGCATGTTCATGATGTGCGCCGAATCGAACAGGCGGTCGGTGTGCGCCTGCAGGCGGAAGATCGCCGTGCCGTCCGGGGTGTTGTAGGCGCGAACACCTTCGAACACGCCCATGCCGTAGTGCAGGGTATGGGTCAGCACATGGGTGGTCGCATCGCGCCACTGCACCAGTTCGCCGTCATACCAGATGACGCCATCACGATCGGCCATCGACATCTTGCCAGCTCCTCAGAATTCGATATTGCTCGGTAGCCCGACGCGGGCTCAGCTGAGCCCCAGCTCGCGCCAGATCCGCATGACTGCGCGACGCTCGTCGTGGAATTGGTCCCCACTCACCACTCCGGGCTGCTTCTGCAGTGATTGCCGGTGGGCCGCGGCACGGTACGCCTTGTAGACGTCCTGCAGCAGCCGCACCTCATCGCCGGTCATCAACCCGGCCTGCTCCAACCCATCGAGAATGCGGATGTTATCGGTATAGCGCAGCAGTTCGGGATGCTGGTGCGACCACGCCAAAGCCGCGTATTGCACCATAAATTCGATATCCACGATACCACCGGCGTCCTGCTTGAGATTGAACTCGGCAGCGGCGTCGAAGGCCTGCTCGGCGGTTCCCGCATGCGTCGCGCGGGTGCCGAGGTTGTCGCGCATCTTCGCGCGCATCTCGCTGACCTCGCGGCGCAGCGCCTCGAGATCGCGTTCGCGGCCCAGCACACCGGCGCGCACCCGTTCGAAGTCGGCCGTCAGCTGCGGGCAGCCGACCAGCACCCGCGCGCGCACCAACGCCTGGTGCTCCCAGGTCCAGGCCTCCTGGCTCTGGTAGCGCTCGAAGGCGCCCAGCGAGCTGACCAGTAGCCCGGAAGCGCCGGACGGGCGCAGCCGCATGTCCACTTCATAGAGCTGGCCGGAGGTGGTCTGGGTGGTGAGCAGGTGGATAATGCGCTGGCCCAGGCGAGTGAAGAACTGCGCGGTATCGATGGGCTTGGCGCCATTGGTCTCGGCGGCGGGGTCGCCGTCGTGGATGAACACCAGATCCAGATCCGAACCATGCCCGAGTTCGATGCCACCGACCTTGCCGTAACCGACGATGACGAACGCCGGATCGCAGAGCGTGCCATCGCTGCGCTGTGGCTGACCATGACGCGCGACGGTGTGGCGCCAGGCGAGGGTCAACACTTCCTGCAGGATCGCCTCCGCCAGCCAGGTCAGGTAGTCGCTGACCTTCATCAAGGGCAGCGTCCCGGCGATTTCCGAAGCGGCCACCCGCAGCCGGTGCGCCAGCTTGAAGTGCCGCAGCGCCTCCATCTGCTGCTCGAGGTCATCTTCGGGAATGCGCATCAGCCGTTCGCGCAGTTCAGCCGCCAGTTCCGGCGCCAGCGGCGGGCTGTACAGACGACCGGCGTTGAGCAGCTCGTCAAGCAACAGCGGGAAGCGTGCAATCTGCTCGGCGATCCACGGGCTGGCTGCGCAGAGCTCGAGCAAGCGCTGCAGCGCCCCGGGATTTTCAGTCAGCAGGACCAGGTAGGCCGAACGCCGGGCGACCGCTTCCACGAGCGGCAGTACGCGTTCGAGCACCAGATCCGGATCGTCCTGCTCGACGGCCTGCGCCAGCAGCCGTGGAATGAAGGCATCCAGACGCTCGCGGCCGAGACGCTGCATGGTGCGTACCTGGCTGGCGTTGCGCAGCGCGGCGAGCCGCTGACAGGCGCCCTGGCCATCACGGAAACCGGCCTCGGACAGCTGGCGGCAGGCGAACTCCTCGTCCCAGTCCTGCTCCCACAGCGGCAGCCATTCGCCGCCGACCAGCGCCTCGCCCTCGGCATTCTCGTCCTCATCCGGGTCGGCGATGACCTGGCGGAAATGCCAGTCGATGCGCCCGCGCCAGTACAGCAGTTGCTCATGGAAGGCCGCCCAACCGTCGAAGCCGAGCATGAACGCCACCCGCGCACAGTCCACCTCGTTGTCCGGCAGCATCTGCGTCTGACGGTCGGCGATCGCCTGCAGCGCATGCTCGGTATAGCGCAGGAATTCATAGCCTTCGCGCAGTTCGGCCACTGCCGCGGCCGGCAGATAACCCTGCCCCTCCAGGGTGGCCAGCACACCGAGCAACGGACGCTGCTGCAGGCTGAGATCGCGCCCTCCGTGGATCAGCTGGAAGGCCTGGGCGATGAATTCGACCTCGCGAATGCCACCGGCGCCCAGCTTGATGTTCGAAGCCATGCCCTTGCGCCGCACTTCCTGCTGGATCAGCTGCTTCATGGTGCGCAGCGCTTCGATGGCGGAGAAGTCCAGGTAACGCCGGTAGACAAAGGGTCGCAGCATTTCCAGCAGCTCCTTGCCGGCCTGCTGGTCGCCGCCGATGACCCGTGCCTTGATCATGGCGTAGCGCTCCCAGTCGCGCCCCTGATCCTGATAGTACTGCTCCAGCGCATTGAAGCTGTAGACCAGTGGTCCGGACGAGCCGTACGGACGCAGACGCATGTCGACTCGGAAGGCGAAGCCGTCGACGGTGATGGCGTCCAATGCCTTGATCAGCCGCTGACCAAGGCGGACGAAGAATTCCTGATTGTCCAGCGAGCGCTTGGCGCCGACGGTCTCGCCGCCCTCCGGATAGCCGAAGATCAGGTCGATGTCGGAGGACAGGTTCAGTTCATGGGCGCCCAGCTTGCCCATGCCGAGAATCACCATGTGCTGCGGGTTACCGCTGCGCCGGCCGGTGGGCACGCCGAATTGCTCGCAATGGCGGGTGTAGAGCCAGTGATAGGCCAGATCGACGCTGGCATCGGCCAGATCGGAGAGGTCGCGACAGGTTTCGGCCAGGGCCGCCTGGCGAGTCAGGTCGCGCCAGATGATGCGCACCTGCTGGCGGCTACGGAAGCGCCGTAGCGTCAACGCCAGCGTGTCTTCATTGTCACAGGCGGCGATCAGCTCGCTCAGCGCATCGCGCAGTTCGCCGGCTTCCAGCGACCGATCCAGCCAGCCCAGCTCGGCCAGCTGCAGCAGCATCTGTGGATCTCGGCTAACCTGTTCGCTGACGAAGTCGCTCGCCGCGCAGACCCGGGCGAACGCTTCGCCATGCTCGGTCAGCCAGGCGCGGCATCGTGCCGCAAGCGCTTCCGACAGGTTGCCGGCAGCCGCGAGGAACGACTCCTCGGCACGACTGACAAAAGGCAGGAGTGAGGGCGGCAATGCAACCAGCGACGGCAGACTCATTGGAAGGTTTCCTTCACAGCAGCGAATACGATGGACCGCGCGATTCAGAGCCTCGCAAGTACCTATTGCAGGGAAATGCCAGTGCCGCTGATCTGTAGTTTTACTACTAAAGAGTATTTCAGGGGGCTGATCCCGGCGCATTTTTGTAGTAAAACTACAGACGCCCGGCCCTACCCCCGGCACTCGTCCAAGAACATTACACGCACCGGCCCACAAAGCCGGTAGCGAACAGGCGACCGATTCTGGAAGCCTTTCCGCCATGGAGCAAGCCATGCAAGATCTCGATCCCGTCGAAACCCAGGAATGGCTGGACGCCCTCGAGTCCGTCCTCGACCGCGAGGGTGAAGAACGCGCTCACTACCTGATGACCCGGATGGGCGAACTGGCCACACGCAGCGGCACCCAGCTGCCCTACGCCATCACCACGCCGTATCGCAACACCATTCCCGTCACCCACGAAGCACGCATGCCCGGCGACCTGTTCATGGAACGCCGCATTCGCTCGCTGGTACGCTGGAATGCGCTGGCCATGGTCATGCGCACCAACCTGGCGGACCCGGACCTCGGCGGTCACATCTCCACCTTCGCCTCCAGCGCGACGCTGTACGACATCGGCTTCAACTACTTCTTCCAGGCACCGACCGAAGAGCACGGTGGCGACCTGATCTACTTCCAGGGCCACGCCTCGCCCGGCGTCTACGCCCGCGCCTTCCTCGAAGGCCGCATCAGCGAAGAGCAGCTGAACAACTTCCGCCGCGAAGTGGACGGCAACGGCCTGTCCTCCTATCCGCACCCCTGGCTGATGCCGGACTTCTGGCAGTTCCCCACCGTCTCCATGGGCCTCGGCCCAATCCAGGCGATCTACCAGGCCCGCTTCATGAAGTACCTGGAAGACCGCGGTTTCATCCCGGCCGGCAAGCAGAAGGTCTGGTGCTTCCTCGGCGACGGCGAGTGCGACGAGCCGGAATCCCTCGGCGCCATTTCCCTGGCCGGCCGCGAGAAGCTGGACAACCTGATCTTCGTCATCAACTGCAACCTGCAGCGCCTGGACGGCCCGGTGCGCGGCAACGGCAAGATCATCCAGGAGCTGGAAGGCAACTTCCGCGGCGCCAACTGGAACGTCAACAAGGTCATCTGGGGCCGCCTGTGGGACCCGCTGTTCGCCAAGGACGATGCCGGCCTGCTGCAGGCGCGCATGGACGAGGTGGTCGACGGCGACTACCAGAACTACAAGGCCAACGACGGCGCCTTCGTGCGCAAGCACTTCTTCGGCGCACGCCCCGAGCTGCTGAAGATGGTCGAGGACCTCTCCGACGAGGAAATCTGGAAGCTCAACCGCGGCGGCCATGACCCGTACAAGGTTTATGCGGCCTATCACCAGGCGGTGAACCACAAGGGCCAGCCCACCGTGATCCTGGCCAAAACCATCAAGGGTTACGGCACCGGCTCCGGCCAGGCGCAGAACATCGCGCATAACGTCAAGAAGGTCGACGTCGAGAGCCTCAAGCGCTTCCGCGACAGCTTCAACATCCCGATCCGCGACGAGGACCTGGAGAAGCTGCCGTTCTACAAACCCGAGGAGGACAGCGCCGAGGCCAAGTACCTGCGCCAGAAGCGCGAGGCCCTCGGTGGCTTCGTGCCGCAGCGCCGCACCAAGAGCTTCAGCATCCCGACGCCGCCGCTGGACACCCTCAAGGCCATCCTCGACGGCTCCGGCGATCGCGAGATCTCCACCACCATGGCCTTCGTCCGCGTACTGGCACAGCTGGTCAAGGACAAGGATCTGGGCTCGCGCATCGTGCCGATCATTCCGGACGAGGCGCGTACCTTCGGTATGGAAGGCATGTTCCGCCAGCTCGGCATCTACTCCTCGGTCGGCCAGCTGTATCAGCCGGTAGACAAGGACCAGGTGATGTTCTACCGCGAGGACAAGAAGGGTCAGATCCTCGAGGAAGGCATCAACGAGGCCGGCGCCATGTCCAGCTGGATTGCCGCGGCGACTGCCTACAGCAATCACAACCAGCCGATGCTGCCGTTCTACGTGTTCTATTCGATGTTCGGCTTCCAGCGCATCGGCGACCTGGCCTGGGCGGCTGGCGACAGCCGTGCACGCGGTTTCCTCATCGGCGGCACCGCCGGACGTACCACGCTCAATGGCGAAGGCCTGCAGCATGAGGACGGCCACAGCCATATCCTCGCCGCAACCATCCCCAACTGCCGCACCTATGACCCCACCTATGGCTACGAGCTGGCGGTGATCATCCGTGAAGGCATCCGCCAGATGACCGAAGAGCAGCAGAACATCTTCTACTACATCACCGTGATGAACGAAGCCTACCAGCAGCCGGCGATGCCGGAGGGCGTGGAAGAAGGCATCATCAAGGGCATGTACCTGCTCGAAGAAGACAAGATGGACGCCGCGCATCACGTCCAGCTGCTTGGTTCCGGCACCATCCTGCGCGAAGTGCGCGAGGCGGCGAAGATCCTCCGCGAAGACTACGGTGTCGCCGCCGACGTCTGGAGCGTGCCGAGCTTCAACGAACTGCGCCGCGACGGCCTGGCGGTGGATCGCTGGAATCTCCTGCACCCGCACGAGAAGCCACAGCAGTCCTACGTCGAACAGTGCCTGGCCGGCCGCAAGGGCCCGGTAGTGGCCTCCACCGACTACATGAAGCTGTTCGCCGACCAGATCCGCCAGTGGGTACCGAGCCGCGAATACCGCGTGCTGGGCACCGATGGTTTCGGCCGCAGCGATAGCCGCAAGAAGCTGCGTCATCACTTCGAAGTGGATCGCAACTGGGTCGTGCTGGCCGCGCTGGAGCAGCTGGTCGCACGTGGGGAGATGGAAGCCAAGGTGCTGGCCGAGGCCATCGTCAAGTTCGGTATCGATACCGACAAACCCAACCCGCTGGACTGCTGAGGAGCGAAGCCATGAGTGAACTGATTCGCGTACCCGACATCGGCAGCGGCGAAGGTGAAGTGATCGAGCTGTTCGTCAAGGTCGGCGACCGCATCGAAGCCGAACAGAGCCTGCTGACGCTGGAGTCGGACAAGGCCAGCATGGAGATTCCAGCACCCAAGGCGGGCGTCATCAAGGCGCTGAAGGTCAAGCTGGGCGACCGCCTGAAGGAAGGCGACGAACTGCTGGAGCTGGAAAGCGAAGGTGGCGAAGCCGCTGCCGAAGCACCCGCGGCGCCTGCCGCGGAGCCCGCGCAACCGAGCCAGGCGCCCGATGAAGCCGAAGCCACTGAAGCCCCTGCGGCCAGCGAAGCACCGGCCGCCGCAGGCGCCGAACAGAGCCAGGAGATCCGCGTGCCGGACATCGGCTCGGCCGGCAAGGCCAACGTCATCGAGATCATGGTCAAGGCGGGTGACTCGGTACAGGCCGAGCAGTCGCTGATCACCCTGGAATCGGACAAAGCCAGCATGGAGATTCCGTCTCCGGTGGCCGGCGTGGTAGAGAGCCTGGCGATCAAGCTGAACGACGAGGTCGGCACCGGTGATCTGATCCTGACCCTAAAGGTCCAGGGCGCGGCACCGGCCAAGCAGGCCGAGTCGACGCCAGCACCGAGTCCCGCCGAACCGGCCAAGGCCGCAAGCCCGGAACAAGCCGACCGCAAGCCGGCGCCAACCGCGCAGAGCGAAGCTCCACAGGCGGTCGGCGCACCGAGCCGCGACGGCGCCAAGGTGCATGCCGGCCCGGCCGTGCGCCAGCTGGCCCGCGAGTTCGGCGTCGAGCTGAGCGCGGTCGCCGGCAGCGGTCCGAAGGGACGCATCCTCAAGGAAGACGTGCAGCAGTATGTGAAGACCATGCTGCAGCAGGGTAAGGCCGAACCGACCGCGGCCGCGGCCGGTGGAGCCGGCATTCCGCCGATCCCGGCGGTGGACTTCAGCAAGTTCGGCGAGGTCGAGGAAGTCGCGATGTCGCGACTGATGCAGATCGGCGCCGCCAACCTGCATCGCAGCTGGCTGAACGTGCCGCACGTGACCCAGTTCGAGTCGGCCGACATTACCGAGCTGGAGGCCTTCCGCGTGGCGCAGAAGGCGGTGGCCGAGAAGGCTGGCGTCAAGCTCACCGTGCTGCCGCTGCTGCTCAAGGCCTGCGCGCACCTGCTCAAGGAGCTGCCGGACTTCAACAGTTCGCTGGCCCCGAGCGGCAAGGCGCTGATCCGCAAGAAGTACGTGCACATCGGCTTCGCCGTGGACACGCCGGACGGCCTGATGGTGCCGGTCATCCGCGACGTGGACAAGAAGAGCCTGCTGCAATTGGCTGGCGAAGCTGCCGAACTGGCGGACAAGGCACGCAACAAGAAGCTCTCGCCGGACGCCATGCAGGGCGCCTGCTTCACCATCTCCAGTCTCGGCCACATCGGCGGCACCGGCTTCACGCCGATCGTCAACGCGCCTGAGGTGGCGATTCTCGGTGTCAGCAAGGCCACCATGCAGCCGGTATGGGACGGCAAGGCCTTCCAGCCGCGCCTGATGCTGCCGCTGTCGCTGTCCTACGATCACCGAGTGATCAACGGCGCCGCGGCGGCGCGCTTCACCAAGCGCCTGTCCGAACTGCTGGAGGACATCCGCACGCTGCTGCTGTAACCGCTCGGGCTGAAGAAAAAAACGCCGCATTCTCTTCGAGGATGCGGCGTTTTTCTTTACCGGAGCCGTCTACGACTCAGCCCGACGGACGAACAATCTGCAGCGTCGGGTTCACCCCTTCTGCAGGTTTCGGATCAGATAGGACAGCGCCTTGGCAAGCTCCTCAGCACCCGCCGGGTCACGCTGGATCACCACCAGCGGCAAACCATCGGCCGGACTGTTGATCGCGCAACTGAAGCCCTGCGCCGGACATTGGTACTGGAGATAGGGGTCGAGCCCGAATACCGAAAGGCTGCGGTTGCGTACCGCTACGCCGCCGTTACTGCCACGCACCTCTTCGCGGATGCGGAGCTCGCCGGGCGTCGCCACGCTCAGCTCGTAGAGCACATCCTGGGGGTTGGGCTGACCGATCTGGAAACCGGCACGCAAGGCGTAGGTGCCGAGCAGCCCGTTGCTGTGTGCCAGCAAGGCCTGACGGTCGCTGCCGGTCAGATACAGCCGGCGCAGTTCGGCCAGATAGTTGGCCGATTCATCAGATGCGAACTCCACCGGTTCAGCAGCCTGAAGGGGTATCCCGAAGGTACAGAAAAGCGAGACCATCACTAACTTCGCAAGCCGACTTGTCAGTCCCTGTCGCATGATGCACCCTTGCCCGGAATTAATATTATTTAGCCATCGTCCTTCGCTGGAACGGCACCTGGAGCCCAGGCCAGCCCAACTCCGTGGAGCATACTGGAAGCCAGCCGCTCGATGAAAATACATACCGATGCCGCCAGCCGACTGGCGACCGAGGTTGTGACGCAGTTGCCAGTGCCATCACGGCTCGGCATGCTGCGCTTCGAGCGTTTGAACGAGCCGAGCTGGACACTGCTGTTTCTCGATCCGACCTGCGAACGTGCATTCGGAGTCAGCGCCGGTGACCTCTGCTCGCTGGTCGACTCGCCCTATGCCAGTCTCATGGAACCCAGCGCTCGCCACCAGCTGCACGAAGACATCCAGCAGCAGCTGGCCGGGCGCAATCACTATCAGGTCGGCTACCGGCTGCACACGCCTGACGGAGTCCTGGATATCACCGAGCTCGGCGAAGTTTGCCAGCAATACGGTCGCGAGCTACTTAGGGGATACCTGTTGGCCGGCCGACACCCCGAGTCGGATCATGACCTGAGAACGCAGAACGCCCGCTTGCGCATGGCACTGCAGGAGCATGAGCAGACCCAGGACGAGCATGTCGAGCACATGCTGCGCTCACGCACCCAGCAGAGCCTCATCGTCCGGCTGGCCAGGCACCGCTACGGCTCGGCCAACCCACAACTCGAAGCGGCACAGCTGATCACCCAGGCGGCCTGCGAAGTCTACGAGCTCAACCGTGCCGCGATCTGGCATCTGAGCGGAACGCGCCTGGAGCCGATCGCCTGCTACGCACGCATCAGCGATAGCTATGAAACCCTCGCGCCGCTCGAGCTGGCGCCTTTTCCCCGCTACTTGCAGGCGTTGCAGAGCGGTCGAGCAGTGGATGCACGGGACGTGCTGCAGGATCATCGAACCAGCGAACTCGGCGGACAGCTCTACGCGCCCCTGGGTACCCAGTCGATACTCGACGCCAGCATCCGAGTCGGCGGCGAGGTGGTTGGCGTGCTGAGCCTGCAACACGATGGCAATCCGCGAACCTGGCAAGCCGACGAGATTGCGTTCGCCGGCGAGCTGGCCGATCAGTACGCCCAGGTACTGGCCAACCAGCAGCGACTCAGTGCCACCCATATGCTCGGCCTGTTCCAGCGCGCCGTCGAGCAGAGTGCCAGCGCGTTCATTCTGGTCGACCGCGAAGGACGGGTGGAGTACGTCAATCCGGCCTTCACGACCATCAGCCAGTTCACCGAGTCCGAGGTTCGCGGTCAGCGTCTGGCAGACCTCAAAGCGCTGGAAAATCTCAGCGAGCTGCTGTTCGCCACGTCATCGGCACTGGCGCACAGCAACAGCTGGCAGGGCGAGTTCCGCTCGCGACGCAAGAACCTCGAGCCATACTGGGGCCAGCTGTCGATCTCCAAGGTCTTCAACGAGGACGGCATTCTCACCCACTACATTGGCATCTACGAAGACATCACCCGTAGCAAGCTGGCGCACCAGCACATCGAGCGCCTGGCCTACACCGACAATCTCACCAGCCTCGGCAATCGACCCTATTTCATCCGCAGCCTCGAAGAACGCTTCGCAGCCGGCGCCGAGCCGCGGCTCTGCCTCCTGCTCGTCGATATCGACAACTTCAAGCGGATCAACGACAGCCTTGGCCACCAGACCGGCGACAAGTTGCTCGCCAGCCTCGCCCGCCGCCTGCGCAACGGATTGAGCCAGCAGAGCGTACTGGCGCGTTTCGCCAGCAACGAGTTCGCCCTGATGTTCGATGAAATGGAGCTCGAGGAGGGAATTCGCCTTGCCGACCAGGTCTTGCACATCCTCGACAAGCCACTGTTCGTCGACAAACAGCTGATCAGCGTCAGTGGCTCGCTCGGTCTCGCCTGTTCGCCCGAGCATGGCCGCGATCCCGAGACGCTGATGAAGCATGCCGGGCAGGCACTGCACAAAGCCAAGGCCAACGGCAAGAATCAGGTACAGGTGTTTACCGAGGCGCTGCACGCCGAGGCCAACTACAAACTGTTCGTCGAGAACAACCTGCGCCGCGCGCTCATACAGAACGAGCTGGAGGTGTTCTATCAACCCAAGCTCTGCCTGCGCAGCGGTCGACTGCAGGGCCTGGAGGCACTACTGCGCTGGAACCATCCGGAAAAGGGCATGATCAGCCCGGATCAGTTCATCAGCGTTGCGGAAGAAACCGGCCTGATTATCCCCATTGGCAAATGGGTGGCGCGCGAAGCGTGCCGCATGGGTGTCCGGCTGTCGGCACTGGGGTTTGGCGCCCCTCAGGTGGCGATCAACCTGTCACCCAAGCAGTTCTCCGATCCCGACCTGCTCGGTTCGATCGCGACAATACTGCTCGAAGAGCAACTGCCACCTGCTCAGCTGGAACTGGAACTGACCGAGAGCCTGCTGCTCGATGCCACCGAGGAAACCCGCCAGCAGCTGCTCGGCCTGAAGGCGCTGGGGCTCACCCTGGCGATGGATGATTTCGGCACAGGGTATTCCTCGCTCAGCTACCTGAAGAAGTTTCCCATCGACGTCATCAAGATCGACCGAAGCTTCATCAAGGACATCCCGGGCAACCAGGATGACGTCGAGATCACTTCGGCAGTGATCGCCATGGCACGCAAGCTGAATCTGAAAGTCGTCGCCGAAGGCATCGAAACCGCCGAACAGCTAAGGTTCCTGCGCCAGCATCGCTGCGACATCGGCCAGGGCTACCTGTTCGACAGACCGATCTCCAGCAGCTCGCTGCACGAGGCGCTGCAGCGTTATCCCCACAATGCCTGAGCATGCCAGGCGACGCGCGACGCTTTCGCTGCCGCCCGGCCTTTTGTAGCCTACAAGTCCAGCTCACGCTCTGACCGAGGCCCGCATGTCCCTACGTTCGCAGATTCTGCTCAACAAACAGACATTGCCGACGGCCGAGCAGGCGTTGCCTGGCCGTTCGACACCGATGCCGGTTCCCGCTGCACACTATGTCAACGGGCACCCGCTGCAACCGCCCTTTCCCCAAGGCCTCGAGCAGGCCGTTTTCGCGATGGGCTGTTTCTGGGGGGCGGAGCGGAGATTCTGGGAACTGCCTGGCGTCTGGACGACGGCTGTCGGTTACGCTGGCGGCCCGACGCCCAATCCGACTTACGAAGAAGTCTGTTCCGGCCTGACCGGCCATACCGAAGCCGTGCTGGTAGTTTTCGATCCACAGATCATCGATTACGAAACACTGCTGCGGGTCTTCTGGGAATCGCACAACCCCACCCAGGGGATGCGTCAGGGCAACGATGTCGGCAGCCAGTACCGATCCGCGATCTTTTGCATGGACGAGCGTCAGCGGGGTGCAGCGGAGGCCAGTTGCGAGCGATTCCAGCGTGGCCTCAGCGCTGCCGGCTATCCCGCGATCACCACGGAAATTGCCGACGCTCCAGCTTTTTTCTATGCAGAGGCATACCACCAGCAATATCTGGCCAAGAATCCGGGGGGTTATTGCGGGCTGGGTGGAACAGGCGTGTGCCTGCCCGGCTGAAAGCGCCGAAGGGGCAGGTTAAGCCTCACCCCAAAAGAGGGCTCGCGCGCTTTGCCCATAGCACCATGGCTAAGCCACGGCGGCGCGGAAAAGAAAAACCCCGCCGAAGCGGGGCTCTGCAGACTGAATCCTGACATCCATGATCGCGTGCCGTCCTGGCACCGCTCCTTGTTGGTCCGTGTTGTTGATCCGCGCTTTCCTTGCGCAACGTCCCTATGCAGTAGAGTACCGCCGGGCCTCGTGAGCCAGTAGTAGCCATTTTGCATCACGCCCTGTAAGCCTTTTCCTACATCGCGTCATCCTTGACGCAATCCTGTAAGTCCAGGCTTACATGGCGCGAGTTTTATGACAGAAGGGGCGGCTTAATCGTTCCACGTCATGGCCAAATAATTTCAAATTGCCCTTAGATTAAGCCTCTCCACTCAGAATTGTGCCGCTTCGAGCAGGTACAGCGAATCGCTTCCTGCTTTGACCGAGGCAGTCAGCGAGTGGATGCGTGGCAACAGCCGGGCGAAGTAGAAGCGCGCCGTGCCCAGCTTGCTCTGATAGAAATCGCCCTCGCCCTGCTTGGCCAGTGCAACCGCCGCCATCCGCGCCCACATGTAGGCGTACGCGGTGTAGCCGAACACGTGCAGGTACTCGACCGAAGCGGCGCCGATCTCGTTCGGATTGGTCTTGGCCTGATCGATCACCCAGGCGGTCAGCTCGTCCAGGTTGTCCAGCGCAGCCTTGAGGGGCTCGGTGAACTCGCGCAGATCCGCACCGGCACTGGCGACGAACGCGCGGATCTCATCGACGAACGCCTGATACATGGTGCCGCCGCTGCCGACAATCTTGCGTCCGACCAGGTCCAGCGCCTGGATGCCGTTGGTGCCTTCGTAGATCTGGGTAATACGGCAGTCGCGCACCAGTTGCTCCTGGCCCCATTCGCGAATGAAGCCGTGGCCGCCGAACACCTGCTGACCGTGCACAGTGGTTTCCAATCCCATGTCGGTGAGGAAGGCCTTGGCCACCGGCGTCAGCAGCGCAACCTGCGCCTCGGCCCGCTGCCGTGCCGCTTCGTCGTCGCTGAACTTGGCGATATCGAGCTGCAGCGCGACGTAGCTGGAAAACGCACGCCCACCTTCGTTCAGGGCCTTCATGGTCAGCAGCATGCGCCGCACATCGGGATGCACGATGATGGGATCGGCGGCCTTGTCCTGCGCCACCGGGCCGGTCGGGGCACGGCTCTGGATGCGCTCGCGAGCGTATTCGATGGCGCTCTGGTAGGAACGCTCGCCAGTGGCCAAGCCCTGGATACCGACGCCCAGACGCTCGTAGTTCATCATGGTGAACATCGCCGCCAGACCCTTGTTGGGTTCGCCGACCATCCAGCCAGTGGCGCCGTCGAAGTTCATCACGCACGTCGCGGACGCCTGGATACCCATCTTGTGTTCGATCGATCCACAGGACAGCGAGTTGCGCTCGCCGAGCGAGCCGTCGTCATTGACCAGAACCTTCGGCACCAGGAACAGGGAGATGCCGCGCGAACCGGCCGGCGCATCCGGCAGCTTGGCCAGTACCAGATGGATGATGTTGTCGGTCAGGTCGTGCTCGCCGCCCGTGATGAAGATCTTGGTGCCGCTGACCTTGTAGGAGCCATCGGCCTGCGGCTCGGCCTTGGTGCGGATGATGCCGAGGTCGGTACCGGCATGCGGTTCGGTCAGGCACATGGAACCGGACCAGACGCCGGCGTACATGTTCGGCAGGTACTTCTGCTTCAGCTCTTCGCTGGCATGGGCGTAGATCGACAAGCAGGCGCCGGACGTCAGCATCGGATACAGACCGAACGCCAGGCTGGCGGAGTTCATCATCTCCTCCACCTGCGCCGAGATGACCTTGGGCATGCCCATGCCACCGAATGCCGGGTCACCACCGACACCCACCCAGCCACCTTCAGCGTACAGCTGATAGGCCTCGCGATAGCCGGCCGGTGTCGACACCGCACCGCCGTCCCAGCGGCAACCCTCTTCGTCACCACTGCGATTGAGCGGGGCGATGCTGTTGGCGGTGATCTTGCCGGCCTCTTCGAGGATCGCGTCGGCGGTTTCCGCGTCGACCACCTCGGCCAGGGCTGGCAGCGCCTGCCAGAGCTTCGGCGCATCGAAGACTTCATTCAGGACAAAACGCATGTCGCGCAGCGGCGCTTGGTAGTCAGCCATGGCAAGGTTCCTCGCAAGACACTGGGTTGCAGCCACTGTGGGCCGTTTCCAGCGAGTCTAACCGAACAACCAGGACAGGATTAAGCGTCTTTTTATGACCAGATAGTTTTGTGCGGTCATAAGCGAACCGCTACAGCCCTAACGCGAATGGCCGGCCATACGCACTGCGCCGCGCCCGCTGCCATGCACCCGAACGCAATTGCGTCCGGCCTTCTTGGCGCCATACAGCGCCTGATCGGCAGCCTTGATGACTTCCTCCGGGCTGCGTTGGTCGCCCTGCCGCTCGGCCACCCCGATACTGATGGTCACCGACACCTGCGCTGTCGATGAATGACCACGCGCCATACGTCCCTGGCGGTCATCCTTGGGCCGCTTGCTGGCGTCACGCAGTTGCAGGGCATACCCCTCAATCGCTTGGCGGACAGCCTCCAGGTGCGGCAGACACTGCTCGACGCTACGCCCCGGAAACACCAGAGTGAACTCCTCGCCACCGTAGCGATAGGCGCGCCCGCCACCACCGACCTTGCGTAGGCGGCTGGCCACCATTTTCAGGACCTGGTCGCCGACATCATGGCCATGGGTATCGTTGAAACGCTTGAAATGATCCACGTCCGCCATGGCCAGCACGTACTGCCGGCCGAGGCGCTGCAGTCGCTCGTTCAGCGCACGCCGCCCCGGCAGACCGGTCAGCTCGTCGCGAAAGGCCATGAGATAGGCTTCGTGAGCGATGGCCACGACCAGCATGAGCAGCACGTGGCTGCTGAGGATATTCAGTGCGGCGATGCGACTGAACGTCTGGGGCAGCATCAGCAGCAAGGCGATCAGCGCGACGATCTGCGCCGCATGTGAAGGCCTGGGCTGCCGCAGGTACTGCACCACCAGCAACGCCAGCGCAACGATGAAAGCGGGATAGGCCAGCTGGATGAGCGGCAGCCAATCGGCCTGCAGCGATGGCCAGCGGATCACCACCAGCCAGGCGTGCAGCGCCTCCGGAAATCGCTTCGCCAACGCGACCGCAACGACGCCCAGGGCAAACAGCACCGCCGCCCGGGCCAGACCATCCTGTGCCAGGTGGCTGCGCTCTCGCCACAGGCCATACAAGCCATATAAAAGCGGTAGCAACAGACTGCACAGATGGAACGTCAGCGCCGCGTCGTCCAGCAATCTGCCATGGGCCCGGTAATAGTCAGCGTGAGTGTCGAGCAGGAAATAGACGATATAGACGCACAGCAGCAGGAACAGCTCGCGAATGCGGCCGTACATCGCGCACAGCGCCCCACCGAGCAGCAACAGTACCGTCGGCAGCACGTTGTACAGCGAAGTGAAGAACTCGTTCAGCACGACCTGGCGTGCGACCACCTCACCGCCTAGCAGCAATGCCAGCGGTGCGAGGAAATGGCCGAAGCGAGGCGAATAGGAGCGCGACACGAGGATTCCGGCGCAGCCGAGAAAAGCTGGCATTTTGCCTTAACGGTCGCGGTTGTGCAGCCAAAAGGTCGCGAAACCGCAACCGCTTGGTAAACCGACAATGGCACGGCGCAAAAAAAAGCCGCTGCGAATGCAGCGGCTTTCTTCAGCAGCAACCGATCAGTAGCCGAGGGCGAAATCTTCCTCGGCCATCTGCATCAGGTTGTCGGCGCCGGACAGCATGGCGTCCACATGGGTACGGGTACGTGGCAGGATGCGTGCGAAGTAGAAGCGGGCAGTCTGCAGCTTGGCCTTGTAGAAGCCCTCTTCCTCGGTACCGGCCGCCAGCTTCTCAGCTGCTACGCGCGCCATGTCGGCCCAGAAGTAGGCCAGGCATGCATAGCCGGAGTACATCAGATAGTCGACCGATGCGGCACCGACTTCCTCGCGGTTCTTCATGGCGGCCATACCGACCTTCATGGTCAGCTCGCCCCATTCCTTGTTCAGCTTGGCCAGCGGCTCGACGAATTCCTTGACGGTATCGTTGCCTTCATTGGCCTGGCAGAACTTGTGCACGATCTTGGTGAAGCCCTTGAGCGCCTCGCCCTGAGTCATCAGCACCTTGCGGCCGAGCAGGTCGAGCGCCTGGATGCCGGTGGTGCCTTCATACAGGCAGGAGATGCGGCTGTCGCGCACGTTCTGCTCCATGCCCCACTCGGCGATGAAGCCGTGGCCACCGTAGATCTGCACGCCGTGGTTGGCCGCTTCGAAGCCGACTTCGGTCATGAACGCCTTGGCGATCGGGGTGAGGAAGGCCAGCATGGCGTCAGCCGCCTTGCGCTGCTCCTCGTCCTGGCTGCGCTGCATCACGTCGACCTGCTTGGCGGCGAAGTAGAGCATGGCGCGGTTGCCTTCGGCGAAGGCCTTCATGGTCAGCAGCATGCGGCGCACGTCCGGATGCACGATGATCGGGTCGGCGGCCTTTTCCGGAGCCTTGGGGCCGGTCAGCGAACGCATCTGCAGACGCTCACGGGCGTACTTGATGCCGCCCTGGAAGGCCACTTCGGCGTGGGCCAGGCCCTGCAGCGCGGTACCCAGGCGCGCGGTGTTCATGAAGGTGAACATGCAGTTCAGCCCCTTGTTCGGCGGGCCGATCAGGAAGCCAGTGGCGCCATCGAAGTTCATCACGCAGGTGGCGTTGCCGTGGATACCCATCTTGTGCTCGATGGAGCCGCAGGACACGCCGTTGCGCTCGCCCGCCTCGCCTTCGGCGTTCGGCAGGAACTTCGGCACGATGAACAGGGAGATCCCCTTGGTACCGGCAGGGGCGTCGGGCAGGCGGGCCAGTACGATGTGGACGATGTTCTCGGCCATGTCGTGCTCGCCAGCGGAGATGAAGATCTTGGTGCCGGTGACCTTGTAGCTGCCGTCGGCCTGCGGCTCGGCCTTGGTGCGCAGCATGCCCAGGTCGGTACCGCAGTGCGGCTCGGTCAGGCACATGGTGCCGGTCCACTGGCCGGATACCAGCTTGGTCAGGTAGGTCTGCTGCTGCTCGGGAGTCCCGTGGGCATGCAGGGTGTTCATGGCGCCGTGGGACAGGCCGGGGTACATGCCCCAGGACCAGTTGGCTTCACCGATCATTTCACTCATGGCCATGCCGAGAGACTCCGGCAGGCCCTGGCCGCCGTGCTCGACGTCGTGGGCCAGGCTCGGCCAGCCGCCTTCGACGAACTGCTGATAGGCCTCCTTGAAGCCGGTCGGCGTCTTCACGCCGGACTCGCTCCAGGTACAGCCCTCGGTATCGCCGACGCGGTTCAGCGGTGCCAGCACCTGCTCACAGAACTTCGCGCCTTCATCGAGAATGGCATTGACCATGTCCGGGGTGGCGTCTTCACATCCCGGGAGGCTCTGATAGTGCGCCTCGTAGCCGAGCAGCTCGTCACGTACGAAGCGGATATCGCGCAAGGGGGCCTTGTAATCGGGCATAGCGTAAACCTCAGCGGTGAGTTCTTGTTGCAGCTGACCGGCAAGTCCGGCCATTCGAATTCGATTCCGACCGTCGGACGATACGCCCGACGGGTCAAACAGGCGTTTGAAACATACGTTTCGACCTGAGCGATGTCAAGCAGGGGAAGGGTCGCCATCGATCGGCTGAATCGGCCAGATTACGGGCACAGTCGCACCGGCCTCGACGCCAGGCAAGGCAGATGGGTCTACTGGAAATGCATTGTTGCAATCACTTGTCGGGGTGGCGTAAGCGATGGCGAGCCAGACAACGAGCGTGGAAACAGCCGAACAGGCGCCTGGCAGAGCGGCGCGCTCGCAGCAAGAGAATGGGGAGCGGGAAGCTCGATCAGGCCTGAGTGTCGATCAGCGTACCGAGCACTTCGTCGGCGCTCTGGATCATGCGGGTGCCGAGTTTGGCAGTGTGCTCGCCGACCTTCAGCTGGATCAGCTCTTCGGTGAGATCGGCGACCGCCTGGGAATTGCCCAGCGCGGGCGCACTGGCGGAGGCGATGCTGGATGCGGCCTGCTCGACGCGCTGCTGACCGTTCTGGAAGGCGCTCAGTCCGGCGCCCATGAGGCTGTTGGTGATCTGCATGGCTCGCTCCGAGCGCTATCAGGTAGCCATCATTCAAGCAGATGCCGGTTGCGCCGACAAGGCGCTAGGTCGTGGAACCTCGACCGCTCGGCAGTTGCAGGGCGCCGAGCGACAGATGGCGGGCGACCTGCTGAGCATCTGGCTGGTCCAGACGCGGCACACGGCCAAGACAGGGCGCTGGCAGCAGCTCGACCAGCGTCGCCAGATTCTCCTCCAGACGCGAGGTTGCCAGGTCAACGATGTTGGCCACCCAGCCGGCCAGTACCAGCCCATCCCGGGCAATCGCCTCGGCACTGAGCACGGCGTGATTGATGCACCCGAGCCGCACGCCGACCACCAGGATCACCGGCAAACCCAGTGCCTGCACAACCGCCGAAAGGCTTTCCCGCGCGTTGAGCGGCACACGCCAGCCACCCGCACCTTCCACCAGGGTGAAATCGGCATGCCCCGCCAACACCGGACGTATCACCTGAACCAGGCGTTCGGCGCTCAGCTCGACACCGGCTTCACGAGCGGCGATATGCGGCGCGATCGCCGGCGCGAAGGCGAACGGGTTGACCGCCGCGTATTCCAGCGCCGGGCTGCATTCGGCCTGCAGCGCCAGCGCATCGCTGTTGCGCAAGCCGGCGTCGGTCAGCTCGCAGCCAGAAGCGATCGGCTTGATCGCCGCGGTGGACAACCCCTGTGAGCGCGCGGCATGCAAAAGGCCGGCGGCAATGGTGGTTTTGCCGACGTCGGTATCGGTGCCGGCGATGAAGAAGGCGCGACTCATCATGGTTCCTTACGCAGAATCCCGTAGACGACCTGATAGGTGGCGGGCAGCCCCTCGGCCTGGCGGTAGCGCTCGTAGGCGTCGACCAGAGCTCGGATGCGCGCGCGACCGGTCAGCCCGTCCGGACGACCGGGATTGAGGTTGTGCGCGCCGAGCGCCTTGAGTTCGTGGGTCAGCTGACGCAGATCGGCAAAATGCAGCACCTCGGGGCGAACCTCGAGGCCGAGCAGTTGCAGACCGCTGTCCCGGCAGAGTCGTTGGTAGGTGTCCAGGGTGCGAAAACGGTTGACGTGGGTAAAACCGTCCACCGCCTGCCAGCTGTCACGCAGCTCCTGCAGGGTACCCACACAGAGGCTGCTGAAGGCAAAGGTGCCGCCTCGGCGAAGCACCCGTCGCGCCTCGCCGAGCACGCTGGCGAAATCTTCGCACCACTGCAGGGCCAGGCTGGAAAAGATCAGGTCCAGGCCAGCATCGCGCAGCGGCAGGCGTTCGGCGTCGCCAGCCACGAAATACCGCGCGCCTCCCTGCGGCCGGGCATGGCGCAGCATTCCTTCGGCGATATCCAGTGCGACACCCTCGGCGTGCACGAAGCGGCTTCCCAGCACGCGAGAGAAATAGCCGGTGCCGCTACCCAGATCGAGCCAGCTGGCGACCTGCAGATCGGCGGGCAGCCGCGCCAGCAGCTGGTTGCCGACCTGCCGCTGCAGGGCCGCGACGCTGTCGTAGCTGGCCGCCGCGCGAGAAAAGGACGCGGCGACCTGGCGCTTGTCCGGCAACAGGGTGGTGCTGTCAGTCATCCTCGCCCTCACCCATGAAGGCCAGCATGGCCGTCGCCACGTCTTCCGCGCGTTCCAGCGGCAAACCATGGCTGGCATTGGCCAGCACATCGACCTCCACATCCGGCAGGCAGGCCAGCAAGGCGTCGGCCGCGGCCGCCGGTACCAACGCATCGCTGCCGGCGAACAGGTGCAGCTGCGGCCCGACATAGCGCTGCAGCGCCGCGCGCCCGTCCAGTTCGGCGAGCAGGCGCAGACCCGCGGCCGACACCGCCTGCGGCTGATCCAGCAGGCTCACCTGCAATTGCCGGGCAAGGGTGCGTGGATCGTAGGCGCCGCGACTGCAGAGCAAACTGAAGCGCTTGAGCGTGTCGTCCGGGCCGAGGCGGAAGGCTTCCTCGAAGGCATCGAACACTTCCGCTTGCATGGCCGTCGGCCAGTCGTCGCGACTGCGAAAGCAGGGGTTGCTGCAGATGGTGATCAGGCCGGGGCAGCTGTCGCCGCGGCGCGCGGCCAGTTGCGTGGCCAGCATGCCGCCCAGCGACCAGCCGGCCAACCAGCTGTCAGGCGGCACTCGCGCATCCAGTTCGTCAAGCCAGGCGCCGGATTGCGGTTGCGTTGGCAGCAACGCGATCTCGACCTGCAACCGCGGTTCACGCTCGCGCAGCAGTTCGGCCAGGGGTTCCAGCGCCGCCGGGCCGAACGCCCAGCCGGGTAGCAGAATCAGTCGATCACGCATCGTCGCACTCCTCGGGCAACAGAGCCCAGCACTCGGCCAGCGCCTCCAGCAGGCGCTCGAGCTGCGCATCGCTGTGGCTCGCGGTGAGGGTAATCCGCAGTCGCGCGCTACCGGCCGGAACGGTCGGCGGACGTATGGCGCCGACCAGGATGCCGCGCTCGCGCAGCAAGGCCGACAACCTCAGCGCCCGCGCACTGCTGCCCACCAGCACCGGCTGGATCGGCGTCGGGCTGGCCATCAGCGTCAGGCCGATCTGCGCCGCGCCGGCGCGAAAGCGCGCGACCAGTCGGTTCAGCTGGTCTCTGCGCCAGCCCTCGCTGCGCAGCAGCTCCAGGCTTTTCAGTGTGGCACAGGCCACCGCTGGCGGCTGGCTGGTGGTATAGATGTAGGGACGCGCGAACTGGATCAGCGTTTCGATCAGCTCCTCGCTGCCGGCGACGAAGGCGCCCGCGGTACCGAAGGCCTTGCCGAGGGTGCCGACCAACACCGGCACCTCGTCGATCCCGAGGCCGAAATGCTCGGCGATGCCGCCGCCGGTGGCGCCCAGCGGGCCGAAGCCGTGGGCATCGTCGACCATCACCCAGGCGCCATGTCGCTTCGCCTCGGCGCAGAGCGCCGGCAGGTCGGCGAGGTCGCCATCCATGCTGAACACGCCATCGGTGACCACCAGGGTGTTGCCGCTGGCCTTTTCCAGCCGCTTGGAGAGGCTGCTCGCGTCGTTATGCAAATAGCGAGAGAAGCGCGCACCACTGAGCAGACCGGCATCGAGCAGGGAGGCGTGATTGAGGCGATCCTCCAGCACCGTGTCGCCCTGCCCGACCAGCGCGGTCACCGCCGCCAGATTGGCCATGTAGCCGGTGGAGAACAACAGCGCACGCGGCCGGCCGGTGAACTCGGCGAGCGCCTCCTCCAACTGGTGATGCGGCGTGCTGTGACCGATCACCAGATGCGAGGCACCGCCGCCCACGCCCCAGGTCGCGGCGCCCTGCTGCAGCGCCGCGATCACCTCGGGATGGTTGGCAAGGCCCAGGTAGTCGTTGGAGCTGAACGCCAGCAGGCGTTCACCGTCGACCGTCACCTCAGGCCCTTGCGGACTCTGCAGCAGCGGACGCCGGCGGTAGAGGTGCTCGGCACGACGGGCGGCGAGGCGGGAAGCGAGATCGAATGTCATGGCAGGAACCGGAGACGGTGAACAACCGCAAGCGGGCCGTCACTGCGAAGAAACCAGAGCAGGCACCGGGAGGACGAACGCGACGCTCATCCCCCCGGCGAGAAGATCAGACCGCGGCGTTGTAGAACAGCTTGCTGTCGCGCTGCTCGATCAGCGCCTGCTCGATGGCTGCCTGGTGCACCTCGTCGGCGTGCTCCTGACGTTCTTCCGGCTTGATGCCCAGACGCGCGAACAGCTGCATGTCCTTGTCCGCCTGCGGGTTGGCGGTGGTCAGCAGCTTCTCGCCGTAGAAGATCGAATTGGCACCCGCGAAGAAGGCCAGGGCCTGCATCTGCTCGTTCATCTGTTCACGCCCGGCCGACAGACGCACATGGGATTTCGGCATCATGATCCGCGCCACGGCGAGCATGCGGATGAAGTCGAACGGATCGACGTCCTGTTCCTCGGCCAGCGGCGTGCCCTTGACCTTGACCAGCATGTTGATCGGCACCGACTCCGGGTGCTCCGGCAGGTTCGCCAGCTGGATCAGCAGGCCGGCGCGATCGTCCAGCGACTCACCCATGCCGAGGATGCCGCCCGAGCAGATCTTCATCCCCGCCTCGCGCACGTAGCTCAGCGTCTCCAGACGCTCGGCGTAGGTGCGGGTGGTGATGATGTTGCCGTAGAACTCCGGCGAGGTATCCAGGTTGTGGTTGTAGTAGTCCAGGCCCGCAGCGGCCAGGGCGCGGGTCTGCTCCTGATCCAGCTTGCCGAGAGTCATGCAGGTTTCCAGGCCCATCGCCTTGACGCCCTCGACCATCTTCAGCACGTAGGGCATGTCCTTGGCTGACGGATGCTTCCAGGCCGCGCCCATGCAGAAGCGCGTCGAGCCGATGGCCTTGGCCTCGGCTGCGGCCTCCAGCACCTTCTGCACTTCCATCAGTTTCTCTTTATCGAGACCGGTGTTGTAGTGACCGGACTGCGGGCAGTACTTGCAGTCTTCCGGGCAGGCGCCGGTCTTGATCGAGAGCAGCGTGGAAACCTGAACACGATTGGCGTCGAAGTGCTGGCGATGCACGGTCTGCGCCTGGAACAGCAGGTCGTTGAAGGGTTGCTCGAAGAGCGCCTTGACCTCGGCGAGGGACCAGTCGTGGCGGGTAACGGAAGCGGAGGTGGCGCTCATGGGCATTCCTTGTAATTAATAGCGGCTCGGCGGCCTGGCACGGATGCGGAATGGTTAGCCAAGCTCGAAACGCTGTCAACCAGGAAAGGAATCATGGTTTACAACTGGTCAATTTTTGAACACAACTGCCTGCTCTGCGACGAGCGCTGCGAGGGTCAGCCACTGTGCAGCCCCTGCGAGGCGGATCTGCCTTGGCTCGACGGTCGGTGCACGGTCTGCGCGGTCCCGCTGCCCAGCCGCGGGCTGGTCTGTGGCGAATGCCTGAAGCGACCGCCCAGCTACGATCACGTCGAAGTGCCCTGGCGCTTCGCCTTCCCGGTGGATGCGCTGATCACCCGCTTCAAGCACCAGGCGCGCTGGCCCTATGGCCGGCTGCTCGGCGAACGCCTGGCCCATCATCTTGAGCATGCCTTCGCCGATGGGCTGCCGCGGCCGGACCTGCTGCTGCCGGTGCCATTGGCCCGTCGTCGCTTGCGCCAGCGCGGTTTCAACCAGGCGCAGATGCTCGCCGACTGGCTGAGCCGCCCACTGGGCATCGCCACCGACGCCCGCGTGCTCGAACGTGTGCTCGACACCCCGGCTCAGCAGCAGCTGGACGCCGCCACCCGCCGCCGCAACCTGCGTCAGGCCTTCGCCATCGCAACCGGTGCCGACATCAAGGGCCGGCATCTGGCGCTGGTCGACGATGTGCTGACCACCGGCGCCACCGCCGAAGCCCTTGCGCGCCTGCTCAAGCGCGCCGGCGCCGAACGGGTCGATGTCTACTGCCTGGCGCGCACCCCGAAGCCCGGCGAATGAAGCCGCCGACCGATGGAGGGCGTACACTGGACGACCTAGTCAGCGGAGCCGGTCATGTCCCATCCCTTCGACACACTCACGCCGGACCTGGTCCTCGACGCCGTGGAAAGCATCGGCTACCTCAGCGATGCCCGCGTGCTGGCGCTCAACAGCTACGAGAACCGCGTCTATCAGGTGGGCGTCGAAGACGAAACGCCGCTGATCGCCAAGTTCTATCGCCCGGGCCGCTGGAGCGACGCGGCGATCCTCGAGGAGCACCAGTTCAGCCTGGAACTGGCCGAGCACGAGGTGCCGGTGGTGGCACCGCTCGAGCGCGACGGCAGCACGCTGTTCGAGCACGCAGACTTTCGCTTCGCCCTCTTCCCGCGCCGCGGCGGCCGCGCACCGGAGCCCGGCAATCTCGACCAGCTCTATCGCCTCGGCCAGCTGCTGGGCCGCATGCATGCGGTAGGCGCCAACCGCCCGTTCGAGCATCGCGAAACCCTGGGCGTGCAGAACTTCGGCCATGATTCGCTGAGCACGTTGCTGGAAGGCGACTTCGTGCCGCGGAGCCTGCTGCCGGCCTACGAGTCGGTGGCGCGGGACCTGCTCAAGCGGGTCGAGGATGTCTTCGCCAGCACAGACTTCACCCCGATCCGCCTGCATGGCGATTGCCACCCGGGCAATATCCTCGCCCGCGACGATGCCTTCTATCTGGTCGACCTGGATGACTGCCGCATGGGCCCGGCAGTACAGGATCTGTGGATGATGCTCGCCGGCGAGCGACACGAGCGGCTCGGCCAGCTGGCCGAACTGGTGGACGGCTACAACGAATTCCACGATTTCGCCCCGCGCGAGCTGCCGCTGATCGAGGCCCTGCGCGCGCTGCGGCTGATGCACTACAGCGCCTGGCTGGCACGACGCTGGGACGACCCGGCCTTCCCCATGAGCTTTCCCTGGTTCGGCAGCGAGCGCTACTGGGGCGACCAGGTGCTGATCCTGCGCGAGCAGATGTCGGCGCTGCAGGAAGAGCCGCTCAGGCTGTTCTGAGGACGGCCAAGCGGTGCGACTTCAGCCCCGTGACGGTGGATGTGAAAAGCGACATCCACCCTACGAAACCAGGCGTCTGCGTAGGGTGGATCGCGCTTTATCGATCCACCGGGTGGCGATCTCAGCGGCTCAGGCCTCTTCGATCAGCCAGTCCAGCCGCCAGCCACCCTGACTCTGCGCCAACTGCTCGGCCAGCCACGGCAACAGCTCACGCAGCTCATCCTCCAGCCCCCACGGCGGATTGACGATGGCCAGGCCCGAGCCGGCCAGGCGGCTGGCGTCGTCGGCGGGGTGGACGAACAGTTCGGCGCGCAGCAGTTTCGGTGCGCCGCTGCGGGCGAGGTCCTGATAAAAGCGTTTGAGCTGGCGCTCGTCCTTGATCGGATACCAGATCACGCCGATAGTCTGGCGCATGCGGCCGAGCGCTTCCTTGAGCGCCGTGACGCATCGGCTCAGTTCGTCGGCCTGTTCGAATGGCGGGTCGATCAGCAGCACCACGCGCTTCTCGCGGGTCGGCATCAGCGCTCGCGGTACATGCCAGCCCTCGCCCCGGTGCACCGCCACGCGGCGGTCGCCGGACATGTTGTCCTTGAGCAGGGCGCCATCCTCGGGATGCTTCTCGTTGAGCTGCAGCCGATCCTGCTCGCGGGTCAGCTGCCGCGCCAGTTCCGGCGAGCCCGGGTAGTAGCGCAGCGCGCCGTCCGGGTTGAGCGAGCGGATCACGCCGAGGTAGTCGTCTAGTAGCGCCGGGCGGGTTTCGGCCTGCCAGATGCGGGCGATGCCCTGCAGCCACTCGCCGGTACGGCTGGCCTGGTCGCCGGCCAGGTCGTAAAGGCCGACGCCGGCGTGGCTGTCGAGGTAGGCGAACGGGGCGTCCTTGCGCGACAGCAGGGCGAAGATCCGGCTCAACACCAGGTGTTTGAGCACATCGGCGTGGTTGCCGGCATGGAAGGCGTGGCGGTAGTTCATCTGATCCTCCTCGAGAGCCGCGCAGTTTACCCGTCCGCCTTGCGCCGCGCAGGTCCGGCATGACCAGCGCCGTTTTCCCCGGCCACCGACTAGGGCTACAGTGCCCACCCACGACGACTGAACGGAGCTGACCTCATGGACCTGCGCGATTTTTTCGGCATCGAGCATCCCATCATCCAGGCACCCATGGCCGGTGCGCAGAATCATCTGCTGGCCGCGGCGGTCTGCGAGGCCGGCGGGCTGGGTTCGATCCCGGCCGGTATGCTCAACGCCGAGGCGCTGGACGCCGAGCTGACCGCCATCGAGGCGCTGACCGACCGGCCCTACAACGTCAACTTCTTCTGCCACCAGACGCCGGCTGCCGACCCGACGGCCTTCGACGCCTGGCACCGGATGCTCGCACCCATGTTCGCCGAGTTCGCCATCGACCCGGCGAGCATTCCCACCGGCGCCACCCGCCAGCCGTTCGACGCGGCAATGGCCGCGGTGCTGGAGCGGCACAGGCCCGCACTGGTCAGCTTCCACTTCGGCCTGCCTAGCCCCGACCTGTTGCAGCGCGCCCGCGCCACCGGGGCGAAGATCGCGTCCAGCGCGACAACGGTCGCCGAAGGCCTCTGGTTGCAGCAGCACGGCGTCGACCTGGTGATCGCCCAGGGCCTGGAGGCCGGCGGCCACCGCGGCATCTTCCTCAGCGAGGACCTGACCACCCAACTCGGCACCTTCGCCCTCCTGCCGCAACTGGTCGCCGCGCTGGACGTACCGGTGGTCGCCGCTGGCGGCATCGCCGATGCCAATGGCGTGACGGCAGCGCAGGCCCTGGGCGCCGCTGGTGTGCAACTGGGCACCGCCTACCTGCTGTGCCCGGAGAGCCGCACCAATGCGCTGCATCGCGCCGCGCTGAAGAGCCCGCAGGCGGCACATACGACGCTGACCACCCTGTTCAGCGGGCGCCCGGCGCGTGGCATCGTCAACCGCATCATGCGCGAACTGGGTCCGCTGCCCGAAGGCGTGCCGCCCTTCCCGCTGGCCGGCAACGCCATCGGCGCGCTGCGCGCCCAGACCGAGAAGCAGGGCCTGGATCACTGCACGCCGCTGTGGGCCGGGCAAAACGTCAGCGGCTGCCGGGAGATTCCGGCCGGCCAGCTGACTCGTGAACTTGCCGGCGGCTGGCGGGCCTGAGTCATTACGCATTCCGTCGCGGCGAGCCCTGAGCCGCCGCGACGGGGCGTAGAATCGACCGCACGTCACACGGAATCCCGCCATGAGTCCACTGACCAATACGCTCGTCTTCCTGGCCACCCTGGCCGGCATGGAAGTCTTCGCCTGGTGGGCACACAAGTACGTGATGCACGGCTGGGGCTGGGGCTGGGGCTGGCACAAGTCGCACCACGAGCCGCGCAACGGCTGGTTCGAGAAGAACGACCTCTATGCGGTGGTGTTCGCTGGCGTGGCGATCCTGCTGATCGCCCTGGGCACGGCCGGTTACCACCCGCTGGAATGGATCGGCGCCGGGATGACGGCCTACGGCTTTCTCTATTTCGTCGCTCATGACGGGCTGGTCCATCGCCGCTGGCCGCTGCGCTACGTGCCGCGCAACGGCTATCTCAAGCGGCTGTATCAGGCGCACCGTCTGCACCATGCGGTCGAAGGCAAGGAGCGCTGCGTATCCTTCGGCTTTCTCTACGCGCCGCCGCTGGCGGTGCTCAAGCGCCAGCTGCGCGAGCTGCACGACGGGCCGCTGCGCAAGAAGAATTAGGGTCTGTTGACGTTTCGGCGCGAGCCGCGTTGCCGCGTCAAATGGCGCCAACTTAGGCGCAGGACGCCGGTAATGGTTATTCCCTTGCCAAGTCCTGCAACGACAGCTGGCGCCATTTGCCGCGCAACCCGAAGGGCCGGGCCCATTTTTGCGCGGCGCGGCGTTATTCGTCGTTCATTTGGAATAACCAAACTTCTCTCCTCATGCCTTGCTCCGCGGAAAAATGAGCTCCGGCGCGGCCGCGAGCGAAACGTCAACAGACCCTACCTAGCGAGGACGTCTCCAGAGATCGTCAGGACGCGGCCTGACCTGCATCCGCCGCGAGGCCAGCGCCAGCACGCCGCCCCCCAGCAGGAACTGCAGCTTCTGCCCTTTGCTGGTCGACACCCGCGCATCCCAGGCCGCCGCGCCGCGCGCTTTCACCTCGACGCCGATCTGCCGGTAGACGCCATGAGCCGTGGCGATCGACCAGGCCGAGCGTAACGGCAGATCCCGCAAGCCCTGAGATGCTGATTGATAGTAGGGTTCGGCCAGATCCACCAGTCGCGCTGCCAGCGTGGCCAACGCGGCACGATGCTCGGGTAGCGCGACTTCATCTTCAGGGATGCCCACCTCCGCCAGCCACTCGACCGGCAGGTAGACACGGCCGATCTGCGCATCCTCGACGATATCGCGGGCGATGTTGGTCAGCTGAAAGGCCAAGCCCAGATCACAGGCGCGATCCAGCGTCGGCTCCGCTTCGGCACCCATAACCCGCGCCATCATCAGCCCCACCACGCCGGCAACCCGGTAGCAGTACAGCAGGGTGTCGTCGAGGGTCTGGTAGCGGTAGCCCTGCACATCCATGCGAAAACCCGCCAGGTGCTCCAGCGGATGGGCCTTGGGAATCCGATGACGCTGGATCACCTGCTGGAAGGCGGCGAACGCCGGATCGACCATCGGCTCGCCGGCATAGGCGCGCTCGGTGAGATCGACCAGCTCGGCCAGCCGCGCCTTACCGCTGTTGCGATCGCCCTCGACCTGGCCATGCCCCAGCGTCTGGCCGTCGATCACATCGTCGCAATGACGGCACCAGGCGTAGAGCATCACCGCGCTCTGGCGGGTGCGCTCGTCGAACAGCTTTGCCGCGGCGGCGAAGCTCTTGGAGCCGACATTGATCGCCTGAGTGGAGTGATCGATGACCTGATCGTTCATCCGGCCTGCCCCTTCAACATGAAGTCCTCCAGCATCAGCCCGGCGGTGGCCTTGGCCGAACCGACGACGCCCGGCACGCCGGCACCCGGGTGAGTGCCGGCGCCGACGATATAGAGGTTGGGAATCACGTCGTCGCGGTTGTGCGGGCGGAACCAGGCGCTCTGGGTGAGGATCGGCTCCAGCGAAAACGCCGACCCGAGATGGGCATTGAGCTCGTCGCGGAAATCCTGCGGCGTGAAGATCCGGTGGGTCACCAGATCGCCACGCAGCCCCGGCATGTAGTGCCGCTCCAGGTACTCGAAGATGCGGTCGCGGTACTTCGGCCCCTCCTCCGCCCAGTCGATATCCGCCGTGCCCAGGTGCGGCACCGGTGCCAGCACGTAATGGCTGGCGCAGCCTTCCGGCGCCAGCGAAGGATCGGTGACGCAGGGCGCGTGCAGGTAGAGGGAAAAGTCGTCGGCCAGCGTCTCGCGCTTGAAGATCTCGTCGATCAGCTCGCGATAACGCGGACCGAAGCACACCGTGTGATGCTGCAGGTGCTCATGACGGCGCTTGAGGCCGAAATGGATGACGAACAGCGACATCGAGAAGCGCTTGCCGGAGAGCCGTTTGGCCTCGTCGCGACCACGCTCCTCATGCCCGAGCAGCTGCTTGTAGGTGTTGACCACATCCGCGTTGGACGCCACCGCATCGGTGTCGAAGCGGCGACCGTCACCGGTGATCACGGCCTTCGCGCGTCCAGCCTCCAGCTCGATCCGCGCGACCTCGGCGTTCAGCTCCAGCCTGCCGCCCAGATCTTCGAACAGCCGGACCATCCCCTGCACCAGCGCCCCGGTGCCGCCGCGGGGAAACCAGACACCGCCCTGGCGCTCCAGGGCATGGATCAGCGCGTAGATGGACGAGGTCTCGAACGGATTGCCGCCCACCAGCAGCGAGTGAAAGGACAGCGCCTGGCGCAGCCGGTCGTTCTCCACGAATTTGGCCACCATGCTGTACACGTTGCGCCAGGCCTGCAGCTTGGCCAGCTGCGGCGCGACGCCGATCATGCTGCGAAACGACAGGAAGGGCACGGTGCCGAGCTTGACGTAGCCCTCCTCGTACACCGCCCGCGAATAGGCGAGAAAGCGCTGATAGCCGGCCACGTCACGAGGGTTGAGCGCGTGGATCTGCCGGTCCAGCTGGGCCTGGTCGTTGACGTAGTCGAAGCTGTAGCCGTCTTCCCAGCACAGCCGGTAGAAGGGGCTGACCGGCAGCAGCTCGACATAGTCGGCCATGCGCTTGCCGGCGCCGCTGAAGAGTTCTTCCAACGCCGGCGGATCGGTGATCACCGTCGGCCCGGCATCGAAGGTGAAGCCCTGGTCGTGGTAGACGTAGGCGCGGCCACCCGGCTTGTCGCGCTTCTCCAGCAGCGTCGTCTGGACGCCGGCGCGCTGCAGGCGGATCGCCAACGCCAGCCCGCCGAAACCGGCACCGATCACCACCGCCCGCCTCACACCGCCTGTTGCCTGGTTCATCGTCTGTCCTTGTGCAGATTGCTGGCGGCCAGCGCCCGCAGCGCCTCGCCCACCGGCACGGGAGGTTTGCCCGAGACGATGCGCAAGCGGTCCCAGGCAGTCAGCTCGGCCGCATAGAAGCGCTGGATCAGCGGTTCGCGCAGCCGGTAGAAACGCTGCATCACCGCCCAGCGGCGATCCGCCGGGCCGGCCATGAACAGCATGCGATTGAGCAGGCGGAAGAAGCCGCGCCGGCGCCACTGCAGCGTGGAATACTCGCGAATCGCGGCGAACAGGCTGCCTGCCTCCCAGCGATCGAGGGCAACCAGGTGGTCGGCCAGGCGCACCGCATCGGGCAGCGAATAGCCCGTGGTGGGGTGGAACAGCGCGGCCGACAGTCCGCTCTGCGGCACGCCACGCGCCTCGCCCCAGAACGCCGCGATATCGCCGGACAGCACGATGGGCAGCACGCCCTGCTCCTCGCGCAACACCTGGCGGATCGCCCAGCCGCGGCCCTCGGCGTAGCGCTGGATATTGGCGCGCAGTGCCTCCCGCGCCACCGCATCGCCGTCGGCGTAGTAGGTGTCTTCGATCAGCAGGCTGTCGACGCTGAGCGGCAGCACGTAGACGAAGCGATAGCCGTCTTTCTGGGCGACGCTGGCGTCCATGATGATCGGCACCTGCAGGCCATGGGGCTGCTGCAGACGCAACTCCTGGCCGAGAAACTTCTGGAAGCCCAGCGCCAGCTGAGCGCTGCGCCGCACGCCGCGCCCGTCGATCACCGCCCCGGCCTCCAGGCTCTGCCCGCCGACCAGCTGAACGCGTTGCGGCTCGACCGCGGACACCTCCACGCCCAGGCGAATCTGCCCGCCGAGCTCAGCCATCAGGTGCTGATGAAAGCGCGCCGAGAAAATGCTCGCGTAGCCGCTGCCTAGCTGCCGTCGCAGGGCGGGAAAGATCACCTCGTAACCCGGCCAGCGCTGCTCCACCAACGGTGCCAGCCAGGCCTGCTGCGCCGGGGTCAGGTCGTGCTGGTGAAACGACCAGGTGTGGTTGCCGCCGAGGGTTTCGCCCTGCTCCAGGAGCAGCACGCGCAGCTCCGGCCGCTGCTGGCGCAAGCGCAGGGCCAGCAACCCGTTGGCCAGGCCACCGCCGACCAGGATCAGGTCTGCATCAGGCGTCATCGGCCACCTCCGACCGAGGCCGAACGCAGCCGAGCGCGCATTCGATCAGCTCGGCGGCGCGGGCCGCGCCACCGGCCTGGCGGACCTCTTCACCGAGCGCCGCGGCACGCTGGCGGAAGGACGCTTCGTCGAGCAGCCGCCGCAGCGCATGGGCGATACGCGCCGGGCTGGCCAGCGCCGGAAGCAGGCGCAGCCCGACGCCGGCGTGCTCGATACGCGCGGCGACGCCGGGCTGGTCGAAGGCGATCGGCAGCGCCAGCATCGGCACACCCGCCTCCAAGGCATCGAGCACGGTGTTCAGCCCGGCATGAGTCACCACGGCCGACGCCTGCGCCAGCACGGCCCGCTGCGGCGCGAAATCGGTGACCCAGCATGCGCCTTCCTGCCGGAGCCTGGCGGCCGCTGCGGCATCCAGCCCACCGCAATGGGCGATCAACAGCTGCACATCGAGCCGCCGACAGGCGCGGGCGATACTGCGCAACAGGCCGTAGCGGTGGCCCTGCAGCGTGCCCAGCGAGGCGAAGACGAAGGGCCGCGCGCGGTCGATCGGCAGGTCCAGCTCCCCCTCCGCCTGCAGAGGCCGACGCAACGGGCCGACGGCATGGAAATGTGGCGGCAGGGCCTGCCGCGGAAAGTCGAAACCTTCCACCGTCTGGCTGATCTGCAGCAGCGGCGACAGACAGTCGCTCAGGCTCGTGCGCCTGGCCAGGCCGAACACCCGGCAATAGCGCTCGATCACTTCGCCGTGCGGCCGCATCAGCCGATCGTAGACGCCGCTACTGTGCCGGTTGAGCTGCTCGCCCCAGTCCGTGGCACGGTAACGCCAGGGCATCACCGGCAGCGGCACCCGCGGCTCGCGGTTGAACGGCAGGGCGCAGGCGATGGAAACGAATGGCAGCCCGAGGTGCTCGGCCAGCAGCGCACCGGCCGGCTCCATCTGGTCGGCCAGCACCGTCTCCACTTCCAGCGCCCGCAACACGGCAGGCGCCTCGCGGCAGAACAGCTCGGTGCTCGCCGCCATGTCGGCGATCACCCGGCGAATGCCGAACGGTCCGGGACTGGCGGCACGACGCACCACCGCGGCCAGCGACCCCGGCGGATGGGTGTCGCTACCGATGGCGGCGAAGCCCGCCGCAGGCAGGTCCAGCAGCGCGCCGACATCGGCCTGCTGGATAAAGGTCAGACGGTGGCCACGTTGCTGCAGCTGCCAGGCGATCGCCTCGAACGCCCGCAGATGGCTCATGAAGGGCGGCGCAATCGCCGCAAAATGTGTCATCGGCGCGCCGGGCCGCGCATCAGCATGCGGACAGCTGCAGCAGCCGCGCCTGCCGTAGCCCGGCGAGATCGGCCGAGCCGGTGCAGAAGCAGGCGATGCGCAACTGCTCGATCAGCACCTCGAAATGGCTGACCACCGCCTCGCTGCTGTGCATCGCCGCCTGCAACACGCCGGCCGCCTGCCCCACCAGATCGGCGCCCAGGCGGATCGCCTTGGCCGCCTCGACGCCATCGCGGATACCGCCGGAGGCGATCAGCGGCGTGTTTGGGCAGGCCTCTCGCACCGCCAGCAGTGCTTGCGCCGTGGGTATGCCCCAGTCGGCGAAGGCCTGGGCGACGGCCTGCTGGCTGGCGTCTGCCGCCCGCGCGGCCTCCACCGCAGCCCAACTGGTGCCGCCGGCACCAGCCACATCGATGGCGGCCACCCCGGCATCGATCAGTCGCCGGGCCACCGCTGCGGATATACCCGCGCCGACTTCCTTGATCACCACCGGCACCGGCAGGCGCGCGGCCAGTGCCTCGATCGCCTGCAGCACGCCGCGCCAGTCCCGATCGCCGCCGACCTGCACAGCCTCCTGCAGCGGGTTGAGGTGCACGATCAGCGCATCGCCTTCGATCATCTCCACCGCCCGCCGCGCCTCGTCCACGCCATAGCCCCGAACCAGCTGGGCGGCGCCGAAGTTCGCCAGCAGCAGGATGTCCGGCGCCAGCTGGCGCAGCTGACCGGTGAGCCCCTGGTCGCCCGCAGTTTCCAGCGCCACCCGCTGCGAACCGACAGCCATGGCGATGCCCAGCTGCTGAGCGGCCTCGGCCAGATGCGCATTGATCGCCGCCGAGCGCGCCGCGCCACCGGTCATGGAGCTGATCAGCAGCGGTGCCTGTAGCGGCCGCCCGAACAGCTGACTGCGCAGGTCGATCTGGTCCAGGTGCAACTCGGGCAGAGCGCAGTGCTCAAAGCGGAAGGCAGCGAAACCGTTCCCTGCTGTGCTCGCCGCGCGCCCGGGATCGAGGACGATGTCCAGATGATCGTTCTTGCGGCTGACCAGCGATTGCTTGCTCATGGAATCGGCTCCCCGGAATGACTTCATTGGACGTGATGACCTGAAAAAAGTGCTATGCGATGGCACGAGTTGTACAAGTTTCTGTCAAACCGTCCATCAGGTTGTACAACCTATCCGCCATCCTGGCTCGTGCCGGGACGCCAGCGAGGGCCGCGCCATGCAAACGCCGAATACCAGCCTCCCGCTCCCGTCATGCGACAGCCTGCTGCGCCTGCGCCGGCAAGTCGACGAGCGCCTGGCGCTGCGCCTGCCGTTTCCCGAATCGGAGCTGGACACGGTCACGCTCGCGCTTCGCGAGGGCACCCTGGCACCCGGCAAGCGCTTGCGGCCGCTCTTGCTCCTGCTGGCGCTCGGCGACCTGGGCAGCGACCCGACCATCGGCCTGGATCCGGCCTGTGCGCTGGAGATGATCCATGCCGCGTCGCTGTTTCTCGACGACATGCCCTGCATGGATAACGCCAGCCTGCGCCGCGGCCAGCCGACTCTGCACCTGCGTTTCGGCGAAGACGTCGCCGTACTCGCCTCGGTGGCCCTGCTCAGCCACGCCTACGGCATCACCGCCACCGCGCCGGGCCTGACGCCCAGACAGCGCAACGAAGCGGTCGCCATCCTGGCTCGCGCCGTCGGTGCGCAGGGCCTGGTGCGAGGGCAGTTCCGCGACCTGCACGGTGCGCAGCAACAGGCTCACCCACTCGATGCAGCCACCACCACCAATCAATTGAAGACCGGCTCCCTGTTTAACGCTGCGCTGACCCTGGCCGGGCTGCTGGTCGGGGCCGATCGAACGCTGATGCGGCATCTTCACGGTTTCGCCGTCGAACTGGGCCTGGCTTTCCAGCTGCTCGACGACATCGCCGACGGCCTCAGCCCCGAGCAGACCGGCAAGGATTGCCAGCAGGATCGGGCCAAGGCCACGGTGGTCTCGCTGCTCGGTCCGCAGGCCGCGCGCCAGCAACTGGCGACGCACCGCGAAGCGGCACTGGCGCACCTGCAGGCCGCCGGGCTGGCCGAAGGCGAACTCGCCTCGCTGATGCGCCAGCTGCTCGGCTAGCAGACGAGGGCGACCGTGTTGACGCTCCATCAGTGCAATGGATGGAGCTAGGCAATGGAAAACCGCGGTCCTTAGACTCGGGTCGATAAAAATGGAGGTTGACCATGACCGAGACCCTGCTCTGCCCGCGCAACCTGGCTTTCGAACTCTACGAAGTGCTCGACGCCGAAGCCCTGACCCGCCGCGAGCGCTTCGCCGAGCACAGCCGCGAAACCTTCGATGCCGCCCTCGGCACCGCACGTACCATCGCCGAGAAGTACTTCGCCCCACACAACCGCAAGTCCGACGAGCACGAACCGGTCTACCAGAACGGCGAGGCTGTGCTGATTCCCGAGGTGAAGCCGGCGGTCGATGCCTTCATCGAGGCGGGCTTCCACAACGCCGGACGCAACTTCGAAGACGGCGGCATGCAGATGCCCAACCTGCTGTCGCGCGCCTGCTTCGCTCACTTCCAGTCGGCCAACATCGCCACCAGCTCCTATCCGATGCTGACCATGGGCGCGGCCCACCTGATCGAGGCCTTCGGCTCCGACGAGCAGAAGCGCCTGTTCCTGCAGCCGATGATCGATGGCCGCTTCTTCGGCACCATGGCGCTCACAGAGCCGCACGCCGGCTCCTCGCTGTCGGACATCCGCACCCGCGCCGAACCGGCCGGTGACGGCAGCTATCGCCTGAAGGGCAACAAGATCTTCATCTCCGGCGGCGACCACCCGCTGTCGGAAAACATCGTGCACATGGTCCTGGCCAAGCTGCCGGACGCACCGCCCGGGGTGAAGGGCATCAGCCTGTTCATCGTGCCGAAGTTTCTGGTCAACGACGACGGCTCGCTGGGCGAACGCAACGACGTGCTGCTCGCCGGTCTGTTCCACAAGATGGGCTGGCGCGGCACCACCAGCACCGCGCTGAACTTCGGCGACAACGGCAACTGCGTCGGCTACCTGGTAGGCGAGCCGCACAAGGGCCTGGCCTACATGTTCCAGATGATGAACGAGGCGCGCATCGGCGTCGGCATGGGCGCGATCATGCTCGGCTACGCCGGCTACCTCTACTCGTTGAACTACGCCCGCGAGCGTCCGCAGGGTCGCCTGCCGGACGGCAAGGACCCGGCTTCGACCCAGGTGCCGATCATCGAACACACCGACGTCAAGCGCATGCTGCTGATGCAGAAGGCCTATGTCGAAGGCGCTTTCGATCTCGGCCTGTACTCGGCACGCCTGGTGGACGACGAGCACACCGCCGAGAGCGACGAGGAGCGGCGCAACGCCGGCGAGCTGCTCGACCTGCTCACGCCCATCGTCAAATCCTGGCCCTCGGAGTTCTGCCTGAAGGCCAACGAACTGGCGATCCAGATCCTCGGCGGCCACGGCTACACCCGCGAGTACCCGGTGGAGCAGTACTACCGCGACAACCGCCTCAACCCGATCCATGAAGGCACCCATGGCATCCAGTCGCTGGACCTGCTCGGCCGCAAGCTGATGCAGAACAAGGGCGCCGGCCTGCGCCAGCTGCTCGGGCTGATCCAGGACTGCTGCCAGCGCGCCGCCGAATACGACTCGCTCGGTGCCTTGCGCCAGCCACTGGAACAGCACGTCGCCCGGCTGACCAGCGTGACCCAGGCGCTTCTGGGCGACCTGATGGCCGGCAAGGTCAACCAGACCCTGGCCAACTCGGCGCTGTACCTGAAGGTATTCGGCCATGCCGTGGTTGGCTGGCGCTGGCTGGAACAGGCGCTGCACGCCGAGCGCGGGCTGGCCGAAGGCAATCCGGCCGATGCCGACTTCTATCGCGGCAAGCTACAGGCGGCGCGCTACTTCCTGACCTGGGAGGTACCGGGCTGCGCCCATGAGCTTGCCATTCTCGAAGCCCGCGACGACACCTGCCTGGGCATGCAGGACGCCTGGTTCTAAGCCGTTAGAAATCCTGTTACAGCGCCCCGCAAAATGCGGGGCTTTTTTTTGACAGCCCGTCAAATCATCAGGTTAGAATCGCTGGCATGCCCCCTGCATGGGGCCGCAATGACCGGGGAGAGCGCATTTGGACGTCGGCAACATCAACCACCTGTTTTTTATCGGTGCCTTGTTGGTTGCTGCCAGCATCCTGATGAGTTCGCTGTCGAATCGCCTCGGCGTACCGATCCTGGTCATCTTCCTCGCCGTGGGCATGCTCGCCGGCGTCGACGGCATCGGCGGTATCGTCTTCGAGGACTACCAGCTCGCCTTCGTCATCAGCAACCTGGCGCTGGCGGTGATCCTGCTCGATGGCGGCATGCGCACGCGCACCGCGACCTTCCGCGTCGCGCTGAAACCGGCCTTTTCCCTGGCCACCCTGGGCGTCGCCATCACCTCCGGCCTGACCGGCCTCGCCGCCGCCTGGCTGTTCGATCTGCCGCTGCTGCAGGGCCTGCTGATCGGTGCGATCGTCGGCTCCACCGATGCCGCGGTGGTGTTCAATCTGCTCAACGGCAAGGGCCTCAACGAACGGGTCGGCTCGACCCTTGAGATCGAATCGGGCAGCAACGATCCGATGGCGATGTTCCTTACCGTCGCGCTGATCGACATGCTGCTCGCCGGGCAGACCACGTTTGGCTGGAATTTCCTGCTCAACCTGCTGCAGCAGTTCGGCATCGGCACCGTGCTCGGCCTGCTCGGTGGCTGGCTGCTGCTGCAACTGATCAACCGGCTGTCGGTGGCCGACGGGCTCTACCCGCTGCTGGCGGTGGCCGGCGGCCTGATGATCTTCGCCCTGTCCGGCGCGATTGGCGGCAGCGGCATCCTGGCGATCTACGTCTGCGGTCTGCTGCTGGGCAACCGGCCGATCCGCAACCGCCACGGCATCCTGCACATGTTCGACGGCCTGGCCTGGCTCAGCCAGATCGGCATGTTCCTCGTGCTCGGCCTGCTGCTCACGCCCAGCGAGCTGTTGCCCATCGCCCTGCCGGCGCTGCTGCTGTCGCTGTGGATGATCCTCTTCGCCCGGCCGCTGGCGGTATTCGTCAGCCTGCTGCCGTTTCGCAGCTTCCACCTGCGCGAGCGCCTGTTCATCTCCTGGATCGGCCTGCGCGGCGCGGTGCCGGTGATCCTCGCGGTGTTCCCGCTGATGGCCGGGCTGGAAAATGCCCAGCTGTTCTTCAACGTGGCGTTCTTCATCGTCCTCGTATCGCTGCTGCTGCAGGGCTCGACCCTGGCCTGGGCGGCGAAGAAAGCCAAGGTGGAAGTCCCGCCGGCGCCTATGCCGATCTCGCGCACCGGCCTGCAGGTGCACACCACCAGCCAGTGGGAGATGTTCGTCTACCGCCTGAGTGCCAGCAAATGGTGCGTCGGCGCCGCGCTGCGCGAGTTGAAAATGCCACCCGGTACTCGCATTGCTGCGCTGTTCCGCGGCAAGGAGCTGCTGCACCCGTCGGGCAGTACCCGTCTGCAGGTGAACGACATCCTCTGCGTGATCGGCCATGACGAAGACCTGCCGGCCCTCGGCAAGCTGTTCAGCCAGGCGCCCAAGCGCGGCCAGGACCTGCGCTTCTTCGGCGATTTCATCCTCGAAGCCGACGCCCAGCTCAGCGCCATTGCCGCGCTCTACGGGCTCAAGCTCGGCGAGGTCGACGGCAGCCTGAGCATCGGTGCCTTCATGGCCGAGCAGGTCGGCGGCCGCCCGGTGGTCGGCGACCAGCTCCAATGGAACGGTCTGACCTGGACCGTGGCGGCCATGGAAGCCGGCGAAGTGCGCAAGGTCGGCCTGAAATTTCCAGAAGGCGACAAGCCCGGCCCGCAGCTGATGTTCTGATGCCAGCACAGCCGCCGGCTGGCGCGGCCGCTCATCCGCCGCTCGGTTGCCGGGTACTCGCGCTGGGCCGGCACAGTCCGTAGACTTCCGCTCTTCCCGGTCATCCGCTACGTCACTGCCCTCATGTCACTTCTGCGCACGCTGTTGCTCTCGACGCTCTGCCTGATCGTCGCCCCCTTGCATGCCCAATCGCTGGACAGCCTCACTGGAACGCCCCCCAGCGCCGAAGGCGAAGCGAAGCCCGCCGCGCAATCGCTGGGCGAGCAGACCCAGCGCATGGTCGAGCAGACCGAAACCAGCAAGACCCGCCTCGACGAGCTGAAGACGCAACTGGCGCAGGCGCCGAAGGAGATCGCCGAAGCCCAGCGCGAGCTGGCCAGACTCAAGGCCAGCCCCGAGCAGGACCCCGCCGAACGCCACGCCAAGCAATCGGTCGAGGCGCTGGAGCAGCGTCTGAGCGCGCGGGTCGAGGAACTGGCTGAATGGCAGAAGCAATACAGCTCGGCCAACAGCATGATCATCTCGGCGCAGACACGCCCCGAACGCGCTCAGGCGCAGATCGGTACGGCACAGACACGCATCCAGGAGATCAACAACCTGCTCAAGAGCGGCCGCGAAGCCGGCAAGCCGCTGAGCGACGAGCGACGAGCGCTGCTAGATGCCGAAATCCTCGCGCTCGGCGCGCAGATCGAGCTGCGCCGCCAGGAACTGGCCGGCAACAGCCTGCTGCAGGACCTCGGCAAGGCTCGCCGTGATCTGCTCGCCGAACGCATTCGGCGTGCGGAGGAAGAAACCCAGGCGCTGCAGAACCTGATCAACGAAAAGCGCCGGGCCGAATCGGAACAGACCGTGGCGGAGTTCTCGGCACGGGTGCAGCAGGCCGGCTCGGACAAACTGCTCGCCGCCGAAAGCGCCGAGAACCTCAAGCTCTCCGATTACCTGCTGCGCGCCACCGAACGCCTCAACCGTCTGAACCAGCAGAACCTGCAGACCCGTCAACAGCTCGACACGCTCAACCAGACCGACCAGGCACTGGAGGAGCAGATCGCCGTGCTCGAAGGCAGCCTGCTGCTGTCGCGCATTCTCTATCAGCAGAAGCAGGCGCTGCCGAGCCTGCAGCTGGACAAGAATCTCGCCGACGAGATCGCCGATATCCGCCTCTATCAGTTCGAGCTGAACCAGCGCCGTGAAGCCGCAGGCAACCCCTCTGCCTACGTCGAGCAGCTGTTGGCCCAGCAGAACGCAGAGGAGGTCACACCGGAACTGCGGCGCACCCTGCTGGAGCTGGCGACCACCCGCAGCGAGCTGCTCGACCGCCTGAACCGCGAACTGGATGCCCTGCTCAACGCATCCATCACCCTGCAGCTGAACCAGAAGCAGCTGCAGGACACCGCCAGCGCGCTCAGCGAAACCCTCGACGAGCAGATGTTCTGGATTCCGAGCAACAAACCGCTCGATTTCAGCTGGTTGAAGACCGCGCCCCTGCTGCTGGAGCGGCAAATCAGCACCCTGCCTTGGGCGTCGGCGCTACAGGGCCTGGCCGCCGGGCTGGGTGAGCGGCCGCTGCTGTTCCTGCCACTGTTCCTGATGATCGCAGCGCTGCTCTGGCGGCGACCGGCGATCAACGCCAAGCTGGACGCACTGAGCAAAGACATCGGCCATTTCCGCAACGACAGCCAGATGCATACGCCTCTCGCCCTACTGCTCAATCTGCTGCTGGCGCTGCCCGGCGCGCTGCTGCTGGCGCTGTGCGGTTACCTGTTGCAGATCGATGCGCGCGGACAGAATCTCGGCATCGGCGCCGCGTTTTACCAGATGGCGCAGGGCTGGCTGGTGTTCTACACCGCCTATCGCATGCTCTCCCCTGGGCGGGTTGCGGAACTGCATTTCCGTTGGTCGCACCCGCAGGTGATCTTCCTGCGCAACGAGATTCGTCGCCTCGGGCTGATCGTGCTTGCGCTGGTGGTGGTGGTCAGCATTGCCGAGCAACGACCGGCCAACCTGGCGGACGACGTGCTGGGGCTCCTCGTCGTTCTTGCCTGTTATGCACTAATGAGCTGGCGGCTGACGCGCATGCTGCTCAAAGGCCCGTCACATGAAAACGCCCCACCGAGCCGCCTGTTGCTCGGGATGACCTTTACCATGCTTCCCCTGGCACTGATCGTCGCAGTCGGAGCGGGTTACTACTACACCGCACTGAAACTTACCGATCGACTTATCGACACGCTCTACCTGCTGATGATCTGGGTCGCGCTCGAGGCTACGCTGGTTCGATCGCTGACCATCGCCGCCCGTCGGCTTGCCTATCAGCGAGCTATTGCCAGGCGCCAGGCGGCCGAAGAATCCGCCAACACCGAGCTTGACGAAACGGTCGACGAGCCGGGGCTGGATATCGAACAGGTCAACCAGCAGTCCTTGCGCTTGACCCGGCTCGCCACTTTCGCGCTACTGCTGGTGGCACTGTACTGGGTCTGGTCGGACCTTTTCTCGGTAATCTCATACCTGGATAACGTCGCGCTCTACGAATTTTCCAGCGGCAGTGGCGACACGCTGACCACTTCGACGATAAGCCTGAACGACCTGATCGGCGCACTGGCAATCATCGGCATCACGCTGGTGCTGGCGCGCAACCTGCCTGGCTTGCTGGAGGTTGCGGTGCTATCGCGCCTGCGCTTGGCGCCTGGGAGCGCTTATGCCACTGGCACGCTGCTTTCCTACACACTGGTCGGCACTGGCATTGTCTCGAGCCTGTCGACCCTTGGTGTCAGCTGGGACAAGCTGCAGTGGCTGGTCGCGGCGCTCTCGGTGGGCCTGGGCTTCGGTCTGCAGGAAATCTTCGCCAACTTCGTTTCCGGCCTGATCATCCTGTTCGAGAAACCCGTGCGTATCGGCGACGTCGTGACCATCGGCAATCTGTCCGGCACGGTCAGCCGCATTCGAATCCGGGCCACGACGATCACTGATTTCGACAACAAGGAAATCATTGTCCCGAACAAGACATTCGTGACCGATCAGTTGGTGAACTGGTCGCTGAGCGATACCGTCACGCGCGTCACGATACGCATCGGGGTCGAATTCGGCTCTGATCTTGAAGCCGTCCGCGAAATGCTGTTCAAGGCCGCCCGGGAGAACCCGCGCGTGCTGAAGGAACCCGAGCCGCAGGTGTTCTTCCTCAACTTTGGCGAGAGTCGACTGGAACACGAGTTGCGCCTGCACGTCCGTGATCTGGGTGACCGCAACCCCGTGATCGACGAGATCAACAGGCGCCTGGACCGGGAGTTCCGTGAAGTTGGCATCGTCGTCGCCTTCCGCCAGCTGGATGTACATCTGAAGAACCGCAATGGCCAGCAGCTGCAGCTCAGCGCTACCCCCAAGCCGTTAGAGGATGGCGACAAATCGGAGATCGACGATCGCGGCTGAGGAACGCCCAGTCGGATCGCAGCCTCCAACCACCTGAACACGCCCGGCAATTGCCGGGCTATTCTTGCCTGCATGCCGCGCCGGAGGGATCTTGAAGACCCTGACCCAACTGACCTTCGACAACCGCTTCGCCCGTCTTGGCGATACGTTCTCCACCGAGGTGCCGCCGCAACCACTCGAGGCACCGCGCCTGGTAGTCGTCAGCGCGGCGGCCATGGCCCTGCTCGACCTGGACCCGACCGAAGCCGAGCAGCCTCTGTTCGCCGAGCTGTTCTCCGGACACAAGATCTGGTCCACCGCCGAGCCGCGGGCGATGGTCTATTCCGGTCATCAGTTCGGCAGCTACAACCCGCAGCTCGGCGACGGCCGCGGCCTGCTGCTCGGCGAGGTGGTCAACGAAGCGGGCGAGCACTGGGACCTGCACCTCAAGGGTGCCGGCAAGACGCCCTACTCGCGCATGGGCGATGGCCGCGCGGTGCTGCGCTCGTCGATCCGCGAGTTCCTCGCCAGCGAGCATCTGCACGCGCTGGGCATCCCAAGCTCCCGCGCGCTGTGCGTGACCGGCTCAGACACCACGGTCTACCGCGAACGACCGGAACGTGGCGCCATGCTGCTGCGCCTGGCACCGAGCCACGTGCGCTTCGGCCATTTCGAATTCTTCTATTACACCCGCCAGCATGCCGAGCTGAAGCAGCTGCTCGAGCATGTCATCGAGGCCCATTTTCCCGACCTGCTCGAGCACCCCGAACCATTCCACGCCTTCTTCCGCGAAGTGCTCGAACGCACCGCGGCGCTGATCGCCCGCTGGCAGGCCTACGGCTTCTGCCACGGGGTGATGAACACCGACAACATGTCGATCCTGGGCATCACCTTCGATTTCGGCCCCTATGCCTTCCTCGACGATTTCGACGCGCGGTTCATCTGCAACCACTCCGACGATACCGGCCGCTACTCCTTCGAGAATCAGGTGCCCATCGCCCACTGGAATCTGGCGGCGCTGGCCCAGGCGCTGACGCCCTTCGTCGAGGTCAAGCTGCTGCGTGAAGCCATGGAGCTGTTCCTGCCGCTGTACGAAGCCGAATGGCTCGACCTGATGCGCCGACGCCTGGGCTTTGCCGCCGCCGAAGCGGATGACGAGGCACTGGTGCGCCGTCTGCTGCAACTGATGCAGGCCAGCGCCGTGGACTACACGAACTTCTTCCGCGAACTCAGCGAGAGCCCTGCCGAACAGGCGGTCCGCCGCCTGCGCGAGGACTTCGTCGATCTGCCGGGCTTCGATGCCTGGGCGGCGGACTATTGCGCGCGCACCGCACGCGAGGGCAGCGCGCCGGCCGAGCGCCAGGCGCGCATGCAGGCGGTCAACCCGAAGTACATCCTGCGCAACTACCTGGCGCAGCAGGCCATCGAGGCGGCGGAGAAAGGCGACTACGAGCCGGTGCGCGAATTGCACCAGGTGCTCAGCCGACCGTTCGATGATCAGCCAGGCATGCAGCGCTACGCCGAGCGCCCGCCGGAATGGGGCAAGCATCTGGAGATCAGCTGCTCGTCCTGAGGTGCGCGGCCCCGTGACGGGCCGAGCCCATATCGCCGCTGGAGTGCCGTCGCTGCGCTACTTGCCCAATGGCAGCAGCACGCGGAACCGCGAGCCCTGACCTTCCTCGCTGTGAACCTGGATGCGGCCGTTGTGCGCCCTGACGATCTGGTCGGCGATGAACAGGCCAAGCCCGAGTCCGGCGCTGCTTTCGCTCCCCTCGGCACGCTCGAACTGGCAGAAGATGCGCTCCAGACTCTGCGGGCTGATGCCGATGCCGTGGTCGCGTACCTCGATGCACGCACCCTCCGCACAGGACGCAACACTGACATGCACCGGCTTGCCGGCACCGTAGCGCATCGCATTGGTCAGCAGGTTGGCCAGCACCTGTTCGATACGGAAGGCATCCCAGACGCCGATGATCGGCTCGTTTCGCTCCAGCCGCAGTTCGCAGCCGCAGGCTTCCATCTGCGCTGCGAAACTCTCCACGACGTTGCCCACCAGTTGCGCCAGATCGATCTGCGCCGGGCGGATCGACAGTTTGCCGGTACGGATTCGCGACACGTCGAGCATGTCGTCGATCAGCCGGATCAGGCTCTGAATCTGCCGCTCGTCCTTGTCCACCATGTTGCGCAGGCGCTCTTCGCTGAAGGCCTCGAGATTGTTGCGACCGAGCTGCAGCTTGCGCAGCTGCACCTCGAGAATCAGGGTGTTGAGCGGGGTCTTCAGCTCGTGGGAGACGATCGACATGAAGTCATCGCGCATGCGCACCGCATTCTCCAGCTCGGCCTTGGTGCTGCGCAGCTCATCGAGCAGCACTTCCTGCTCGCGGCGACTGCGCTCCAGCGCCTCCAGCTGCCGCGCCAGGCGCTTGCGCCCGCGGTACAGGTCGACGAACACGCTGACCTTGCTGCGCACCGCATGGGCGTCCAGCGGCTTGTGCATGAAATCCACCGCGCCGCTCTCGTAGCCCTTGAAGGCATAGTTAAGCTCGCGTCCAGCGGCGCTGACGAAGACGATGGGAATCTGCTTGGTGCGCTCGGTGCCGCGCATCAGCTCGGCCAGCTGGAAGCCGTCCATGCCCGGCATCTGCACATCGAGAATGGCCAGGGCGAATTCGTGCCGCAGAAGCAGTTCGAGCGCCTGTTCGGCCGACTCGGCCTGGTACACCCTGACGCCCGGCGCCTGCAGCAGTGCATCAAGGGCCAGCAGGTTCTCCGGCAGGTCATCGACGATCAGCAGATTCACCTCGTCGGTATGGTCGGGCATGGTCACTCCAGTTCTCGCAACAATCGGTGGATGTCGCGCAGAGGCAAGATGAAATCCGGCGCGAAGCGCTGGAGCGCGGCACGCGGCATGGTCGGTACCGCCGCTTCGGCTGGGTCCTGGACAACGGTCAGGCCACCACAACGATGGATCGCCTCGAGTCCCGCGGCGCCGTCCTCATTGGCACCGGTTAGCAGCAGCCCGGCGAGTTGCGCGCCCCATGCATCGGCGGCGGACTCGAACAGTACGTCGATGGACGGCCGCGAGAAATGCACCGCATCGTCCTGGCTCAGCGACAGGCTGCGATCGCGCTCGACCAGCAGGTGATAGCCGGGCGCCGCGAAGTACAGGGTGGCGCCACTTACCGCGTCCTTGTCGTCGGCCTCCTTCACCCGCAACCGGGTCCGGCGGCCGAAGATTTCGGCCAGGTGGGTCGGGCCGTTGGCCGGAACGTGCTGCACCACCAGAATCGGCAGGCGGAAGTTGGCCGGCAGATCGTCGAGCAGCATGCCGAGCGCCTCCAGCCCGCCAGCCGAGGCACCGATCACCACGGCCTCGATGGGCGGCTGCCGTTTGCTGCGCAATATAGCCTGCTCGCTGCTCATAGCTTGCGGAAGATCCTTTCCGATTTGTCGAATGGCTCGTAGAGACCGGCAAAGGCCGAGAACTCGACGGTCTCCTTGCTGCCAAGGCCAAGGAAACCCCGGTGGCAGAGCGACTCGTGGAACAGGCCGAACGCCCGATCCTGCAGCGGCTTATTGAAGTAGATCAGCACATTTCGGCAAGAAATCAGCTGTGTCTCGGAAAATACGCTATCGGTCGCCAAGCTATGGTCGGCAAAGGTAACCTTTTCTTTCAGCGACTTGTCCATGATCGCCGAGTCGTAGGCGGCGGTGTAGTAGTCGGAAAAGCTCTGCGTGCCACCGGCCTGCTGGTAATTGGCGGTGTACTGACGTAGGTGGTCGATGGCGAAGATGCCCTGGCGCGCCTGTTCCAGCGACCGCGGGTTGATGTCGGTGGCGTAAATGATCGAACGCTCCAGCAGGTCCTCTTCCTTGAGCAGGATGGCCATCGAATAGACTTCCTCGCCGGTGCTGCAGCCCGCGATCCAGATCTTCAACGACGGATAGGTGCGCAGCACCGGCACCACGTGCTCGCGCAGCGACCGGTAGTAGCCTGGGTCGCGGAACATCTCGCTGACCGGAATGGTGAGGTACTGCAGCAGCTCCATGAACGCCTGCGGATCGTAGAGAATCTTGCGCTGTAGTTCGGAGATACTCTGGCACTGCAGCTGCTTCAATGCCAGCAACACCCGGCGCTTGAGCGAAGCGCCGGAGTAGTCGCGGAAGTCATAGCTGTACTTGAGGTAGATGGCCTCGATCAGCAGCTTGAGTTCGATCTCGACATTGCGGTCGGGCATTTCACAGCAGCTCCACTTTCGGCAGCCAGACACGGATCAGCGAGAACAACCGATCGAGGTCGATGGGCTTGGCCAGGTAGTCGTTGGCGCCAGCGCTCAGGCAGCGATCCTGGTCATCCTTCATCGCCTTGGCGGTCACCGCGATGATCGGCAGCTTGGCGAAACGGGAGTCCTTGCGGATTTCCTGCATGGCGGTGAACCCATCCATCTCCGGCATCATGATGTCCATCAGCACCAGATCGATGGTGCCGTCGTGCTGCAGCCTGTCGATGGCCTCCAGGCCGTTGCGGGCGATTTCCACCAGCGCGCCCTTCTGTTCCAGCGCGCTGGTCAGGGCGAAGACGTTGCGCACATCATCGTCCACCACCAGGATCGTGCGGCCCTCGAAGGCCTTCTCGCGGCTGCGCGCGCTTTTCAGCATCTTCTGCCGCTCGGGCGGCATGTCCGACTCGACCTTGTGCAGGAACAGGGTGACCTCGTCGAGCAGGCGCTCCGGCGAGCGCGCCCCCTTGATGATGATCGAGCGCGAATACTTGAGCAGCGCCGCTTCCTCGTCGCGGGTCAGGTTGCGCCCGGTGTAGACGATCACCGGCGGGAAGGAGCAGATGTCCTCGCGAGCCATGCGTTCGAGCAGCTCGCTGCCGTCCATGTCCGGTAGCTTGAGGTCGATGATCATGCAGTCGAACACGGTGCTGCGCAGCAGCTCGAGCGCCTGCTCGCCGAACTCGACAGCGGTGATCTCGATATCGACGTCCTCGATCAGCCGCGACACGCTCTCGCGCTGACGTGCGTCGTCCTCGACCAGCAGGATGCGTTTGACCTTCTGCGCCAGTTTGGCTTCCAGACGGCTGAACACGTCCTTGAGCTCCTCACGGGTGGTCGGCTTCATTGCGTAGCCCACCGCGCCCATCTGCAGCGCCGCTTCCTTGCGGTCCTCTACCGATACCACGTGCACCGGGATATGCCGAGTGGCGGGATTTTCCTTGAGGCGTTCGAGCACGGTCAGCCCGGAGTGATCCGGCAGGCGCATGTCGAGCAGGATCGCGTCGGGCTTGTACTGCACGGCGGTATCGAAGCCGTCGTCGGCGTTCTGCGCCAGCAGGCAGCTGTAGTTCAGCTCGTGGGCGAGGTCGTAGAGGATGCGCGCGAACTGCGGCTCGTCCTCGATCACCAGTACGCAGCGCGCCTCGAACGGCCGCTCGTCACGGTCGTCCGGCAGCCACTGACGGGGAGCCGCGGCACGCTGCAGCAGGTCTCGCTCGACGGCGGCTGGAGGCGCCGGAGGCTCGAGCGTGACCACAGGCGCCGCCGCAGGCACGCTGGCAGGCGTGATGGGGCGCGGCTCACTGTAGTGTTCCGGCACCACCAGGGTGAACGTGCTGCCCGCCCCCGGCCTGCTCTGCACCTCGATCTCGCCACCGAGCAGATTGGCCAGTTCGCGCGAGATCGACAGCCCCAGGCCGGTGCCGCCATAGCGGCGATTGGTGGTGCCGTCGGCCTGACGGAACGCTTCGAAGATGGCGGCCTGCTGCTCCGGCGCAATCCCGATGCCAGTGTCGCGCACGGCGAATGCCAGCTGGTCTTCGCCACGCTTTTCCACCCGTAGCGTCACCGAGCCCTTCTCGGTGAACTTGAAGGCGTTCGCCAGCAGATTCTTGAGAATCTGCTCCAGACGCTGCCGATCGCTGAACAGGCTGACCGGCAGATCATCGGCCAGCTCGACCTCGAATTGCAGCGATCGCTCCATGGCCTGTGGCAGGAACAGGTTCTTCACCCCATCGACCAGTCGGGCGAGCACGGTCAGCTCGGGGTGCACCTCGAGCTTGCCGGCCTCCACCTTGGAGATGTCGAGAATGTCGTTGATCAGCGTGAGCAGGTCGTTGCCCGCCGAATAGATGGAGCGCGCGAACTGCACCTGATCGTCGCTGAGATTGCCCTCGGGGTTGTCGGCCAGCAGCTTGGCCAGGATCAGCGAGCTGTTCAGCGGCGTGCGCAACTCGTGGGACATGTTGGCGAGGAACTCGGACTTGTAGCGGCTGGCGCGCTGCAGTTCGTCGGCGCGCTGCTCGAGCATCAGCTGGGCCTCGTTCAGGCGCTGGTTCTTCTCGTCCATCTCGTCGCGCTGACGCGCGAGGGTTTCGGTCTGCTCGGCCAGCTGCTCGTTGGTCTGCTCCAGCTCGGCCTGCTGTTCTTCCAGGTGCGATTGCGACTCGCGCAGGGCGCTCGACTGTTCTTCCAGCTCTTCGTTGGCGGCACGCAGCTCTTCCTGCTGCACCTGCAGCTCCTCGTTGAGCTGCTGGGTTTCGGCCAGCACCTTCTGCAGGCGCTGGCGGTAGCGCGCTGCCTCGATCGCCGAGCCGATGCTGGGCACGATGCGCCGCAGCAGCTCGCTGTCCTGCTCGCGCAGCGGTCGCAGGAAGCCCAGTTCGATCACGCCATTGAGCAGGCCGCTGTCTTCCACCGGCACGATGAGCACCGAACGCGGCTGGGTGCCGCCCAGCGCCGAGGTCACCTTGAGGTAATCGGCCGGCAGGTCTTCGAGCGCCATCATCCGCCGCTCCAAGGCGGCCTGCCCTACCAGCCCCGTACCGACCTCGAGGCTACGCGCGCTCTGCAGATGTTCCGGGTCGTAGGCATATTCGGCAACGCGCTGCAGCTTGCCGTCCTGCACCACGTACAGCGCGCCGACGGCGGCGTCGATGTAGCGCGAGAGGAAGTTCAGCACGCCCTGGCCCAGGGCCGGCAGCGCCAGTTCGCCGATGATCGACTCGCTCAGCTGGGTCTGGCCGGTGCGGTACCAGGCCTGCTTTTCCAGCGCCTCGGCATGCGCCTGCTGCTTGCGCAGCGATTCGGAGTAGGTCGCCGACAGCGTGGTCAGGTCACGGCGACCGAGAAAGACCAGCAGGCCGCTGAAGATCAGGCTGAACAGCAGGAAGCCACCGATCAGCGCCGTGGTGACGATTTCCGAGGTGTCGGTACGCTCGGCACGCAGCTGGCGCTCGGTGGCGATGAATTCGTTGAGCAGCGTGCGCCGCTGGTTGGTCAGGTCGAGGCCGCGGCGGGTGCGCACGTACTCGACGATCGACTCGCCGGCGCTACGCCGCGCGATCCCTTCTTCGGCAAAGGTGAGCCAGAGATGATGCGCCGCCTCGACCTTCTGGATGCGCGACAGCTGCAGCGGGTTGTCGCCGGCGAACTCCTTGAGCTCGCCCAGCTCCTGCTCGATTTGCTCCAGGCCCTGGCGGTAAGGATCGAGGAACGGCTTTTCGCCGGCGATCAGGTAGCCACGCAGGCCGGTTTCCAGATCGGCGATCAGGCGCAGCGCTTCATGGGCGTGGGCCACCCCCTTGACCGACTGATCGACCCAGTGGCTGACGCTCAGCAGGTAATAGACGATGGCACTGAAGAAGAAGGCGCTGAGGAAGCCGAAGCCCAGGGGCACGGCCACATTGCGATTGAGGATGCGCCTGAAATTGTTCTGATCGATGAAGGACTCGCTCATCTGGTTTCCTTTCCGTGTACCGGGGCAGGTCTGACGCAGCGCGGGGGCATCACCTGCGGGCGATGGCGCTCGGTTTCCGGCGTTTTCTTGAGTGTTTCGCGCGAAATTTTCTTGAGTGTTTCGCGCGAAATAGGTTCCGTAGCGCGGATGCGCGACTGTACACGGCCAGCGGAGGGAGTTCAAAAGCGGGCCCGGCCGAGCCGGGCTCTGAGCGATCAGCGGCGGGCGATGATCCAGACGGCGTGAATGATGCCCGGAATGTAGCCCAGCAGCGTGAGCAGGATGTTCAGCCAGAAGGCACCGGCAAAACCGACCTGGAGAAAGACGCCAAGCGGTGGCAGCAGAATCGCGAAGATGATGCGGATAAGGTCCATCAGGGTCTCCGTCAGTCAGGAATTGGCCATTACGAGGCTCACTGAATCGACCTGATTGACGCCAACGGGTTCCTTCGTCGGCGGGGCAGACCCGCCGCCCTCAGGGCAGCGGGAACGAGTCCGAAGGCGACCGGATAAGCCGCCGAGGGCATCTGATGGATGCACAGAGGGGGAAGACGCAGCCACCACGGTGGCATCGTTGCGTCATGCCGCTTCGCCTTTTGAGCCAAGGGGCGGCGCCAGCTATCGCTTAGCCTGCTAACCATCTCAGACCAAAGAAGTAGCCGCCATTGGCCATTGGTCGATAGCCGAGCGATCCACTGGGGCAAGCGGCGAACTCGGCCGGGCCTGGGCGGGTCGTCTAAGCAGGCTGCGGGCCACCGAAAGCGCCCGTTCATTGCAATGACCAGAGGACTTCCCATGCCAGAACCAACCGCGGTGATCTGTGGCGCGACTGCCGGTGTCGGCCGCGCCAGCGCCGAGGCCTTCGCCAGAGCCGGCTACCGCGTCGCGTTGATCGCGCGCGGCGAGCAGGGCCTGAGCGACACCCAGGCGCAGCTCGAAGCGCTGGGAGCCCGTGTGCTGGCGATCGCCGCCGATGTCGCCGATGCCCCGGCTTTGGAAGCGGCCGCCACGCGCGTCGAGGCCGAGCTGGGACCGATCGACGTCTGGGTAAACGCGGCGATGGCCACGGTGTTCGGCCCGTTTTCGGCACTGACTCCCGAAGAAATCCGCCGCGTCACCGAGGTGACCTACCTGGGCAGCGTGCACGGCACCCTGACCGCCCTGCGCCACATGCGCCCACGCAACCGCGGCACCATCGTCCAGGTCGGCTCGGCGCTGGCCTATCGTGCGATTCCGCTGCAGTCGGCCTACTGCGGCGCCAAGTTCGCCATCCGCGGCTTCATCGATTCACTGCGCTGCGAGCTGATTCACGACAGGAGCGCCATTCGCCTGACCATGGTGCAGTTGCCGGCGCACAACACGCCGCAGTTCGACTGGGCGCGCAACCGAATGAGCCGGCGCGCGCAGCCGGTGCCGCCGATCCACACGCCGGACGTCGCGGCCCGCGCCATCCTGCGTGCGGCCAGGAGCGCGCCACGGGAACTCTGGCTGGGTGCCGCCAGTTTCAAGGCGATCCTGGGTACGCAGCTGATGCCCGGCCTGCTCGATCGAATGCTCGCCCGTCGGGCCTGGGATGGTCAGCTGACCGCCGAGCCTGCCCCGTCCGAGCGCCCCGACAACCTGTTCGAGCCGGTAGAGGGTCTGCACCGGACCGACGGCCGTTTCACCGAGCAGGCCGTACCCCGGGCCGTATCGCTCAGTGCGGCGACCGCCAGCGGACTGGCCGTTGGCGCCGGTGCGCTGTTGGCGCTCGGCGTTGGCCTGTTGCTTGGCCGTCGCCGGCGCTGAGCTGTCGTTACCGGCGCGGCTCGCGTTTGCGGCGGATGTTGATCCAGGAGAGCACGGCCAGCGCCAGCATGGCGCCGGTCATGTTGTAGTTGCCGATCGCCGCATAGCCGAGCGCGGCCAGCGAACAGGCGCCGAAGCCGATCCAGCGCACGGCGGCCATCATCCGTTCCACCGCCCGGCTGCGTGGCGCCGCCATCAGTGCGCACCGCGCTGCATGCGCGCCAGCTCCTGCGCGTCATGGCTGCAGAACAGCGTGACCTCGTCGCGGTGCTCCAGCGACAGCGTCCACAGCCGGTGCTGGTTGGCCAGGCGCGCCGTGCGATCGACTTCCATCATGCGCTGATAGAAGCGCAGCCCGGGCGTGCAATGGCTCTCGTTGCGGCCGACCTCGTCACGATAGAAATAGGCGTCGCCGGCATGCAGCAGCCAGCCGCTGTCGGTCTGCACGGCGACCCCGGCGTGGCCGTGGGTATGCCCGGTCAGCGGGATCAGCTGGATTTCCGGCGGCAGCCCGCGCAACTCGCGCACCGCCTGGAAACCGAACCAGAGCTCGCCGCCCGGCTCGTAGAACTGCCAGTTGCGCACCTCGTCCCACTGCCGGTGACGGTAGCGGTTGTGGCCGATAAAGCTGCGTGTCGCCCGGGCGGCATCCATCTCACGCTGCAGCACGTGCACCTGGGCCTGCGGAAAATCCGACAGGCCGCCGGCGTGATCGAAATCCAGATGGGTGAGCACGATATGGCGCACGTCCCCGGCGGCGAACCCGAGCTGGCGCAGCTGCTCCAGCGCGGTGTAGCGCGGCTCCAGCTGGATGTTGTTGAGCACCCGGAAGAACCGGCTGAGGCGATCACCCGGACGCCGCACGTCTTCGGTGCCGAAACCGGTATCCACCAGCACCAGTCCGTGCTGCTCGGTCTCGAGCAGCAGGCAATGGCAAACCAGCTGCGCCGTCAGCCCCTTGCTGAAGCCATCGAACAAGGCGCCGCCGAGCGGGCACATGCAACCGCAGTTCAGGTGATGGACACGCATGGGCACTCCTCGCTCGACGAGCCGACAGGATCGCCGGCTCTATGTCGTCAGAGGCCGTGCCGCGCGCCGGAGTTCAGCCTGCCGGGATGCGAACTCTGTCCGCCGCAACCCGGTAACAGCCGGTGGTCTACGCTGAACAGGGGCACGCCGGGTGCCCGTTCGCACAAGAGGACGCCTGTCATGCCTCGCCATTCCGCCCACTGGCTGCTGGCCATGCTGCTCCTGCTGGCGGTCCAGAGTGCGAGCGCCGCCGCACCGGTGACGCTGCTGCGGGTCGATGGCGCCATCGGTCCGGCGAGTGCCGACTACATCCTGCGTGGCCTGCAACACGCCCGCGACGAGGGTGCGCAGCTGGTGGTGCTGGAACTGGACACTCCCGGCGGACTGGACACCTCGATGCGCGCCATCATCAAGGCGATCCTCGCCAGCCCCATCCCGGTCGCCACCTACGTCACCCCCAGCGGCGCCCGCGCGGCCAGTGCCGGCACCTACATGCTCTACGCCAGCCATGTCGCGGCGATGGCGCCGGGCACCAACCTCGGCGCGGCGACGCCGGTGCAGATCGGCGGCATGCCCGGCGCGCCGCCCGAGCAGCCGCAAGGCGAGCGGGACGAGCAAACCAGGGCACCCGGCGATGCCATGAGCCGCAAGCAGGTCAACGACGCGGCGGCCTATATCCGCGGCCTCGCCCAGCTGCGCGGACGCAATGCCGAGTGGGCCGAGCAGGCGGTGCGCGAGGCGGTCAGCCTGTCGGCCAGCGAAGCGCTGGAGCAGAAGGTGATCGACTATCTGGCGCGCGACGTCGCCGACCTGCTGCGCCAGCTCGACGGCAAGACGCTCGCCGTCCCGGATACCGAAGTCACGCTGCACACGGCTGACGCGCAGTTGATCGAACACGCGCCGGACTGGCGGGTACGCCTGCTGGCGGTGATCACCAACCCGAGCGTGGCACTGATCCTGATGATGATCGGCATCTACGGGCTGATCCTCGAACTCTCCAACCCCGGCATCGGCGCCGGCGGCGTGCTCGGCGGCATCTGTCTGATCCTCGCGCTGTATTCGCTGCAGCTGCTGCCGGTGAACTACGCCGGCGTGGCGCTGATCCTGCTCGGCATCGCCTTCATGGTCGCCGAAGCGTTTCTGCCGAGCTTCGGCGTGCTCGGCATTGGCGGCGTGGCCGCGTTCGTCGCTGGCGCGGTGATCCTCATCGATACCGAGGTGCCGGGTTTCGGCATTCCGCTGGCGTTGATCATCACCCTTGCCCTCACCAGTGCGCTGCTGGTGTTCGCCATCGTCGCCATGGCGCTGAAGGCGCGACGCCAGCGCCTGGTTGGCGGCGACAGCGAGCTGATCGGCAGCCTCGCGCAGATCACCTCGGTCTCGGTGCAGGACCCCCACAGCGGCTGGCTGCATCTGCAGGGCGAGAACTGGCAGGTGCACAGCGTCTCGCCGCTGGCGGCCGGCCAGCAGGTACGGGTGATCGCGCGGCACGGACTGCAGCTGGAAGTCGCTGCACAGCCATCAAGCAATCGAGAGGAGCTGAACCATGGGCTATGAAATGAGTTTTCTGGTGTTGCTGGTGCTGCTGTTCGGCCTGCTGGCGTCGACCTTCCGCATCCTGCGCGAATACGAGCGTGGCGTGGTGTTCATGCTCGGACGTTTCTGGAAGGTCAAGGGGCCGGGCCTGATCCTGGTGATTCCCGGCATCCAGCAGATGGTGCGGGTCGATCTGCGCACGCTGGTGCTCGACGTACCGACCCAGGACGTGATCTCCCGCGACAACGTCTCGGTGAAGGTCAATGCGGTGGTCTACTACCGCGTGCTGGACGCGCAGAAGGCGATCATCCAGGTCGAGGATTACCATTCGGCCACCAGCCAGCTGGCGCAGACCACGCTGCGTGCAGTGCTCGGCAAGCACGAACTGGATGACATGCTGGCCGAACGCGAACAGCTCAACAGCGACATCCAGCAGGTGCTCGATGCGCAGACCGACGCCTGGGGGATCAAGGTGGCGAACGTCGAGATCAAGCACGTCGACCTCGACGAATCGATGATCCGTGCCATTGCGCGGCAGGCCGAGGCGGAACGCGAGCGGCGGGCGAAGGTCATTCATGCGGAGGGCGAACTGCAGGCGTCGGAGAAGCTGATGCAGGCCGCCGAGATGCTCGGCCGGCAATCGGGCGCCATGCAGCTGCGCTACATGCAGACGCTGAACAGCATCGCCGGCGACAAGAGCTCGACCATCGTCTTTCCGCTGCCCATCGAGCTGCTGCAGGGCATCAAGAACCTCGACAGGAAACCCTGAGTGCACATATTCCTCACGCTTCATCGACCGCTGCGCCTGCTGCTGATTGCCCTGCTTGCCTCGGCGCTGGGCGCCTGCGCGGCTTTTTCACCGCGCGACCCGCTCAATGTTCAGGTCGCCGGTATTCAACCGCTGCAGGGCGAGGGGCTGGAGGTGCGCTTCCTGGTCAAGCTGCGCCTGCAGAACCCCAACGAGGGCGCCATCGACTACAACGGCGTCGCCCTGGACCTGGAGATCAACGGCCGGCGGCTGGCCAGTGGTGTCAGCGACCAGCGCGGCACGGTGCCGCGCTTCGGCGAGAGCGTGCTCGAAGTGCCGGTGACGATCTCCGCCTTCTCCGCCGCGCGCCAGGCGCTGGGGCTGGCCGAGCACATCGGCCTCGACGAAGTGCCCTATGTCTTGCGCGGCAAACTCGCCGGCGGCCTGTTCGGTACCCAGCGCTTCGTTGAGAAGGGCACATTCGACCTGTCACCCGTGAACGACTCGCCCTATCGACGCCCCTGAGCAGCTGCTCCACACGCATGGCTGCGCTTGCAAATGCACGTAAGGGGGCCGTGAAGCCACCTTACCGGCATAATCGAGCACCGCAGCAGGTGGATCACAACTTCCATGCAGACGACCGCCACGCCATTCCCGCGCCATACCGCCGTGCTGATCCTCGCCGCACTGGCCAGCGCCTTTGCCGCCAATCATATTGCCGCACGCATCGCCTTCGACCATGACACTGGACTGCTACTGGCCGTGCTCTGCCGCGCCGGGGTGACGATGCTGGCGCTGGCCACACTGGTGTTCTGGCGCCGCGAGTCGTTGCAGCTGAGCCCCGCCACCTGGCGCTGGCAAGTCCTACTAGGCCTGCTGATCGCAGTGCAGAGCATCTGTATCTATTCGGCTGTAGCACGCATTCCGGTGGGGCTTGCACTGCTGGTGGTCAACCTCTCGCCGATCCTGCTGGCACTGCTGACCTGGCTGCTCGGCGGCCCCCGACCGACCCGCCAGACACTGGCGGTCATGGGCCTGATCCTGTTCGGCCTCGTGCTGGTGCTCGACGTGCCTGCACGTCTGGTCAGCAGCGAGGCGCCGGACGGCCAGTGGGTCGCCGGCATCCTGTTCAGCCTGACGGCTGCCGCGGTGTTCGCGGTGGCGCTGTGGGTCACCGAGCACAAGCTCTCGCAGATGGCCGGCTCGGTACGCAGCATGCTGACCCTGATCGTGGTGTTCCTCGCCTCCGCCGCGCTCGGCAGCAGCAGCCTGATTCCCGGCGGGCTCGGCCTACCCAGCGCCAGCGCCGGCTGGATCGCCCTCGCATGCCTGGTGCTGCTCTATGGCGCCGCCTTCTCGACGCTGTTCATCTGCATGCCGCGACTGAACATTGCACGCAACGCTCCAGTGATGAACATGGAACCGGTCGCCGGCATGCTGCTGGGCTGGCTGGTGCTTGGCCAGCTGCTCGGACCCTTGCAAGTGCTCGGTAGCCTGATCGTCGTAGGGGGTATCGTTCTGCTGGCGTACCGCCGCTAGGGCCGGCGCCCGCCGTTGCCGGAACCCAGCCGTTCGCGTCCGCTGCGGTCAGTCTGCGAGCATTGCCCGGCACGACAGCGGTTGGCCTCGTGATTGGGATCTTCCTGCATCAGTTTGCGGGTGACGCCGTTGGTCCAGCCGAAGCCGTCCTGCAACGGGTATTCGCCGCCGCCGGCGTGCTCGGTACAGGGCCGCAGCACGTATTTTTCCACCAGCTTGTTCTCGCGCTCGAACAGGTGACTGACGATGGTCAGCCAGCGCTCCTCGATTTCGAGCGCCAGGGCGTTATGGCCATAGTGCTGCAGGCCACGAATGGCCATCCACTGCAGCGGTGCCCAGCCATTGGGGCGGTCCCACTGCTCGCCGCTGCCGCTGATCTCGGTAGTGGCCAGGCCGCCCGGCGCCAGCAGGCGCTCACGTACCGTCGCCGCCACCGCCGCGGCCTGCTCGACGCCGGCCATGCGCACGAACAATGGCGCGAGGGTCGCGGCGGTGAGGTTGTCGCGCGGCCGGCCACGCTGCCAGTCGTAATCGAAATAGGCACCGCAACGCGGGTTCCACAGGTATCGATCGATGGCCGCCCGGCGCGATTCGGCACGCTGGGCAAAGGTCTCGGCACAGCTGTGCTGGCCCTTCACCGCCGACAGCTCGGCGATCTGCCGCTCCAGCTTGTAGAGCAGCGCGTTGAGGTCGATCGGCAGGATGCCGGTGGTACGGATGGTCGCCAGCCGGTGGGCGTCGTCGAGCCAACGCGAGCTGAAGTCCCAGCCCGACTCGGCGCCAGCGCGCAGATCGCGGTAGACCTCGTGCCGCGGCCGGCAGCTGGCCCGCGCAGTCTCGACATCCTCGCGATAGGACTCCTCGCGTGGTGTGTCGCGCTCGTCCCAGTAGCGGTTGAGCACCACCCCGTCCGCCAGACAGACGCAGCGCCGATGCGTCTCGCCCGGGCGCAGCGAGTCGGCACCCTCCATCCAGAAGGCGTATTCCTTGCGCAGTTGCGGCAGGTAGTCGCTGGCGCGGTGGACGCCGGTTTCCTCGAACAGCTCGGTCATCAGGGCGAAGACCGGCGGCTGCGAGCGCCCCAGATAATAGGTGCGGTTGCCGTTGGGTACGTGGCCGTAGGTGTCGATCAGGTAGGCGAAGTTGTCTGCCATCGAGCGCAGCAGGTCGCAGTGTCCGCTTTCGTCCAGGCCGAGCATGGTGAAGTAGGAGTCCCAGTAGTACATCTCGGTAAAGCGCCCGCCTGGTACCACGTAGTCGTACGGCAGCGGCAGCAGCGAGGAATGCGCCGGATGTTCACGAGGATGGCGGGTCAGCACCGGCCAGAGCCGGTCGATGTGCTCGGCCAGGTTGTCGTCAGGGTTGGCGACGAAGTCTCTGGCGGGCATCTCGTAGAGGCTGAAATGCTCGTGAACAAAGGCGGACAGATCGAAGCCGGGCTCGTTGCAGCAGGCGCGGTAGGCCTCGAGGATGGCTTCGGGATGGCGCCGCGGCGAGCAGTCGACGAAGGTCTTGCTGTCAGCAAACACCCGCTGCATCTGCACGGCGACGAAAAGCTCCTGATAGCGATCGGCGGGGCTGAGCGTGTCGGCCCGCGAGATGGCGCTGGTGTCATGACTGAACGGCTGGTTCGGGGGGATCTCGGTCATTGCTCGCTGTAGTTCCATAGCAGGCCGCCATCGACCACCAGTGTAGTCCCGGTGATGTATTCGGCATCCGGTGAGGCGAGAAAGGCGACGACGCCAGCGACGTCGTGCGGGCGGCCAAGACGGCCGGCCGGGATGTTCTGCAGCAGGTTGGCGAGCTTGTCCGGCTGGTTCATCAACTCGCGGTTGATCGGCGTCTCCACCGCGCCGGGCGCAACGTTGTTCACCGTGATGCCCAGCGGCGCCAGCTCGATGGCGATGTTGCGCATCAGCATCTTCAGCCCACCCTTGCTCGCGCAGTAGGCGGTGAAGTTGGGATACGGCAGCTCTTCGTGCACCGAGCTGTTGTTGATGATGCGTCCGCCGCGGCCCTGCTCGCGCAAATGGCGGGCAAACGCCTGGGCGAGGAAGAACGGCCCACGCAGGTTGACGTTCAGCACCTGATCATAATCGTCCGCCTGCGCGTCGAGGAACGCCGCGTGCCGCTGCACGCCGGCATTGTTGACCAGGATGTCCAGCCTGCCCATCTGCGCGATGCTCTCGCGCACCAGCCGATGGCACTGCTCGACGTCACCGACATCGGCGGCGATGAAGCACACCCTCCGGCCCAGGGCGCGGACCTGCTCGAGGCTCTCGCGGGCCTGTTCGTCGTTCTCGCGGCCGTTGATGACAATGTCGGCGCCCTCTTCAGCCAGGCGCACGGCAATGCCGCGGCCGATGCCCTGAGTGCTGCCGGTGACCAGGGCAACCTGATTGTGCAAGCGCATTGCCGTCCTCCGCTCGCGCTGACCCGCGCGCTGCCGTCTCGATTAGCGATGCAGATGAGACGAGGGCAAGCGCCCGAGTGTTCCCCTTTGTTGATCGATCGGACAGTCCGTCGCGCGGGATCGCTCTGTTAGCTGACTAATCTTTCTCTCCCGCCGGCAAAGGCGCAGAATGGCCGGCTCTCCGCTGCCCGTAGAAGGAATTCATGCAAACCGCCGATTTGCGCAAGGGTTATCTGCTGGGGCTGGCCACCTTCAGCATCTGGGGCATGTTTCCGCTCTACTTCAAGGCGCTCGAGCAGTACGGCGCGCTGGAGATCGTCACCCAGCGGGTGATCTGGTCGGCCGTGTTCGGCTCGCTGGTACTGCTGGTCTGGCGTCATCCGGGCTGGTGGCGCGAGTTGCTGGCGCATCCACGTCGCCTCGGCGTGCTCGGCATCTCCAGCGTGCTGATCGCGGCCAACTGGCTGATCTACGTCTGGGCGGTGAACCACGACCGCATGGTCGAGGCGAGCCTGGGCTACTACATCAATCCGCTGGTCAATGTGCTGCTCGGCATGATCGTGCTGCGTGAGCGGCTGCGCCCGCTGCAGTGGCTGGCGGTGGCGATGGCCACCGTCGGCGTCAGCCTGCAGTTGCTGATGCTCGGCGAATTCCCATGGATTTCCATGGTGCTGGCGCTGAGCTTCGGCAGCTACGGCCTGCTTCGCAAGCTGGCACCGGTGGCCGCACTGCCCGGACTGGTGGTGGAAACCTGGATGTTGCTGCCGGTCGCGCTGGTCTGGCTGTTCTGGTTCAGCAGCGGCACGAGCACGGAACCCGCATTCTGGACCAGCACCGACGCGCTCTGGCTGATGGCGGCCGGCCCGGTGACGCTGATCCCGCTGCTCGGCTTCAACGCCGCCGCGCGCCACCTGCCGTATTCGACCCTGGGCTTCCTGCAGTACCTGACGCCGACGCTGCTGCTGATCCTCGCCGTGCAGCTGTTCGGCGAGCCGTTCCCAGTCGACCGACAACTGGCCTTCTTCTGCATCTGGGCCGGACTTGCGGTGTACAGCCTGGACACCTGGCGCATCATGCGCAAAAGCGCCGGCTGAGCACTACACCTGCTCGGCCGGCTGCAGCTTGAGCTCGACCATCAGGTCGTCGGCAAGGGTTTCCAGGCGCTGCTGCAGCAGCTCCAGCGACAGCTCGCTGGGCACTGCCAGACGCACCTCGGCGCGGAAAAGCAGTTCGCTGCTCATCGGCGCCGGCAGCACCTCGGTATCCAGGCTTTCCAGATTGACGCCGTGCTCGGCGAGCAGGTGGGTGATGTCGCGGACGATGCCCGGGCGATCGTTGCCGACCAGCTCCAGCTGAATTTCCTGCCAGCTTGTTGTCGGCTCCGCTCCGCTGTGGGCCAGCAGCACGCGTATGCCCTGCGCCTGCAGGCCTTCCAGCGCGGCGGTCAGCTCGGCATGGGCGTCCGCTGGCACCGCCACCCGCAGGATACCGGCGAACTGCCCAGCCATGCGCGACATGCGGCTCTCCAGCCAGTTGCCGCCATGATCGGCAATGCACTTGGCCAGTCGTTCGACCAGACCGGGCTGATCGTCGGCGATGACGGTGAGAACGAGGTGATCCATGGACTGCTCCTGTGGCGGGATTCGCGCGCCCGATGGCGACGGCCCAATAGGTATAGCAGGCCCCACTCGCGATGACAGCACCGCCTGTACCGACATGCTCGCAAGGCCGACGCAACCTGCGCTTTCAGCGGACTGATTTTCCCCGACGCTTCATGTAGTATCCGGCGACCTCGGACTACAAAAGCGAAACCGTCCGGCGAAATTAGAAGAACCAAGTGAGGCGAGTAATGACTGAGCGCGTTCAAGTCGGTGGCCTGCAGGTCGCCAAAGTCCTGTATGACTTCGTGAACAACGAGGCGATTCCCGGTACCGGCGTCGATGCCGCCGCCTTCTGGGCTGGCGCCGACAGCGTCATCCACGACCTGGCGCCGAAGAACCGCGCCCTGTTGGCCAAGCGCGACGAGTTGCAGGCCAAGATCGACGCCTGGCACCAGGCTCGCGCCGGTCAGGCCCACGACGCCGTGGCGTACAAGGCCTTCCTGCAGGAAATCGGCTACCTGTTGCCGGAAGCCGAAGACTTCCAGGCCACTACCGAGAACGTCGACGAAGAAATCGCCCGCATGGCCGGCCCGCAGCTGGTGGTGCCGATCATGAATGCGCGCTTCGCCCTGAACGCGGCCAACGCTCGCTGGGGCTCGCTGTACGACGCGCTGTATGGCACCGACGCCATCTCCGAAGAAGACGGCGCTACCAAGGGCCCGGGCTACAACGAGATCCGCGGCAACAAGGTCATCGCCTACGCGCGCAACTTCCTCAATGAAGCCGCTCCGCTGGAAACCGGCTCGCACGTCGACTCCACCGGCTACCGCATCGAAGGCGGCAAGCTGGTCGTCTCGCTGAAGGACGGCAGCACCACCGGCCTGAAGAACCCGGCTCAGCTGCAGGGCTTCCAGGGCGAAGCCAGCGCACCGATCGCCGTGCTGCTGAAGAACAACGGCATCCACTTCGAGATCCAGATCGACCCGGCCAGCCCGATCGGCCAGACCGATGCCGCCGGCGTGAAGGACATCCTGATGGAAGCGGCGCTGACCACCATCATGGACTGCGAAGACTCCATCGCCGCTGTCGACGCCGACGACAAGACCATCGTCTACCGCAACTGGCTCGGCCTGATGAAGGGCGACCTGGTCGAGGAGCTGGAAAAGGGCGGCAAGCGCATCACCCGCGCGATGAACCCGGACCGCGTCTACACCAAGGCCGACGGCAACGGCGAGCTGACCCTGCATGGCCGCTCGCTGCTGTTCATCCGTAACGTCGGTCACCTGATGACCAACGACGCCATCCTCGACAAGGAAGGCAACGAAGTGCCGGAAGGCATCATGGACGGCCTGTTCACCAGCCTGATCGCGGTGCACAACCTCAAAGGCAACACCAGCCGCAAGAACACCCGCACCGGCTCGATGTACATCGTCAAGCCGAAGATGCACGGCCCGGAAGAAGTGGCCTTCGCCACCGAACTATTCGGCCGCGTCGAGGACGTTCTCGGCCTGCCGCGCAACACCCTCAAGGTCGGCATCATGGACGAGGAGCGTCGTACCACGATCAACCTCAAGGCCTGCATCAAGGAAGCGCGCGAGCGCGTGGTGTTCATCAACACCGGCTTCCTCGACCGCACCGGTGACGAGATCCACACCTCCATGGAAGCCGGCCCGATGGTGCGCAAGGCGGCCATGAAAGCCGAGAAGTGGATCAGCGCCTACGAGAACAACAACGTTGACGTCGGTCTGGCCTGCGGCCTCAAGGGCCGCGCGCAGATCGGCAAGGGCATGTGGGCCATGCCTGACCTGATGGCCGCGATGCTCGAGCAGAAGGTCGGCCACCCCATGGCCGGCGCCAACACCGCCTGGGTACCGTCGCCGACCGCTGCCACCCTGCACGCCATGCACTACCACAAGATCGACGTGCAGGCGCGTCAGGTCGAACTGGCCAAGCGCGAGAAGGCGTCCATCGACGACATCCTCACCATCCCGCTGGCAAAAGACACCAACTGGAGCGAGGAAGAAAAGCGCAACGAGCTGGACAACAACTCGCAGGGCATCCTCGGCTACATGGTTCGCTGGGTCGAACAGGGCGTCGGCTGCTCCAAGGTTCCGGACATCAACGACATCGCGCTGATGGAAGACCGCGCCACCCTGCGTATCTCCAGCCAGCACGTGGCCAACTGGATGCGCCATGGCGTGGTGACCAAGGATCAGGTGATCGAGAGCCTCAAGCGCATGGCCCCGGTGGTCGACCGCCAGAACCAGGGCGACCCGCTGTACCGCCCGATGGCGCCGGACTTCGACAACAGCGTGGCCTTCCAGGCCGCACTGGAGCTGGTCCTCGAAGGCACCAAGCAGCCCAACGGCTACACCGAGCCGGTGCTGCACCGCCGCCGCCGCGAGTTCAAGGCCAAGAACGGTCTGTAATCCGCGAAGCCGTTGCAGAAAGAACCGCCCTTCGGGGCGGTTTTTTTTTGCCCGTAATCCGTCCGACGGTCCTCAAGTTAGGCCTGTTACAACCGATAACGTGACCCGAATATCGTTTTCGGTCACACTTGCACCGCCAAAGTAGCATTTGGCCATCAACGTGCTCTTCCTGGTACCCGTAGCCCCTGCACTGGAGTTCGCTGCATGCTGAAGAACCTCTCGCTGACCGCCAAGCTTTCCCTGGTCCCGGCCGTCGCCCTGCTCGGGCTCGTGCTGTATGTGGTCTACACCTCGCTGCAGCTCTCGGCGACCGACTCGCGCCTGGTCCTGCTGGAGACCCGCAGCTACCCAACCCTGGAAAAGGCCGACGCGGTGATCTTCCAGTTCTCCCGCGTGCCGGCGTTGCTGAACAATGCAGTGGCGGCGGGCGAGCCGGGCATTCTTGACGAAGCGCGCGACGTGCTGCAGCAGATCGACAGCCAGCAGCAGGCCTTGGCGTCGCTGCTGAGCGATCAGCGCCAGCAGCAGCAGGCCCTGGGTGACTGGCGCAAGGCCGTGCGCGACTATGCCGACAATGCGCTCGCCGCCTCGAGCAAGCTGATCGACGGCAGCGCCTCGTTCGATGATCTGCGTCCGAGCCTCGATCGCATGGCCAGCGATCTGGCGCAGGCGCAGAAGCTGGGCAGCGATTTCCGCGCGCAGGCCTACGACAGCTTCCAGCAGACCCTGGTAGAGACCCGCGAAGCCAACGCCAACACCACGCGACTGGGCATCATCCTCAGCCTGGTATTGGTGATTCTGGTCAGCCTCGGCGCCTGGCTGGTCATCCGCAGCGTGATGGTCAATATCCGCGGCGTGATCGCTTCGCTGCAGTCGATCGCCCGCGGTGACGGCGATCTGACCCAGCGGGTGAACATCGAATCCAACGACGAGATCGGCGCCATGATCGAGCTGTTCAACAGCTTCCTCGACAAACTGCAGCGCACCATCCGCCAGATCATCGATGCCGCTGCCCCGCTGGGCCAGGTCTCCAAGGACCTCTACCAGCTCACCCAGGGCTCGGAGGAAAACGCCAAGTCGCAACAGCACCACACCGATTCGATCAGCCGCGACATCCTGACCATGACCAGCAGCATTCAGGAAGTCGCGCAGCGCTCGCAGCAGGCGTCCGACGAGGCCAATTCCGCAGCGCGCCAGGCGGCGACCGCACGCGAGCACGTCGGCAGTCTGTCGACCGGCATCAACGACCTGGGCGACAGCGTGATGGGCGCGGTCAAGGCCATGGAACAGCTGGAGGAAGAAACCCAGGAAGTCGGCTCGGTACTGACCGTGATCCGCAGCATTGCCGAACAGACCAACCTGCTGGCCTTGAACGCCGCCATCGAGGCCGCCCGCGCCGGCGAGCAGGGTCGCGGCTTCGCCGTGGTCGCCGACGAAGTGCGCAATCTGGCACAGAAGACTGCTGCCTCCACCGCCGAGATCCAACAGATCATCCTGCGCCTGCAGAACAGCGCCAACACCGTGCTCAACGTGATGACCAGCAACGGCGAGAAATCCCGCGCCAGCATCGAGCGTTCCATCGAAGCCACGCAGCTGCTGGAAGCCATCGCTGGCACGGTCAACCAGATCGACGAACTCAACGCCGGCATCGCCCAGTTCACACAGGAGCAGATCGGCCTGTCGAGTTCCATCAGACAAGAAACCCAAGTGTTGCAGCAGGACGCACAAGCAACCGCAAACGGCGCCGAAGCCACCGCCCGCCTTGGCGAACAACTGGTGAGTACCGGAGACCACCTGCGCGCGGCTACGAGCCAATTCCGTGTTTAACGATTTTTTGGAGCATCCAATGACTGCACTTCGTGTCGCCGGTCTGGCAGCTGTCTGCCTGACCGCCACCCCTGCCTTTGCCCTGGAACAGGGTGAACATCGCTTCAACGGTTTCGGTACCGTCGGTTTCACCCATCTCGGCGGCGAAGATGACGGTCGCAGCTATGGCGTCCAGGGCCAGACCAACGATTCCTGGCGCGGCGATCAGCTGTCCAAGTTCGGTGCCCAGCTGAGCTACGGCATCACCGATACCCTGGGCGTGACCGTGCAGGCCACAGCCAAGGCACAGCAGGACGAGTGGAAAGCCAACCTGGAATGGGCCTACCTGTCGCTGCAGGCCAACGACCGCCTGATGCTCCGCGCCGGCCGTCTGCGCAGCCCGGTCTACATGTATTCCGAAAGCCTCGACGTCGGCTACAGCTAACCCTGGCTGCGCCTGCCCGACGAGGTCTACAGCCAGGTTCAGGTGACCAACTACGAAGGCGTCGATGCGGTCTACACCATGCCGCTGTCGTACGGTTCGGTCACCTTCCAGCTCGCCGGCGGCCAGGCGAAAAACCGCGACTACTACGCCTACGACGAGCAGTTCGATATCGACTACGGCAAGCTGTTCGGCGCCAGCGTCAGCCTGGCCAGCAACGACTTCGGCACGCTGCGCATCGGCTATGTCGAGGCGGATATCACCACCGATATCAGCGGCACGGTGGATGTTGGCGGCGGCACGATGCGAACCCTCAGCCTGCTGGATCTGGACAAGGAAAAAGGCAAGTTCACTTCGATCGGCTACCAGTACGACAACGGCACCTGGGTCAGCAGCAACGAGTGGACCTCGCGCATGATCGAGAACGATGACATGGAAGCGATCGACTCCTTCTACCTGATGGGCGGCCGTCGTTTCGGCGACTTCCTGCCGCATGTCACCTACGCACAGCTGGACGACAACGGTGGCCGTCAGAGCTCCTGGACCCTGGGCTTGAACTACCAGGCCGCACCGACCGTGGTGATCAAGGGAGAATACAAGCGCGTCGACACCAAGAATGGCTACGACGGCGTATTCACCCGCAATGCTCAGGAAGTGTTCGACAACGCCGCTTACGACCTGAGCGGTGGTGCGGTTGGCGCCCTGGCCCGCAACTACGACGGCGACATCGTCTCCGTCGGCGTCGATTTCGTATTCTGAGGAGCGTCCAGATGAAAGCATCCATTCGCACCCTCGGCGCTGCCATGCTGCTCGGCCTGGCTTCCCTGGCGCAGGCCGAAGTGGCCGTGATCGTCAATCCGGCCGCGGCCAAGGCACCGTCGCAGTCGGAAGTAGCCAACATCTTCCTGGGCAAGGACAAGTCCATGAAGGGCGTCGACCAGGCGGGCTGGAACCCGGCCAAGGAAGCCTTCTACGCCGGCGTGACCAGCAAGAACGAGTCGCAGCTCAAGTCCTACTGGTCGGGTCTGATCTTCACCGGCAAGGGCCAGCCCCTGCCCAGCGTCGCTGACGACGCGGCGGTGGTGGCCAAGGTCGCCGCCGAAGCCGACGCCATCGGCTACGTCGACGCCTCGGCGGTAAATGGCTCGGTCAAGGTGCTGTTCACCCTGCCCTGAGTTCGATGACGAAGCAAAGGAGCCGGCCCCAGTGGCCGGCTTTCTTATGCCTGAAATTCATCGCAACAGCTCGAAACACGAGGCTGATCCCGATCAGCTTTCCTAGCGTCCGCGCTGACTAGACTTACGTCCAATTGGGTCTGGCCGACCCGCAGCCCACCATTAATAAAAAGTGGAAGCCAAACATGAGCACACCCGACGCCTTCTCCCAGGCAGGGAAGACGGCTGTACTGCAGAACATCCATGGAACCATGGAGTTTCTGCGCAAGTACGCCCCGTTCAACCAGATGGAGCCAGCCCATCTGGCTTACCTGGTGGAGAACTGCGAGCTGCGCTTCTACGCCGAGGGCGACTGCATCATTTCGCCCGAGGACGGTGTGGTACAGCACTTCTATATCGTCAAGCAGGGCCGCGTTCACGGTCAGCGCCCGCATACCGCCAAGCGCGGCACCGACACCACCTTCGAGGTCATCGTCGGCGAATGCTTCCCGATGGCCGCGCTGATGGGCGAGCGAGCCACCCGTACCGCGCACCTGGCGGCCGAGGACACCTTCTGTTTCCTGCTGAACAAGCCTGCCTTCGTCAAGCTGGTCTCCAGCTCCGACGTGTTTCGCGACTTCGCCATACGCGGCGTCAGCAGCCTGCTCGACCTGGTCAACCAGCAGGCGCAGATGCGTGCGGTGGAAAGCCTCGGTGAGAACTTCTCGCTAGAAACCAGCATTGGCGAGCTGGCCCTGCATCACCCGGTGTCCTGCCTGCCGACCCGGCCGCTCAACGAAGCGGTGGCGATGATGCAGGAGGAGAACGTCGGCAGCATCGTCATCGTCGATGAAGCGCTGCACCCCCAGGGCATCTTCACTCTGCGCGACCTGCGTCGCGCCATCGGCACCGGCACCACCGATCTGAGCCAGCCGATCTCGCAGTTCATGACGCACGATCCGTTCTATCTGCCACCCGACGCCACCGCCTTCGACGCGGCGATCGCCATGACCGAGCGGCATATCGCCCATGTCTGCGTCGTCGATAACGGGCTGCTGCGCGGCGTCATCTCTGAGCGCGACCTGTTCTCCCTGCAGCGGGTCGACCTGGTGCACCTGGCACAGACGATTCGGCATGCCGATCATGTCGATGCACTGGTGGTCATCCGCAGCCGCATTCGCCAGCTGGTCGACAACATGCTCGCCCATGGCGCGTCATCGACGCAGATCACCCGCATCGTCACCCTGCTCAATGATCACACCGTCTGCCGCGTCATCGAGCTGGCGATCAAGCACATGGGCGATCCGGGCGTTCCGTTCACCTGGCTGTGCTTCGGCAGTGAGGGTCGACAGGAGCAGACGCTGCACACCGACCAGGACAACGGCATGCTTTTCGAGGCCGCCGATGCCGCCGAGGCTGCGCACATCCGCGGCCGGCTGCTGCCGCTGGCCGAGCGGATCAACCGCGACCTGGATACCTGCGGCTTTACCCTGTGCAAAGGCAACATCATGGCCAGCAACCCGCAGCTGTGCCTGTCGCGACAGGAATGGAGTCGGCGCTTCAGCTCGTTCGTTCGTGAGGCGACGCCGGAAAACCTGCTCGGTAGCACCATCTATTTCGATCTGCGCAGCATCTGGGGCCCTTCCGAGGGCTGCGAGCAACTGCGCCAGGACCTGCTCGAGGAGATCGGCGACAACAGTCTGTTCCAGCGCATGATGGCCGAAAACGCCCTGCGCCATCGTCCACCGGTCGGCCGCTTCCGTGACTTCGTGGTGGCCCGCAAAGGCGACGGCAAGGACACCCTGGACCTCAAGGTGCAGGGCCTGACGCCGTTCGTCGATGGTGCACGGCTACTGGCGCTGAGCAATGGCATCGGCAACTGCAACACGCTCGAACGATTGCGCAAACTGGTCGAAAAGGGCGTGATCGAAAAGAAGGACGGTGCGGCCTACGAAGAGGCCTATCATTTCATTCAGCAGACCCGCATGCAGCACCACCAGCAGCAGGCACGCGACGGACTGCCCTATTCCAACCGCCTGGACCCGGATACGCTCAACGTGCTCGATCGCCGGATCCTGCGGGAGTCCTTCCGTCAGGCCCAGCGTCTACAGGCCAGTCTCGCGGTGCGCTATCAGCTATGAGTATGTTCTGGTTCAACCCACGCGGGCCGAAACTTTCCCTGGAGCAGCAACAGCGCGTTGCCGAGCTGCAGCGGCCTTCTCCTCCCAAAGCCGTGCCTCTGCGCGAGCAACGGCTGGTCGTCCTGGATCTGGAAACCACTGGCTTGCATCTCAAGCGCGACCTGGTGATCGCCATCGGCGCAGTGGTAATCGAGAACGGCGCCATCGCCTATTCCCAGCAGTTCGAATGCACGCTCTGCCGCCAGGTCAAGGTAAACGAAAGCGTACTGATCCATGGCATCGCGCCCAGCGAACTGGCCAGCGGCCTGCCGCCGGCAGAGGCTCTGCTGAGCTTCATGGAGTTCGCCGGCGACAGCGTCATCCTGGCCTTTCACTCCCCGTTCGATCAGCGCATGCTGGCCCGCGCGCTGAAACAGGAGCTTGGCTATAACCTGGAACACAGCTTTCTCGATGTAGCCGATCTGGCGCCCATGCTGTTTCCGGAAGCGATGATTCATCGCGGCGGGCTGGACCACTGGCTCGGTTACTTCAACATCCACATTCCGCAACGCCACAATGCCGCAGCCGACGCCATGGCTACAGCTGAGATCGCCCTGATCCTGCTGAATCGCGCGCAGCGCACCGGACTCCAGCGTTTCGACGAACTGGCTCAGCGACTCAGATGCTGGCAGCGCGCACGCAAGGCGGCGTTCAACTCGATCTGATGCCACGACCGCGCCGCGACGTGGCGGCAGGTGGCCTCGGTCACGCGGACTTCGGCCCGCTCCGATTCGCGCCACGCCGTGGCAGGCACCGAACACCGGCGGCCGGTGCGTGGTGCCTGGCTCTGCTGGTATATCCCGTCAGCGGTCACGTTCGCAGATGGCCTGGTACAGCGGTGAATCGCTTTCCAGCTCGGTCAGCGTCTCGACCTTGGCCTCTCCGGCATCGTTGAGCCTGAACATGGCCCTCTCGCTGCAGATCAGCTGATAGCTGGCGCTCTTCACGACCGACGTCAGGTGTTGCTTCTCGAAACGGTACAGCACGAAGCGGCCGAGACGGCCTTGAGTGGTGTCCTGTACCTGGGCATTCGCACCGTCCAGCACGGTATAGGCCAACGGCATCGGATAGATCATCGTCCATGGGCGCCAGAGCATTTCGCCCTCTTCGCTCCTGACCACCAGCGATCCTTCCGGCAGGCGCGCTTGCGTGGTTTCGAACCAGGTGTACTCGTAATGGATGGTGTAACTCAGCATTCCCAGACCGGCGCAGACGGGAATGATCCATTTCGGCAGTCGCTTACGCGTCAGTGAGCGCAGCAGCAGGCCAATACCGGCTCCCGCCACACCTGCGACGATTGCCGCGATTAGATGCCAGAACATATACGACTCCCCTAAAAAAATCGGGCTTCCAACTGGAAGCCCGACTTCTACCTCAACCTTGTGTCAGAGCAGGTCTGACGTCCGGCTGCATTATCAGTTAGTGATCAAGTGCAACGCCAGCACCCTTAGGGGTACGAACGCTCTCGACCAGATCCTGAATCTCCTGCGGCGGAGCCTCGGTGGCCATCGAAACGACGTAGGCAACAGCGAAGTTCAGAATCGCGCCCACGGCACCGAAGGCCTGCGGGGAGATGCCCATCCACCACTGATCAGGGGTGTTCGGGATGCTTGCGGTGCCAGGGATGAAGAACCAGCCGAGGTACAGGAAGATGTACACGGCGGTACTTACCACACCAACCAGCATACCGGCGACAGCACCCTTGCTGTTCACGCGCTTGGAGAAGATACCCATCATCAGCGCCGGGAACAGGCTCGCTGCCGCCAGACCGAATGCCAGCGCCACCACCTGCGCGGCGAAGCCCGGTGGATTCAGACCCAGCCAGGTGGCCAGCAGAATCGCTGCCGTCATGGACAGACGGGCTGCCAGCATTTCGTTCTTCTCGCTGATCTTCGGATTGATGAGTGTCTTGATCAGGTCATGACTGATGGCAGACGAGATCGCCAGCAGCAGACCCGCAGCGGTCGAGAGCGCAGCAGCGATAGCACCCGCAGCGATCAGACCGATGACCCAGCTCGGCAGGTTGGCGATTTCCGGGTTGGCCAGAACGATGATGTCATTGTTCACGGTCAGCTCGTTGCCGTTCCAGCCACGCTCGGTAGCGGTCGGAGTGAAGGCGGCGTTGGCGTCGTTGTACATCTGCACACGACCGTCGGCGTTCTTGTCTTCCCACTTGATCAGACCAGTCTGCTCCCAGGTCTGCACCCACTGCGGACGATCTTCATAACGGATCGCTTCGGCCTGCGGGCCTTCCGGATAAATGGTGTTGACCAGGTTCAGACGCGCCATGGAGGCAACGGCCGGAGCGGTGAGATACAGCAGGGCAATGAAGACCAGGGTCCAGCCAGCGGACCAGCGGGCATCAGCCACCTTCGGTACGGTGAAGAAGCGGATGATGACGTGCGGCAGACCAGCAGTACCGATCATCAGCGACAGGGTGAACAGGAACATGTTCAGCTTGTTGTCGACGTCAGCGGTGTAGGCGGCGAAGCCAAGGTCAGTAACGACCTGGTTCAGCTTGTCGAGCAGCGGCATACCGGACTCGGTATGAGTGCCGAACATCCCGAGCATCGGGATCGGGTTGCCAGTCAGCTGCATGGCGATGAACACGGCCGGGATGGTGTAGGCAATGATCAGAACCACGTACTGCGCCACCTGGGTATAGGTGATGCCCTTCATGCCGCCGAATACCGCGTAGGCGAACACGATGGCAGCAGCGATCCAGATACCGGCGGAGTTGCTCACTTCCAGGAAGCGGGAGAACGCCACACCAGCACCAGCCATCTGGCCGATTACGTAGGTAACGGAGATGAGGATGAGGCAGACGACAGCTACCAGGCGAGCGCCACGGCTGTAGAAACGGTCGCCGATGAAGTCCGGCACGGTGAACTTGCCGAACTTGCGCAGGTACGGCGCCAGCAGCATCGCCAGCAGCACGTAACCACCGGTCCAGCCCATCAGGTACACGGAAGTGGCATAACCGCCGGAAGCGATCAGACCGGCCATGGAAATGAAGGAGGCCGCAGACATCCAGTCTGCCGCCGTTGCCATACCGTTGGTTACCGGGTGAACACCACCACCAGCGACATAGAACTCTTTAGTTGACCCGGCGCGAGCCCAGACCGCGATCCCGATATAGAGCAGGAACGAGGCGCCCACGAACAGCATGTTGATCCAATATTGGCTCATGGCTTATTCCTCAACCCCAAATTCCTTGTCCAGTTTGTTCAGCCGCCACGCGTAGTGGAAGATGATCGCAATGAACGTGATGATGGAACCCTGTTGAGCAAACCAGAAGCCTAGATCCGTACCCCCGACGGGGATCCCGGAAAGCAGGGGACGCAAGAGAATGGCAAAGCCATAAGAGACCAGAGCCCAGACCACGAGGCTCCATGTTATGAGGCGAACATTCGCCTTCCAGTACGCAGCAGCATTTTCTTTATCGTTGTCGGCCATTGACGTTCTCCGCCTTATTGTTATTGCGAGTGAGAGAAAACCACATGCTGAATCTAACAAAGGTGCCTTATAGAATGAAAGCCCCGACTTTAGTCTGACAATCAACCCCGAGCGGCGACCGGGCACTGCGCCAGAGCCTGCGAAGACGCCGCGTTCGCCACCAGCATTTTGCCATCAGGCGGGCGCTAACCTTCGATCCAGACCGCCGCCCATCTCCTTGCCAGCGGTCCGCCAGCAGCCGTACGGATGAGGTTGGCGGCCGGCAACGGCCGGTTTAAACGCGACTAACCGGTCACCAAACTACCAACCGTTATATATATTTGAAAGACAACGGCAGAGCAGAACAATACACGGGCAATGCAATACAAACAGACACAACGAATTAATTAACTTATAGCGATCCCACTTAAATAAGTTAATTAATTCCACGCCAGATCACGCCATTAATTAGCACTAATGTATTGCCGATTCATTGCACTTGCTCGAGTCGGGCCGAGACAATCCGCAGCGCACCATGGCACGACTGCTAGCTAGTCATGCGCACCGCCGGCCAGTGAACGGCAGACCAGCCGTGAATGGAGGGGCGGACCCCGGCCCGGTACGGCCTGGGCCCGCCGTAGCACTGCGAGGCGAGGCGCAGGCCCAAGGCTGACGCACGGCGGCGCGCTCAGCAGGTCGGCTGGCCCGCCGTGTAACGTTCGGTCGGGTAGATCGCGGCGTTCAGGTCGCGAATGGTTTCCGCGCCGATGAGCAGCGGGTAGCTGAAATGGCTGCGGTCGGTGAGGTTGACCTCGACCTCGCGCAGCTGGTCGCCAATGCACAGCTGCATGCCGACGATGGGACGCTCGGCGCGCGGCGGCTCGCTTCCCGGATCGATGTCGCCGGCTTCCTCGGCACGGGTCTTGATCCGACTGACGCCCAGCATGCGCTGCTCATAGAGCGTGTCATCGGCGCCATCCACGGCCAGGCGGAACCGCACCCAGTCCTCGCCGTCGCGCTGGAACTGCTCGATATCACGGGCCGACAGCGAGGCCGTCATTGCGCCAGTGTCCATCTTGGCCGGAAGGATCTTGCCGATCTCTTCGATCTTGATTCGTTCGTAACGTCCATAGAGCGTGGGCTCGGCTGCAAAAGCGGGCAGTGCCAGCAACCCAGCGAGGAAAAGCACACGAGACAAAACAACCTCCTGCTTAGAGCGATTGGGTAGTTTTCGATCAGGTGTCACCTCCAGGGTTCCGTCTACCGAAGCGCCCATGCGCGCCGCGCGTTTCAGTAGCGCCTGTTAGACTGCCGGTCGATTCCTTGCCGAAGATTCTTTCCGTGACCAGTACCGCCTTTTCCTCGCTGCCCCTCTCCGCGGCCATGCTGGCCAATCTCGAAGCGCTCGGTTACACGGCGATGACCCCGATCCAGGCGCAGAGTCTGCCCATCATGCTCAAGCGCCAGGATCTGATCGCGCAGGCCAAGACCGGCAGCGGCAAGACCGCCGCCTTCGGCATCGCCCTGCTCGACCCGATCAACCCGCGCTACTTCGGCTGTCAGGCGCTGGTCCTGTGCCCGACCCGCGAGTTGGCCGACCAGGTGGCCAAGGAACTGCGCCGGCTGGCGCGGGCTGCGGACAACATCAAGATCCTCACCCTCTGCGGCGGGGTCTCCATCGGCCCGCAAATCGCCTCGCTCGAGCATGGCGCCCACGTGATCGTCGGCACGCCGGGACGCGTGCAGGAGCACCTGAAGAAAGGCACACTCAAGCTCGACGGCCTGAACACGCTGGTCCTCGACGAAGCTGACCGCATGCTGGACATGGGCTTCTACGACGCCATCGCCGAAATCATCGGACAGACGCCGGCCAGGCGGCAGACGCTGCTGTTCTCGGCCACCTACCCGGCCGGCATCAAGCAACTGTCGGCCACCTTCATGCGCGACCCGCAGCAGGTACGGGTCGAGGCGCTGCATGACGACACCCAGATCGAACAGCGCTTCTATGAAATCGATCCGCAGCAACGCATGACTGCCGTGGTGCGCGTGCTGAGCGCCTTTCGACCGCAGAGCTGCGTAGCGTTCTGCTTTACCAAACAGCAATGCCAGGAGCTGGTCGAGCAGCTGACCAGCAAAGGCATTTCCGCGGCAGCGCTCAACGGCGATCTGGAACAGCGCGACCGCGACCAGGTGCTGGCGATGTTCGCCAACCGCAGCCTGTCGGTGCTGGTGGCAACCGATGTTGCCGCGCGCGGCCTGGATGTCGAGGCGCTGGATCTGGTTATCAACGTCGAGCTGGCGCGCGATCCGGAGATCCATGTGCATCGCATCGGCCGTACCGGACGGGCCGGCAAGCAGGGCCTGGCGGTCAGCCTCGTGGCGCCGGCCGAAGCCCATCGTGCGCAGGCCATCGAGAATCTGCAGCAAGCACCACTCAACTGGCAGCCACTGGATGCGCTCAAGTCGCAGTCCGGGGAACCGTTGCAGCCACCCATGGTGACCCTGTGCATCGCCGCGGGGCGCAAGGACAAGCTGCGCCCCGGCGACATCCTCGGCGCCCTGACCGGCGACGCCGGCATCTCGGGCAGTCAGGTGGGCAAGATCGCCATCTTCGATTTCCAGGCCTTTGTCGCAGTGGAACGAACTGTCGCCAGGCAGGCCCTCAAGCGCCTGAACGATGGCAAGATCAAGGGCCGCTCGCTGAAGGTGAGACAACTGTAGAACCGTACCGCAGTGCACGGCGAAGACGAGACACGCATACGGCCATCAAGGGAATGGGACTTGCAAAGCAAGATCGCTACCGTGACAGCCGCAAGAGCGCGACCGTCCAATCCGCTGCCACCTTGATGGACCGATAGATGCCGCAACCCTCGTTCCGCCAGTCACTGCGGCGCCTCTGGGCGCTGGAGAAGTTCGGCTACAGCCTGCGCGTGCTGATCGCCATGGCCGGCAGCATGGGCCTGAGCTGGTACCTCGGACAGCCGTCGCTGATCATCCCGCTGTTCCTCGGCATCATCGCCAGCGCCCTGGCGGAGACCGACGACAGCTGGCTGGGCCGGCTCAGCGCGCTGCTGGTGACCCTGCTGTGCTTCAGCATCGCCGCGATCGCCGTCGAGTTGCTGTTTCCCTATCCGTGGCTGTTCGTTGCCGGCCTGGCGTTGTCCACCTTCGCCCTGGTCATGCTCGGCGCGCTCGGCGAACGCTACGGCGCGATCGCCCAGGCCACGCTGATCCTCTCCATCTACAGCATGATCGCCGCCGACCAGCGCAACGGCGAGCTGCAGCAGTTCTGGCGCGACCCACTGCTGCTGGTGGCCGGCGCCGCCTGGTATGGCCTGCTGTCGGTATGCTGGAACGCGCTGTTCGCCCATCAGCCGGTGCAGCAGAGCCTGGCGCGGTTGTATCGCGAGCTGGGCCTGTACTTCCGCTACAAGGCAGCGCTGTTCGAACCGGTGCGCCAGCTGGACGTCGAACAGCGCCGGCTCGAGCTGGCGCAGCAGAACGGCCGGGTGGTCAGCGCTCTGAATGCGGCCAAGGAAACCCTGCTGCACCGCCTGGGCAGCGGCCGCCCCGGCAGCAAGATCAATCACTACCTGAAGCTGTACTTCCTCGCCCAGGACCTGCACGAGCGGGTCAGCTCTTCGCACTACCCTTACCAGGCCCTCGCCGAAGCCTTCTTCCACAGCGACGTGCTGTTTCGCTGCCAGCGCCTGCTGCGTCTGCAGGCCAGTGCCTGCGCCGAACTCGGCGAGGCCATCCAGCTGCGCCAGACGTTTCGCTACAGCGAGGCCAATGCCCAGGCACTGGAGGACCTGCAGGCGTCGCTGGAGCACCTGCGCGAGCAGAACAACCCGGCCTGGCGCGGCCTGCTGCGCTCGCTGCGTGCGCTGTCGAGCAACCTCTCCACCCTGCAGCGCCAGCTCGCCAGTGCCAGCGACCCCGCCGCGCTGGAAGGCACGCAGGACAGCAGCCTGCTGGATCGCCAGCCGCAGACGCTGCGCGAGGCATTCAACCGCATCCGCCTGCAGCTGACGCCCACTTCCCTGCTGTTCCGCCACGCCTTGCGCATGGCCATCGCCCTGGTCGCGGGTTACGCCGCGCTGCACGCCATCCACCCCGAGCAGGGCTACTGGGTGCTGCTGACCACCGTATTCGTCTGCCAACCCAACTATGGCGCTACCCGGATCAAGCTGGTGCAGCGCATCAGCGGCACTGTGCTCGGCCTGGTGGTCGGCTGGGCGCTGTTCGATCTGTTCCCCAGCCAGCCGGTGCAGGCACTGTTCGCCGTGGTCGCCGGAGTGGTGTTCTTCGCCACCCGCAGCACGCGCTACACCCTGGCCACGGCCGCGATCACGCTGATGGTGCTGTTCTGCTTCAACCAGGTCGGCGATGGCTACGGGCTGATCTGGCCGCGCCTGTTCGATACCCTGCTCGGCAGCCTGATCGCCGCCGCCGCGGTGTTCCTGATCCTGCCGGACTGGCAGGGCCGGCGTCTGAACCAGGTGGTCGCCAACACCCTCAGCTGCAACAGCGACTACCTGCGCCAGATCATGCGCCAGTACGACAGTGGCAAGCACGACGACCTGGCCTACCGCCTGGCCCGGCGCAACGCCCACAACGCCGATGCCGCGCTGTCGACCACCCTCTCCAACATGCTTCTGGAGCCCGGCCACTTCCGCAAGGATGCCGAGACCGGCTTTCGCTTTCTGATCCTCTCGCACACCCTGCTGAACTACCTGTCCGGCCTCGGCGCCCATCGCGAAAGCCTGCCTGACGATGCCAGCGATGCGCTGCTCGAGCGCGCCGCGGAGCAGCTGGCGGCGAGCCTCGACGACCTGGCCACGGCGCTGGCACAGAACAAGCCGGTGGCCATCTACAGCGAAGAGGAAGAAGCGCTGGCGCAGCAGCTCGAACAGACTCCGGAGGAGATGGACGATGCCCATCGCCTGGTGCAGACCCAGCTCGGGCTGATCTGCCGTCAGCTGGCGCCGCTGCGCAGCATGGCCGCGCACCTGATCAAGCAGCAGCCGGCGCAGCGCTAGTACCGGGGCAAAGCTTCCGGGGCGGGCATGCCGTGGCGGCGAAAGATCGCCGCGTAGCTGCCGTCCTCGACCATCGCGGCGATCTCGCGCTCGAAGGTCGCCACGACGTCAGTCGCCTGCGGGTGGTCGCTGCGCACCACCAAGGACAGCCCGGCCCGCCTGAACTCGCCGGGGACGAAGGAGAGTTCATCCCGCTCATGGCCCAGCTCGCGCTCGAGATGGAACAGCACGGTGCGCTCGTCCTCCAGCGTCAGGTCGACACGGCCGGCAAGCACCATCGCCGCCGCCTGGACGAAACTGGCAGCGTAGCCCTTTTGCAACCGCGCATTGTCGTCCAGTTCGTCGCTGTACATGTAGCCCCGGCTCAAGGCGATCGGATGGCCGATCAGGCTATCGAGGCCGTCATAGCGAAAGCCGCTTCCGCGTCGCTGGACCCAGCGCATCCGGTTGATCAGAAAGGGGCGGGAGCTCAGCGTGTAGTCGACGCGCTTGAGCGTCGGCCAGCCATTGACCATGTCGTAGCTGCCGCTGCGCAGGCCGAACAGTGCGCGCTCCCAGGGCACCTCGATGTACTCGACCCGGTAGCCCCCGCGTTCCAGCGCGGTACGGATCAGCTCGACGGACAGCCCTTCGCCGGGCAGGCTCTTGTCCGTATAGGGCGGCCAGACGTTGCCGGCCAGACGAAGCACTTCGGCCGGCAGCGAAGCGCTTGCCAGCAGCAGCATCAGTCCGATCAATCGTCGCATGGCCATCACGCCCACCCGCCCCTCTGGCAAAGAGCTATCAGCTCATCAGAACACAACGCAGGTCGATTGACGTCGGCGCCTCGTCGGATGCCTGGCTGCAGCGAAACCGCGAGCGGAGTACCATCGCGCGTTTTCCGGCGAGGTAACACAGTGGTGCAGACTGACGTGGTGGTAATCGGCGCCGGTGCCGCCGGCCTGATGTGTGCATTTACCGCCGCCGCGCGCGGCCGCCAGGTGCTACTGCTGGACCACGCCAACAAGGCCGGCAAGAAGATCCTCATGTCCGGTGGCGGGCGCTGCAACTTCACCAATCTCTATACCGAGCCGTCGAACTTCCTCTCCAGCAACCCGCACTTCTGCAAGTCGGCGCTGGCGCGCTACACCCAGTGGGACTTCATCGAGATGGTCAGCCGCCACGGCGTGCCCTATCACGAGAAGAAGCTCGGCCAGCTGTTCTGCGATAACAAGTCCAGCGACATCCTCGAGATGCTGCTGGACGAATGCGCGCAGGCCGGCGTGGATCTGCGCCTGGACACCGCCGTGACAGCGATCGAGCGGCTCGATCAGGGGTATGCGCTGCAGACCGGCATTGGCGCGGTGCGCTGCCAGTCGCTGGTGATTGCCACTGGCGGGCTGTCGATCCCGACCCTCGGCGCCAGCGGCTTCGGCTACCAGATCGCCCGCCAGTTCGGCCACAACGTGCTGCCGACCCGCGCAGGGCTGGTGCCATTCACCATCACCGACCCGCAACTCAAGACCATCTGTAGCGAACTGTCCGGCACCTCGGTGGAGGATTGCCTGGTCAGCTGCAACGGGCAGAGCTTTCGCGAGAACATCCTGTTCACCCATCGCGGCCTGTCCGGACCGGCGATCCTGCAGATCTCGTCGTTCTGGCAGCCAGGCGACGTGGTGCACATCAATCTGCTACCGCATCTCGAGCTCGGCGAATGGCTGGTGACGCAGAAGCAGGAACGGCCGAACATCGAACTGAAAACGCTGCTCGGCGAAGTCTTCACGCGCAAGATGGCCGGGCTGCTGTGCGAGCACTGGTTTGACTCCCGACCGCTGAAGCAATACGGGCCCAGTGAGCTGGAGGCGATCGCGAACAAACTGGCGGACTGGCAGCTGGTACCCGCGGGGACTGAGGGTTACCGGACGGCGGAGGTCACGCTGGGCGGGGTGGATACCCGCGAAGTTTCGTCCAAGACCATGGAATCGCAGAAGTCGCCAGGGCTGTACTTCGTCGGCGAGGTACTGGACGTTACCGGCCACTTGGGCGGGTTCAACTTCCAGTGGGCCTGGGCATCCGGCCACGCCGCCGGCCAGTTCGTCTAGCGGACGCTGCCGGAGCAGGCCGCCCGGATTACTCGTTGGTTCGGTTGGAGGGTGGCGAAATCTCCCGCGGCCCCGCCGGGTCGGTCGCGGTGTTCTGATATTCCTGCTGGTTGCGGGTGTTGTTGTCGTAGGCAGATCTTTCATCGTCCGGCGAGCAGCCCAGCAATGTGAGGGCAGCCAGCGCGCCGGCCAACGCATGTATCGGCTTCATCTTCGTCTCCGGTTGAGGGCACCCCCGCATGTGCGGAGGCGCCTGGATCAGATGCGCGGCGGTTACTGGGAAGTGCCGGTGCCAGTGCTCGGTGCGGTGCCCGAACCGGACTCGGTGCCCAGCCCGCTGCCGTTGTCGGCCGGTGGGGTTGCCATGCCGCCGGAAGTGCCGGTGCCGGTGCCAGTTCCGGTGCTTGGTGCGGTGCCGGTACCAGTGCCGGTGTCTGCAGGCGGCGTGGTGGTGTTGGTGGAAGGCGCGGCAGGCTGCTCGGTAGTCGCCGGCGGCGGAGTCGGCTCGCGCTCGCGGTCTTCATCCGGACCGCAACCTACCAGCAGAAGTCCGAGCACGGGGGGCAGCAGATAGCTAAGACGCATGATTAACCTCCTTCAGAGTGAACCGGCGGGTGGCCGGCAATCGCTTGAATCATCAGATTCACAGAAGGTTGACCCTGTCTTGGCACAAGAGTGCCCTGCCCGCCTGGTCGGTTATCCGCAGCGCAGCTCGATCAGCCCGATAAGGCCTCAGTTGACAGGCGCTCCGCTGCCGCCGGACGCCGCAGGCTCCACAGGCCGTCCAGACACCGCTCGCCGTCGAACAGCCGCTGCAACTCCGCCGCCGGGCGCGGCGGGCTGAGCCAGTAGCCCTGGATCGTCCGACAACCCTCGGCGCCGAGAAAGACCACCTGCTCGCAACGCTCCACACCCTCGGCGACCACCGCAAGGCCCAAGCTCTGGCCGAGCCCGATGATCGCCCGACTGATCGCCACCGAATCGGTATCTGCCGGCGCCGCGGCAATGAAGCTGCGATCGACCTTCAGGACATGCAGCGGGTAGCGCTTCAGGTAGCCGAGCGAACAGTAGCCGGTGCCGAAATCGTCCAGCGCCAGGCGCACGCCCAGCGCCGCGATCTCGCGCAGGCAACTGAGCATCATCTCGCTGTCGTGCATCAGCAGCGTCTCGGTGATCTCCAGCAGCAGGCTCTGCGGCGGCAGCCCGGTTTCTTGCAGTACGCGCGCCAGCAGCGCGGCGAAGTCAACCTGCTGCAGCTGACGTATCGACAGATTGACCGCGCAGTACAGCAGAGGCTGTCCCGCCTGCTGCCAGCGGCGGACCTGCCGGCAGGCTTCGCGCAGCACCCACTCTCCGACCCGGACGATCTCGCGCGACTCCTCCAGCACCGGAATGAATTCGTTGGGCGCCACCGCCTTGTCATTGAAGCGCCAGCGCAACAGTGCCTCGACGCCAAGCAGATAGGGTTGATCGCCCACCACCCGGCAGATCGGCTGAAAGTGCAAGGTGAATTCGCGGCGGGTCAGCGCCTGCGCCAACGCGCTTTCGAGTTCCAGCTGGCGTGCCGCCTTGCTGTGCAGACCATCGCAGAACAGGGCGAACTGGTCCTTGCCGGCGCTCTTGGCCCGGTACAGCGCCAGATCCGCCGCCTGCAAAGCGTTGAGTGCCTGCCCGTCGCGCTGCAACGGCGCGATGCCGATGCTGGCGCTGACCGACAGGGTGCGCTCGCCCAGCTGCAGCGGCTCGCGCAGGGCAATCAGCATGCGCTGGGCAACCCGCTCGGCGTCGGCTTCGCAGGCCAGGTCGCCGAGCAGGGCGACAAATTCGTCACCGCCGAAACGCGCCAGGTGATCGCCCGGCCGCAGGCAGCGCAGCAACCGCTGCGCCACTTCGACCAGCACCTTGTCGCCGGCGCCATGTCCGAGGCTGTCATTGATCAGCTTGAAACGGTCCAGATCGACGAAGAGCAATGCGGCGGCACGCCCATGCGGGCGTTGCTGAACCTCCTTGAGTAGCTCTTCCAGGTGCAGGCGGTTGGCCAGCCCGGTCAGCGAATCATGGCGCGCCGCATGCCGCAGGCATTCCTCTGTCGCCTTGCGTGCGCTGATGTCAGTCTGCGAACCGGCCAGGCGCAGCGTGCCCAGCTCGCAGCGCTCGGCGACGCCGCGCAGCAGCACCCATAGGTATTCACCGCGTTCGGTGCGCACCCGGTACTCGTGGGTCAGCGAGGCGGTGTGTCCGTTGAGATGATCGGCGATGGCCTCGCGCAGGCCCGGCAAGTCGTCTGGATGCACCCGCCCGAACCAGTCGCGGCTGGTGTAGTCGGGCTGCGACGGCATTTCCAGCATGGCGGTCCAACGCTCGGACAGGTGCAGCTGGTCATGCTCGATGTCCCATTCCCAGATGCCGTCTTCGGAGCCACGCAAGGCGCGGGTCAGACGCGCCTCGCTGTCTTCCACCGCGTGCCGCTGAGCGGCGCTGTAGGTGTCGATGGCCAGAATCATGTCGAAGAAGACGATCTTCAGCAGGCTGTCATAGGCCGCCTGCTGCTCGCCTTCGCCCAACAGGGCCCGCAGCATGTCCGACAGGTACAGCCGGTAAGCGCCGAGATACCATTCCAGATCGACACCGACGCGCTGGTGCACCAGGCCGACCAACAGGCGGTCGCGCACGTAATCACGCTCGTACGGGCCGTTCCAGAGTCGCCGGTAGTAATCCTGCTGACGCTGCTTGAGACGTGCCAGGCCGACCCCATCGTTCTGCATGACCGTTGGCTGGCCGAACGTGGCGAGATGCGTATAGAGCCGCTCGATAAAGGCGTGATGAGCCGGTTCAAAGTCCGCGGCGAGCCGATTCAGGCGCAGCGCATCAGCGGTCTGCCATTGTAGGAAACGCTTACGCGTCAGGATCTGATCGAGTCCCAGACCAACCCGATGCAGCAATGACCTCAGCTCGTCTTCCATGCCCGCCCCTGTCGATGCTGGCCCAACCACACCTCCACACCCGGCTTGCAGCCAGCTGAGTGTGGTGAGTGCGCCAGCTGATGCTATAAAGCCATCAAGGGTAGCAGCGACGCTTCGTCGCATTATTGATGCACGTCAGCAAAGACGAAGGTCCGCTCGGAAGCTAGGAGCGCGGGATACCGGGTCGGGCGATCCCGGTATCCAGGCGAACGGATCAGGCGGCCTGCTTGCCAGCCATCTCCTTCTTCAAGCGGGTGCGCAACTGGCTCATCTGCTCACCCATCTCCTCGAGTCGCTTGGCATCGAACAGTTCTCGCGCCTGCGGGAACATCTCCGACTCCTCTTCCTCGATATGGTGCTCGAGCAGTTCCTTGCATACCTTGGCGCGCCCGGAGAATTCCACACTTCCGGGGTCGGTGGCCTTGAGATCCGGTAGCACCAGCGAATCGACGGCGCGATGCTCTTCCTTGGCCTCGTGGAACATCTTCAGTTCTTCCTTGCCGCCCGCTTCCTTGTAGGCCGGATAGAGGATCTGCTCTTCGAGCTGGGTGTGAATGGTCACTTCCATTTCCAGCTTGCTCAGCAGATCGGTGCGCGTCTTCACGGCGCGCTCGGTGGACTCGGTCAAGCGCGTCAGCAGGTCCTTCACGCGCTCATGGTCCTCAATCAGCAGGTCGATGGCGTTCATGTGTTGTCCTCTTCAGCTTCACGGCAAAGGAGCCGAACCGCGACGTTCGGCTCGAAGGGCTGCGGCGTGGGCGGCAGCCGGTAGGAGCTCAGGCGTACTCGTATGTCGGCAGTGCGGTACGGCTCTGGCTCTGCAGATGCGCGATGGATGGAGACATCCCGGCCTCCAGCGCCAGATCCCGGCGAACCGAGCTGACGACCCACTCCAGTTGAATCTTCGTCTGGGTCTGCCCCTTCGACAGCGCTCGCTTGACCAGCGTGCGGTCATCGTTGCGCAGGGTCAGCAGCAAGCCGCCATCCGGGCGTGGCTCGGTGAGTACTTCGAACTCAGGGAAAGCGGCAGTGAGGAATTGTTGTGCAGCGGTCATTGTTCTGTACTCCAGTAAAGTTCCAGCGAACATTACGGGAGCAGCGTTCGTGCCAATCGCGGATTATTATTTTTATTCTTATAAAACAATGAGTTAAGTAAAACTCACATTTCATCCGACCGTGCAAAACGCAACATGAAGTGTGACGCAGCTTGCATTCTGCGGCCTGCGCTACCGCTAAGCCTTGCGCCAGACGCTCGCCAGCCAGGGCTGCTGGGCACGCGGCAAGCCGGCCGGACGATAGTAGTGCTCCAGTTCGGTGAAACCGGCAGCCAGCAACCGCTGGCGCCAGGCAGGCCAGTCGTACCAGACGCCGTAGCGGTCGCCGCTCCATCCTTCCTCGTTGTGACCGCGCGGATTGGAACAGAACAACACCCCGTCCGGCCTCAGGGTTTCGTGCAGCTGCGCCAGCACCCGGGGCAGCTCACGGCTGGGCACATGAAACAGCACCGCGTTGGCGAATACACCGTCGAACGACGCTGACGGCAGCTGCAGCTGCAAGAGGTCTTGTTGCCAGACCTCACAGCCGCTCTCGGCGCGGGCCATGTCGACGAATGCCTCGGTGCCATCCAGTCCTACGGCTACATGCCCTCGCGCCTTGAAAGCCCTGAGATCGCGCCCAGGACCGCAACCGAGATCAAGGATGCGCAGGGGAGGCTCGGCCCGAATGTGACGCAGAAGGGCATCAATGTTCTGGCTGACGTCATGTTCGCGCGTGCCCTCTCGAAAGGCCTGTGCATTGCTTCGGTAATGATCGAGCGTGCGCTGTGCCGCGCTCCACGGGTCGCTCATGGTCTCTCCTGCAAGAATGATCAAGGGCAACCCTAGCGCGGCTGGGCGCCGCGAGCCAGCCCACACGCTCCCAGCTGGGCGCCCCCAGCTAGGCGCCCCCAGCTAGGCGCCCCCAGCTAGGCGCCCCCAGCTAAAGTCGACATTGAGCGCAGTGCTGAAAGCGTCGAGTATGATCGCAAGCGTGCACCAGCGCACAGCGGCAGCCGACACGACGACCGTTCAGCCGCAGGACTGAAACTTGCAGCGCGTAACCTGTCGAAACCCTGTCCGGCTCCTTGCTACGGGCGGGCATGCAGCACGTAACGCAACATCGAGACCCACCATGAATCACGCCCTGCCAAAAATCGTACTGCTCGTCGAAGACGAGCCGCATATCCTCAGCCTGCTCTCGGACTATCTGGCCAGCGAGGGCTATCAGGTGCTGGAAGCGGACAGTGCGCCCAAGGCTTTCGAGATCCTGGCGACCAAACCGCATCTGGATCTGCTGGTCACCGACTTCCGCCTGCCGGGCAATGTCTCCGGAGTGATGATCGCCGAGCCCGCACTCAAGCTGCGGCCGGAGCTGAAGGTGATCTTCATCAGCGGCTATCCCATCGAGATCTACGAATCCGGCAGCCCCATCGCCCGCTCGGCACCGGTGCTGGCCAAGCCCTTCGCGCTGGACACCTTGCGCTGCCAGATCCAGGAACTGCTCGCCAGCTGAGTACTGCCGGCGCGCAGAAACGAAAAAGCCCGCATCAGCGGGCTTTTTCATGTCCGAGCGATCAGTTGATCTTCGGATCCAGCTCGCCATTGGCATAGCGCTGGAACATGCCTTCCAGCGAGATCGGCTTGATCTTGCTGGCATTGCCGGCAGTGCCGAAGGCTTCGTAGCGGGCGATGCAGATGTCGCGCATGGCGGCGACGGTCTTGGCCAGGTACTTGCGCGGGTCGAACTCGCTGGGGTTCTTCGCCAGGAATTCGCGGATCGCGCCGGTGGAGGCCAGACGCAGGTCGGTGTCGATGTTGACCTTGCGCACGCCGTACTTGATGCCCTCGACGATCTCCTCGACCGGCACGCCGTAGGTTTCGCCGATCTCGCCGCCGTACTCGTTGATGATCTTCAGCCACTCCTGCGGCACCGACGAGGAACCGTGCATCACCAGATGGGTGTCCGGGATGCGCGCATGGATTTCCTTGATGCGCTGGATCGACAGGGTGTCGCCGGTCGGCGGCTTGGTGAACTTGTAGGCGCCGTGGCTGGTGCCGATGGCGATGGCCAGGGCGTCGACCTTGGTCTTGGCGACGAAGTCGGCAGCCTCTTCCGGGTCGGTCAGCAGCTGGCTGTGATCGAGCACGCCCTCGGCGCCAACGCCGTCTTCCTCACCGGCCATGCCGGTTTCCAGGCTGCCCAGGCAACCCAGCTCACCTTCCACGGAAACGCCGCAGGCATGGGCGAAGGCCACGGTCTGCTGGGTGACGCGAACGTTGTAGTCATAGTCGGCCGGGGTCTTGCCGTCTTCGCGAAGCGAGCCGTCCATCATCACCGAGCTGAAACCCAGCTGGATCGAACGCTGGCAGACGTCCGGGCTGGTGCCGTGGTCCTGGTGCATGCACACCGGGATGTGCGGGAATTCTTCGATCGCCGCCAGGATCAGATGACGCAGGAACGGCGCACCGGCATATTTGCGCGCACCGGCGGAAGCCTGGACGATCACCGGGGAATCGGTCTTGTCGGCCGCTTCCATGATGGCGCGCATCTGCTCGAGGTTGTTGACGTTGAAGGCCGGCACGCCGTAGCCGAACTCGGCGGCGTGGTCGAGCATCTGGCGCATGCTGATGAGTGCCATGTTTTCCTTTCTCCCGGTCTGGGTCGTTTGATCGTGTAGAGCCTGCCGCAGTGGCCGACGCTGTTCAAGCGCCGCACGCTGGGCGCGGCATTGTAGAGGCGGGAGCGACAAATGCCAGCGTCCCGCCAGCTTTCAATTGGTGCCCCGCAGCCGCGAGGCGTTCGCAACGTGTCGCCTAGAGGCTGATGAGCGATGCGCTGCAGCCGTGGGCCAGCACCTTGTCATCGGTGACGCGATACACCAGCGCCTGGTTGCCTCTGTCATGGAAAGCGATTACGCCATCGCTATAGAAAGTGCCATGCGTTGCAGGTTCCTTGCGCAACGTATGAATCCGCTCGCTGTCGCCGATCTTCAGATCGATGACGTTGCGTTCGGCATTGGCATAGCGCCAGGCGATGTGCTGCTGGCTCTGGCACTTCCAGCGCACGAACGGTGCGTCCGGGCCGGACTGCCAGTGCCCGCACCCGCCGAGCAGCAGCGCGGCGAGCAGCATGGGCAAGCCTTTGTTCATTCCATCTCCTCGAGGCGAAATCAGTCCGGACAGTCTTGCAGTCCGCCCTGGGTAACGACGGTCGGATCGCCAGTGGCCTGCATCTGCATGCGCTGATCATGCTCGGCGGTCGGGCTGAGCACCGGCGGCGGGTCGAGCACCTGACAGGCGGTATCCGGTGAATTGCCGGCGCAACCGGCCAGGCCCAGGCAACAAACGGCAACAGCGATGTAGCGCATGGGGAATCCCCTTTCCTTGTTCCGATAAGAACAAAGACCACGGCGAGCCGCCGGGGTTGCCGCTTGCATCAGCGGGCAGCCAGTACCGAGGACGACACTGGCTGCCCGATTGGTATCAGCTGGCGCGCTGTTCCAGCACCTCGACCGCCGGCAGCACCTTGCCCTCGACGAACTCGAGGAAAGCGCCGCCACCGGTGGAAATGTAGGAGATCTGCTCGGCCACGCCGTACTTGTCGATCGCCGCCAGGGTGTCGCCACCGCCGGCAATGGAGAACGCCGGGCTCACGGCGATGGCCTGGGCCAGCACCTTGGTGCCGTTGCCGAACTGGTCGAACTCGAACACGCCCACCGGGCCGTTCCAGAGAATGGTCTGCGAAGCCTTGAGCATCTCGCCGAACATGGCCGCGGTTTTCGGCCCGATGTCCAGGATCATGTCGTCGTCGGCGACGTCGGCGATGGCCTTGACCGTGGCCTCGGCGCTCTCGGCGAACTCCTTGGCGACCACCACGTCCACCGGCAGCGGCACGGCAACCTTGGCCGCGATGGCCTTGGCGGTGTCGATCAGATCGGCCTCGTGCAGCGACTTGCCGACCTTGTAGCCGGCCGCGGCGAGAAAGGTATTGGCGATGCCGCCGCCGACGATCAGCTGGTCGCAGATGTCGGCCAGCGAGGTCAACACGTCGAGCTTGGTCGATACCTTGGAGCCGGCGACGATGGCCACCATCGGCCGCTGCGGCTTGTCCAGCGCCTTGCCCAGCGCGTCCAGCTCGGCGGCCAGCAGCGGGCCGGCACAGGCGACCTTGGCGAACTTGGCCACGCCATGAGTCGAGCCCTGGGCGCGATGAGCGGTGCCAAAGGCATCCATGACGAAGACGTCGCAGAGGGCAGCGTACTTCTGCGCCAGCTCGTCGGTGTTCTTCTTCTCGCCCTTGTTGAAGCGCACGTTCTCCAGCAGGACCAGCTCACCCGCCTTGACCTCGACACCGTCCAGGTAATCCTTGACCAGCGGCACCTCACGGCCGAGGGCCTTGGACAGGTAGTCGGCGACCGGCTTGAGGCTGTCTTCCTCGCTGTAGACGCCCTCTTCCGGACGGCCCAGGTGCGAGCAGACCAGCACCGCGGCGCCTTTCTCCAGCGCCAGCTTGATGGTCGGCAACGAAGCCAGGATGCGCGCATCGCTCTTCACCGCGCCATCCTTCACCGGCACGTTGAGATCCTCGCGGATCAGCACGCGCTTACCCTGGAGGTCGAGATCGGTCATCTTCAAAACGGTCATGTTGGTCTTCCTTAAGGTCGAGAAGCAGCGATGTTGCAAGCGCGTGCCGCTACGGGCGATGGGCCACGCGCAGGTAATGGTCGGTGACGTCGAGCATGCGGTTGGCGAACCCCCATTCGTTGTCGAACCAAGCCAGCAGGTTCACCAGGCGCGGGCCGGAGGCACGGGTCAGGCTGCCGTCGACGATCGCCGAATGCGGGTCGTGGTTGAAGTCGCAACTGGCATGGGGCAACTCCGTGTAGGCCAGCAACCCCTGCAACGGGCCGCTTTCGGCGGCCTCGCGCAGCACCTTGTTGATGGTCTGAGCATCGGTATCGCGCGCCGTCTGCAGTGTGATGTCCAGGCAGGAGACGTTCACCGTCGGCACCCGCACGGCTTTGGCCTGAATCCGCCCGGAGAGTTCCGGCAGCAGGCGTTCGATGCCTTTTGCCAGGCCGGTGGACACCGGAATCACCGACTGGAAGGCCGAGCGGGTGCGGCGCAGGTCATCGTGATGGTAGGCGTCGATCACCGGCTGGTCGTTCATCGCCGAGTGGATGGTTGTGATCGAGGCGAACTCGATGCCCACCGCATCGTTGAGCAGCTTGAGCAACGGCACACCGCAGTTGGTGGTGCAGGAGGCGTTGGACACCAGCCGCTCGGAACCCGTCAGCTGCCCCTGATTGATGCCCATCACCACCGTGGCGTCGACATCCGCCGCGCTGGCCATCGGCTGGGAAAACAGTACCCGCGGCACACCCGCCGCAAGGAAGCGCTCGCCATCGGCACGGCTGGTATACGCGCCGGAGCACTCCAGCACCAGATCGACGTCGAGCGCCCGCCAATCGATGGCTTCCGGGGTCGACTCGCGCAGCACCTTCACGCAGTGCCCGTTCAGATGCAGGCAGTCGCCATCGACACTGACGTCGCCGGGGAAGCGGCCATGGGTGGAATCGAAGCGGGTGAGGTATTCCAGGCTGGCCATGTCGGCCAGGTCGTTGAGGGCAACGAACTGGAAATCGAAGGCAGCGCCGCGCTCATACAAGGCACGCAGCACGCAGCGACCGATGCGGCCGTAACCGTTGAGGGCGACGCGATAGGGACGGGCGTTGGCCATGGGAGTCGTCGGTCCTGGCGGTGGAAAACCGCTGCGCGGGTTTTCCACCCTACGCAAGGGGGCGTGACGTAGGGTGGATGACCAGAGTCATCCACCGCCGCTCGATTCAGTCTTCCAGCAGCTCTTCGGCCACCGAGAGGATGTTGTCGACGGTGAAGCCGAATTCCTCGAACAGCTGACCGGCCGGAGCCGACTCGCCGTAGGTGGTCATGCCGATGATGCGGCCGTCGAGACCGACGTACTTGTACCAGTAGTCCGCGTGGGCCGCCTCGATGGCGATGCGCGCACCGACTTCCACCGGCAGTACCTGCTGCTTGTAGGCCGCGTCTTGGGCGTCGAACACGCTGGTGCAGGGCATCGAGACGACGCGCACCTTGCGGCCCTGCTCGGTCAGCTTGTCGGCAGCCTGCACCGCCAGGCTGACTTCCGAACCGGTGGCGATCAGGATCAGCTCCGGCTCGCCGGCGCAGTTCTTCAGGATGTAGCCGCCGCGGGCGATGGCCGCTTCGGTTTCATTGTCGCGCACATGGAACGGCAGGTTCTGCCGCGAGAAGATCAGCGCGCTCGGGCCGTCCTTGCGCTCGACCGCGTGCTTCCAGGCCACCGCGGACTCGACGGTGTCGGCCGGGCGCCAGGTGTCCAGATTCGGCGTGGTGCGCAGGGCGACCAGCTGCTCGACCGGCTGGTGGGTCGGACCGTCTTCGCCGAGGCCGATGGAATCGTGGGTGAACACGTAGATCACCCGCTGTTTCATCAGCGCCGACATGCGCACGGCGTTGCGGGCGTATTCCATGAACATCAGGAAGGTCGCGCCGTAGGGGATCAGGCCGCCGTGCAGGGCGACGCCGTTCATGATCGCGGCCATGCCGAACTCGCGCACGCCGTAATACATGTAGTTGCCCGAAGCATCCTCGGCCACCACCGGCTTGCAGCCCTTCCACAGGGTCAGGTTGGAGCCGGCCAGGTCCGCCGAGCCGCCAAGCAGCTCCGGCAGCAGCGGGCCGAAGGCGTTCAGGCAGTTCTGGCTGGCCTTGCGGCTGGCGATGGTTTCGCCCTTGGTGGCGACTTCACGGATGAACTCGCTGGCCTTCTCGGCGAAGTCCGCCGGCAGCTCGCCGGCCATGCGCCGCTTGAACTCGGCAGCCAGCGCCGGGAACTCGGCCTCATAGGCGGCGAAGCGCTTGTTCCACTCGTTCTCGGCGTCGGCGCCCTTCTGCTTGGCGTCCCACTCGGCGTAGATCTCGGCGGGGATTTCGAACGGCGGGTGGTTCCAGCCCAGCGCTTCGCGGGTCAGGGCGATTTCGGCATCGCCCAGGGCAGCGCCGTGGGACTCTTCCTTGCCCTGCTTGTTCGGAGAACCGAAGCCGATGATCGTCTTGCAGCAGATCAGTGTCGGGCGTGCGCTCTTGCGCGCGGTTTCCAGCGCAATCTGAATCTCGTCGGCGTCATGCCCGTCGACATTGCGGATCACCTGCCAGCCATAGGCCTCGAAGCGGCGCGGGGTGTCGTCGGTGAACCAGCCATGCACCTCGCCATCGATGGAGATGCCGTTGTCATCGTAGAAGGCGATCAGCTTGTTCAGCCCCAAGGTGCCGGCCAGCGAGCAGACCTCGTGGCTGATGCCTTCCATCATGCAGCCGTCGCCGAGGAACACGTAGGTGTTGTGGTCGACGATCTCGTGGCCGGGGCGGTTGAACTGCGCGGCCATGACCTTCTCCGCCAGGGCGAAGCCGACGGCGTTGGCCAGACCCTGACCCAGCGGGCCGGTGGTGGTCTCGACGCCGGCGGTGTAGCCGAACTCCGGGTGGCCCGGGGTCTTGCTGTGCAGCTGGCGGAAGTTCTTCAGGTCGTCGATGGACAGGTCGTAGCCGGTCAGGTGCAGCAGCGAGTAGATCAGCATCGAGCCATGGCCGTTGGACAGCACGAAGCGGTCGCGGTCGGCCCACTGCGGGTTGGTCGGGCTGTGCTTCAGGTGGTCGCGCCAGAGCACTTCGGCGATGTCCGCCATGCCCATGGGGGCACCGGGATGGCCGCTGTTGGCTTTCTGCACGGCATCCATGCTGAGTGCGCGGATGGCATTGGCTCGCTCACGACGGCTGGGCATCGCTGAATCTCCTGCGGGGGTGTACGTAGAAAAAGGCGGCCATTTTCCCCTACCGAGGGTGGCCGGGGCAATGACTGAATCGGCCGTCAATCCAACAGTTCGACGCCTTGGCGGGTCACATCCGGCAGGTGTTCGAGCAGGTAGTCGCGCATGCGCGCAAGCGTCGCCGACTCGCTACCACCGCCTGGCCACACCAGGTAATAGCTGTCGCCGGAGCGCACCGCCTGACGCAGCGGCAGCACCAGGCTGCCGCGCTGCAGTTCGGCACCGACCAGGGCCAGATCGCCGATCGACACGCCATGGCCCTGGGCGGCGGCGGAGATGCCCAGTTCGAGGGTGTCGAACAATTTGCCCTGCTGCCAGGCGACCTCATCCACGCGCCCGGTGCGCTGCAGCCAGCGCCGCCAGTCACGGCAGTCACGCGACGGGTGAATCAGCTCGGCCGCCGCCAGCTGCTCGGTGCTCCAGGGCGCCGCGCCGAGCAGTTCCGGCGCGCAGACCGGCACCAGCCATTCGTCGAACAGCTTGACCCGGCGCCAGTCGGCCGGAAAGCCGCCGTTGCCCAGCAGGATCGCGCAGTCGAACGGCTCGCTGTGGAAATCCACCGCGTCCAAATCCATCCAGGCGCTGGTGAGCTGCACACGATTCTGCGGATGAGCCAGCTGAAAGGCGTTCAGCGCGCCGAGCAGCCAGCGCATGGTCAGCGTCGAAGGCGCCTTGAGGCGAAGCGCGCCGCGCTGGCGCGTCACCGCGACGCAGGCGTTCTCGATGGTACGGAAACCGATCTTCAGCTCCTGCGCCAGCAGGCGGCCGGCATCGGTCAGCACCAGCCGCGAGCCATGTCGCTCGAACAGCTGGCAATCCAGATGCTCCTCCAGCGTCTTCACGTGCCGGCTTACCGCACTCTGGGTGATGAACAGGCTCTGCGCCGCCTGGGTGAACGAGCCGAAGCGCGCCGCCACCTCGAACGCACGTAGCGCATACAGAGGCGGCATGCGCGGTACTGCCATAACGGATTCCGGCATGACTAAAACTCATCCTTAGCGGCTGTTTTTTCCATTTTTCAATCCTCATGCACCTCCCAATACTGCGCCAGCTAAGGGTCGTAGGCCAACCCCGCCAAAACACCCATCACGCCAGCACATACAAAAGTCAGGGACGGATGTATGCACAACGATCATTACGAGACGCTTCTGGCCCGCGCCGTGACCAAGGGCGCGCTGCAGCATGAGCAGATCGGCGATATCCTCAATTTCAGGCTGTTCGGCAACAAGCGCGGCTACCTGACACTGGAAAACCTGCCGGTCGGCGATATCCCGCCCACCCCGCCCAGCCGCGAACAGCTGAACAAGCCCGACGAGAGCAGCGAACGCCTGTTGCTGCAGGCGACGGCGCTGCTGGGCGAGCCGATCGAAGAGCAGGCCTTCTTCCTCACCGAGCCGTACAACTTCCTGTCCGACTACGGCCCCACCGGCAAGAACCAGCGCATCGACATCAACCGCCACCAGACCATCCTCTATGGCGATCCGGACGCGCCCTTCTTTCGTTTCGACCCGCAGTTCATGCTGGCTTTCAGCAGCCGCGCCCAGCAGCTGATGGACAAGCTGCGCAACATCGCCTGGGAAGTGGTCGAGCCCGTGCGCCTGAACCGCGGCGACATGCTGATCATCGACAACCGCCGCACCGCCCACGCGCGCAGCCCCTTCAGCGCGCGCTTCGATGGCAGCGACCGCTGGATCCAGCGCGCCTTCGCCATCACCAATCCCAACTTCTACGCCGAGCGGCTGGGCAAGCGCAGCCGCGTATTCGGCCTGGTGACCGAACTATGAACGCCACCTACCTCGCCTTCGCCGCCGCGGTCGCACTGCTGATCGCCTCCCCCGGACCGGTGGTCGCCCTGGTGGTGGCCGACGCTCGCCGCCGCTGGCCGCTGTGGACGATTCTCGGTGGCGTGGTATCGGCCCAGGTACTGATGATCGCCGCGCTGGTGATGATCTACCTGGCGCTGGACCTGCAACCGATCGTGCTCGAGGCCGGCCAGATCCTTGGCGGGCTCTACCTGATCTGGCTCGGCTGCGACGGCCTGTGCGGCGGCCGCAGCGACACCGCCACGCCAACCCGCAGTGAAGCGCACTATTTCTGGCGGGCCATGGCGGTGGGCCTGTCCAACCCGAAGGACATCCTGTTCTTCCTCGCCTTTCTGCCCGGCTTCATCCTGCCCGCGCAGCCGTTCGCGCCGCAGGCGACGGTGCTCATCCTGATCTGGGCAATCATCGACCTGAGCATCCTGCTCACCTACAGCCTGCTGTCGCGCCGCCTGGCCGGCGAAGGGCTGATCCAGCGTCTGCTGGATATCCTGCCCAACTACTTCCTCATCGGCCTGGGTCTGGTCTCCTGCACCCTCGGACTGTCCCGCCTGCTGCATTGACCCTGCGCCAGCAAGGGCAATATCAAAACTTTTTGATATTGCCCTTGCTGGGTGAAAACGGTCCGACTAGACTTCGCGGCCTATGAGCCTGCGCTTTCCCCAGATCCGTTACGACGCCAGTGACCAGCTCGCCGCCCTGTGCAAGGCCGGCGGCGATGCGCTGCGCCTGAACGTGCTGCGCGCGTTGGCCAGCGACTCGTTCGGCGTGCTGGAGCTGGCGCAGATCTTCGCCACCGGCCAGTCGGGAATGAGCCATCACCTCAAGGTGCTGACCCAGGCCGGGCTGCTGGCGACCCGCCGCGAAGGCAATGCCGTGTTCTACCGGCGCAGCCTGCCGCAGCTCGACAGCCTCGGCGGCAGGCTGCATGCGGCGCTGCTGGAAGAAGCGGACCGCCTGGAGCTGCCGCGCGAGATCGAGGGGCGCATCGCCGCCGTGCACGCCCAGCGCAGTGCCGCCAGCGAGGATTTCTTCGCGCGCATGGCCGACAGCTTCCAGGCCCGCCAGGATCTGATCGCCGGCCTGCCGCAGTACCGCGACAGCGTGGTGGCCCTGCTCGACGCGCTGAACTTCGCTGCCGGCGCCACGGCGCTGGAAGTCGGCCCCGGCGACGGCAGCTTCCTGCCGGAACTGGCCGGCCGCTTCGCCCGCGTCGTGGCGCTGGACAACAGTCCGGCCATGCTCGACCTGGCGCGTGCCCGCTGCGAACAGGAGGGGCTCGACAACGTCGAGCTGAAGCTCGCCGACGCACTGCACGACGACTGCCGGCCAGCCGACTGTGTGGTGTTGAACATGGTGCTGCATCACCTGGCAGCGCCGGGCGAGGCAATGAAACAACTGGCACGGCTGGTGAACGCAGGCGGTAGTCTGCTGGTCACGGAGCTGTGCAGCCACAACCAGAGTTGGGCCAGGGAGGCCTGCGGCGATCTCTGGTTGGGCTTCGAACAGGACGATCTGGCCCGTTGGGCCGATGCCGCGGGGCTCACGCCCGGCGAGAGCCTCTACATTGGCTTGAAAAACGGTTTTCAGATCCAGGCCCGGTGCTTCTCCCGGTCCGCTCCTGACGACCGACTCACCCACCGGTAATAGGAAACCGATAGATGAGCGAATACTCGATTTTCACCTCCGAGTCCGTATCCGAAGGGCATCCGGACAAGATCGCCGACCAGATCTCCGATGCGGTGCTCGACGCCATCATCGCCGAGGACAAGCACGCCCGCGTGGCCTGCGAAACCCTGGTCAAGACCGGTGTGGCCATCGTCGCCGGTGAAGTGACCACCAGCGCCTGGGTCGATCTGGAGCAACTGGTGCGCGACGTCATCGTCGACATCGGCTACAACAGCTCGGAGGTCGGTTTCGACGGCGCCACCTGCGGCATCATCAACATCATCGGCAAGCAGTCGGTGGATATCGCCCAGGGCGTCGACCGCACCAAGCCGGAAGACCAGGGTGCCGGCGACCAGGGCCTGATGTTCGGCTACGCCAGCAACGAGACCGACGTGCTGATGCCGGCGCCGATCCGCTTCTCCCATGCCCTGGTCGAGCGCCAGGCCGAGGCACGCAAGAACGGCCTGCTGCCGTGGCTGCGTCCGGACGCCAAGAGCCAGGTCACCTGCCGCTACGAGAACGGCAAGGTCGCCGGTATCGATGCCGTGGTGCTGTCGACCCAGCACAACCCCGACGTCAAGCAGAGCGACCTGCGCGAAGCGGTGATGGAGCTGATCATCAAGCACAGCCTGCCGGCCGAGTTGCTGCACAAGGACACCCAGTACCACATCAACCCGACCGGCCAATTCGTCATCGGCGGCCCGGTCGGCGACTGCGGCCTGACCGGACGCAAGATCATCGTCGACACCTACGGCGGCATGGCCCGCCACGGCGGCGGCGCCTTCTCCGGCAAGGACCCGTCCAAGGTCGACCGCAGCGCCGCCTACGCCGGCCGCTACGTTGCCAAGAACATCGTTGCCGCAGGCCTCGCCGACCGCTGCGAGATTCAGGTGTCCTACGCCATCGGTGTGGCACAGCCGACCTCCATCTCGCTGAACACCTTCGGCACCGGCAAGCTCAGCGACGATAAGATCATCGCCCTGGTGCGCGAGCACTTCGACCTGCGTCCCTACGCGATCACTCGCATGCTCGACCTGCTGCACCCGATGTATCGCGCCACCGCCGCCTACGGCCACTTCGGCCGCAACCCCTACGAAATGACGGTGGGTGCCGACACCTTCACCGCCTTCACCTGGGAACGCACCGACAAGGCCGACGCACTGCGTGCTGCAGCGGGGTTGTAACTAACCAACCCACGCAGCAGCCAAAGCCCCGCCGGCCATGCCGTGCGGGGCTTTTTCATTGCCGCGCCACCACCTCGATACAGGCGCAGGCCTGGATGCGACCATCTGCCGCAGATTGCTATCAATCCCCCAGTATTGACGCCGCTTTTTGCCCGCTGAGCCTGCCCTGCGGCAGCCCGCCGAGGGTTTACCGCAATTTCCTGCCCCGCATAAACTGATATCAAATCGCCATCCATGTACGGATGCGTCACGGATTCAGAACCACGATCAGGGATAAGGAAAAAGGATCATGATCAAACGTTGCTGCCTATCGCTCGCCATCGCCACGCTGATTACCGGCTGCCAAAGCACCGGCGAGCAGTACCAGGCGGACGTCTTCGACGCCTCACAGGTCAACACGCAGCAGGAGGCTAAGACGGTCAAGATCGTCACCGTCTCCGCCACCAAGATCAAAGTCAGCAACGAGCAGAACAAGAAAGCCGCCATGATGGTCGGCGGCCTGCTCGGTGCCATTGGTGGCGCCGCGCTGGGCAACCAGAACAACACTGACACGGCCATCGTCGGCGGGGTCGCCGGCGGTGCCGCCGGCGCCATGGCTGGCTCGCTGGTCAGCGACACCTCGCTGGTTCCCGGCGTGCTCATCGGTTATTCGGAGAACGGCAAGATTTTCACCTCGGCTCAGGTTGGCCGTCCCTGCGAGTTCAAGGCAGGTGAAATCTCGTTGATGGTGATGACCATCAACAACGAGACACGCATTCAGCCGAATGCGACCTGCCCCGAGCCGCAGAAGGGTTAAGCGATGAGACTCGCCCTTCTCGCAACAACTGCACTGCTCGTCTCTACGTCTGTCGCCGCCAATCAATTCGATCAGCTCTACCAGATCGAACAGCAGACCAAGCAGGCCGAGGCCGCTGCCGAAGCCGAGCGAATCCGCGAGGCTGCAGCCGCCCGTGCCCGAGCAGAAGCCCGAGAGGAGACCGAGCGGCGCCAGCGCGCCGCCGCGCAGCAAGCCGCACAGAAACGAGCTAGCGAGCAGCGCGCTGCGATCGAAGCGGAGAACAAGCGTGTCCGCTCGCGCGAGGAAGCCTTCGAGGACGAACTACGAGCCCTCGAGCTCGAAGAGCGTCGCCTGGAGCTTCAGGCCAAGCGTGCACGCACCGCGCGCGCCAACGACTATATCGATGCCGAACTGCGCGATCAGGCCGCACGTACCGACGTGATCCAGTCGGAGGCGGACTCGCTGCGCAACGTAACTTCCGGCACCAAGGCTCTGCTCGAAGATGCCGGCCAAGCCGAAGTCAATCGCTCCAAGCGCCTCTTCGACTAAGGCTCAGCTACCGCCCCGGTAAGCCGGGGCTTTCAGGATGATTTCATGAAGCACATTACGATCCTGGCATTCGCATGCCTGGCGTTATCCGGCTGCTCGAATGAAGACCCGGTACCAAGCGTTCCCAACGTGGACGTGCGTGGTCGTCTGGAAGTGGATCAGGAAAGAACTCGGGAGCGACAAGCCCAGGGAATCGAAGGCGAATACTGGCGCCGCATCCTCACCGTGGATGGCTCCGACATGACGCTGGATGCATTCATCAGCCGCTACTGTCCGAGCGGAACGCGCGATGAGACCTGCCACAAGGCCCTGCGCATCAAGAAAATCGATGATGTAAGCGGGGCCACCCGCTTCCTACCTCAAGGGCTCTGATCCACCAGCCGCGGCTCTCGGTGCAGGATGCCGAGAGCTGATCAGCCGATCCGGTAGGATGAAATCCTGCGCTGCCCGCGAAACCGCCTTTCCTTCCTCAGTTCTTCAAGCGATAGCCGGTCTTGAAGATCCACCACACCGCCAGCAGGCAGGCGGCGAGGAAGCCGAGAATCATCGCCAGGCTGATGCCGACGCTGATGTCCGAGACACCGTAGAAGCTCCAGCGGAAGCCGCTGATCAGGTAGACCACCGGGTTGAACAGGGTGACCTTCTGCCACAGCGGCGGCAGCATCTCGATGGAGTAGAAGCTGCCGCCGAGAAAGGCCAAAGGCGTGACGATCAGCGCCGGGACGATCTGCAGCTTCTCCCAGCCGTCGGCCCAGATGCCGATGATGAAGCCGAACAGGCAGAAGGTAATCGCCGTCAGCACCAGGAACAGCGCCATCATCAGCGGATGCTGGATCTCGTAGTCGACGAACAGCCGCGCGGTGATGAGGATGATCACGCCGAGCACCAGCGACTTGGTCGCCGCCGCACCGACGTAGCCGATGACGATCTCGATGTAGGACACCGGCGCCGACAGCACCTCGTAGATCGTCCCCGAGTAGCGCGGCATGTAGATGCCGAACGAGGCATTGGAAATGCTCTCGGTGAGCAGCGCCATCATGATCAGGCCGGGGATGATGAACGCGCCGTAGGGGATGCCGTGCATCGCCTCCATGCGCGCGCCGATGGCCGAGCCGAATACGACGAAGTAAAGCGACGTCGAGATCACCGGGGTGGCGATGCTCTGCAGCAGGGTGCGCCAGGTGCGCGCCAGTTCGAACAGGTAAATCGCGCGGATCGCGTAGACATTCATGCAGTTGTTCCTTCAGCGACCGTGAACAAGGTTGACGAAGATTTCTTCCAGCGAGCTCTGGCTCGACTGCAGGTCCTTGAAATCGATGCCGTGGGCGGCCAGGCGCCTGAGCAGCTCGGCGATACCGGTGTCCTCGTGCTGGGCATCGAAGGTGAATACCAGCTGATTGCCGGCATCAGTCAGCTCCAGCGGATAATCGGCCAGCTCGCCCGGGATCGCCGCCAGCGGACGCTGCAGGTGCAGGGTCAGCTGCTTCTTGCCGAGCTTGTGCATCAGCACATGCTTGTCCTCGACGAGGATGATCTCGCCCTTGCTGATCACCCCGATGCGGTCGGCCATCTCCTCGGCCTCCTCGATGTAGTGCGTGGTGAGGATGATGGTCACGCCGCGCTCGCGCAGGCCGCGGACCATCTCCCACATGTCGCGACGCAGCTCGACGTCGACGCCGGCGGTGGGCTCGTCGAGGAACAGGATCGATGGCTCGTGGGACAGCGCCTTGGCGATCATCACGCGGCGCTTCATGCCGCCGGAAAGCTCCAGGATTCGGGCATGGCGCTTGTCCCATAGCCACAAATCGCGCAACAGTTTCTCCAGGAACGAATCGTCAGGCGCCTTGCCAAACAGGCCGCGCGAGAACCGCACCGTCGCCCAGACGCTTTCGAAGCCCTCGTTGAACAGCTCCTGCGGCACCAAGCCGATCTTCGAGCGGGCGGCGCGGTAGTCCTGGACGATGTCGTGGCCGTCGACCAGCACCCGCCCGCTGCCGGGGTTGACGATGCCGCAGATGATGCTGATCAGCGTGGTCTTGCCGGCACCGTTCGGGCCGAGCAGGGCGAAGATCTCGCCCTTGCGGATCTCGAGGTCGATGCGCTTGAGCGCCGGGTGGCCGGAAGCGTAGGTCTTGGTGAGCTGCTCGATGGCGATCACTGGTTGCACGGGCTCGTCTCTTCGAGGAATCAGGGGCGGAATTGTAGATAAAAACGCAACGCAGAGCGCCCGCGTCTCCCAGTCACGCTTCGTAGTGACCGTGATCATGGCGGCGTCGCGGTACTGCATAGATGCTTGGAAGCGCTGGCACACGGGTCGCCAGCAAGGAGGCTTTCCCGAGATGAGACAGATAAAACTCACCTACGTCGCGCTGTTCGTCGGACTGACGCTGCTCTGGTTGCTGGTGGACGACTTCATCATGGCGCGCTATCAGATCTGGCCGCTGCGCAAGGTAATGGTGCACTACAGCGGGGTCCTCGGCATCGTCGCGATGAGCGTGGCAATGATACTGGCGGTGCGGCCGCGGCGCTTCGAACGCTTCTTCGACGGCCTGGACAAGACCTATCGGCTGCACAAGTGGCTGGGTATCAGCGCGCTGGTGATCGCCATCTTCCACTGGGGCTGGGGGCAGATTCCGAAATGGCTGGTCGGCTTCGGCTGGTTGGAAAAGCCGGCCCGGCGCGCCGGCGAGGGCCAGGGGCACGAAGGCATCTTCGCCCTGCTGCAGCGTTTCCGCGGCCTCGCCGAGGACATCGGTGAATGGGCCTTCTATGCCGCCGTCATCCTCATCGTGCTGGCATTGGTCAAGCGCTTCCCCTATCGCTGGTTCTTCAAGACGCACCGCTGGCTGGCGCTGGTCTACCTGGCCCTGGTGGCGCACTCGATCGTGCTGACCCCGCCAGGCTACTGGACCTCGCCGTTGGGCCTGGTTCTCGCCGTGCTGATGGCGTCGGGCTCTGTCGCTGCCTGCATTTCGCTGCTGCGCCGCATCGGCCGCAAGCATCAGGTGGTCGGCCGCATCGAAAGCCTGACCCATCACCGCGATAACCGCGTGCTACGTGTCGATATCAAGCTCGACGGTGCCTGGCCGGGGCACAAGGCCGGGCAGTTCGCCTTCGTCACTTTCGACGACAAGGAAGGGCCGCACCCCTTCAGCCTCTCCTCGGCTTGGTGCAACGACGGCAAGCTGGCCTTCTCCATCAAGGGGCTCGGTGACTACACCCGAACCCTGCCGGACACCCTGAAGGTGGGCGACGCGGTGAAGGTCGAAGGGCCCTATGGCTGCTTCGATTTCCACAGCCGCCAGCCGCGTCAGATCTGGGTGGCCGGCGGCATCGGCATCGCGCCGTTCATTGGCCGCCTGCAGGCGCTGGCCGACAGCGGCACGGGCGACAACGTCGACCTGTTCTACTGCACCAGCGCGCCGGATCAGGGCTTCATCGAGCGCATCCGTCAGCTGGCCGAGCGCGCCCGGGTGCGTCTGCACGTGCTGGTAGCCAGCGAGGGCGGCCGGCTGACACCCGAGCGCCTGCGCCAGTTGGCGCCGCAGTGGCAGAACAGTGACGTCTGGTTCTGCGGCCCGGCCGGCTTTGGTCAGGATCTGAGCAAGGACCTGCAGCGCCGCGGCCTGCCACCGCGAGATTTCCATCAGGAGCTGTTCAACATGCGCTGACGCACGGTCGGCACGCGCCAGGCAGGCGACAATCCGGCATCGGCCCGCCAGCGACGGCGGGCCACGCTCCTGTCACCAGAGCAAGGATGCTCGTCATGCCACGCCTGATCGCACTATCGCTATGCCTGTTTACCCCTGTCTGCCTCGCCACCTGCCCGACCTGGGACGACGCCCGAGCACAGCAGGAAATCCACCAGCTGCAAACGCAGCTCGCCGAGTGGGACGACGCCTATCACCGCCGCGGCCTGGCGCTGGTGGATGACGAAATCTACGACCAGAGCCGTGCGCGCCTGCACGACTGGCACCTTTGTTTCCCCAGCACCCTCGCGGCTCCGGACCCGTTGGCCGGCGCCGGCGGCCCGCTTCGCCATCCGATCCGCCAGACCGGCCTGGCCAAGCTCGCCGATGAGCAGGCGGTCGCCGCCTGGATCGCGCGGCGCGAGGACCTGTGGATCCAGCCCAAGATAGACGGTGTCGCGGTCACCCTGGTCTATCGCGACGGCGTCCTGCAGCAGGCCATCAGCCGCGGCGACGGCCTCACCGGGCAGGACTGGACGGCCAATGCCCGCAGACTGGCGGCGATCCCGGCGCGCCTGGCGCTGGCCGGCGAGGTCATTCTGCAGGGGGAGCTGTATTGGCGAATGGACCAGCATGTCCAGGCCACCCACGGCAGCGCGGGGGCTCGCGGGCGCGTCGCTGGCGCCATGGCCAGCAACAGTCTGGGCGCCAGCACCGCCGCGCGGATCGGCCTGTTCGTCTGGGACTGGCCAAACGGCCCCGCGCCGATGCAAACCCGCCTCGCACGCTTGGCTGAGCTTGGTTTCGCCGACAGCCAGGCGCTTACGCAACCGGTTCAGGGCTTCAAACAAGCGCAACATTGGCGCGAGCACTGGTACCGCCAGGCGTTGCCGTTCGCCAGCGATGGCGTGGTGCTGCGCCAGGGTCAGCGTCCACCGGCCGAGCGCTGGCAGGCGGAACCCTATTGGGCCGCCGCCTGGAAGTACCCGCTGCGCAAGGCGTTGACCGAGGTGCGCGAGGTGGAGTTTCGCATCGGTCGCACCGGGCGCATCACGCCGCTGCTGCAGCTCGTCCCGGTCCAGCTCGACGGCCGTCGCATCCGCACGCTGAGCCTCGGCTCGCTGGAGCGCTGGCGGGCGCTGGATGTGCGCCCCGGCGACCGGGTCGCGGTTGCGCTCGCCGGGCACAGCATTCCGCAGCTGGACTCAGTGGCCTGGCGCGCCACGGAGCGGGCCGCAGTGGCCGTGCCTGAGCCGAACCGTTATCACCCACACAGTTGCTGGCGGCCACTGCCCGGCTGCGAGCAGCAGTTTCTTTCCCGACTTGTCTGGCTCGGCGGCAAGCAGGGCCTCGCCCTCGATGGCATCGGAGCCGGCAGCTGGCAGGCGCTGCTCGACGCCGGATTGCTGCCCGACCTGCTCGCCTGGCTGACGCTGGATGCCGTCACGCTGCAGAAGGTGCCGGGCATCGGCGAAGCGCGCGCGAGCAAACTGGCGACCACCTTCGCCCAGGCCCGCAAACGACCGCTGGCGCAGTGGCTGAAGGCGCTGGGCATGCCCGGCAAAGCATTGCAGGCGACTCTGGACTGGGACGCACTGTCAGCGCGGGACCCGGCGCAATGGCAGGTCGAAGCCGGCGTGGGGCCGGCGCGAGCGAAACAGCTTCAGGCATTCTTTCGCGAACCCGAACTGCAAGCGCTGCGTGAAAGGCTACGGGTCGTCGGCATTCCGGGTACCTGAGGGACTTTCGCCCCACCCAGCTGTCGATAGAGGCTGAATAACAATCATGGAGGCGAGGCATGTCTTTGCGACATTGGCCATTTGCCCTGCTGATCGGTACGGCCGTCATCAGCCCGCTGCTGGCAGCCCCTTCGACAGTCGAGAGCCAGTGCCAGACCGAGCGTCAGGCGCTGGGCGAGCAGCTGCAACAGGCACGCCTGCAGGGTGACAAGCTGCGCCAGACGCAACTCGACAGCGAATTGCAGGGCCTGACCGAGCAGTGCCAGGGCGTGGTTGCCCTGCACCCGCATCAAGTCGAATACGATCACACCAATCGCCAGGTTGAGCGGCGCGAGACGCTGCTACGCGAGGCTCTGGGCACCGGTGATGCTCAGCTGATCGAGCTGCGCCGCAATCAGCTGGCCAAGTCGCGGGAAAAGCTCGAATCGCTGCGCCGTCAGTAGGCGCGGAACTCCTTGTGGCAGGCTTCACAGGCATCCTCGACCCGCTGGAACGCCGGCGCCACGCTTTGTGCAGTAACCGGGGCGGAGGTCGTCACGCTCACCAGCGCGGCCGTGGTCGCTTCCAGTTCGCGGGCCATCTCCTTGAATCGCTCCTGACGCTGCCAGACGTCGTCACGCGCGTCGCTCTGCTCTTCCTTCACATCGGGATAATGCTGCCAAGGCTGTCGCGAGAGTTCGTCCAGCTTGGCCGCGCCTGCACTGAAGCCTTCGCCGTCAAACGGGATGCGCCCACGCAGCATGCCGCCAAGGTCTTCCTTGGTATCGAGCATCGCCTGGTAGATCGCCTTGCGCTTGCCCAATGGGGAATTGGGGTCGACCCGGTCGCAGCCAGTCAGCGCCAGGACAGCAATCAGGGACAGGCTCAGCAGACTCAGCTTCATGGTTCAACCACTCGTCGATGCAAAGCGCGGGATTATCCCCGTCCACGCGCGGTTGAACAAATCAGTCGGGTTTCGACTCCGTCAGCCAAGATTGCTCAACAGGCTATTGCGACCAGCTGCCGCCAGCGCTTTCGCAATCGATCTTGGCCTGGGCCCGATCACTGGCGTGATAGTGATAGGTGACGATCGTAGCATCGCCGCCCACCTGGCTGGGCAAGGTACCGTTCTTCGCCTGGGAGCCAGTGGCACGTTCGTTGGCCAGCGTCTCTGCCGTCATCGGCGCGGTGCAGACACCGAAGTGGCCGTCGGGACAGCTGTCGCGGAGCTCGCGGCGCGAATTTCTCACGGCCTCATTGTCCTGGCAAACCCAGTCGATGGCGTCGTCCTTGTCCACGCCGTGGAATTCGAAACACTGCTCGGTCACCACTGGCGCAGGAACCGCGCCGGAGGTTTCGCTGTGCACGTAGCAGGATTTGGCGGCGGCAGGCAGGCTGAAGGCGCCGACAAGCAACACGGGCGCTAAGCGAAGCATGGGGTTCATGGCGGTCTCCTGAAACGGTTTCGCCCGGCAAGGGTCACCGAACCTGCAGTTTTCGACCCCCTCACGCGCACGGTAGTTCGCGCCACGCGGGGTTGGGATTGCCGCGCGGCGCAGCTATAATCGCCAGGCTTTTCCCCGGTCGACTCCGCTTCGACCGTGCCCGCCACCCGTCCGAGGGGCGCTGCAGCAGGATGAAACCTGTCAGGCTCGGATGGGGCGTTTCCAGAACGCATCAACGGCGCCCATTCGCATCTATACGAATGGAGAACTCTTCGATGAGTGCTGTCATGACGCCTGCCGGTTTCACCGACTTCAAGGTCGCCGATATTTCCCTGGCTGCCTGGGGCCGCCGCGAAATCATCATCGCCGAATCCGAAATGCCCGCGCTGATGGGCCTGCGCAAGAAATACGCCGCCGAGCAGCCGCTCAAGGGCGCGAAGATCCTCGGCTGCATTCACATGACCATCCAGACCGCCGTGCTGATCGAGACGCTGATCGCGCTCGGCGCGGAAGTGCGTTGGTCGAGCTGCAACATCTTCTCCACCCAGGACCAGGCCGCTGCCGCCATCGCCGCTGCCGGCATCCCGGTGTTCGCCTGGAAGGGCGAGACCGAGGAAGAATACGAGTGGTGCATCGAGCAGACCATCCTCAAGGACGGCCAGCCGTGGGATGCCAACATGGTGCTGGATGATGGCGGTGACCTGACCCAGATCCTGCACGACAAGTATCCGCAGGTGCTCGAGCGCGTCCACGGCGTGACCGAGGAAACCACCACTGGCGTGCATCGCCTGCTCGACATGCTCAAGGGCGGCACGCTGAAGATCCCGGCGATCAACGTCAACGACTCTGTAACCAAGAGCAAGAACGACAACAAGTACGGCTGCCGTCACAGCCTGAACGATGCCATCAAGCGCGCCACCGACCACCTGCTGTCGGGCAAGCAGGCGCTGGTCGTCGGCTACGGCGACGTCGGCAAGGGCTCGGCACAGTCGCTGCGCCAGGAAGGCATGATCGTCAAGGTCTCCGAGGTCGATCCGATCTGCGCCATGCAGGCCTGCATGGATGGCTTTGAGCTGGTCTCCCCCTACAAGGACGGCATCAACGACGGCACCGAAGCCAGCGTCGACGCGGCACTGCTGGGCAAGATCGACCTGATCGTCACCACCACCGGTAACGTCAACGTCTGCGACGCCGGCATGCTCAAGGCACTGAAGAAGCGCGCCGTGGTGTGCAACATCGGCCACTTCGACAATGAGATCGACACCGCCTTCATGCGCGCCAACTGGGGCTGGGAAGAGGTCAAGCCGCAGGTGCACAAGATCCACCGCACCGGCAAGACCGTCGACCCCACCAACGACGACTACCTGATCCTGCTGGCCGAAGGCCGCCTGGTGAATCTGGGCAACGCCACCGGTCATCCGAGCCGGATCATGGACGGCTCCTTCGCCAACCAGGTGCTGGCGCAGATCCACCTGTACAACGAGAAGTTCGCCGACCTGCCGGTGGCCGAGAAGAGCAAGAACGTCACCGTCATGGTGCTGCCGAAGAAGCTCGACGAGGAAGTGGCGCTGGAAATGGTCAAGGGCTTCGGTGGCGTGGTCACCCAGCTGACCACCAAGCAGGCGGAGTACATCGGTGTGACCGTCGAAGGCCCGTTCAAGCCGGACAGCTACCGCTACTAAGCAGGTCATGCTGCTGGCGACGAACTGTGCCCTGCATTCGTCGCCAGCAGCCTGCAGCCCAAGGAATAACCGAATGACCGCTTTGAACCGCCCATCCATCAGCTTCGAATTCTTTCCCACCAAGACCGAAGCCGGGCACGAAAAACTGCTGAACGTGGCCCGCCAGCTGGCCGGCTACCAACCCGATTTCTTCTCCTGCACTTACGGTGCCGGTGGCTCGACCCGTGACCGCACGCTCAACACCGTGCTGCAGCTCGACGGCGAGGTGAAGGTGCCGACCGCACCGCACCTGTCCTGCGTCGGCGACAGCAAGGCCGAGCTGCGCGAACTGCTGAACCTCTACAAGGATGCCGGTATCAAGCGCATCGTCGCCCTTCGCGGCGACCTGCCCTCCGGCATGGGCATGGCCAGCGGCGAGCTGCGCTACGCCAACGAACTGGTCGAGTTCATCCGCAGCGAAACCGGCGATCACTTCCATATCGAGATTGCCGCCTACCCGGAAATGCATCCGCAGGCGCGCAACTTCGAAGACGACCTGACCAACTTCGTGCGCAAGGCCAGGGCCGGCGCCGACAGTGCCATCACCCAGTACTTCTTCAATGCCGACTGCTACTTCTACTTCGTCGAGCGCGTGCGCAAACTCGGAGTGGAAACCCCGGTGGTGCCCGGCATCATGCCGATCACCAACTACAGTAAGCTGGCACGCTTTTCAGATGCCTGCGGTGCGGAGATTCCGCGTTGGGTGCGCAAGCAGCTCGAAAGCTATGGCGACGACATGCAGAGCATCCAGGCCTTCGGCGAGCAGGTCATCACCGAGATGTGCGAGAAGCTGCTGGCCGGCGGTGCGCCCGGCCTGCACTTCTATACGCTGAACCAGGCCGAGCCGAGCCTGGCGATCTGGAACAACCTCGGGCTGTCACGCTGAGCACCAACCGGCTCCGTAGAAATACGGAGCTGGCTAATGAACCCGTGACCTGCGACACTGTCAGAGCAATGCGGCGTTAACAGGCTCTGTTATACTCCGCGCTTCCGCCAGGCTTACGCCCGGATGCCGCCATATATGACCCGCGGCAGGACCGGACGGGATCGCACGCCAGTCGCGATTCGAGCCAGGCATGACCATCCCAGGGCTTCGCCCTAAACAAGACAGGATTACTCATGTCCTTTGCTTCCCTCGGTCTCTCCGAGGCTTTGGCCGGTGCCGTCGAGGCCGCCGGTTACACCCAGCCTACACCGGTGCAACAGCGGGCCATTCCCGCCGTGTTGCAAGGACGCGACCTGATGGTCGCTGCACAGACGGGAACCGGCAAGACCGGTGGTTTTGCACTCCCCGTTCTGGAAATTCTCTTCCCAGGTGGTCATCCCGATCGCGAGCATCGTCACGGTCCACGCCAGCCGCGCGTATTGGTACTGACGCCGACCCGCGAACTTGCCGCCCAGGTTCATGACAGCTTCAAGGTCTATGCCCGTGATCTGCCGTTGAAAAGCGCGGTGATCTTCGGTGGCGTCGGCATGAACCCACAGGTTCAGGCTGTGGCCAAAGGTGTTGACGTCCTGGTTGCCTGCCCCGGCCGCCTGCTCGACCTGGCGAATCAGAAGGCCATCGACCTTTCCCACGTGGAAATTCTGGTGCTCGATGAAGCCGACCGCATGCTGGATATGGGCTTCATTCATGACGTGAAGAAGGTCCTGGCCAAGCTGCCGACCAAGCGCCAGAACCTGCTGTTTTCGGCCACCTTCTCCAAAGACATCACCGACCTCGCCAGCAAGCTGCTCCACGAGCCGGAGAAGATCCAGGTAACACCGCCGAACACCACCGTTGAGCGCATCGAGCAACGGGTGTTCCGACTGCAGGCCTCGCACAAGCGCGCCCTGCTGGCCCACCTGATCACACAAGGCGCTTGGGAACAGGTCCTGGTGTTCACCCGCACCAAGCACGGTGCCAACCGCCTTGCCGAATACCTCGACAAGCACGGGCTGCCGGCGGTTGCGATTCACGGCAACAAGAGCCAGAACGCCCGCACCAAGGCGCTGGCGGACTTCAAGGCCAACCAGGTGCGCATTCTGGTCGCCACCGATATCGCCGCACGCGGCCTGGATATCGATCAACTGCCTCACGTGGTCAACTTCGAGCTGCCGAATGTCGAAGAAGATTATGTCCACCGTATCGGTCGTACCGGCCGCGCGGGGCGCAGCGGTGAGGCCATCTCGCTGGTCGCGCCCGACGAGGAAAAACTGCTGAAGGGCATCGAGCGGATGACCAAGCAGAAGATTCCGGACGGTGATCTGATGGGCTTCGATGCCAGCACAATCGAAGCGGAGAAGCCGGAAGTCCGTGAGCCGCGCCAGCCACGTCCTGCTCGCAACAGTGAGCGCAAACCTCGGGGCGAGCGCACCGCCAAAACCACCGAAACTGCAGCCAGCGAGCCGAAAGCGGGTGATCGCAACCGCCGCGGGCGCAACAAGCCGCGCACTGCGCGTCCAGCGCAGGGCTCAGCAGAGCAGACTGCTGCAGCGCCGGTGAGCCGTCCGCCTCGCCTACCGAATGATCGCGCTCCGGACGTATTTCTTGATGACGAAGTCGATAACTTCGGCAACAGCGTCGACTACGTCAGCCCCTACCAGAACAAGCAGGGACGTGGCCGTCGCCCCGCCGCCCCGGCTCAACCCGGTGGTAGCCAACCACGTGCCGCGGCAGCTCCACGCAGCGGCACTGCCGGAGCAGGCGCTCAGGGCAAAGGCAAGCGCCAGGGCCAATCGGCCCGTGGCGGTCAACCACGCCGCAAGAACGAAGGGCGTCGGATCGACGGTGATAGCGGTGGTCCCCGCCGGGACGTTGCGGAGAAGCCGAAGGAAAAGCAGCCGGTCATCATCCACAAGGAGTCGAAGCTGGACCGACTGCCCAGCATTGAGCAGTTGGAACAGCTTCCGACCAAGCCTCGTGGTGAGAAGCCAGCATTGCTGACCCGCAACCGCTGAAATGCAGAAATAAAAACGCCGCCTTCAGAGGCGGCGTTTTTGTTAGAGCGTTAGCTCGGCAAGAACATCATCGAACGACGGCAAGCGCCGTAAAACATCCTCAACCCTGCCCTGGTATAGCCTCGCCCTGTGCATCCCAGCCACCCCCCAAGGCCTTGAACAGATCGACTTCGCTGATCATCTGCGCCAGACGGTCGCTGATAAATTGCTGCTGGACTTCGAACAGCTGCCGCTGCGCATCAAGCAACGTCAGGTAGCTGTCGATGCCCGTGCGGTAACGCCGCTCGGCAAGGCGGTAGTAGTCCTCGCTGGCTTCCACCAGATCACGCTGAGCCTGTAGCTGGCGAACATAGGTGGCCTGAGCAGCCAGACCATCCGCGACTTCGCGGAATGCGGTCTGGATAGTCGCTTCGTACTGCGCCACCTGAATGTTGCGGCTGATTTCGGCATAGTCGAGATTGGCGCGAAGTTGACCGGCGTTGAAGATCGGCACACTGATGCTCGGGGCGAAATTCCAGTAGCTTGAGCCGCCATCGAACAGCCCGGACAGCTCACTGCTCGCAGTACCCACCGCACCGGTGAGGCTGATGCGCGGAAAGAACGCCGCCCTCGCCGCGCCGATATTGGCGTTGGCGGCACGCAATTGGTATTCGGCCTGAATGATGTCGGGGCGCTTGTAGAGCAGATCAGACGGCAACCCCACCGGCACCGTGGCCAATAGATCGCGTTCCAAACGGCCATCGGCCGGCAATGCGACCGGAACGTTCTGCCCAAGCAGCAAAGTCAGTGCGTTGCGATCCTGCGCCACCTGACGCGTGTAACGCTCGATGCCCACCCGTGCAGTATCGACCGCGCTACGCGCTTGGCTCAGTTCGAGTGCCGAGGCAACCCCCACATCGAAACTGCGCTGAGTCAGCGAGAGGCTTTCCTCATAAGTCTTCAGGGTGTCACGACTCACGTGCAACAGGGCCTGATCGGCCTGCAACGTCAGCCAGGCATTGGCGACGCTGGCGATCAGGCTGATCTGCGTGCTCCGCTGCGCCGCCTCGGTGGCGAAATATTCCTGCAACGCCTGCTCGCGAAGGCTATCCAGCCTTCCGAAGAGGTCCAGTTCCCAGGAAACGCCGAGCGTCGCACTGTACTGGCTGCTGATACCGCTCTGCCCGGTCTGGTTGAGATCACCAGGCGTGCGGGTGCGGCTACCGGAGCCATCGGCACTCACCGCAGGCAGAAGGTCGGCGCGCTGAATACGGTACAGCGCCCGGTACGCGTCGACGTTGAGCGCAGCAACACGCAGGTCGCGATTGTTTTCCAGTGCCACGTTGATCAGCTGGCGCAAGTCTGGATCGCGGAAGAACACTTGCCAATCCAGCTCCATTTCATTCCCTGCGTCAGGGGCACCGATGTAAGCCTCGCCCGCTGGCCAGCTTGCTGCTGTTGGCGCCTCTGGACGCTGATAGTCGGGAATCAACGAGCACCCGCCCAATGCGGCAAGGAGTGCGATGCTCAACAATGACATCTTCATTGCGTATCTCCCTTTGGCGCTTCGTCAGCGGCTTTTTTACGCTCGCCTATCGAAGACACCAGAACATAGAACAGCGGCACCCAGAAGATCACCAACACGGTGGCGGTCATCATGCCGCCGATCACCCCCGTGCCGATCGCATGCGAGCTACCCGCCCCCGCACCGCTGGCCAGCGCCAGCGGAACCACGCCAAGCGTGAATGCCAGCGAGGTCATGACAATCGGTCGCAAACGCATGCGGCAGGCCTGAACTGCCGCATCGAAGCGGCTCATGCCCTGCTCGTGCAGATCCTTGGCGAACTCGACGATCAGGATCGCATTCTTCGCAGTCAGGCCAATGGTAGTCAGCAGACCGACCTGGAAGAACACGTCATTGGACAAGCCTCGTCCCAGCGTGGCGAGCAGTGCACCGATAACGCCAAGCGGCACCACCAGCATCACGGCGAATGGAATCGACCAGCTTTCATAAAGGGCTGCCAGGCAGAGAAATACAACCAGCAGCGACAACGCATAAAGGGCAGGCGCCTGATCACCGGAGAGGCGCTCTTCATAGGACAGGCCAGTCCAGGAGATGCCGACCCCCTGCGGAAGCTTCTGCGCAATCTCCTCCACCGCAGCCATGGCATCGCCGGAGCTGTAGCCTGGCGCGGCCTGGCCCAGAATCTCCATTGCCGAAACACCGTTGTAGCGAGACAGCTTTGGTGAGCCGAAGACCCATTCCCCGCTGGCAAAAGCGCTGAAAGGCACCATCTCGCCAGCATCATTGCGCACGAACCACTTTTCGAAATCTTCAGGATTCATCCTTGAACTGGCTTCGCCTTGCATGTACACCCGTTTGACCCGTCCGCGATCGATGAAATCGTTGACGTAACTCGAGCCCCAACCGATCGACAGCGTCTCATTGATCGAGCTCAGCGAGACGCCCAATACACGCGCTTTCTCGTCGTCGATCTGCAACTGATACTGCGGCTCATCGTTGAGTCCATTGGGTCGTACGGCCATAAGCGCCGGATGCTCCGCGGCCAGCCCCAGGAACTGGTTGCGGGCATCCATCAGCACGTCATGGCCTACGCCGGCGCGATCCTGAAGGAAGAAATTGAAACCCGTGGCATTACCCAGCTCCATGACCGCAGGGGGCGCAAATGCAAACACCATCGCATCGCGGAACGAGTTGAAATGCTGCTGCGCGCGTAGGGCCAGCGAAGCGACGTCCTGACCCTCTTCCGTACGCTCATCCCACGGTTTCAGGCCGATAAAGGCCAGTCCTGAATTCTGACCGCGACCAGCAAAGTTGAAGCCGGTAACCGTGAATACCGAGCGAACCACATCCGACTCTTCCTTGAGCAGGTACTCGCGCATCGCGTCAATCGTCTGCTGGGTACGCTCGGCGGTCGAGCCGGCCGGCGTCTGCACCTGGGCAAAGAGCACGCCCTGATCCTCGTCTGGCAGGAAGGAGCTCGGCAACCGGGTAAACAGCACCGCCATGATCGCGACAAGCACAACATACAGAAGCAGATAGGGAATTTTGCGCTTGAGTACGCTGCGCACGCCTTTTTCGTAGCCGCCCACGCCGCGTTCGAAGGTGCGATTGAACCAACCGAAGAAGCCGCGCTTTTCGTGGTGCTGCCCTTTTGCAATGGGCTTGAGCAGCGTTGCGCAGAGCGCTGGAGTAAAGATCAGCGCAACCAGCACCGACAGCGTCATGGCAGAGGCGATGGTAATTGCGAACTGCCGGTAGATCACGCCCGTGGAGCCACCGAAGAAAGCCATCGGCACGAACACCGCGGAGAGCACCAAGCCAATACCGATCAGCGCACCCTGGATCTGGATCATGGATTTTCTCGTCGCCTCGAGCGGCGATAATCCTTCCTCCGCCATCACACGCTCGACGTTTTCCACCACCACGATGGCATCGTCCACTAGCAGCCCGATCGCCAAGACCATCGCAAACATGGTCAGGGTATTGACGCTGAAACCAAACACCGCCAGCACACCAAAGGTTCCAAGAAGCACGACCGGAACGGCCAACGTCGGAATCAATGTTGCACGGAAGTTCTGCAGGAACAGATACATCACCAGGAACACCAAGGCGATGGCTTCGAACAGCGTATGCACCACACCGGTAATCGATGCCGAAACCACGGGTGACGTGTCGTAGGGATAAACGATTTCCATGCCCGCAGGGAAGAACGGTTTCAGCTCCTCGATAGTGGCTCGCACTTCCTTGGCGGTATCCAGTGCATTGGCACCGGTCGCCAGTTTGATCGCGATGGCTGCGGCCGGCATGCCGTTATAGAGCGCACTGATTGCTGCGCTCTGCTCAGCCATTTCGACCCGCGCCACATCACCTAGACGTACCTGCGAACCGTCACTATTGACCTTGAGCAGGATGTCGCGGAACTGCTCGGGCGTCTGCAGACGGGTCTTGCCGATGATCGTTGCGCTGAGCTGCTGGCCTGGCACCGCCGGCAGCCCGCCGAACTGACCCGCCGACACTTGTACGTTCTGCGCACGAATGGCATCCCCCACATCGGTCGGGATAATGGCGAAGTTGTTCAGCTTGGCCGGGTCGAGCCAGATCCGCATGGCGTATTGCGAGCCGAATACCTGAAAGTCACCGACGCCTGCGGTCCGAGAAATGGGATCCTGGATATTGGTGACGATGTAATCCGACAGGTCACCGCGGGTCATGCCGCCATCGGTGGATACCACGCCAATGACCATCAGAAAGTTGCGCACCGCCTTGGTCACCCGAATGCCCTGCTGCTGGACCTCCTGCGGCAACAGCGGTGTGGCCAGCTGCAGCTTGTTCTGCACCTGGACCTGCGCGATATCCGGATCGGTGCCCTGCTCAAAGGTCACGGTGATCGACATGCTGCCGTCAGAGTTGCTTTCCGAAGACATGTAGCGCAGGCCGTCGATGCCGTTCAGCTGCTGTTCGATAACCTGGACCACAGTGTCCTGAACGGTTTGTGCGGAGGCACCTGGATAGGAGACCGAAATGCCGACCGCGGGCGGCGCGATGCTTGGGTACTGGTTAACCGGCAGTGAAAGAATGGAAAGCCCACCTGCCAGCATGATCACCAGGGCGATTACCCAGGCAAAAATGGGCCGGTCGATAAAGAATCTGGACATGTATGTTTATCCTCGGCTCAGCCTTACTGGGCTTGTGGCTGGGCAGCGGCAACGTTGGTGGCCGGCACGGGTTTGACTTCGACGCCCGGGCGAATGAATTGCAGCCCCTCGGTGATCAGGCGATCCCCTGAATTGAGGCCCTCGGTAACCAGCCAGCGGTTGCCGACGGCGCGCGACGTTATGATCTTGCGGGCTTCTACCTTGTTATTGGCATCGACTACCATGACGGTCGCTTCACCCGTCGGCGTGCGGGTAACACCTTGCTGCGGCGCTAGAATCGCTTCGCTCCTCACGCCCGCGACCAGGTGCGCATGCACGAACATGCCGGGCATCAACACCTTGTCCGGGTTAGGGAACACCGCGCGCAACACCACCGAGCCGGTACCGGCATCGACCGATACTTCGGAAAACTCCAGTTTGCCCTCGTGTGGATAAGGGCTGCCGTCCTCGAGCATCAGGGTGGCCTTCGCCGCGTTTTCGCCAGCCTTTTCCAGGCGCCCTTCCTTCAGGTCGCGGCGCAGGTTGATCAGATCCCGTGCGGGCTGGGTAACGTCGACATAGATCGGATCAAGCTGTTGAATGACCGCCAGCGCCTGAGTCTGGCCACTGCTGACCAGCGCGCCTTCAGTGACCGCCGAGCGACCAATACGACCGGAAATCGGTGCCAGCACCTTGGTGTAGCGCACATTGATTCGCGCACGCTCCAGTTCTGCCTCAGCCTGCAGGCTCGCCGCGCGTGCTTCGTCAAACGCCTGTTTGCTTACCGCCTGCTCCTTGACCAACAGCGCATAGCGATCAGCGAGGGACTTGGCCGAAGCGAGACTGGCCTTCGCACTCTGAAAGGTCGCCTGGTAAATCGCGTCGTCGATTTGATAAAGCTGCTGACCAGCCTTGACATCACTGCCTTCGGTGAACAGGCGCCTCTGGATGATGCCATCCACCTGAGGACGCACTTCGGCGATTCGATAAGCCTGGGCGCGACCAGGAAGTTCGGTAGTCACTGCGAACGGCTCGGCCTCGAGCGTCACGATGCCCACCTGCGGTATTTGCTGGCCCTCGGCGGGCGCCGTCGCCTGTTCTTCCTGACAACCGCTGAGCAGAGTCGCAGCGGCAATGAAAGTGATCAGAGCCGTACTGGCTGACTTGATTGACATCGAAAGCGACCTCATTGAAACAGATAGCCCAAAAGCAGAACAGCCCGGGCAGATGCGAATGGCAGAATGCGGCGAATATACTTACATTCAAGACTGTCTGTAAACAGACGATCACCTCTACCGCACGCTATGGCCTCGATTCGTGGTGCTAATCACGCTAGGTCCTGACAGTCTCAAGATGCAGTCACGGCTATGGCGCAAAAAACAGAACGCCGGCTGACGCCGGCGCTCGATGAACTATCTTCAATTACTGGCGGACGCCTTCCACCGAGATGATCAGATCAACAGTCTGCGAAGCCGGGCCGAGATCCATCTTGATATCGAAATCCTTCAGCTTGATGGTAGTCATCCCCTCGAAGCCAGCGCGGTAGCCACCCCAAGGGTCCTTGCCTTCACCGAGGAACTTGGACGCGATCACGACAGGCTTGGTTACCCCGTTGAGGGTCAGATTACCGGTGATATCAGCCGTCCCTTCGCCTGTCGACTTTACCGCGGTCGACTCGAAGGTCGCGGTCGGATGCTCGGAGACGTTCAGGAAATCCTCGCTGCGCAGATGCTTGTCGCGTTCGGCGTGGTTGGAAAAGACGCTGTCGGTGTGCAACGTGACCTTCACACTGCTAGCTTCTGGCTTCTCGGCATCGAAGCTGAAACTGCCATCGAAATCCTTGAACGTGCCCCATAGCCAGCTGTAGCCGAGGTGGCTGATCTTGAAATTGACGAAGGCGTGCTGGCCCTGCTTGTCGATGGCGTAGTCGGCAGCGAATGCCTGGCCACCGACCAGTGCGGAACCGAGGACCAGTGCGGCGAGGGTTTTCTTGAGCATCGATGGATTCTCCTATCGGGGGTGATTAACCGGCACTACGACCGAGCATGCGCTTGAGTGTCGCGTCGCGGTCGATGAAATGGTGTTTGAGCGCAGCCAGGGCGTGTACCACGGCGAAGATCACCAGCGCCCAGGCAGCGTATTCGTGAACAACCCCGGCGCTGTCGGCCTGATCGGGGATGGAAGTGATCAGCGCCGGCACCTCGAACAGGCCGAACACGCTGATCGGCCGGCCATCGGCGGTGGAGATCAGGTAACCCGAGATCATCACCAGGAACAGGCCGAGGTACAGCAGGCTGTGACCAAGCCTGGCCGCGATCCGGGTCAGCCGCCCCTGACTCGCCAGCGGCGCCGGCGCAGGGCTGACGAAACGCCAGAGCACCCGCAGCAGCATGATCAGAAACAGCGCGATGCCAATGCTCTTGTGCAGGTCCAGCGCGGTGCGATACCAGCTGCTGTAGTAGTTCAGCCCAACCATCCAGAAGCCCAGGCCGAACAGACCGAATACGGCGATGGCCACCAACCAGTGCAAGGCAATGCTGGTCAGCCCATAGTTCGTTGAGGAGTTACGCCAGTGCATTGAATCTTCCTTCAAATTCAGGCCTAGAAGCCTAGCCGGTTACCTATCGGAATAGAGCGCATTTTTTCGCTTTGAAATATCGAGTAAATCGATGACTGATCGCATCAAGTCATGCCCCAGCGCTTCTGCTAGGCTTCGCGACTCATTGCGGAGGAGTAACGATGAGCCTGAACGACAGCTGGATGCAACGCGACCTTGCCGTACTCTGGCATCCCTGCACCCAGATGAAAGATCACGAGCAGCTGCCGCTGATTCCGATCCGCCGCGGCGAAGGCGTCTGGCTGGAGGATTTCGACGGCAAGCGATACCTGGATGCGGTCAGTTCCTGGTGGGTCAACGTCTTCGGCCATGCCAACCCACGCATCAATCAACGCATCAAAGACCAACTCGATCAGCTCGAACACGTCATGCTCGCCGGCTTCAGTCATCAGCCAGTCGTCGAGCTGTCGGAGCGACTGGTAAGCATCACGCCTGCCGGGCTAGATCGAGTGTTCTACACAGATAATGGATCGACCGGCATCGAAGTTGCGCTGAAGATGAGCTTCCACTACTGGCGCAATATTGGACGCTCGGACAAGCAGCGGTTCGTCACCCTGACCAACAGCTACCACGGCGAAACCGTAGCAGCCATGTCGGTGGGCGATGTCGCACTGTTCACCGACACCTACAAGCCACTGTTGCTGGACACCTTCAAGGTACCGAGCCCGGATTGTTACCTGCGGCCGGACGGCGTGAGCTGGGAAGAACATTCGCGCACCATGTTCGCCCATATGGAGCAGACGCTGGCCGAGCATCATGGCGAAATTGCTGCGGTGATCGTCGAGCCTTTGATTCAGGGCGCAGGCGGCATGCGCATGTATCACCCGATCTACCTCAAGCTGCTGCGCGAAGCTTGCGACCGGTACGACGTGCATCTGATCCATGATGAGATCGCGGTCGGCTTCGGCCGCACCGGCACCATGTTTGCCTGTGAGCAGGCCGGCATCACGCCAGACTTCCTCTGCCTGTCCAAAGCCTTGACCGGCGGCTATCTGCCGATGGCCGCAGTGCTCACCACCGACCGGATGTACCGGGCGTTCTACGACGACTATTCGACGCTGCGCGCCTTCCTCCATTCGCACACCTACACCGGCAACCCGCTGGCCTGCGCCGCGGCACTGGCGACGCTGGATATCTTCGCCGAAGACAACGTGATCGAAGCGAACAAGGCGCTGGCCGAGCGCATGGCCAGCGCCACCGCGCACCTGGTCGAGCATCCGCACGTGGCCGAAGTCCGCCAGACCGGCATGGCACTGGCTATCGAGATGGTTCAGGACAAGGCCAGCCGCACGGCCTATCCCTGGCAGGAGCGTCGCGGCCTCAAGGTCTATCAGCACGCGATGGAGCGCGGCGCTCTGTTGCGCCCGCTCGGCAGTGTGGTGTATTTCCTGCCGCCCTATTGCATCACCGAGGAACAGATCGACTTTCTCGCCACCGTGGCCAGCGAGGGTATCGACATCGCCACGCGCGACAGTGCGCAGGTATCGGTGCCGGCGGGGCCGTATCCGGATTTCCGCGATCCGGGCTGAAATCACGCAAGCGTGCGGCGGTCTGCTGACCGGACCGCCGATGCTTTAGACTTGCAGCCTCATCCACCTCGCCCTGCCGGTGCCCTATGCGCCTATCCCGCTTCTTCGTCGACGCTCCCCTTTCCCTCGGTCAGCATGCACTCCCCGAGGCAGCGGCCCACTACATCGGGCGAGTCCTGCGCCTGTCGACCGGCAGCGTGGTGCAGCTTTTTGATGGCAGCGGCCAGGAGTATCGCGGCGAGCTGACGGAGGTCGGCAAGAAGCGCGTTAGGGTCGAGTTGCACGAACGCCTGGCCGGGATGCCGGAATCACCGCTGCAGATACACCTCGGGCAGGGCCTGTCGCGCGGCGAGCGCATGGACTGGGCGATCCAGAAGGCCACCGAGCTAGGCGTCAGCGAGATCACGCCGCTAATCAGCGAGCGGTGTGAAGTGCGCCTCAACGATGAGCGGGCCGACAAGCGTCTGGCCCACTGGCGGCAGATCGCCATCAGCGCCTGCGAGCAGTGTGGCCGTTCGGTCCTGCCGATCATCCATTCACCGGTTGCGCTGCGCGACTGGCTGGCCGTCGAGGCCCACCTCAAGCTCGTGCTGCACCCAGTAGCCGAGCCGCTGGCGAGCCATGCCAAGCCGCAAAGCCTGGCGTTTCTGATCGGTCCGGAGGGTGGTCTGAGCCAGAGCGAAGTCGAACAGGCTAGCGGGCAGGGCTTTCTTCCGGCGCGGCTGGGGCCGCGGGTTCTGCGCACCGAAACGGCGCCGGTGGTGGCGCTGAGCGTGGCGCAGCAGCTATGGGGAGACTTCTAGCACCCGGGCGTGCTCAGATCAGCCCGGCATTCGCCAGCTGCTGCTCCAGGCCGACCAGATCGGGAATGCGCGCCTGCATATCGCCCAGGTCGACAGCGTCCAGCTCCAGCGGAGCAAGCGCCGCATCCGCTCGAGCCAGACTGGTATCCACCTTTATCGAATGCGGAATACCCTGCACCAGCAATGCGATGAACTTGACGTGTTCGCGCCCACCCACCGCGTTGAGCACAGCTACCCGGGCAGTCTGGCCAACCGCTGGCGGCTGGCCGGTAGACGCTGCCTCGAACGACAGCAGCGGCAGGCTCAGGTCGCGCCACTGCACCTGACCGAGAAACCAGGCCGGCATGCCCTCGGCAGCCTGCGGCGCGCGGTACGGAATCAGCTCGGCCACCGCGACGTTGGGTACCAGCAACATGCGGTCGGCAAGCGGCATCAGCAGCCCGGTGAGGCTTTCCGCGTCCTGAGAAACGACCATCTGACTCATGAGTTATTCCGTAGTAAAGACGTGGTGGTCGTACCGACCTGATTCACCAAATGATTGACCAGCGCCTGGGCCAGTTCGCGAGGATCGCCACTGTAGGAGCTGTAGCCACCCTCGCGAAGATTGTCCGGCATGCTCGAGCATGCGCAGGAGTCGGCCCGCTGCGTCCAGACCCTGGCGCCCTGGCGCAGGGCATAGGCGGCGGCCGCGCTGCCGTCGCTGCCCATGCCGCTGAAGGCGATGACGCCGCAACGTTCGCCGAACTGCTGCGCCAGGTTCAGCATCATCTGATCGATCGACGGGCTATACGGCTCCGGCCAGCAGCGACCGGTCAGCCGCGTGCGGCCGTCGGCCTCGAACCCCAGCTCCTCGGCGATCGGCGCGATGATCACTTCGCCGCAGCGAACCCGCTCGCCCGGACGGACCTGGCGCACCTGCCATTGGCTGTGCCGGCCCACGGCCTGGGACAGCGCCGATTCGAAGCTGGCTTCGATGTGCTGGGCATAAATGAAACCCACCGGCAGCCCGCCCGGCAAAGCGTCGAGAAACGCCTTCACTGCCTCAGGCCCGCCAAGCGAGGCAGCCAGCAACCAGACCTGAGCTGCTGGCTCGCCTACATGCAGCGCCGAATCGGCGAGCACCGCCGGCAGCGTCAGTCGCTCGAGCCCCTGCCCGTCGCCCTGCAACACATCCAGGCGTGGTCCCACCGCACGCGACGGATCCCCCACCAGGCGCTTGAGCTTGCTGAACAGGCTGCGCTCCCAGCGCGGGTAGAACTCGGAGTGCCGTTCCGGTGCATGCCCCTCGCCGAACAGCACGCGCGTGGTATCTCGCTCCAGGAGCGCGTCCACCAGCGGTGAATCCTCGGTCTGCGCAAGGTCCACCAGCCAAAGATCGGCCTCGGTACCGTCCAGGTCAGCCGGCTCCAGGCGTGCCGGGTCGTTGTTCAGCACGACCTGATAGCCACTTCCGGTCAGCGCCTGCTGCAGCACGTGGCGCTGCAGCGAGGTGTCGGCTAGTACCGCTATGCGTGCAGAGAGAACGTCAGACATCGGCGTGAACCAGGCGCTGAATGGCTTCGAGCAGGACAGACTCCTGATACGGCTTACCCAGATACTCGTTGACACCGATGCCGAGCGCCCGATCGCGGTGTTTTTCGCCTGTACGCGAGGTGATCATGATGATCGGCAGGTCCTTCAGACGCTCGTCGTGACGTACCAGCGTGGCCACCTCGAAACCGTCCATGCGCGGCATTTCGATATCGAGCAGCATGATGTCCGGCTTGCGCTCCTGCAGCTGGGTGATGGCGTCCACCCCGTCCTTGGCGGTCAGCACGTTCATGCCGTTGCGCTCCAGCAGACGGCTGGTCACCTTGCGCACGGTGACCGAGTCGTCGACCACCATGACCAGGGTTGGCCGCTCGCTCTCCGTCTCGACGGGCTCCTGCGGTAGCTCGAGCAGGCGAGGCTGATGCAGTTGAGTGAGCTGGTGGGCATGCAGCACGCGAATGGTAGCCAGCAGGTCGAGAATCACCACCACGCGGCCGTCCCCGAGGATGGTCGCGCCTGAGATGCCATGGACACCAGCAAACTGCGGGCCGAGGCTCTTCACCACGATTTCGCGGGAGCCGGCCAGGCTGTCGACCTGCACCGCGACGCTGTGCTCTTTCGAGCGCACCAGGATCACCGGCAGCGGCAGACTCTGTCCGACCAGCTTCGGCTTCTGCCCGTTGTTCAGCAGATCTCCGAGGTAGCGCAGTTCGTACGCCTGCCCGGCGTACTCGAAACGCGGTGCATCCGGCTGGTAGTAGGCCTCCAGCTCATAAGGCGAGACCCGTACGATACCCTCGATGGTATTCAGCGGAATCGCATAGAGGTCCTCACCGGAATAGACCATCAGCGCCCGGTTGACCGACACCGTGAATGGCAGGCGAATCAGGAAGCGTGTGCCCTGGCCGAGGATCGATTCGATGCTCATCGAGCCGCCGAGTTGCTTGACCTCCGAGTGCACCACGTCCATGCCGACGCCGCGGCCGGAAATCTGCGTGACGCGCTCGGCGGTGGAGAAGCCAGCTTCGAGAATGAACTGCAGAATCTCATGCTCGGACAGATCGCTACCAGTGGACATCAGGCCGCGCTCGATCGCCTTGCGCCGCACCGCCTCCAGGTTGATTCCGCCACCGTCATCCGCGAGGGTCAGCAGGATATCGCCACCTTCACGCGCCAGGTCCAGACGGATCGTGCCCTGCTCGGGCTTGCCGGCGGCCCGGCGCCGCTCGACGGACTCGATGCCGTGGTCGACGGCGTTGCGCAGCATGTGTTCGAGAGGCGCGACGATGCGTTCAAGAACGCTACGATCCATCTCCCCGGTGGCATTGCCGACCATGAACTCGACCTGTTTTCCGAGCTCACCAGCGACCTGCCGAACGATCCGGCGCAGGCGCGGCACCAGGCGCTCGAAGGGCACCATGCGGGTGCGCATGAGGCCCTCCTGAAGCTCGGTATTGACCCGCGCCTGCTGCAGCAGCAGCGTTTCAGCGTCTCGGTTGCGCGCCGCCAGGGTTTCCTTCAGGTCGAGCAAGTCGGAGGCCGACTCGAACAGCGCACGGGAAAGCTGCTGCAGCTGCGAATGGCGGTCCATCTCCAGCGGATCGAAATCGTCATAGCCAGCGCGCTCGGCTTCGGCCTGATAGCGGCTGAGAATCTGCGCCTGGGTTTCCGTGTCCAGACGGCGAAGCTGGTCGCGGACACGCTCGATGGTCGCTTCCATCTCGCCAAGCGTGAACCCGACGTCGCTGACCTGCTGCTCCACCCGGCCACGGAAGATCGAGGTTTCCCCGGCCAGGTTGACCAGCCCCTCCAGCAACTCCGCCGGTACCTTCACCAGTTCCTGTGGTGCGCGCCGTGCGGCAGCTTCCTGGGCCGCCTGCTGCGCGCGGCGAATGAACGGCAGCACCTTTGCCGGAGCGGGGCTTGCAGCCGGCTGGACGCTGGCAGCGACAATCGGCTGTAGCAACGCCGCCGGCTGGCCGAGCGGTTGATCAACCTCGACCGGCTCCTCCTGCGGTTGCTCGGCGCCATCGTCCGCTAGGCCGGCGCGCAGCTGCTCGACATCCCTCAGCAGTGCGTCATATCCCTGTTGTACATCGAGAAACAGGCTGTCCGGCCAGGGCGCCCCCGACTGCTGGGCCTCGCTCAGGCGCTGTTCCAGATCGTGAGCCAGGTTGCCCAGCGCACCCTGCCCGGCAAGGCGCGCACCGCCCTTGAGTGTATGCAGAACGCGAAGCATGTCAGCCAGCGGTGCAGCATCGTCGCGGCACGCATCCCAGCGACCAAGGGCTGCCTCCATGTCCTCAAGCAGATCATCGGCCTCCTCGACGAAAATATCGAGAATTTCGGCCTCAGCAGTCTGTGGAGCATCGTCTTGCGCGGCCTTCAGCGACACGCTGCTGGGCATACTCAGCTGTTCGGCGGGGCTGTCGCGAAAAGCCTTGATGGTTTCGATCAACCCATCGCCTTTCGGCAACGGTTGATGAGCACGCACGGCCTCGAGCATCTCGGCCAGTCGGTCCTGACAGGCTTGCAGCAGCCCGAACAGCTCGGGGCTGGCCCGATAGCGGCCGGCACAAAGCCCCTCGTACAGGTATTCAAGTTCGTGCGCCAGGTCGCCGACCTCACCGATATCGGCCATCCGCGCACCGCCCTTGAGGGTGTGCAGGTCACGCTGTAGCGCTTCGAGCTCGAAACTGTTGTCGACATCGGTCATCCAGCGCTGCAGGCCACCAGCAGCACTCTCCAGCAGGTCGAAGCCTTCCTCCAGGAAAATCTCGACCAGTTCCGGATCGCGCTCATTGACCGGCGTGCTTGCCTCGGTCGCCGCCGGGTCGATAGGGGCAGAGCGATCATCGGTTTCAGGCAGGTCCAGCTCGACCTCCTCGACGAACGCCAACGGATCCGGCATCGGTTCCGTGCTAGCTGCATCCTCATCGCTCTGCTCTACCGTAAGCTCATCGAGCTCCGGCAATGGCAGCTCCGCAGTATCGGAAAGCTCGCCCTGCTCCGGCAGGCCGGACAGCTCATCGGTTGTGCTCGGGCATGCGTCGGGGCCGCGATCGAGATCGCCATTGTCAGGCCGAGCCTCGGATGTCATTTCCTCGACGGGAAAGCTGCCTCCCTGGCGAAACCTCCGCATCGCATCGATCAGCGCCTCGGCACCGCTCATTGGCTGCTGGCGCTGCAGCTGCTCGAGCTGCAGCGCCAGATGGTCGTGACTGCGCTGGAGCAGCGCGGCCAGCTCGGCCGAATGGACGTAACGTCCATCGGATAGCCCTTCGTAAAGCGACTCGAGTTCGTGCGCCAGATCACCTATCGGGCGAATGGCCGCCATCCGGGCGCCACCCTTGAGGGTATGCAAATCGCGCAGCAGCGCCGACAGCGCCATCTGGTTGGACGGATCGGCAAGCCAGCGATCCAGCGCCTGCCCAGCGCTTTCCATCAGGTCCACAGCCTCGTCGAGGAAGATGTCCACCATCTCCGGATCGAAATCTTCCTGCACTTGTGGCTGCGTCAAATCATCTGCAGGCCAGGCTTCGGCTTCGGCTTCGGCTTCGGCTTCGGCTTCGGCTTCGGCTTCGGCTTCGGCTTCGGCTTCGGCTTCGGCTTCGGCTTCGGCTTCGGCTTCGGCTTCGGCTTCGGCTTCGGCTTCGGCTTCGGCTGGCGAGTCTGTCGGGGCCACCGCCTCTTCTGCATCATCTGTTTCAGCGTCCGGCAGCCGCACAATGGCCAGCGGATCGACGGCCTCAGCGAGCAGCGCCTCGAGTCGCGCCACCAGCTCGGACTGCTCCGTTACCTGCAAAGCAGCCGCGACCTGATCCATCATGCCGACCAGTGCCTCGTGGCCCTGCTCGACATCGTCGAAGAAGCGCTCACTTACCGCCAGCCGGCCTTCCTCGACAACGGCATACAGCCGTAGCAATACCTGGCAGAGCGCTTCCATCTGCGGCAACTCGGCCATCTTGGCGCCCTGACCCAACGTCGTCAGCTCTTCCAGCAGTGCCGTCAGCTCCTGTCGCTCGGCGGGGTGATTACGCCAACTGCGCAGCAAATCCTCGGCATCGAGCAGGATATCCATCCCCTCGGACAGGAACAGCGCAATCATGTTGGGATCACGCACTTCGCCTGCATCGTTCTGCTGACGGGCGCCGGCTTCGGCCAGACGCGCCTTGTGCAGCGCATGCACCTTTTCCAGGAACTCGGCCGCACCGTCGATAGGAGCAAGCGGCTGCTGGTCGAGATTGGCCAGGCCCTGGCGCAATAGCAGCTCGGCCTCGTGCAGCAGCTCAGCTTCTGCCAGATCCATGGGGATCAGGTTGGTCTTGAACTCCTTGACCATTTTTTCCAGTGGCATCGCGATTTCCGCAACAGGCAGGATGCCAGCCATATGAGCGCTGCCCTTGAGGGTATGCAACGCGCGCTGCAGGGCGTCGGTCACCGGCTGCGGAAGACGCTGTGCGCAATCGGCCAGAAAACTGACCAGCGTGGTCAGGTGCGACTCTGCTTCGTTACGAAATATCTCCAGCAGCTGCGGGTCCAGCGCATCTTCGTGCTGCGTCAGGGCAGCCTGCTGTGGCACCTCATCAGTCGAAGCCGCCTGCTCGTTCGACGGAAGCGACAGCGCGACGGGTTGGCCTTTGGCCAGCGCGTGCGCGGCGGCAGCCAGGCGGTCGACATCATCCCGCTGGCGCTGATTCTTGGCTGCGAACTCCTCAACCAGAGCCGGCATCAGGGCGACAACCTCGTTCACCACATGGCCAACCGAGTCGGAGACTTCGATGCTGCGATCCAGGACCCGATTGAGCAGGTTTTCCACGGACCAAGCGAGCTCACCGATAACCAGCGCCCGGACCATCCGACCACTGCCTTTCAGGGTATGGAATGCACGGCGAACTTCGGTCAGCGCATCCTTGTCCTGATTATCACCGAGCCAACGCGGCAGGTACTCGCCGATGGTCTCCAGGACTTCGGCGGCTTCCTCGATGAAGACCTCGAGCAGGTCTTCATCGACCGGCTCCTCATCGGCCGGCGGCGGCAGCAAGGTCGGGGGAACGTCCTGCGCAGGTGGGTTGATTGCCGCGACAGGCGCCGCCATGACCTGTTCGATGCTCAGCGGCGGCTCAACTTGGGCGCTCTCGACAGGCTCGGGCTCGGCATAATCGGGGAGCGCAACCTCAGGCAGATCGAGGTCGGCCATCTGCGCCTCGCTCCACTGCTGCAAAGCGGCTTCGTCGTCGACGGCATCAGGTACATCGTCGGAGATTGCCTCGCCGGCGTCTTCGGGCAGGCTGAAAACGATCTGCTCGTCGGCAAACGTGTCGCCGCCGAGCAAGTCGAAGTCTTCTGACAGGACCGAATCCTGACCAGATGACATCGACGGCTCAGCCTGCGACTCGTGACCAACGCCGTCGTCCAACATCGGCTCAAAGGCCTCGTCGAGCGACGAGGGCTCCTCCAATAGTACTTCGATCTCGTCGAGAGTCTCGTCAGGCGTGGCTTCGACCTGCGACAGAGCGGCCATCGGCTGCTGTGTGCGGCCCAGTGAATAACCGAGGTTCTGCAGGCTTTCCTCAGCGACGTCGAGGATCAGGTCTCCCTGAGTACCGCAATCCTCGGTCAGACGCTCCAGGTAGTATTCGACGCTGGTGATCGCGTCGGCCAAGGTGTCCAGACTCTGCCAATCAGGCACGGCCTGGCGCGCCAGCAGCTGATCCTGGATATAGCTGTTACAGGCCTGCAACAATGCCGCGGCACGCTCGAGCGGAATCATTGCCAGGCCGCCGCGGACCTGGGTCAGCAGCTCTGGCACCCGCGCCAGATGCTCATGGTTCCACTGCGAAGCAATGAATTCGATGATCGCGTCCTTCGCCTGCTCCAGGCCGTTGCGCGCTTCACGAATGACCAACTGATGAATCTGTGCCACATCGGTCGTGGGCAAATGGCTTTCTTCGCCACGCTCTTCGGCCGGTCCCCCGACCATGCCAGCCAGCGTCGCCTCGACGTACAACAGCGCGCCGGCAATATCCATCAGCACAGCGTCATCCGGCGCACGCAGCCCCTGGCCGATGGATTGGACCAAGGCGATCTGATCGAGGACGATCTTGCGCGGCTGTGCGAAACCGAGAACGGCCAGGGTATCGGCGATCTGCTTGAGCGGCACCTCGAGGCTGGCGAGATCGGCGATGACCTTGCGATCGCTGCGCACGAACAGGTCGAGGCTGTCCTTGACCCTTACCAACTCTTCGCAGAGGGCCGCGACCACCGAGCGCATTGCACCGCGGTCGGGACCGGCAAGCTGGGCCCGCTCCTGATCGACGACAGCGCTGTCAGGCAGCGCTTCATCCAGACGGTAATGCTGCTTGAGTGCCTGAATGCGAGGCGTCTGCCCCGGTGCCTTGGCAACGTAGAAAAGCAGGTTCTTGATCAGCTCGTCCGGAGCAGCCTGATTGAAACCATCGGCACCCTCCTCAACCAACCGCTTTAGCTGCTTGTCCACCTGGCGCAGCAAGGTGCGGACCGAGGTACCGTTGGTCACGCCGCCGCTGGCCAGCCCCTCGACCATCCCCGAAGCAATCTGCCACAGGGCAGCCAGCGGAGCGTTCTGGCACAAGGTTTCCAGACGGGCAAACACCCGAGCCATGTAACCGAGGTTGGTCGGCAGGTCCTGATTGCGAATGACGCCGACCAGAGCGACCTGCAGCATCTGCCGCAGTTTGCGTAGCAACGCTGGCAGCTCCTGGGTGCGCAAACGCTCCACCGACTCCTGCGAAAGCGCGGGCGTCCGGCCCGACAGATCTGGAGAAAACAGGCTGGTCTCCGACAGCAGTTTCTCGCCACGCGCGGCGCGAAGGTCGTTGAGCAGCGGCAGGACCACCATCGGCAGATCACGGCGCGCGCTCTGGATACGGTCCAGATAGGCCGGCAGCTGCAGGATGGCCTGCATCATGACCTCGAGCGCTTCACCCTGGTTGGCCACCCGCTCTTCCAGCAGGGCCCTTGCCAGCTGCTCCATTTCTTCCGCAAGCAGCGCCGCGCCGAAGAACTCGACCATCTGCAGAGTGCCATGGACCTGATGCACGTAGGTCAGGCAGAAGCGCATCCGAGTCGAGTCCTGCGGATTCTCGACGAACGCCTCCAGCGCCTGACGCGCCTGCTTAAGCGTTTCGGCAATCTCGCCTTTCACCCACTCCAGGGCGACATAATCGTGCCGATCACCCATAGCGACTCCGCTCATAAACTTTTCCGGGTAAAGGCCAGGACCTGATCGTTGGCAACCGGAACCAGATCCGGATGCTGCCAACCGACTATTTCCCCGACCCCAATCACCAGCAATCCCCCCGGCGCCAGGCACTCGGCCAAGCGATTGAGGATCTCTCTGCGGCGCCAGCGGCGGAAATAGATCAACAGGTTCTGACAGAAAATGACGTCCATGCCGGAAAGCGGCGAATTCGCCAGTTCCAGCACATTGAGCCGCGCAAAGCACACTCGCGCGGCCAGGGCAGGGATGACTTGAAAGCGATCGTCGACCGAAGGCTGGAAGTAGCGCTCGCGCAACGCTGGCGTCACCTGTTCCAGCCTGCGGGCGCCGTAGACTGCGGCACGGCACTTGGCTAGCGCATTCAGACTGATATCGGTTCCCGTTACACCGAAGCCATGTTCGGAGTCGCTGTCAGCCAGCAACTGATCCGCGATCATCGCCAGTGAATAGGTCTCCTCTCCGCTTGCGCAGCCGACGCTCCAAAGCGCCAGGGGGCGAGCGAGGGAGCCTTCATCCAGCCGGTGCCGCAGGTGACTCTCAAGCAGCGCGAACGAAGCCGGATGGCGGAAGAAGCGCGTCTCCTGCACTGTCAGGCGATCCATGAGGGTCGACCACTCAACTGCACCGCGAGGGCCGGAAGTGACCTGCCGGTAATAGCTGGCATAGTCGGCCGCCCCGACTTCACGCATACGTGCGCTCAGATTGGTCTGCAGGAAGCTGCGTCTGTGCTCGCTGACGACCATTCCGGAACGCTCCTCGAGGAGCGTCTGCCAGTCATGGAACTCCGCCGGCGACATATCGGCCAAGGGCTCCAGTGCCCAGTCAAACCTTGGCTGCATGCCCTGCCCCTCGCTCGTGATCCTCGGCGGCAGCCATCAGTTGACTGCCGCACTCGTCAAGTCAGGCCTGATCCGGCGTATCCGGCAGGGTGAAGCCCGAAACGGAATGGCGCATTTCGTTGGCCATCTTGGCCAGATTACCAATGCTCTTGGCCGTAGCGGTGGTACCCGACGAGGTCTGCGAGGTGATCTCCTGGATCACGTTCATGGTGTTGGAAATATGACCGGCAGACGAAGCCTGCTGACGAGCTGCGTTGGAGATGTTCTGGATAAGCGCAGCGAGGGTCTTGGATACCTTTTCGATCTCCTCCAGTGCCACCCCGGCATCCTGTGCCAGGCGCGCACCGCGGACCACCTCGGAAGTGGTCTGCTCCATCGAGATGACCGCTTCGTTGGTGTCGGTCTGAATGGTCTTGACCAGCGCTTCGATCTGCTTGGTTGCAGCGGAGGAACGTTCCGCCAGGCGTTGTACTTCGTCCGCAACCACCGCGAAGCCACGCCCCGCGTCGCCCGCCATGGAGGCCTGGATCGCCGCGTTGAGTGCAAGGATGTTGGTCTGGTCGGCAATGTCGTTGATCAGGCTTACGATGTCGCCGATCTCTTGGGAAGACTCACCGAGACGTTTGATCCGCTTGGACGTGTCCTGGATCTGCTCACGGATGTTGTCCATGCCGGTAATGGTGTTGTGTACGACCTCGTTGCCCTTGTTGGCGATGGCTACCGAGCGTTCTGCTACCGCGGACGATTCCGCAGCGTTTGCCGATACCTGGTCAATGGAAACGGCCATCTCGTTGATTGCCGCCGAGGCACCAGCAATCTCTTGTGCCTGGTGTTCGGACGCTTCGGCAAGATGCATTGCCGTCGCCTGGGTCTCCTGGGCTGCGCCCGATACCTGTACCGCGGTCTGGTTGATGGTTGCTACCAGATCGCGCAGCTGGTCGATGGAGTAGTTGATCGAGTCCGCGATCGCACCAGTGAAGTCTTCGGTTACGGTTGCGGCTACCGTCAAGTCACCGTCAGCAAGGTCACCGATCTCATCGAGCAGTCGCAGAATCGCCGCCTGGTTGCGCTCGTTCTTCTCGGCGGTTTCGCTCAAGCGGCGACGCGTTTCCTGAACCATTACCAAGCCGATCAGGATGATCGCTGCCAGTGCAAGCGCACCCAGTACGTAACCGATAATGGTGTTCAGATAACGTGCATCAGCACGGTTCTGCAAACCTTGGGAAAGGGCAGAGGTCTTGTCCAGCAGCGTCTGCGAAACCTCGAAGATGCTGTTTGCCGACTCGCGGACTTGGAACAGCTCTGGCGAGGTTTCCAGAATTTCGTCCACGGAACCCGATACGAACTGGAACAGCTCGGAGATCTCCGCAAGACGGTCCAGTGCCTCTTCGTCAGCCACCGCACTGATGCCCATGGCGACGTTGCCTTCGATCATCGCGTTCAGTACGCGACCGAACAGGCTGGCGTCCCGGCCGAACATATCAGCTGCCTGAACCGAGTCCTGATCACCGGAAAGTACCTTGTTCACCGAACCGAGAATACGTTCGGCCAGCAGCGATTGACGCTGGGCCACCGAGACCTGGGCAGCCGGCGCGCCGCTTTCAAGCAGAATATCGACGACCTCCTCGTACTCTACCTGCAGCTGCGGGATGGTTTCGGCGAGAGTGCTGGCCACCTGATGCAGAGACAGTACCGTCTGCTCGCTGGAAAGAATTGCGTCCGTGTCACGGCGCAGAGTGTTCCAGTCCTGCTCCACCGCATTGACCTCGGCACGCAGCGATTCGGGCACCGCAGGCAGCCCGATGTTTTCGTTACCTTGGGCGAGATACCCCCAACGTCGCTCGAACTCGTTACGGGCCTGCTTCAGGGACGCGAACGCCTCCTGGGTGCCGGTCGCCGCTTCCACGGCATCCTTGGCGATCTGCTGGGACAGTACGCGTAGCTCTCCCGCGTGAGCGATGTACTCGTTGTCATGATCGGCCTGCGTATTGACGTACGCGAAGTTCGCGAACAACAACACGATCGATACGATCAACACGACAAACAGGCCGGTGATCAGCGTATTGCTGCGCACCCCGCTCAACAAAGCACTAGCATTCATCTTGTTCATTATCCGGCCCCCGCCTGGGCCCCCGTGCGCTTCCATCCAAGAACCAAAAGGCCGACCTAGGTCGACCCACCTACAACTAATAAGCGACGTCTAGAAACGCCTGATGCGTAGCCAGTGCGTGCGGACTGAAGACCAGCCAGGGTTGCTCGCGCTGGAAGACACCGTGAATGAACGGTTGAATCGACGCCTCGATCGGTGGCAGCTCCTCCGAGAAGGCTTCTACCGGAAAATGCTGCATGCCGAACACTTCGTCGACGGTCAGTCCGGCGAATACTTCCTGATGGTCTACCACCAGCACCCTGCGCTGCTTGCGCAAGGCCGATAGCTCCAGCCCGAAATAGCCACACAGGTCCATCACCGGCAGCAGCCTGCCGCGAACGTTTGCCACACCCTTCACCCAGCTCTTGACGCCTGGCAACAAGGTATATCGCGGCTCGTGCAGGATCTCGCTGACCTCGCCCATCGGCGCGACGAACAAGCGTCCACCCATGCGGAAGCCGATCCCTCCCCAGGTCTGTACGGCTTCCTGCTGTGAAGGCAGACCTGCCGCATGAATGCGGCATTGTCTATCTAGCTCCAGCAGGTGCTGAAACGGCGTTGGCATGTCAGCCATGCTGGCCACGTCCCTTTGTCCGAGTGTTGGCTACCCCGGCGTCAGCCCGCCAGAACGGCATTCAGGGTTTTCAGCAATGTCGCCTCGTCCACTGGCTTGGTCAGGTAATCCTTGGCGCCCTGGCGCTTGCCCCAGACCTTATCGGTTTCCTGATCCTTGGTGGTAACGATGATCACCGGAATGTGACTGGTTTCCGAATCTTTGGTCAGCTGGCGCGTGGCCTGGAATCCGTTCAGCCCGGGCATGACGATATCCATCAGCACGGCATCCGGTTTTTCCTGGCGAGCCAGAGCAACACCATCAGCCCCGTTCTCGGCCTTGAGCACCACATGCCCGTGCTTCTCCAGCATGGCGGTGAGCTTGTACATTTCTGTCGGTGAATCATCAACAATCAGAACGCGAGCCATGATTTCTCCATAGGAAGGCTTCAGCGGCAAACAATGCCGAACTTCAGGATGCTTGTTCCACCGGCGCGAAATCAGGGACGTGCGCCTTGATTGCGCCTAGCAGCTCTTCTTTGCTGAACGGCTTGGTGAGGTATTGATCGGACCCGACGATACGCCCTTTCGCCTTGTCGAAGAGGCCATCTTTGGAAGACAGCATGATCACCGGCGTCGACTTGAAGGAACTGTTGTTCTTGATCAGTGCACAGGTCTGATAGCCGTCCAGCCTGGGCATCATAATATCGACGAAGATGATACGAGGATGAGTATCTGCAATCTTGGCGAGCGCATCGAAACCGTCAACAGCGGTGATGACATCGCAACCTACTTTCTTCAGCAGGGTTTCAGCGGTGCGACGAATCGTCTTCGAATCGTCGATCACCATGACCTTCAAGCCCTCGGAGTGCTGTTCCATTTCGCCCTACCATCGCCTCGGTGAGTCGTAGTTTATCGTTATGTCAGTGCGCTGGAGGCCCTGTCATCGATGGGCTGCACCCAATCGCCGGACCTTTTTAGCACACTCCTTCTGGCCATGCTATCAGCCGCAAAAGCATGCCAATTTTCCTTGACCGAGTGCACAACCGCGGCCAATCTGCAGCGACCAATCGAGCCACCAGCAGCGCGACGCTGCCCCATGCCGGAGAAACCTCATGACCGTTCGCGTCGGGATCATCATGGACCCTATCGCGCAGATCGCCTTCAAAAAGGACAGCTCGCTCGCCATGCTGCTTGCTGCCCAGGCGCGAGGCTGGACGCTGTTCTACATGGAACAACGAGACCTTTACCAGCTCGGAGACCAGGCGCGCGCGCGCATGTGTCCGCTCCGAGTGTTCAACGACCCACAGAAATGGTTCGAAACAGGCGATGAGTTCGACTCGGCGCTAGGCGAGCTCGACGTCATCCTCATGCGCAAGGACCCGCCGTTCAATAGCGAGTACGTCTACGCCACCTATCTGCTGGAGCTGGCAGAGAAAGCCGGAACGCTGGTGGTCAACCGCCCGCAGAGCCTGCGCGACTGCAACGAGAAGTTCTTCGCCACGCAGTTTCCACAGTGCACGCCACCGACCCTGGTCAGCCGGCGCGCCGACATTCTCCGCGAGTTCGCTCGGGAGCACCGTGACATCATTCTCAAACCCCTTGACGAGATGGGCGGCGCCTCGATCTTCCGCCATCGTGAAGGAGATCCGAACCTGTCGGTGATCCTCGAAGTGCTGACCGAGCATGGCGGCCGGCAGATCATGGCTCAGCGCTATATCCCCGCGATCAAAGACGGCGACAAGCGCATCCTGATGATCGACGGCGAGCCGGTGCCGTACTGCCTCGCTCGGATCCCGGCCGCCGGCGAGACCCGCGGCAATCTGGCCGCCGGCGGACGCGGCGTGGCGCAGCCGCTGTCGGATCGCGATCGCGAAATCGCAGCGATCGTCGGGCCACAGCTGCGCGAGCGCGGCCTGTTGTTTGTCGGCCTGGATGTCATCGGCGATTACCTCACCGAAATCAACATCACCAGCCCGACCTGTATCCGGGAAATCGACAGCGCCTTCGACACCCGCATCGGCGAGCGCCTGATGGATGCCATCGAGAGCAAGCTGCAAGCTTGAACCAGCTAACAGCTTTGAGCTTGGCGCTTGCGACTCCAAGCTCAAAGCCGGCAGACTGCGCGGCACTTCGAGCCGACCTGACCTGCGATGAACGCTGCTATTCGCCAACCTGCGCCTGAAACCACCCGTGTCCGTCCGGCGGACAGGCTCGGCTTCACGCTGTTTCTCGCTGCAGCCTTGCACCTGGCATTGATCCTCGGCCTTGGATTCACGCTGTCGGAGCCGAAGCAAATAAGCAAGACGCTCGAGATCACGCTGTCGACATTCAAGAGCGAAGAGAAGCCGAAGGATGCCGACTTCCTCGCCCAGGATAATCAGCTGGGCAGCGGCACGCTGGAGCACAAGGCTTCGCCGAAGACCACCGAACAGGCCCCTTTCCAGGACACCGAAGTGCGCAAGGTAACGCCGCCAGCGGCGCCACCGCAGAGCACTAGCCCGGCGCCGGCCAAGACCGTGGTAACCACTCGCAGTCGCCAGCCGGAAAAAGCCGAGGTCAAACAGCAAACCCAGCCACAACCCAAGGCCCAGCCGGCGCCGGCATTCGACAGCTCGCAACTGAGCGCCGAGATCGCCAGCCTCGAAGCAGAGCTGGCGCAGGATGTGGAGCGCTACGCCAAGAGACCCCGCGTCAGCCGGCAGAACAGCGCGGCCACCATGCGCGACATCAGCGCCTGGTACCGCGATGAATGGCGCAAGAAGGTCGAACGCATCGGCAATCTCAACTATCCGGACGAGGCGCGTCGCCAGCAGATATATGGCAGCCTGCGCATGCTGGTGACCATCAACCGGGACGGCACCGTTCAGGAATTGCGGGTGATCGAATCGTCCGGTCAACCGGTGCTCGACGACGCAGCACTGCGCATTGTTCGCTTGGCGGCACCCTTTGCGCCATTCACCGGCGAACTGGCGCAGAAGTTCGATCAGGTCGAGATCATCCGCACCTGGCGCTTCGAACGGGGCGACAGGCTTTCTAGCCGCTGAGCCGCCCGTCCCGCCGGAGGCCTCGTCAAGCACCGATGCGTCCCGTTCGGAGCTTGCCGCAGCCCTGCAACAGGGGCGAATCGCCACGCTTGGCAACCATCGAAGCTGTAGCCGGAATTCGGTGCAACGCTTAAGCTAACGCGCATGAAAAGCACCGCGCCCAGCTACCTCAAGCACCACTTCCTGATCGCCATGCCACAGATGGCCGATCCGAACTTCGCCCAGACGCTGATCTACCTGATCGAGCACGGCGCAGAAGGCGCCATGGGCCTGATCATCAACCGCCCAAGCGGACTGAGCCTGGCCGACGTACTAGAACAGCTACGCCCGGACGAGCCAATTCCCCCCCTGTGTGAAAACCTGCCGATCTTTTCTGGCGGCCCGGTACAGACCGATCGCGGCTTCGTCCTGCATTCGCCGGAGCAGCAGTTCCAGGCCACCCTTTCGCTCGGCCCGCTTGGCATGTCGACATCACAGGACGTGCTCTTCGCGATTGCCGACGGCCAGGGACCTCAGCGCCACTTCGTCGCCCTGGGTTATGCAGGGTGGGAGGCCGGTCAGCTGGAAGCGGAGCTGGCAGACAATACCTGGCTGAGCTGTGCCGCCGATCCGGAGATTCTGTTCGACCTGCCTTACGATCAGCGCCTGAACGCAGCCGCTGCGTCCCTTGGGGTCGATCTGCGCCTGCTCAGCACCCAGGTCGGCCACGCATGAGCGCCCCGCGACTGCTGCTCGGGTTCGACTACGGCACCAAGCAGATCGGCGTGGCCGTTGGCCAGGCCATCACCGGACAGGCGCGCGAGCTCTGCGTACTCAAGGCACAGAACGGTGTGCCAGACTGGCAGCAGATCGAAGCACTGCTACGCGAATGGCAGCCCGACGCACTGGTGGTCGGCCTGCCACTGAACATGGACGGCAGTCCCAGCGACATGAGTGCTCGGGCGGAGAAGTTCGCCCGACGCCTCAGCGGTCGCTGCAGCCTGCCGGTGCACACCCACGACGAACGCCTGACCACATTCGAAGCCAAGGGCGAGCGCCTGCGTCAGGGCCAGCACGGCGGCTATCGTGAACGCCCGGTCGACGCCCTGGCCGCCGCACTACTGCTGGAAGGCTGGCTGAACGATCACGCCGCCGTCTGAGCCGGCCCTGAAGGAGACCCCATGATCCTGCCCAACCCCGAACAGCTTCTACCCGAGATGGTCGCCGCATTGGCGCAGCATCTGAGCGAACGCAACATTCAGGAGCCGCGCTTCATCGGCATTCGTACCGGCGGCGTCTGGGTCGCCCAGGCGCTACTCGAAGCCCGCGGGCAGCACGAACCGCTCGGCATCCTCGACGTGTCCTTCTATCGCGACGACTTCACCCAGAAAGGCCTACACCCGCAGGTACAGCCCTCCGAGCTGCCGTTCGAGATCGAAGGCCAGCATCTGGTGGTGGTCGATGACGTACTGATGACCGGCCGCACCATCCGCGCCGCACTGAACGAGCTGTTCGACTACGGACGGCCGGCCAGCGTGACGCTCGTCTGCCTGCTCGACCTCAACGCCCGCGAACTGCCGATCCGCCCCGACGTGGTCGGTGCCACCCTGTCGCTGGCACCGGAACAGCGCATCAAGCTGCTCGGGCCAGCGCCGCTGGCACTGGAACCTCAGCTGCTGGAAGCCCACCCGTCCTGAGCGAGCCTGCCGAACCCATCGTCCATCACCCGCCGCCCACCGAGACCTGCGATGACGCCCACTGACGCCAAGCGCCCGCTACAGCTGAACGACCAAGGCCAGCTGCGCCACTTTCTCTCCCTCGACGGCCTGCCCCGCGAGCTGCTCACCGAGATCCTGGACACTGCCGACTCCTTCCTCGAGGTCGGCGCACGGGCGGTGAAAAAGGTCCCGCTGCTGCGCGGCAAGACCGTCTGCAACGTGTTCTTCGAGAATTCCACGCGTACCCGCACCACGTTCGAACTGGCGGCACAGCGACTCTCGGCGGACGTTATTACGCTCAACGTCTCCACCTCCTCGACCAGCAAGGGCGAGACCCTGACCGATACCCTGCGCAATCTCGAGGCCATGGCCGCGGACATGTTCGTGGTGCGCCATGCCGATTCCGGGGCCGCGCATTTCATCGCCGAACATGTCTGCCCCGAGGTGGCGGTGATCAATGGCGGCGATGGGCGCCATGCCCACCCGACCCAGGGCATGCTCGACATGCTCACCATTCGCCGACACAAGGGCGGTTTCGAGAACCTCTCGGTGGCCATCGTCGGCGACATCCTGCATTCGCGGGTGGCCCGCTCGAACATGCTGGCCCTGCGCACCTTGGGCTGCCCCGATATCCGCGTGATCGCGCCGAAAACCCTGCTGCCCGAGGGCATCGAGCAGTACGGCGTACGCGTATTCACCGATATGAACGAAGGGATGCGCGATGTCGACGTGGTGATCATGCTGCGCCTGCAGCGCGAGCGCATGCAGGGCGGCCTACTGCCCAGCGAAGGCGAGTTCTACAAACTCTACGGCCTGAACACTCAACGTCTTGAACTGGCCAAGCCGGATGCCATCGTCATGCACCCAGGGCCGATCAACCGCGGCGTGGAGATCGAGTCCGCGGTGGCCGACGGGGCGCAGTCGGTCATTCTCAATCAGGTTACCTACGGCATCGCCATCCGCATGGCCGTGCTGTCCATGGCGATGAGCGGCCAGACCGCGCAGCGTCAGATCGATTCCGAGTCCGTTTCCGAGGAGCAGCAGTGATGGTGGCAACAAGAATCCTCGGCGCGCGCGTTATCGACCCCAGCAGCGGGCGCGACGAAGTCGCCGATATCTTCCTGCAGGACGGCAGGATCACGGCCATCGGCCAGGCGCCAGCCGGCTTCGAGGCCCAGCGCAGCATCGATGCGCAGGGGCTGATTGCCGCCCCGGGACTGGTCGATCTGTCCGTGGCACTGCGTGAACCCGGCTACAGCCGCAAGGGCAGCATCGCCAGCGAGACCCTGGCCGCCGCAGCCGGCGGAACCACCAGCCTGTGTTGCCCGCCGCAGACACGCCCGATACTGGATACCGCGGCGGTGGCCGAACTGATCCTCGACCGCGCCCGCGAATCGGGGCACGCCAAGGTTTTTCCCATCGGCGCGCTGACCCGCGGCCTGGCCGGGGAACAGCTGTCCGAACTGGTCGCATTGCGTGAAGCCGGCTGCGTCGCCTTCGGCAACGGCCTCACCGAATTCGCCAGCAACCGCAACCTGCGCCGCGCCCTGGAGTACGCCGCCACCTTCGATCTGACGGTGATCCTCCATTCCCAGGACAGCGACCTCGCCGAAGGCGGCCTCGCTCATGAAGGCGCGGCCGCGAGTTTCCTCGGCCTCTCCGGCATTCCCGAGACCGCGGAAACCGTGGCGCTGGCGCGCAACCTGCTATTGGTGGAGCGTTCCGGTGTGCGCGCGCACTTCGCCCAGCTGACCAGCGCGCGTGGCGCGGAGATGATCGCCCAGGCCCAGGCCCGCGGGTTGCCGGTCACGGCCGACGTGGCAATGTATCAGCTGATACTCACCGACGAAGCGTTGCACGGCTTCTCCAGCCTGTACCACGTGCAGCCGCCGCTGCGCAGCGCGGCGGATCGCGATGGCCTGCGCGAGGCGGTCAGGGCGGGCGTGATCTCGGCGATTTCGAGCCACCATCAACCGCACGAAGCCGATGCCAAACTGGCACCGTTCGGCGAGACCGAAGCAGGCATCAGCAGCGCGGAGATACTCCTGCCGCTGGCGATGACACTGGTGGACGATGGCCTGCTCGACCTGCCGACCCTGCTGGCGCGCCTCAGCAGCGGCCCCGCCGCCGCGCTGCAGCTGTCAACCGGCACGCTGCAGGCCGGTCAGGCCGCCGACCTGGTGTTGTTCGATCCGCACCGCTCGACCCTGGTCGGCGAAAGCTGGTACTCGAAAGGCCGCAACTGCCCATTCATGGGCCACTGCCTGCCGGGCTCGGTGCGCTACACGCTCGTCGACGGCCACATCAGCTACCAGGCCTGAACGCCGGTGGCCGGGGCGGCGGCTCGCTCGCCCCGGCCCGTAGCTTCTCGGCCGGCGTCAGACCCGCGCGCGATTACGCTCCGATATCTGTGTGTTCAGCGTCCAGAAGTCATAGAGCACGCCGATGAAGAACAGCCCGCCGGTGAACAGGTAGAGGATGCCGGTGATCCACTTGCCTTGGTACATGCGGTGCACGCCGAAGACGCCCAGGAAGGTCAGCAGGATCCAGCCCACCGTGTAATCGATAGGCCCCGGCTGAAAGCGTAGATCCGCTTCACGATCCATCGACGGGATCAGGAACAGGTCGATGATCCAGCCGATGAAGAACAGCCCAAGGGTGAAGAACCAGATGGTGCCGGTGATCGGCTTGCCATAGTAAAAGCGATGGGAGCCGAGAAAGCCGAAGATCCATAGGAGATAGCCGATCAGCGTGCTGTGAGTGTTCTGCTGCATCCGAACCTCGATTTGCGATTGATGAGTGGTCTCCAGCTTATCCGATAAGCGCATCGAAGAGCCCCGCCAGATGGCTCTTGCCGGTTCGATTCGCCGTGATACTGTATATGCAAACAGTATCACGAGCCGGATCATGCAGCTGATCGACAAACTCAGCGTACTCGCCGACGCCGCCAAGTACGACGTGTCGTGCGCCAGCAGCGGCGCGCCGAAGCGCTCCTCCAAAGGTAAGCGCGGGCTTGGCGCCACCAACGGCATGGGCATCTGCCACAGCTTCACCCCGGACGGTCGGTGCGTGTCGCTGTTGAAGATTCTGTTGACCAACTTCTGCCTGTACGACTGCCAATATTGCGTCAATCGACGCTCCAGCGACGTGCCGCGCGCGCGCTTCACGCCGGAGGAGGTGGTCGAGCTGACGCTGGATTTCTACCGACGCAACTGCATCAGCGGCCTGTTCCTCAGCTCAGGCATCATCCGCTCGGCCGACTACACCATGGAGCAGCTGGTGCGCGTCGCCAGACTGCTGCGCGACGAGCACGAGTTTCGCGGCTACATTCACCTGAAGACGATTCCCGATGCCGACCCATTGCTGGTCGCAGAGGCCGGCCGCTACGCTGATCGGCTCAGCGTTAACATCGAACTGCCGACCGAGACCAGTCTGATCCGCCTGGCGCCGGAGAAGCAGGTGCTGACGATCAAGCAGGCCATGCACACCATTCACCAGGGCGAGGCCGAGGCGAGTACGGAGAAGCGCGCGCCGCGCTTCGCGCCTGCCGGGCAGAGCACGCAGATGATCGTCGGCGCCGATGACACCGACGACCGCACCATTCTGCATACCGCGCAGTCCCTCTATGGCGACTACCGCTTGCGGCGCGTCTATTACTCGGCGTTCAGCCCCATCCCGCACAGTCCGAAGACCGTACCGTTCGCCGCGCCGCCCCTGTTGCGCGAGCATCGGCTGTACCAGGCGGACTTTCTCATGCGCGGCTACGGCTTCTCGGCCGGCGAATTGCTCAGCGGGCCCGGCAACCTGGCCCTCGATGTGGACCCGAAGCTGGCCTGGGCGTTGGCTAACCGGGAACATTTCCCGATCGATCTCAACCGTGCCGAACCGACCATGATCGCCCGCGTTCCCGGCATCGGCGTGCTCAGTGCCAAGCGCCTGGTGGACCTGCGGCGACACAAGCGCATCCGTTTCGAGGACCTGACCCGCCTGCGCTGCTCGCTGGAGAAGGCCAAGCCGTTCATCGTCACCCAGGACTATCGACCCAGCCTCGCCGGGCAGGAATCGGCGGCATTGCGGCAGCACCTGCGCGATGGCACGCCGACGCAGATGGCGCTCTGGTGATGCGCACGGTGCACTTCGACGGCAGCTTCCAGGACTGGCGAGACGTGGCGCGGGCGCTGCTGCAGGAGCGGATCGCGCCGCATGAATTGAACTGGGCAAGCGGCGGTGACGCCGGCTTGTTCGATGAGCCAATGTCCGCGTCAGCGGCCACGGACGGGCCGCGCATTCGGGTCCCCCGCCAGCTGCTCGAAGAACTGGAGATGGCCGCCCGCTTTCGCACCGATCAGCGCTGGAGCCTGCTGTATCGCGTGCTCTGGCGGGTTGCCCAAGGTGACGCCAGCGCCAGAATGGCAGGCGATGCCGACGGCAGCGAGCTGCATAGCCGGATCAAGGCGGTTCGGCGGGAGGCGCACCATCTGCATGCCTTCCTGCGCTTCAGCCCGCTGGAGAGCGGCGATGGGCCGCGGCATGTGGCTTGGTTCGAGCCGGCGCACGACGTGCTGCCATGGGCGGCAGGGCATTTCGCCGAGCGCATGGGTGAGAACAGCTGGATGATCGCGACACCGGAAGAAGGTGTTTGCTGGGATGGCCAGGAGCTGTACTACACCCGACCCTGCCCACCACAGTGGCAGCAGCTGGCGCAGAACGCTGCCGATCCCGGAGGAGAACTCTGGAAAGCGTATTATGAAAGCACCTTCAACCCGGCCCGACTGAACCGCAGCGTGATGGAAAGCAACCTGCCGGTGCGGTTCTGGAAGAACCTCCCCGAAGGCATGCTGATCCCCGAGTTGATGAGCCGCGCACGCGCCGGTGCGCAGCGTGACGGCCAGGCCGAGCGCGTGGCTGGCCGGCATGGCAAGCGCATCGGCCGGCGACCGGGCTAAGGTCGATTAACGGAAGCGCCGACCCGGATCGTCGTCGCTGACCTCCAGACTCAACCCCTGCGAAACAGTGGTCAGGTGCTCACCGTCGGTTTCCGAACCCAGCTTGATCAACAGTCGCAGGTCGTTGGCCGAGTCGGCGTGCAACAGCGCATCTTCGTAGGTGATCTCGCCCTGCACATAGAGGTTGTACAGCGCCTGGTCGAAGGTCTGCATACCCAGCTCGGTGGAGCGCTTCATCAGCGACTTGAGTTCATGCACCTCGCCCTTGCGGATAAGGTCCGCGGCCAGCGGGGTGTTGATCAGCACCTCGATCACCGCACGACGACCCTTGCCGTCCGGGGTCGGCACCAGCTGCTGGGCGACGATGGCCTTGAGGTTGAGCGATAGATCCATCCAGACCTGGTTGTGCCGATCCGGTGGGAAGAAGTTGATGATGCGGTCCAGCGCCTGGTTGGCGTTGTTGGCGTGCAGCGTGGCCAGGCACAGGTGTCCGGTTTCGGCGAACGCTACGGCATAGTCCATTGTCTCGCGGGTACGAATCTCGCCGATGAGAATCACGTCCGGCGCCTGGCGCAGCGTGTTCTTCAGTGCCACCTCGAAAGAGCTGGTATCGATGCCGACTTCGCGCTGGGTAACGATGCAGTTCTGATGCTGGTGGATGAATTCGATCGGGTCTTCGATGGAGATGATGTGGCCGCTGGAGTTCTTGTTGCGGTAGCCGATCATCGAGGCCAGCGAGGTCGACTTGCCAGTGCCGGTGGCGCCGACGAACAGCACCAGACCACGCTTGGTCATCGACAGCTTCTTGAGAACGTCAGGCAGCTTCAGCTCTTCGATTGTCGGAATGTTGGTCTCAATGCGACGCAGCACCATGCCGGCCAGGTTGCGCTGATAGAACGCACTGACACGGAAGCGACCGATCCCACGGGCACTGATGGCGAAGTTGCATTCGTGATTTTCGGTGAACTCGCGACGCTGCTGCTCGTTCATCACGCCGTGCACGGTTTCCCGGGTCATCTCCGGTGACATGGCGGTCTTGCTCACCGGCATGATCTTGCCGTTGACCTTCATCGACGGCGGCACGCCCGCCGTGATGAACAGATCGGAGCCGCCCTTTTCCACCATCAGGCGCAGAAGTTTCTCGAATTCCATCGTCATACTCGCAATCGTGGCAAGCGCCGCACCGAGCGGCGTCCGGGGTTGTCAGGCGTTCTAGAAATTCTCTGGCTGCTTGGCCTTCTCGCGCGCGCTGTCGCGGCTGATCAGGCCCTTGGCCAGCAGCCCCTTGAGGCACATGTCCAGGGTCTGCATGCCCAGCGAACCGCCGGTCTGGATCGCCGAGTACATCTGCGCCACCTTGTCCTCGCGGATCAGGTTACGGATCGCCGGCGTACCGATCATGATCTCGTGGGCCGCCACGCGACCGCCGCCAACCTTCTTCAGCAGCGTCTGCGAGATCACAGCCTGCAGGGATTCGGAGAGCATCGAACGGACCATGGACTTCTCTTCGGCCGGGAACACGTCGACCACACGGTCGATGGTCTTGGCGGCCGAGGTGGTGTGCAGGGTGCCGAACACCAGGTGACCGGTTTCCGCGGCCGTCAGCGCCAGGCGGATGGTTTCCAGGTCCCGCATCTCGCCCACCAGGATGATGTCCGGGTCTTCACGCAGGGCCGAGCGTAGGGCTTCGGAGAAGCCGAGGGTATCGCGGTGTACCTCGCGCTGGTTGACCAGACATTTCTTCGATTCGTGAACGAATTCGATGGGGTCTTCGATGGTAAGGATATGGTGGTATTTGGTGTTGTTTAGATAGTCGAGCATCGCCGCCAGGGTAGTCGACTTACCCGAACCGGTCGGCCCGGTGACCAGCACCAACCCGCGCGGCACGTCGGTGATCTTGCGGAAGACCTCGCCCATGTTCAGGTCTTCCATGGTCAGCACCTTGGAAGGAATGGTCCGGAATACCGCGCCCGAGCCGCGGTTCTGATTGAACGCGTTGACGCGGAAACGCGCCACGCCCGGCACCTCGAACGAGAAGTCGGTTTCGAGGAATTCCTCGTAATCCTTGCGCTGCTTGTCGTTCATGATGTCGTAGATCAGCGCATGCACCTGCTTGTGGTCCATGGCCGGCAGGTTGATGCGCCGCACGTCGCCATCGACGCGGATCATCGGCGGCAGGCCGGCGGAAAGGTGCAAATCCGACGCACCCTGCTTGGCGCTGAAGGCCAGCAGTTCTGTGATATCCATGGGACTCCCCAATTACAAGCAAGCAGGTAGAATGCCGCGCAGACCCCAAGGCAGCGGGCGCAAGTAATGTCCACGATAGAGAAGAATATTGCAAAGGTCGCAGCGCGCATCCGTGAGGCGGCGCAAGCTGTGCATCGCGACGCTGCCACGGTCGGCCTGCTGGCCGTGAGCAAGACCCAGCCAGCCGCCGCCATTCGCGAGGCGTTCGCTGCCGGTCTGCGCGATTTCGGCGAGAACTATCTGCAGGAAGCGCTGGATAAACGGGTCGAACTGGACGACCTGCCATTGATCTGGCATTTCATCGGTCCCATCCAGTCGAACAAGACCAAAGCCATCGCCGAGCACTTCGACTGGGTGCATTCGGTGGACCGCTTGAAGATCGCCCAGCGCTTGTCCGACCAGCGCCCCGCCACGCTGCCGCCGCTGAACGTCTGCCTGCAGGTCAATGTCAGTGGCGAGGCCAGCAAATCGGGTTGTACTCCACAGGAGTTGGGGCCGCTGGCCGAGGCCGTCGCTGCGATGCCTCAGCTGCGTCTGCGCGGCCTGATGTGCATCCCGGCACCCACTGAGAACCCTGCCGAGCAGCGCGCTGCCTTCGCCCGCCTGCGGCTGTTGCGCGACGAGCTGGCACTGGACCTGGATACGCTGTCCATGGGCATGAGCCAGGATCTCGAAGCGGCCATTGCCGAAGGTGCGACCTGGGTTCGCATCGGCACCGCTCTCTTCGGCGCTCGTGACTACGGCCGCCCTCAATAAAGGAATTGCTATGACCACTCCCCGCATCGCCTTCATCGGCGCCGGCAACATGGCCGCCAGCCTGATCGGCGGCCTGCGCGCCCAGGGCTTCCCCGCCGACGCCATCCGCGCCAGCGACCCCGGTGCCGAACAGCGCGCGAAGACCAGCGCCGAACACGGTATCCAGACCTTCGCGCAGAATGCCGAAGCACTGGCTGGCGCCGATGTGGTGGTGCTGTCGGTCAAGCCGCAGGTCATGCAGGCCGTCTGCCGCGACCTGGTCGCCCACCTCGAACATGGGCCGCTGATCGTGTCCATCGCCGCCGGCATCAGCTGCGACAGCCTGCAGCGCTGGCTCGGCCCGCGACCGCAGGCGATCGTGCGCTGCATGCCCAACACCCCCGCGCTGCTGCGCCAGGGCGTCAGCGGGCTGTTCGCCAACGCCCAGGTCAGTGCCGAGCAGAAGCGGCAGGCCGAACAGCTGCTGTCGGCCGTCGGCATGGCGCTGTGGCTCGACGAGGAGCACCTGATCGATGCGGTGACCGCCGTTTCCGGCAGTGGTCCGGCCTATTTCTTCCTGCTGATCGAGGCGATGACGGCGGCCGGCCAGCAGCTCGGCCTGCCTCGCGAAACCGCCGCCCAGCTCACCCTGCAGACCGCGCTGGGCGCCGCGCGCATGGCCTGCGAGAGCGATGTCGATGCCGCCGAACTGCGGCGTCGCGTCACCTCGCCGAACGGAACCACCGAAGCGGCGATCAAAGCCTTCCAGGCGGGCGGCTTCGAACAGCTTGTGCAGCAGGCGTTGAACGCGGCCGCACAGCGCTCGGCCGAGCTGGCCGAACAACTGGGTCAATAAGGAGCATTCATGTCCCAACTCTCGCAAGCACTGATTCTCGTCATCCAGACCCTGGGCAGCCTCTATCTGCTGATCGTGCTGCTGCGCTTCATCCTTCAGCTGGTACGCGCCGACTTCTACAACCCGCTCAGCCAGTTCATCGTCAAGGCCACCCACCCTCTGCTGCGCCCGATGCGCCGAATCATTCCTAGCATGGGCTCGCTGGACCTGTCCTCGCTGGTCCTCGCGATCATCGTGCAAATGGTGCTGATGGCGCTGATCCTGCTGATCGCCTACGGCACCACCGGCAATCCGCTGCTGCTCCTGGTCTGGGCGCTGGTGGGCATCACCGGGCTGTTCCTCAACATCTTCTTCTGGGCGCTGATCATCAGCGTGATCCTCTCCTGGGTCGCACCGGGCAGCCACAACCCCGGCGCTCAGCTGGTCAGCCAGATCTGCGAACCGGTGCTGATGCCATTCCGCCGCCTGCTGCCGAACCTCGGCGGTCTGGATATTTCGCCGATCTTCGCCTTCCTAGCGATCAAGCTGCTGGACATGCTGGTGGTGAACAACCTGGCGACGATGACCCACATGCCGAACATCCTGCGCATGCTCATCTGAGACGCCGTTCAAGATTTGCTGTCAAAGCGGCAGCGGGGGCGGAAATGCGCCTCGGCTTGCCGCCTGGCTGCACGTAGACTCCATTCGCTCGGTTGTTTCCATCCTGCCTCGCCTGCTGAATGCGGGGATGTGAACGAGTACATCGACACGCCTTCGAGCCCTGCGATGACCGTTCGTGCGCCCTGCTCGCCCGTCCGGCGTAGCAGGCTCCGACTGAATTGACGTCATGCCGGCGGGCCCGATAATCGCCGGACATACGTCCAGGAGCTGGATGAGCATGGAACGACTCGATCGACAAGTGGATGCCTACGTCGCCTGGAAGCGCGACCTGATTCGCGAGATCACCCGCTACCGCAGCTGGCTGGCACACAACCGGCTCAACAGCGAAGCGGTCGATGCCCGCCTGGAACGCGCCTTGCGGGTCCTGCGTACCGACCACATCACACTGGCTTTCGTCGGCGAGTACTCGCGCGGCAAGACCGAGCTGATCAACAGCCTATTCTTTTCCAACTACGGCCAACGCATCCTGCCTTCGCGCGCCGGACGCACCACCATGTGCCCCACCGAGCTGTTCTTCGACCCACGTTCGGAGCGCTCCTATATCCGCCTCCTGCCCATCGAGTCGCGCCTGGAAGACACCAGCATCGCCCAACTCAAGCGGACCCCGCGATTGTGGCTGCACCTTCCCCTCGACCCGCAGGACCCGGACAACATGGCCGAAGCCTTTGCCCAGGTCGCACTGACCAAGGCCATGCCGGCTGAGCAGGCGATCCAGCTCGGCTTCGACCCCGCCACCCTGGAAAGCGCAGACGGCAGCGATCATGTACGGGTGCCGGCCTGGCGACATGCAATGGTCAACTTCGATCACCCGCTGCTGCGTCAGGGCCTGCGCATTCTCGATACCCCCGGACTCAATGCGCTGGGCAGCGAGCCGGAACTCACCCTGTCGATGCTGCCCAATGCCCAGGCGATCATATTCCTGCTGTCGGCTGACGCCGGTGTCACCGCCAGCGACATGCAGATCTGGCAGCAGCACATCCGTCAGCTCGACGAAGACACGCAGAACAGTCTTTTCGCCGTGCTGAACAAGATCGACGTGCTCTGGGACGACGTCGCCGGCGAAGACTTCGTGCAGAACGCCATCGAGCAGATCCGCCAGAGCACCGCGCAGCAGCTGGGCATCGACCCGGCTGACGTGATGCCGCTGTCGGCCAAGCAGGCGCTGATGGCCAAGATCCGCGGCGACCAGGCACTGCTCGAGCGCAGCCAGCTGGAGCAGCTGGAACGCCTGCTCAGCCAGCGAATCCTGACGCACAAGGAACAGCTGCTCGAGGAACAGGTCGTGCATCAGGTGCTGGCCTTGCTGCAGAACAGCCAGCACACGCTCCGCCTGCGCCTGGAAAAGGTCATCGAGCAGCGCGACCTGCTCGCCAGCCATCAGATGGGCAGCGGGCAGATGCTGCTCGAGCTCACCGCGCGCACCCGCCACGACCATAATCGTCACCACAAGCGCCTGCTCGATCTGAAGACCAACCAGCGCCTGCTGCAACGTCAGGGGGACCTGTTGCGTACGGCGATACGTGCCGAGCGCCTCGAAGAGCATCTGACCCGCCTGCGCCGCAGCCTGACCGGCAGCCTGACCACGCTGGGCATCAACCTGGCGATCCTGCACTTCTTCCGCTCCGTGGAGCAGGACCTGGGAATCCTCGAGCAGGAGGCCGAACGTGCCAACAAGATGGTCTCGGCCATCTATCGTCGGCACAACGAAGAAAATCCGTTGCACGGCATCGACCCGCCTCTGTTCCAGTTGCAGCCTTACCAGCGCGAGCTGCGTACCCTGCAAACCAAGGCCGATCAGTTCCGCCTGCAACTCAAGACCCTGCTCACCGAGCAGCGCACCCTGACCCGGCGCTTTTTCGCCACCCTGGTCCAGGAAGTCATCGGTCTGCACCAGCGTTTGCGCCAGGAGGCCGAACAGTGGGCTGGCGAGGCCCTGATGCCACTGCTGCAGTACTCGCTCGAACACAAGCAACAGCTGGAAACCCACATCCTGAAGCTCAAGTCGCTGGCCAGCGAAAGCCAGCAGAACAGCCAGCGCGGCCAGCTGCTGACGCGCTACAGCGGCGAACTGGAGCAACAACTGGCGCAGGCCACGGAAATGCTCCGTGCGTTGCGCCGACCGGCGCCGCTACGGCGGCAGGGCAAGGTCGTCAGCCTGACCAACGCGCAGATCAGCTAAAGCTCCCGCCATTTCGTCGCAGCCAGCGAGGAAATGGCGAGAGCCCCGCTCGCTGTTGCATTTCAGGATGAATTGCGCCGCGCTTACCTTTAGACTTTGCCGCCTTCCTCAAGCAAGAGCCAGGGTCGATGCCCACTGCAATTCCCGCCGATTCCGTTGGCCTGGTGAGTCCGCAGGTCGCGCATTTTGCCGAACCACTGACACTCGCCTGCGGCCGCACGCTGGCCGACTACCAGCTGATCTACGAAACCTACGGCGAACTGAACGCCGCCCGCAGCAATGCCGTGCTGATCTGCCATGCGCTGTCCGGCCACCACCATGCGGCCGGCTACCACAGCGTGGACGACCGCAAGCCTGGCTGGTGGGACTCGTGCATCGGTCCGGGCAAGGCCATCGATACCGAGCGCTTCTTCGTCGTCAGCCTGAACAATCTGGGCGGCTGCAACGGCTCCACCGGTCCCAGCAGCACCAATCCGGCCAGCGGCAAGCCCTACGGCGCCGACTTCCCGGTGGTCACGGTGGAGGACTGGGTGCACAGCCAGGCACTGCTTGCCGACCGTCTCGGCATCGCCCAGTGGGCCGCGGTGGTCGGCGGCAGCCTGGGCGGCATGCAGGCCCTGCAGTGGACCATCAGCTATCCCGAGCGGGTGCGTCACTGCCTGGCCATCGCCTCGGCGCCCAGGCTGTCTGCACAGAACATCGCCTTCAACGAGGTCGCGCGCCAGGCGATCCTCTCTGACCCCGAGTTCCACGGCGGGCACTTCCAGGAGATGGGCGTGATCCCCAAGCGCGGACTGATGCTGGCGCGCATGGTCGGGCACATCACCTACCTGTCCGATGACGCCATGGGCACCAAGTTCGGCCGCGGACTGAAGAGCGAGAAACTGAACTACGACTTCAACAGCGTGGAATTCCAGGTCGAAAGCTACCTGCGTTATCAGGGCGAGGAATTTTCCGGGCGTTTCGACGCCAACACCTACCTGCTGATGACCAAGGCGCTGGACTACTTCGACCCGGCCGCAGCCCATGATGACGATCTGGCCAAGACCTTCGAGGCCGCCCAGGCACGCTTCTGCGTGATGTCCTTCACCACCGACTGGCGCTTCTCGCCGGAACGCTCGCGGGAAATCGTCGACGCGCTGCTCGCCGCGCGCAAGGACGTCTGCTACCTGGAGATCGATGCGCCGCAGGGCCATGACGCCTTCCTGATCCCCAACCCCCGCTACCTGCAAGCCTTCCGCGGTTACATGAACCGCATAGCCGTATAAGGAACGAAGATGCGCGCCGATCTGGACATCATCCAAGAGTGGATTCCGGCCGGCAGCCGAGTTCTCGACCTCGGCTGCGGCAATGGCGAGCTGCTGGCCTGGCTGCGTGACCACAAGCAGGTCAGCGGCTACGGCCTGGAAATCGACCCGGACAACATCGCCGCCTGCATCGACAAGGGCGTCAACGTCATCGAGCAGAACCTCGACCTGGGCCTGGGCAACTTCGCCAGCGACAGCTTCGACATGGTGGTGATGACCCAGGCGCTGCAGGCCGTGCATTACCCCGACCAGCTGTTGAAGGAAATGCTGCGCGTCGGCCGCCAGTGCATCATCACCTTCCCCAACTTCGGCCATTGGCGTTGCCGCTGGTACCTTGCGAGCAAAGGCCGCATGCCGGTGTCGGAGTTCCTCCCCTACACTTGGTACAACACGCCGAACATTCACTTCTGCACGTTCGAGGATTTCGAGCGGCTGTGTCTGGAAAGCGGTGCCAGGGTACTCGAACGTCTGGCCGTCGACCGCGATCACAGGCATGGCTGGGCCAGTCGACTATGGCCGAATCTGCTGGGTGAAATCGGCATCTACCGCGTCACCGGGCCGTCCCGCTGAGCGGTTCAACGCTGGAGGTAAGCATATGAAACGCGTCCTGATCGGCCTGTTGGCCGCACTCCTCACATTGCCGGCGCTGGCCGAGCGCAAGCACAGCGTCGGCGAATACGACATCCACTACAGCGCCTTCAATTCGGGCTTCCTGCAGCCGGACATTGCCGCCGCCGCCGGACTCACGCGCAGCAAGACCCAGGGCGTGGTCAACGTCTCGGTGATCAAGGGCGGCAAGCCGGTCGCGGCGCAGGTCAGCGGTGTAGTGAAGAACCTGCTCGGACAGGATCGCGCGCTGGGCTTCAAGCAACTCAAGGAAGGCGACGAGGCGATCTATTACCTCGCGCAGTTCCCCTTCGACTCGCAGGAAACCCTGCGTTTTGCCCTCACCGTACAGCCGACCGGCGCCGAGCCGTTCAGCTTCGAGTTCACCCAGGAATTCTTCCCCGACCGATGATGCCTTTTTCCGAACTGGTGCTGGCCAGCCACAATGCCGGCAAACTCAAGGAACTCCAGGCCATGCTCGGCGACACCGTGCGCGTACGCTCGGTGGCCGAGTTCAGCAGTGTGGAGCCGGAAGAGACCGGCCTGTCGTTCATTGAGAACGCCATTCTCAAGGCGCGCAATGCGGCACGGATCTCCGGCCTGCCGGCGCTGGCCGATGACTCAGGCCTGGCGGTCGACGCCCTGGGCGGCGCACCGGGCATCTACTCGGCGCGCTATGCCGATGGCCAGGGCGACGCAGCCAACAATGCCAAGCTGCTGCAGGTGCTGCGCGACGTGCCGGATGCCGAGCGCGGCGCGCAGTTCGTCTGCGCCCTGGCGCTGGTGCGGCATGCCGACGATCCGCTGCCGATCATCTGCGAAGGCCTCTGGCACGGCCGCATCCTGCATGCGCCGCGTGGCGAGCACGGCTTCGGCTACGACCCACTGTTCTGGGTGCCGGAGTGCAACTGCTCCAGCGCCGAGTTACCCGCCGCGCAGAAGAACCAGCTCAGCCACCGCGCACGCGCCATGGCCCTGCTCAAGCAGCGGCTGGGGATATGATCGCCGCAAGCCCCGCGCCGGCAACCGGCCAGGGCCGCTTCGAACTGCCGCCCCTGGCGGCGTACGTCCATATCCCCTGGTGCGTGCGCAAGTGCCCGTACTGTGACTTCAACTCCCACGCAGCCGGCCCTGAGCTGCCAGAAGAGGCCTATGTGGCCGCGCTGCTGGCCGATCTTCGCGCGGATCTCGAGCACGTCCAGGGACGCCGGCTAAGTTCGATCTTCTTCGGCGGCGGTACGCCAAGCCTGTTTTCCGCCAAGGCACTGGCGGAGATCGTCGACGGGCTGGAGCGGCTGGTCGGCTTTGCCGAGGACATCGAGATCACCCTGGAGGCCAACCCGGGGACGTTCGAGCAGGCCAAATTCCGCGACTACCGCCAGCTCGGCATCAACCGGCTGTCCATCGGCGTGCAGAGTTTCCAGGCCGACAAGCTCAAGGCGCTGGGGCGCATCCACGATGGCGACGAAGCGATTCGCGCCGCCGACATGGCCCGCGCCGCAGGCTTCGAAAACTTCAACCTGGACCTCATGCACGGTCTGCCGGACCAGAGCCTGGAAGATGCGTTGAGCGACCTGCGCATCGCCATCGCCCAGCAACCGACGCACCTGTCCTGGTACCAGCTGACGCTGGAGCCGAACACGGTGTTCTGGAGCCAGCCACCGCAGCTGCCCGAAGACGACATCCTCTGGGACATCCAGGAAGCCGGCCAGGCACTGCTCGGCGAGCACGGCTATCGCCAATACGAGACCTCGGCCTACGCCCAGCCCGGGGGACAGGCGCGGCACAACCTGAACTACTGGACCTTCGGCGACTTCCTCGGCATCGGTGCCGGCGCCCATGCCAAGCTCAGCCATGCCGACGGCCGCATCCTGCGCAGCTGGAAGACCCGCCTGCCGAAGGACTACCTCGATCCGGCCAAGGCCTTCCGCGCAGGCGAAAAACAGCTGACAGCGGACGAGCTGCCCTTCGAATTCCTGATGAATGTGCTGCGCCTCACCGACGGCGTACCGGCCATGCTGTTCACTCAGCGCACCGGACTGGCGCTGGATGTGCTTGCCAAGCCACGGCGCGATGCCGAAGCACGCGGCCTGCTCTCGGCTGACCCGGCGCGCCTGGTGGCAACACCGAAGGGCCAGCTGTTTCTCAACGACCTGCTACAGAGCTTCCTGCCTTAAGGACCCTGGATGGATTTGCTACTCGACCTGATCGTCACGCTGTCGCGCTGGAGCCGCAGCCACCTGTCCGATATTTCCCTGGCACTGATGGCGACCCTCTTCGTGCTGTTCGGGCCGGCAATCAATACCTGGGTAAAGGGCGCGGTCAGCAGCCTGAATTTCTTTTTCCGCACGCTGATCTTCGTGCTCGTCTGCGCGGTCGGCTACGGCCTGGCCATCGTCTTTCTCACGCCGTGGATGACCCAGGGCCTGGCGCACCTGAACAACTACAGCCTGGCGCCGGTGCTGCTGCTGATCTTCTTCCTCATCGGCGTGATCGCCGACCGCAACTGACGCCACTCAGCCTTCGCGCAGGAAGCGGTCGAGATCGACCGCCTCGCCGGGCTGCAGATGCAGCTGCTCGCGCAGATCCGCATACAGCGGGTCATACAGGCCATGAAAGCCGAACAGGATATCCTGCCTGACCTGTACGCCATGCGCGCGCAGGCACTGCCTTACCCGTTGCAGGAAGTTGCAGGCGACATCCCGGTGCATCCGGAAGCGCTCGTCAATATGCATCTGGCCGGCTTCGACGCAGAGATGAAAGCAGGCCCACTCCGGTCTCGGCTCAGCGCCTTCGACGTGATAGTCAAGAGTCAGGCGATAGCCGGGCCGCACATCGGTCAGCAGCCGGCTGATTTCCACATGTCCGGGTCTGAACACCGTTTCCCCCTCGTCGCGCCTGAGCGCTCCATAACTGACACCGAGGCTGGCCGCATTCGTCGCAGCGCAACCGGCCCAGAGCATCCTTGCACCGCTACATCCATACTTTCTTGACGCCTGTCATCATCGCATCGCACGGGCAGGCATTCAATGGTCCCGCTACGCACGGTCTTCGCAGGAGACAGGGGTTATGGCCACGACCTCGAAGCAACTGAAGCTCAGCGCACTGGTGGCGCTGGTAATGGGTTCGATGATTGGCTGCGGAATCTTCTCCCTGCCGCAGAACATGGCGGCCAGTGCCAGCGCCGGCGCCATCCTGATCGGCTGGGCGATCACCGCGGTGGGCATGCTGACCCTGGCGTTCGTCTTCCAGAGCCTGGCCAACCGCAAGCCGGAACTCGACGCCGGCGTGTACGCCTATGCCAAGGCCGGTTTCGGCGACTACATGGGCTTCTCGTCCGCCTGGGGCTATTGGATCAGCGCCTGGATCGGCAACGTCAGCTACTTCGTACTGCTGTTCAGCACGCTGGGCTACTTCGTTCCGATGTTCGGCGAGGGCAATACCCTGCCGGCGGTGATCGGCGCCTCGCTGGTGCTCTGGGGCGTGCATTTCCTCGTCCTGCGCGGTATCCGCGAGGCGGCATTCGTCAACCTGGTCACCACCATCGCCAAGATCGTGCCGTTGATCCTGTTCATCGTGATCACCGCGGTGGCCTTCCGCCTGGACGTGTTCACCGCTGACTTCTGAAGCCGTGGCAACCCGGAGCTGGGCAGCGTGATGCAGCAGGTGCGCAACATGATGCTGGTGACGGTGTGGGTGTTCATCGGTATCGAGGGCGCCAACGTGTTCTCGGCGCGCGCCGAGCGCCGTAGCGACGTCGGGCGCGCCACGGTCATCGGCTTCTATAGCGTGCTCGCGCTGCTGGTGCTGGTGAACATCCTGTCGATGGGCATCATGAGCCAGGCCGAGCTGGCGGGCCTGAAGAACCCTTCCATGGCGGGCGTGCTGGAGCAGGTGGTCGGTCGCTGGGGCGCGGTGCTGATCAGCGTCGGCCTGGTGGTTTCGCTGGCCGGTGCCCTGTTGTCCTGGACCCTTCTGTGTGCCGAGATTCTCTTCGCCGCCGCCCGTGACCACACCATGCCGAGCTTCCTGCGCCAGGAAAATGCCCGCCACGTTCCGGTCAATGCGCTGTGGCTGTCCAACGGGCTGATCCAGCTGTTCCTGATCATCACCCTGTTCAACGCCTCCACCTATCTCAGCCTGCTCTACCTCGCCACCTCGATGATCCTGGTGCCGTACTTCTGGTCGGCGGCCTATGCATTGCTGCTCGGGGTTCGCGGCGAGGGATACGCGAACGCCGCGGGTGAACGGCGCAAGGACACGCTGATCGCCGCTGTCGCTACGCTGTATGCCGTGTGGCTGGTCTATGCCGGTGGCATCCAGTACCTGCTGTTGTCGGCGCTGCTCTACGCGCCGGGGGCACTGTTCTTCGCCAAGGCCAAGCGCGAACTGGGGCAGCCGGTATTCAGCGGCATCGAGAAGCTGATCTTCGCCGCCGTGCTCATCGGGGCGGCGATCGCGGCCTACGGCCTCTACGACGGTTTCCTGTCCCTCTGACCGGCGCCCCGGCGCCCTCTCGCCAAGGCCACAAGCGGCGGCGAGCCACTCTGCACCCACAGGTGCAACGATTGACGGAGGCAATGCCATGACTCAGCAACCGGCGAAACTGGGTGTTCACTCCGAAGCGGGCAAGCTGCGCAAGGTGATGGTCTGCGCGCCCGGGCTGGCCCACCAGCGCCTGACGCCGAGCAACTGCGACGAGCTGCTGTTCGACGACGTGCTCTGGGTCAACCAGGCCAAGCGCGACCATTTCGATTTCGTCACCAAGATGCGCGAGCGCGGCGTCGAGGTGCTGGAAATGCACAACCTGCTGACCGAGACGGTGAGCAATCCAGAGGCCTTGAAGTGGATTCTCGACCGCAAGATCACCGCCAACCAGGTCGGCATCGGCCTGCAGGACGAGGTGCGCAGCTGGCTCGAAGAACAGCAACCCCGGCAGCTTGCCGAGTACCTGATCGGCGGTGTGTCGGGCAGTGACATCCCCGGCACCCAGAGCGGCGAGATCGTCAGCCTGTTCCGCGACTACCTGGGCCACTCGAGCTTCATCCTGCCGCCGCTGCCCAACACCCTGTTCACCCGCGATACCAGCTGCTGGATCTATGGCGGTGTATCGCTCAACCCGATGCACTGGACCGCGCGCCGCCAGGAAACCCTGCTCACCGCCGCGATCTACCGCTTCCATCCGCAGTTCACCAGCCAGGACTTCAACGTCTGGTATGGCGATCCCGAGCTCGACCACGGTCTGGCCACGCTCGAAGGTGGCGACGTCATGCCGATCGGCAAAGGCGTGGTGCTGGTCGGCATGGGCGAACGCAGCTCACGGCAGGCCATTGGCCAGCTGGCGCTGTCGCTGTTCCGCCACGGTGCGGCCGAGCGGGTGATCGTCGCCGGCCTGCCACGTGCGCGCTCGGCGATGCACCTGGATACGGTATTCAGCTTCTGCGATCGCGATCTGGTGACCGTTTTCCCGGAAGTGGTGCAAAGCATCGTCGCCTTCAGTCTGCGCCCTGACGAGAGCAAGCCCGGCGGCATTGATCTGCGCCGGGAAAAGGCCAGCTTCCTCCAGGTGGTGGCCGAAGCTCTCGGCCTGCCGGCTCTGCGTGTGGTGGAAACCGGTGGCGACAGCTACGAGGTGGAACGCGAGCAGTGGGACGATGGTAACAACGTCGTCGCCCTAGAGCCCGGCGTGGTCATCGGCTACGACCGCAACACCTTCACCAACACGCTGCTACGCAAGGCCGGCGTCGAAGTCATCACCATCAGCTCCAGCGAACTGGGCCGTGGCCGCGGCGGCGGTCACTGCATGACCTGCCCGATCGTGCGCGACGCGCTCGACTACTGATCATCGCGCCGGGGTTTGCCCGGCAACCCCATATTGCGGAGGACGCGCCATGGCCTTCAACATCCACAACCGCAGCCTGCTCAGCCTGATGCACCACAGCGAGCGCGAGCTGCAGTATCTGCTCGACCTCTCTCGCGACCTCAAGCGCGCCAAGTACAGCGGCACCGAACGCCAGCATCTCAAGGGCAAGAACATCGCACTGATCTTCGAGAAGACCTCCACGCGAACCCGCTGCGCCTTCGAGGTGGCCGCCTACGATCAGGGCGCCAACGTCACCTACATCGACCCCAACTCTTCGCAGATCGGCCACAAGGAAAGCATGAAGGACACCGCTCGGGTGCTCGGGCGGCTGTACGACGCCATCGAGTACCGCGGGTTCAGGCAGGAGATCGTCGAGGAGCTGGCGCATTACGCCGGCGTGCCGGTCTACAACGGCCTGACCGACGAGTACCACCCGACGCAGATGATCGCTGACGTCATGACCATGCGCGAGCACAGCGACAAGGCACTGCACCAGATCAGCTACGCCTACGTGGGCGATGCGCGCAACAACATGGGCAACTCGCTGCTGCTGATCGGCGCCAAGCTGGGCATGGATGTACGCATCGCCGCACCGCGTGCGCTCTGGCCCAGCGAGCAACACGTCAAGGCCTGCGAGGAATTCGCCGCGCACAGCGGTGCGCGCCTGCTGCTCACCGAGGATGCGCAGGCGGCGGTGCAAGGCGTCGACTTCATCCACACCGACGTCTGGGTCTCGATGGGCGAGCCGATGGACGCCTGGGTCGAGCGCATCCAGCAGCTGCTGCCTTACCAGGTGAACGCGGCGCTGATGCAGGCGAGCAACAATCCGCGGGTGAAGTTCATGCACTGCCTGCCGGCGTTCCACAACAGCGAAACCAAGGTCGGCAGGGAGATCGCCACGCGCTATCCGCACCTGGCCAACGGTATCGAGGTCACCGAGGAGGTGTTCGAATCCCCGGCCTGCATTGCCTTCGAGCAGGCGGAGAACCGCATGCACACCATCAAGGCGATCCTGGTCTCCACCCTCGCCGACATCTGACGTGACCGGCGCCCGTGACGGGCGCCCTGGAGGAACCGACATGCGCATCGTCATCGCGCTGGGCGGCAATGCCCTGCTTCGCCGAGGGGAGCCGCTGAGCGCCGAGAATCAGCGAGAGAACATCCGCCGCGCCTGCGCACAGATCGCGCGGATCGCACCGGGCAACGAACTGGTGGTGGCGCACGGCAACGGCCCGCAGGTCGGGCTACTGGCCCTGCAGGGGGCCGCCTACAAGGAGGTACCCAGCTATCCGCTGGACGTCTTGGGGGCCGAAACCGAGGGCATGATCGGCTACATCATCGAGCAGGAGCTGGGCAACCTGCTGCCGTTCGAGGTTCCCTTCGCGACGCTGCTGACCCAGGTCGAGGTGGACCCCGAGGACCCGGCATTCAAGGCACCCAGCAAACCGATCGGCCCGGTCTACGGCCGCGAAGAGGCACAGCGTCTGGCCGAGCAAAGGGGCTGGAGCATCGCGCCGGACGGCGACCATTTCCGCCGCGTGGTGCCCAGCCCGCGGCCGAAGCGGATCTTCGAGATCAGGCCGATCAGCTGGCTGCTGGAGAAGGGCAGCGTGGTGATCTGTGCCGGCGGCGGTGGCATTCCGACCGTCTACGACCAGCACGGACGGCTACAAGGGGTCGAGGCGGTGATCGACAAGGACCTGTGTTCGGCGCTGCTGGCCGAGCAGCTCGGCGCCGATCTGCTGGTGATCGCGACCGATGTAGACGGCGCCTACCTGGATTGGGGCACCGCGCAGCAGCGGCGGATCGTCGAAGCCCATCCCGAGCAACTGGAACGCCTTGGCTTCGCCGCGGGGTCCATGGGCCCAAAGGTCGAGGCAGCCTGTCAGTTCGCCCGTCATACCGGCAAGGTCGCGGTGATCGGCTCGCTCGAACAGATCGAGGCCATCGTCCGCGGCGAAGCCGGCACACACGTCAGCCTGGCGGCAACTGGCCTGCACCACGCATAAAAAAGGGCGCCAGCGGCGCCCTTCGTTTAGCAGGTGAACCTCAATTGCCGCGACGCAGCGCCTGCGGCGAGAAGTCACGCGGGCCGAGTTTCACGTCGAAGTCGTACATCGGCTCGTTGTTATCCAGGCCATCGACGAAGTAGTTGCCGTCCTTGAGGTGGTAGAGCGTCTCCAGCGTGCTGTTGAACATCGGCACCTCGTAGTAGCTGATCGGATGGCTTTCCTGCAGGCCGATCAGCTGCCCGTTCTCGTCATACAGATCGACGGCCAGAATCGCCCAGCTGTCCTCGTCGATGTAGAAGCGACGCTTGTCGTAGAGATGGCTGAAGCCCTTGCGCAGCGTGGCGTCGACCACCCACACGCGGTGCAGCTCGTAGCGCAGCAGGTCGGGATTGAGCGTGCGCGGCTGGACGATGGTGTCGTAGGCAATGCCCTTCTGATGCAGGGCGTAGCTGTTGTAGGGCACCAGCATTTCGCGCTTGCCGAGCAGCTCCCACTCGTAGCGATCCGGTGCGCCATTGAACGAATCGACCACATCAGCCGTGGCCAGGCCGCTGGTGTCCGGTTGCAACGAATTGTAGGCCAGCGAGGGCAGACGACGCACACGGCGGTCGTCCGCACTGTAGCGCCAGGCCTTGCGGGTGGTGAGCACCTGATCAATCGGGTCCTGCACCACCAGCGCCGTGCCGGAAAGCTTGGCCGGCGCGGTGACGCGGTACTTGTAGTACAGCACGGTATTGTCCAGATCCGCGTAGGTCATGCCTTCGCGGTTATAGACGTAGTACACGTGGCGATCGCGCTTGATGTAGTTGGCCCGGCCGCCGATCACCACTGCCTGGTTGTTGATCATGTGGCTCTGGTCACCCTTGTAATGCAAGATGTGGTTCCAGATGACCTCGATACCGCTTTGCGGAATCGGGAAGGGAATCCCGGCCGCCGCGCCCTGGATGCCGTTGCCGTTGGCGATCAGTTCGGCGCTGACGGCGTTGAAGCGAGTGGCGTCGTAGATGCGCTGCGGTACCGCCGCGCTGCGGCGGGTCGGGAACACGCGCAGGTAATAGTCAGGATTGCGCTCGAGCAACGCCTTCATGCCCGCGGATAGCTGTTCGCTGTGCTCGGCCAGGTTAGTGCCATCGACCCGATAGAGCATCGCGTCGGCGGCAAAGGGATCCGGGTGGTGCATGCCACGTTCGTAGCCGGCTGGCGGCGCGACGCCTCCAGTCCAGGCGGGAATGGTGCCGGCCGCATTCGCCGACCGTTCGGCACCCAGCGGCGTCAAGTCCTGCCCGAGCCGGGCGGCCTGCGTACTGTCGACCTTGGCCTGTACTGGCAGTGCGGCACAGGTGGCCAGCATCAAGGCTCCAATCTTCGCGTACATCGTCTACTCCCCCAATTGCGCACGATGTCAGGGCGCTGCCAGGCATGCCCTATCATCGGCGTTGCATTGTTATCGGTGTGTGCAGGCATGCCTTCCTGGCCGGCATTCGTCCCTGGCCGCTGTTGCGGCTCTTCGATTGGATGCGGCCAGCGTGGCTGGCCTGGCACCGCCCGCGGGCGGTACGGCGGCCGCAGCACAGGCTGCCGTTATTACGCTGTCACTCAGTCGACGCGCTGGAACTTCAAGTCCCAGACGCCATGCCCGAGCCGCTCACCGCGGCGTTCGAACTTGGTCACCGGCCGCTCAGCGGGTCGCGGCACATAGCGGCCATCCTCGGCCAGATTGCGGTAGCCCGGGGCGACGCTCATAACCTCGAGCATGTGTTCGGCATAGGGCTCCCAGTCGGTGGCCATGTGCAGCACGCCGCCGATCTTCAGCTTGCTGCGTACCAGCTCGGCGAAGGCCGGCTGAACGATGCGACGCTTGTGATGACGGCTCTTGTGCCAGGGGTCTGGAAAGAACAGCAGCACGCGGTCGAGGCTGGCGTCGGGTACGCAATCGCGCAGCACCTCCAGAGCGTCGCAACTGTAGACCCGGACGTTGCTCAATTTCTGTGACACAAGTCCGCTCAGCAACGCGCCGACGCCCGGTTTATGCACTTCGACGCCGATGAAGTCCTGCTCCGGCGCCGCAGCAGCCATCTCCAGGGTCGAATGCCCCATGCCGAAGCCGATCTCGAAGGTGCGCGGCGCACTGCGGCCAAAGACGGCGTCGAAGTCGCGCAGACCATCCGCCAGCTCAAGACCGAACAGTGGCCAGCCCTGCTCCAGGCCGCGCTGCTGACCTTCGGTCATGCGCCCGGCGCGCATGACGAAACTCTTGATGGTGCGGCGAGGCGCGCTCTGTTGCTCTTCGGCCGCGGGGTTCTGCTCAGTCATGGTCTACCTGCAAGACATAAAAAAAGGCCGGCCCCGACCACGGTCGAGGCCGGCCACGAATCGTTTCAGCGAATCAGCCCATCCAGCGGCGACGAGGCGCTGGCGTAGAGCTTCTTCGGCATGCGCCCGGCGAGATAGGCAAGGCGGCCGGCCTCGATGGCGTACTTCATGGCTTCGGCCATCAGCACCGGATTCTGCGCATGGGCGATGGCGCTGTTCATCAGCACCGCTTCGCAGCCCAACTCCATGGCGATGGTGGCATCCGAAGCGGTGCCGACACCGGCGTCGACCAGCACGGGCACGGTCGCTTCCTCGAGGATGATGCGCAGGTTGTACGGGTTGCAGATGCCCAGGCCGGTGCCGATCAGGCCGGCCAGCGGCATCACCGCGATGCAGCCCATCTCGGCCAGCTGGCGCGCGATAATCGGGTCGTCGCTGGTGTAGACCATCACGTCGAAGCCGTCCCTGACCAGCACTTCGGCGGCCTTGAGGGTCTCGATCACGTTGGGGAACAGGGTCTTCTGATCGGCCAGTACTTCCAGCTTGACCAGCTTGTGGCCATCGAGCAGTTCACGTGCCAGGCGGCAGGTACGTACCGCGTCCTCGGCGGTAAAGCAACCGGCGGTGTTCGGCAGGATGGTGTAGCGCTCGGGGCTGATCACGTCGAGCAGGTTCGGCTCGCCCGGATTCTGGCCGATGTTGGTGCGGCGCACCGCGACGGTGACGATCTCGGCACCCGAGGCCTCGATGGCCGCGCGCGTTTCCTCGAGATCCTTGTACTTGCCGGTGCCGACCAGCAGGCGCGATTGATAGGTGCGACCGGCCAGGGTGAAAGGCTTGTCGTTCGGAACTGGGGGCATGGGAAATCCTCGTTCGGACGTGTTGCTGCGGGCTGTGGGCGCCGCAGAGGCGGCGTCATTCGGATGAGCGGGTGCGGTTAACCGCCGCCGATGGCGTGCACCACTTCGACCTGGTCACCTTCGCTGAGCGCGGTGCTGGCATGCGCGCTGCGCGGCACGATATCGCGGTTGAGCTCGACGGCCAGACGGCGGCCGGTCAGTTCCAGACGCGCCAGCATGTCAGCCACCGTCTCGCCGGCTGGCAGCTCGTAGGGTTCGCCGTTCAACTGAATCTGCATGCTGTTCGCCGCATTACGCAAAGGGGACGGCATTCTAGCCCGAACCACCCGGTGCACCAAGGCGAAGGCCGCGGCCGTTCGTCCCGCTCAGCCGTGCAGGCGCCAACCAGCCAGTCCCAGGCACAACCAGCCGGCCAGGAATGACACTCCCCCAATCGGCGTGATCATGCCGAGCCTGCCGACGCCGCTCAGAGTGAGCAGGTAGAGGCTGCCGGAGAACAGCAGGATACCGACGACGAACAAGGCGCCTGCCACAGTCAGCAGGCGGCCGGGCCGATGCAGTGAAAGCAGCGCGACGCCCAGCAGCGCCAGTGCATGGAGCATCTGGTACTGCACGCCGGTCTGAAACACCGCGAGATAGGCAGCGCTCAACTGGCTTTTGAGGGCATGGGAAGCGAAGGCACCCAGCGCAACGCCGGTAAAGCCGAACAACGCGGCAAGGACGATATAAGCACGAATCATTGCCATTTCCGGTCGATAGCCTTAGCGGCCGCTATAATGCCCGCTCTCTTCGCCCACGACCAAGTGCCATGTTGCGGAACCTCCTGCTGCGCCTGTCCAAACTGCTGCTCTGGCTGATCGGCCTCTCGGTGCTGCTGGTGCTGCTGTTTCGCTGGGTGCCACCGCCGTTCACCGCTTTGATGATCGAGCGCAAGATCGAGTCCTGGCACACAGGCGAAGCTATCGACCTGACCCGCAAGTGGCGGCCCTGGAAAGAGCTGCCAGACGACCTGAAGATGGCAGTGATCGCCGCCGAGGACCAGAAGTTCGCTGACCACTGGGGCTTCGACATCGCTGCAATTCGCGCCGCCCTCAGCCACAATGAACGCGGTGGTTCACTGCGCGGTGCCAGCACATTGAGTCAGCAGGTAGCGAAGAACCTTTTCCTCTGGTCCGGCCGCAGCTGGCCGCGCAAGGGACTGGAGGCCTGGTTCACTGCGCTGATCGAGCTGCTGTGGCCCAAGCAGCGCATTCTCGAGGTGTACCTCAACAGCGTGGAATGGGCCGACGGAATCTTCGGTGCCGAGGCGGCCGCGCGTCATCACTTCGGCATTGGCGCGCCCTATCTGTCGAGCCGTCAGGCCAGCCTGCTGGCCGCCGTGTTGCCGAACCCGCGACAATGGAGCGCTGGCAAACCCAGCGGCCATGTGAACAATCGCGCGGCCTGGATTCGACAGCAGATGCGCCAGCTCGGTGGCAGCCATTACTTGCAGCGAATCAAACCGAACCACCCGGAATGGTGGCCGAGCTGGCTGTGAGCCGGCATGCAGCACGACCGGCGCAGCAGGACGCAGCACTACCGGTGCCTGATGACCTAGCGCCCGCTCGCCATGGTGCGATGGGGTTTGACTGTGCAGTATTCGATCGGACCCAAGAGCAACGATGAACACCTCTCTCGTCCGGCTGAGCCTGGGCTACTTCTGCCTGGCGATGCTGTGGATCCTTCTCGGCGACACCCTGCTCGGCCAACTGGTGAGCGGCGACGACCAGGCCTGGCACATGGGCAAGGGCGCGCTGTTCGTGACACTCACCAGCGGACTGATCTTTCTGCTTGGTCGACAGCACTTCCGTCGCTTCGATGAGCAGCAGCGCGCCCAGCATCTGCAGAAGACCAGTCTGAAGCAGGCCGCTGCGGTCTTCGACAGCACCCAGGAAGGCGTGCTGGTCACCGATCCGCATCAGCACATCGTGCACGTCAACCCGGCATTCAGCCGCATCACCGGCTACAGCACGGAGGAAGTGCTCGGCCAGACGCCGAAACTGTTCGCCTCCGGCAAGCACGATGCAGCCTTCTATCAGGAGATGTGGCATGCACTGCGCGAGCACGGGTCCTGGAGCGGCGAGATCTGGAATCGGCGCAAGAACGGCGACGTCTATCCACAGTGGCAGAATCTGCGCTGCATCTACGACGATCAGGGCCAGCTCAGCCATTATGTCGCGGTATTTTCCGATCTCTCGGCGCTGAAGCGTTCACGCGAAGAACTCGACCAGCTCGCTCACTATGACCCGCTGGTCAATCTGCCGAATCGCCTGCTGTTCACCGAGCGTGCCAAGCAGGACCTCGAGCGCGCCCGGGCGAACAAACGCAGCGGCGCGTTGCTGCTGATCGACCTGGACCACTTCAAGGACATCAACGAGAGCCTCGGGCACAGCCTGGGTGACGCCCTGCTCCAGGCCGTCAGCGCCCGACTGAGCGAACAACTGGAGAACGGCATGACCCTCGGCCGGCTGGGTGGCGATGAGTTTGCCCTGCTCTGCGAGGACCACGGCGCGGAAAAGGCGACCGCTCTGGCGTTGCGCCTGCTGGATCGGCTGAACGAGCCTTATCAACTGGGCGACCGCGAGCTGTTCAGCAGTGCCAGCATTGGCATCGTGCTCTACCCGTACCCCACCGACGTACAGAACGTCGAGCAACTGATGCGCAATGCCGACTCGGCGCTGTTCAAGGCCAAGAGCAGCGGCCGCTCCACCTACGCCTTCTATTCCCAGGAATTGACCAGCCAGGCCCGCCAGCGCGTCGAACTGGTCACCGCGCTGCGCCAGGCGCTGGAACAGGGCCAGCTGCGTCTGCATTACCAACCGATCTACGATCTGCGCCACGGCACCATCACCGGCTTCGAGGCGCTGGTACGCTGGCTGCATCCGGAGAAAGGGCTGATCGCACCGGGCATTTTCATTCCCATCGCCGAAGAAACCGGCTTGATCAGCGCCATCGACCGCTGGGTACTGGAGCAGGCTTGCCACCAGGCGCAGGAGTGGCTGGCCCAGAATCGGCCGCTCGGCTTCATCGCCGTGAATATTTCCAGCAGGCTGTTCGGTAACGGCGAACTCGATCTGCAGGTCGCCACGATCCTCGCCAGATCCGGACTCGACGCGCGCCATCTCGAACTGGAGATCACCGAAAGCGCAGTGATGCAGGACCCGGATGCCGCCGTCCAGCTACTGCAGCGCCTGCGCGCACTCGGGGTGCAGCTGGCGATCGATGATTTCGGTACCGGCTACTCGTCATTGCAGCGGCTCAAGCGGATGAACGTACACAAGCTCAAGATTGATCAAGGGTTCGTTCGCGGGCTGCCGAACGACCATGACGACGCCGCCATTACCCGCTCCGTCATCGGCCTGGCGCACAACCTCGGCCTGAAAGTGGTGGCCGAGGGCATCGAAACCACCGAACAGGCAGCCTTCCTGCTCGAACAAAATTGCGATTACGGGCAAGGCTACGGCTTCGCCCGACCACTACCGCCCGACGCGATCGAGTGGAGTCCGACGGCACTCGACTACGGGCAGTGCTGCCACTCGTCGCGCGCCTGAGCGGATGCATATATCAAAAGGCCACTACGGAAGGTAAGCTGGCCGAGTTCCCCGAGTCGCCGATCCATTCCAGTTTCCGCCGCAGCACTTGCGGCATACTGAACCGACCGGCTACCGGCGGGCTGACGCAACTTCTGGCCCGCGGGGCATCCAAATCGATTCAGGCATGCGCACCGCAGCGAAGATGATGAGCGACCCAGCCCAACCCGCCAGCCAGTTCCAGGCCCTGCGACAGTTGTTCACCCGGCAGAACGGTATCGCCTGGGCGATGCTGTTGTTCACCCTGCTGGTGCAGCTGGCGGCCTGGCAGAACCTGCGCGCCAACGAGGACCGGGCGGCCGAACAGCAGTTCCAGCTACTCAGCGAGAAAGTCACCGAAGCCATCCGCAAGCGGCTACGCGACCACGAGCAGATTCTCCTCGGGGGCGCCGGCCTGTTCGACGCGGTCGACCACGTCAGCCGTGCGCAATGGCGCCTGTACGTTCAGCGCCTGCTGCTGCCAGACCGCTATCCGGGCATCCAGGGCGTAGGCTTCAGCCAGGCCATCGCGCCGGACGAGCGGGACGCGCATATCGCACGGATTCGAGCCGAAGGCTTCCCGGAGTACGACATCCATCCGCCTGGTGAGCGCGACCTCTATACGTCGATCGTTTTTCTCGAGCCCTTCGTCGGGCGCAACCTGGCCGCTTTCGGCTTCGACATGTACTCCGAGCCGACCCGCCGGCGGGCCATGCTGCGGGCTGCGCGCCTGGGCGAGACCAGCATCACGGCGAAGGTGACGCTGATGCAGGAGACCCACGGCAAGGTCCAGGCCGGCGTACTGCTTTACGTGCCGGTATACCGGCAAGGCGAGCCGACCGACACACCCGCGCAGCGCATGCGGGCGCTCATCGGCTTCGTCTACAGCCCCTATCGCCTCGATGATCTGATGCAGGGCATCCTGCGCGCCGCCGACCTGCCGCTGGCGCTGCATATCTACGCCAGCGACGACGAAGACCCAGAGCAACTGCTCTATGCCTCGCCCGATGCGCCACAGCCCGGCGACGCTCGCTACAGCCGATTGCAGCAACTGCACCTGTACGGCCAGACCTGGACCCTGCGCATGGACAGCCGGCCGGAGTTCGACGGGCGCTTCCATGGCAACGAAACCCTGATGCTCGTCCTGGGCCTCGGCCTGAGCCTGCTGGTGTTCTTCCTCACCTCCTCGCTTGCCCTGCGCCATAGCCGCATCCAGGCCTTGGCGGAAGAGATGACCCAGCGCATCCGCCAAAGCAAGAATGACCTGAAGGTGAGCGAGGAGCGGCTCTCGCTGGCGCTCAAGGGCAGCAACGATGGCCTCTGGGATCTCGATCTGGAAGCAGGCAGCATGTATGCCTCGCCACGCGCCTGGGAAATGCTCGGCTACCGCCCGGACGAGTTGTCTTGCGACCTCAAGCTATGGGAACGCCTGACCGTACCCGAGGATCTGGCGCAGCAGAAAGCCAAGCTGGCGCAAACCATGCTGTCCAATCTCGATCACTTTACGAGCGAACTGCGCCTGCAACACAAGCACGGCCATGTCGTACCCGTTCTGCTGCGTGGCTATATCCAGCGCGACCCGCAAGGAATGGCCCAGCGCATCAGCGGTACCCTGATGGACCTGACCGAGCGCAAGCGCATCGAGCAGATGAAGAATGACTTCGTCTCGACCGTGAGCCATGAACTGCGCACGCCCTTGACCTCCATCAGCGGTGCGCTCGGCCTGATCGTCGGCGGCGCGCTCGGTGCGGCGCCGCCAGCCATGCAGCAGATGCTAGAGATCGCCTACCGCAACAGCCTGCGCCTGGGTCATCTGATCAACGACCTGCTGGACATGGAGAAGATCGCTGCCGGCAAGATGGCCTTTGAACTGCGCGAGCATTCACTTGGCAAGCTGCTGGAGGAATCGCTCTCAAGCAATCAGCCGCTGTGCGGCCAGCATGGCGTGCGCTGCACGCTGCACCATCCACAGGACGTCCTGGTTTGGGTCGACAGCCTGCGCCTGCAACAGGTGCTCGGCAATTTTCTTTCCAATGCCGTGAAGTTCACTCCCGAAGGCGGAGAGATCCGCCTGCACACCAGCCTTCGCGGCGCGCGGGTACGCATCAGCGTGACCGATCAGGGGCCGGGCATACCGGACGCCTTCCGCTCACGGGTATTCGAGAAGTTCGCCCAAGCCGATGCCTCTGACAGCCGGCAGAAGTCGGGCACCGGCCTGGGCCTGGCGATCACCAAGGAGCTCATCGAGCGCATGGGCGGCACAGTCGGCTTCGATTGCCAGCCCGGCGCTGGCACCACCTTCTGGTGCGAGCTACCGATCCAGACGCCGACAAGCGAGGCAGACAACCGGGAAGGCCTGCCGCGGATACTGGTCGTCGAAGACGAGCCGGATACCGGGCGCCTGCTGCACATGATGCTGCGCGAGGGAGGATACGCAGTGGATCGCGTGCAGAGCCTGCACCAGGCACGGGAGAAACTTGCCACCGGGCGCTACGAGGCCATGACGCTGGACCTGCACCTACCCGATGGCAGCGGGGCACAGTTGATTGACGAACTGCGCGCACGCCCGGCCATACACGAATTGCCGATCGTCGTGATCTCCGCAGCACACCAGTTCGACGAGGCGAAATTCCCTGACCGGATCGTCTGGCTGCACAAGCCGATCACCAATGCGCAGCTGTTGGCCGCGATAGACCAGGCGCGACGAAACACACTTCATCAGGGCGACGAACAGCGATAACTAACGCCTGCGAGCCGGACGTTGGCAAAAAAAATCGCGGGAGCCATCGGCATCCCGCGATTCATTTCTGCTGAAGGGCGTCAGGCCTGGATCGAGCCCTTCAGCTTGTTCATCGCATTCTTTTCCAGCTGACGAATCCGCTCGGCCGACACGTTGTACTTGGCCGCCAGGTCATGCAGGGTCGCCTTGTCCTCGTTCAGCCAGCGCTGCTGGAGAATGTCCCGACTGCGCTCGTCGAGTCCCTCGAGCGCGGCGTGCAGGCTGGAGGTGGAGCTATCACTCCAGTCGGCATCTTCCAGCTGACGCGCCGGATCGTAGCGATGGTCTTCCAGGTAATGAGCCGGCGACTGGTAGGCGCTATCGTCGTCGGCATCGGCGGCCGGGTCGAACGCCATGTCATGACCGGTCAGGCGGCTTTCCATCTCGCGCACTTCATGCGGCTCGACGCCCAGGCTGTCGGCCACGGCGGTGACTTCATCGTTGTTCAGCCAGGCCAGACGTTTCTTCTGGCTGCGCAGGTTGAAGAACAGCTTGCGCTGCGCCTTGGTGGTAGCGACCTTGACGATGCGCCAGTTGCGCAGGATGAACTCGTGGATTTCGGCGCGAATCCAGTGCACGGCGAAGGACACCAACCGCACACCCATTTCCGGATTGAAACGCTTGACTGCCTTCATCAGGCCGACATTGCCTTCCTGGATCAGGTCGGCCTGGGCCAGCCCGTAGCCGGAATAGCTGCGGGCGATGTGAACGACGAAACGCAGGTGCGCCAGCACCATCTGCCGAGCCGCTTCGAGATCCTGATGATAGAAGAGGCGCCCGGCCAGCTCGCGCTCCTGCTCGACGGTGAGCAGCGGGAGGCTGTTCACGGTCTGCACGTAGGCCTCGAGATTCGCTCCCGGGACTAGCGCTTGAACAGGTTGCAGAGTAGTTGTCATGCAGTACCTCCAATGACGAAGCTGCAGCAGTTTAGCATTGCCGCATGAGACTGCAAGCCTGTGGAAAAGTTCCCTGACACAACCATCAAGTCATTGTTTTTAAACGAAATTTTAACGCGGAGCGAGTTCGCTCAGATGCCTTGCGACAGCCAGCCAGGCACCGATGTAGCCGAGCAGCACCGCACCGATCACCAGCGATAACGCATCGCCGGCCGGAACGCCCCCCAGGCCGAAATCGCTGCCGTAGAGGCCCGCCAGGTTGACCACGGCTTCATTTAGCCAGCCCAGACCGTAGACCAGCAGCAGCCAGGCGATCAGGCCGGCACCCAGGCCATAGATGGCACCCATGTAGAGGAACGGACGGCGGACGTAACCATCGGTGCCGCCCACCAGCTTGACCACCTCGATCTCGGTGCGGCGGTTCTCGATGTGCAGGCGAATAGTGTTGCCAATCACCAGCAGCAACGTCGCCACCAGCAGCAATGTCAGGCCAAAGACGAAACGGTCTCCGAGCTTGAGGATGGCGGTCAGCCGCTCGACCCAGAGCAGATCCAGCTGCGCCAGCTGCACGCCCGGCAACTCGGCCAGCTGCTGGCGCAGCGCTTCGAGCTTGTCCTTGTCCACCTCTTCGGGTGTCACGATGATCACGCCGGGCAACGGATTCTCCGGCAATTCCTTGAGCGCCTCGCCAAGCCCGGAGAGCTGCTGGAACTCGTCCAGCGCCTGCTCGCGACTGACCCAGTCCGCCGCTGCCACATCGGGCATGGCCGCAACCTCGTCACGCAGGCGCTCGCCAGCGTCGCCATCCACCTCAAGCTGCATGAACAGCGAGATCTGCGCGGCACGCTGCCACGAGCAACCGAGCCGTTCGACGTTGTCCAGCAGCAGCGCCAGGCCCATGGGCAGGCTCAACGCCACGGCCATCACCAGGCAGGTGAAGAAGCTGCCGATCGGCTGCTTGATCAGGCGCCCGACGCTGTCGACCAAACTGGCGCGATGACTTTCCAGCCAGGCGTGGAACAGCGTCTTGAAGTCCGGCTCGTCGCCGCGTGGCTGCTCCGGCTTCTTCGCCGAACCGCCGACGCGCTCGGCCGTGCTCGGGTTGGTCTTGGGATCGCGTTCGCTGCTCATCGGCTGGCCTCCCCGTCGCCGATCAGGCGACCACGTTGCAGGGTCAGCATGCGATGACGCATCCGCGCGATCAGCGCCAGATCGTGGCTGGCGATCAGCACGGTGGTACCCAGGCGATTGATGTCTTCGAACACGCCCATGATCTCCGCAGCGAGTCGCGGGTCGAGGTTGCCGGTCGGTTCATCGGCGAGCAGCAGGGCCGGCCGGTGCACCACGGCGCGGGCGATGCCGACACGCTGCTGCTGACCGGTGGACAGGTCCGCCGGATACTGCAGCGCCTTGTCCTTGAGGCTGACGCGCTCCAGCGCGGTCATCACCCGCTGGCCAATCTCGCGCTTGTTGAGCCCGAGAATCTGCAACGGCAGGGCGACGTTGTCGAACACCGTGCGATCGAACAGCAACTGGTGATTCTGGAACACCACGCCGATCTGCCGACGCAGGAAAGGAATCTGCGCATTGGTGATGCGCGACAGGTCCTGCCCGGCCAGCAGCAGCTTGCCGCTGGTGGGACGCTCCATTGCCAGCAACAGGCGCAGCAGCGTGCTCTTGCCGGCGCCGGAATGGCCGGTGACGAAGAGGAATTCGCCACGGCGCACCTGGAAGGAAAGCTCATGCAACCCGATGTGGCCGTTGGGGTAGCGTTTGCCGACCTGTTCGAAACGAATCATGCGCCGTCCCGCTGGGCGAAAAGCGCCTTGACGAAGGCATCGGCCTCGAAGGTGCGCAGGTCGTCGATCCCTTCGCCGACGCCGATGTAGCGAATCGGCGTGCCGAACTGCTTGGCCAAGGCGAAGATCACACCGCCCTTGGCGGTACCGTCGAGCTTGGTCAGCACCAGGCCGGTCAGCTCGACCGCCTGGTTGAATTGCTTAGTCTGGTTGATGGCGTTCTGGCCGGTGCCGGCGTCGAGCACGAGCAGGACCTCGTGGGGAGCCGACTCGTCGAGCTTGCCCATCACCCGGCGGACCTTCTTCAGCTCCTCCATCAGGTTGTCCTTGGTGTGCAGCCGGCCAGCGGTGTCGGCGATCAGCACATCGATGCCCCGCGCCTTGGCCGCCTGCACCGCATCGAAGATCACCGAGGCGGAGTCGGCACCGGTGTGCTGTGCGATCACCGGAATGCTGTTGCGCTCGCCCCACACCTGCAATTGCTCCACCGCCGCGGCGCGGAAGGTGTCGCCAGCGGCGAGCATGACCTTCTTGCCTTCGAGCTGCAGCTTCTTGGCCAGCTTGCCGATGGTGGTGGTCTTGCCGACGCCGTTCACGCCGACCACCAGGATCACATACGGGCGCTTGCCAGCATCGATCGCCAGCGGCTGCTCGACCGGCTTGAGCAGGCCAACGAGTTCTTCCTGCAGCGCGGTGTAGAGCGCGCCGCTGTCGGCCAGCTCCTTGCGCGAGACGCGCCGGGTGAGATTCTGCATGATCGCGGTGGTCGCCTCGACGCCGACGTCGGCGGTCAGCAGGCGGGTTTCCAGTTCGTCGAGCAGATCGTCGTCGATGGCCTTCTTGCCGAGGAACAGGCTGGCCATGCCTTCGCCAATGCTGGCGCTGGTTTTCGACAGCCCCTGGCGCAGGCGAGCGAAGAAGCCGAGCTTGGTTGGGGCCTCCGGCGCGGTCGCCACGACCGGGGCAGGTACCGGCTCCGGCTCCGGCTCCGGCTCCGGCTCCGGCTCCGGATCGGGTTCGGGTTCGGGTTCGGGTTCGGGTTCGGGTTCAGGGTGCAGCAGCACCGGCTCTATCTCCTCAGCCGGCTGCATATCGGCCTCGACCACGCGCGCCGGCTGCTCTTCCTGAGGTGTCGCGACAGGCGATTCGACAGGCGCCCCGGTCTGCTCGACCGATTCGCTGTCCGGCTGTTCGGCGGCGGGCTGCTCTGCCGGCGCGGGCTGCGGCTTCTTGCGCAGCCAGCCGAACAGGCCTTTCTTTTCACCGGGCTCGGCCGGCGTCTTCTTGTCGTCATTGGAACCAAACATGGAGAAGGTATTCTCAAGGATGCGAAACGCCGGCAGCCTGGCTTCCGGCCTGAAAATGGGCCCTATCCTAGCACCTCGCCAGGCAGGTGCGCTAAGCGCGGGCACTGCGGCCGAGCAGACTGTGCGGATACCCCGGCTTTGCCTGACCCGCGCGGGCCATTACCATGGCTGCCGTGTCGCCGTCCTGCCATCTGCCGTGGCGGGCACCAACCTGGACGAGTCCCGACTATGCCTCTGATGTTACGCCGCGCCGCTGCCCTGCTGCTCGGAGCCTTCTATCTGCCCCTGCTGGCAGCAGCAGACAGCCAGCCCACCCACGAGTTCTTCCTCGACAACGGCCTGAAGGTGATCGTGCGCGAGGATCATCGTGCGCCGGTGGTGGTTTCCCAGCTCTGGTACAAGGTTGGCTCCAGCTACGAGACAGCCGGCCAGACCGGCCTCTCCCACGCGCTCGAACACATGATGTTCAAGGGCAGCCGCAAGCTCGATGCCGGCGAAGCCTCGCGCATCCTGCGTGAGCTGGGCGCCGAGGAAAATGCCTTCACCAGCGACGACTACACGGCCTATTACCAGGTTCTGGCACGCGACCGCCTGGCCGTTGCGTTCGAACTCGAAGCCGACCGCCTGGCCAGCCTCAGGCTGCCGCCCGAGGAGTTCGTCCGCGAGATCGAAGTGATCAAGGAAGAACGCCGCCTGCGCACCGACGACAAGCCCAGCTCGCTGGCCTACGAGCGCTTCAAGACCATCACCTATCCCGCCAGCGGCTACCGCAACCCGACCATTGGCTGGATGGCCGATCTCAACCGCATGCAGGCCGACGAGCTGCGCGCCTGGTACCAGCAGTGGTATGCACCGAACAACGCCACCCTGGTGGTGGTCGGCGACGTGACCGTCGACGAGGTCCGCGGGCTGGCCGAACGCTTCTTCGGCGGCATCGAGAAACGCGAGGTGCCGGCGGCCAAGCGGCCGCTTGAGCTGGACGAACCGGGCGAGCGCCGCCTCCAGCTGCACGTGAAGACCCAGCTGCCGACGCTGCTCATGGCCTTCAATGCACCGAGCCTCGCGACCGAGGATAACGCTCGCCAGGTGCATGCCCTGCGGTTGATCTCCGCCCTGCTCGACGGCGGCTACAGCGCGCGCCTGCCGGAACGGCTGGAGCGCGGAGAGGAACTGGTGACCAGCGCTTCGGCCTGGCACGACGCCTATGCCCGTGGCGACAGCCTGTTCGTCTTGAGCGCCGCGCCGAACTTACAGAAGGGCCGCACCCTGGAAGAAGTCGAAGCCGGTCTCTGGCGGCAGCTGGACGCGCTCAAGGAGACGCCACCCTCGGCGGACGAACTCGAGCGCGTGCGTGCCCAGGTCATCGCCGGCCTGGTCTACGAGCGCGACTCCATCACCCAGCAGGCCACCACCATCGGCAAGCTGGAAACCGTCGGGCTGTCCTGGCGCCTGATGGACGAGGAGCTGAGCGCGCTGGAAGCGGTCACGCCCGAGGACATCCAGCAGGCCGCCCGCACCTACTTCACCCGCTCCCGCCTGAGCGTCGCCCATGTTCTGCCCGAGGAAGCCCGTGATGAGTGATTGCAAAGCCCTGCGCAACGGTCTGCTTGGCCTGCTGCTGGCGGCCAGCTTCGGCCTGGCGGGCTGCGACGAAGGCTCCACCGCCCTGCCACAGCCCGGCCAGCCGGCAGAGCAGGATGTCGCCCGCGAGGCGAGCCAGCCTGCCGTGCCGACCGCGACGCCGGAAAAGCCGCGCCTGGAATCGCTCAGCGAGCTGAGCGACCAGCCGCTGGCCCGTCGCAAGCTGGACATCCAGAGCTGGCAGACCAGCGAAGGCGCCAAGGTGCTTTTCGTCGAGGCCCGCGAGCTACCGATGTTCGACCTGCGCCTGACTTTTTCCGCCGGCAGTAGCCAGGACGGCGACGTGCCCGGCCTGGCCCTGCTGACCAATGCCATGCTCAACGAGGGCGTCGAAGGCAAGGACGTCAGCGCCATCGCCCGCGGCTTCGAAGGCCTCGGTGCGAACTTCGGCAACGGTTCCTACCGCGACATGGCGGTGGTCAGCCTTCGCAGCCTCAGTGCACCGGACAAGCGCGAGCCGGCGCTGGCGCTGTTCAACCAGGTCATCGGCCAGCCGACCTTCCCCGAGGACTCGCTGCAACGGATCAAGAACCAGCTGCTGGCCGGCTTCGAATTCCAGAAGCAGAACCCCGGCAAGCTGGCCAGCCTCGAGCTGTTCGAGCAACTCTATGGCGATCACCCCTACGCCCATCCCAGCGAAGGCACGCCCGAGTCGATTCCGCCGATCAGCGTCGCGCAGCTGCGCGACTTCCACGCCCGCGCCTATGCGGCAGGCAATGCGGTGATCGCACTGGTCGGCGACCTTTCCCGCGAGGAAGCCGAAGCGCTCGCCGCCGAGGTCTCCGCCGCGCTGCCGGAAGGCCCGGCGCTGCCAACGACGCCGTCGCCCCAACCGCCCGCAGCCGGCAAGCACCACATTGACTTTCCCTCCAACCAGAGCCATCTGATGCTGGCCCAACTCGGCATCCCTCGCGGCCATCCGGACTATGCGGCGCTGTATCTGGGCAACCAGATCCTCGGCGGCGGCGGCTTCGGCACGCGACTGATGGAAGAGGTGCGCGAAAAGCGCGGCCTGACCTACGGCATCTACTCCGGCTTCAGCCCGATGCGCGCCGAAGGGCCGTTCATGATCAGCATGCAGACCCGCGCCGAACTCACCGATGGCGCGCTGGAGCTGGTGCAGCAGCTGGTCCGCGACTACCTCGCCGAAGGGCCGACCGAGGCCGAGCTGGAGCGCAGCAAGCGCGAGATCGCCGGCAGCTTCCCGCTGTCTACCGCAAGCAATGCCGACATCGTCGGTCAGCTCGGCAGCATCGGCTTCTACGACCTGCCGCTGACCTACCTGGAGGATTTCATGGGAGAGGTGCAGGCGCTGACGGTCGAACAGGTCAAAGCCGCGATGAACAAGCATCTGCAGGCCGATGCCTTCGTCATCGTCACCGCCGGCCCCAACGTCGAGCAGCAGCCGCTGCCGCCGCCCACCGATAAACCAGCCGAACAGCCCAGCGGCGTTCCGGAGCACTGATGGCCAATCCACCCATTCGCCCCAACGCCCACGGCGGCCAGGGCCAGCTGCGCATCATCGGCGGCGAGTGGCGCTCGCGCCGCTTCAGCTTCCCCGATGCCGAAGGCCTGCGCCCTACGCCGGACCGGGTGCGCGAAACCCTGTTCAACTGGCTGGCACCCTACCTGTCTGGCGCACGGGTGCTCGATCCGTTCACCGGCAGCGGCGCGATCTATCTGGAAGCGCTGTCGCGCGGCGCCAGCATGGCCCTGGCGCTGGACGTGAACGCCAATGCCATCGCCAGCCTGCGCAAGCACCTGGACACGCTCAACTGCGGCCACGGCCAACTGCTGCAGAGCGATGCCCTGCGCTATCTGGAAACTCAGACGCCGACCGCCTTCGACCTGGTATTCCTCGACCCGCCGTTCAACAAGAATCTGTTGCAACCGGCCTGCGAGCTGCTGGAGAACAAGGGTTGGCTGGCCGAACACGCCTGGGTCTACACCGAAAGCGAGGCGCTGCCGTCCAGCCTCGGCCTGCCGGGGAACTGGCGACTGCATCGGGAGAAGCAGGCCGGCAAGGTGCACTACGCACTCTGGGAGCGCCACGCACCCACCGCTTGAAGTCGGCGACGTCAGTAGAAGTCGACGGTCTGACCGTTGCGATCGAAGGCCAGGAAGCGGCCGACGTTGCCGGTCTCGATGGCGCTGACCATCATCTTCAGTGGCTGCTCGGCCTCGTCTGCGTTCGGCGTGATGCCGGCCTGGCCGGGCAGCGCCGCGGCGAACAGCAGGTCCCAGGCCACGCCGGTGCGCTCGGATTCTTCACGCAGCGCGGCGAAGTCGCTCAGTTCCTCGGGTAGCTTGTCGACGCAGAGCACCGGTTTCAGCGAACCGCCGGCGTTTTCCTCGAAACGCTGGCGCTCGGCCTCGGTGGCGTCCTCGGGCAGTTCAGCGCTGACAAAGACGAACAGCAGGCGCTGGGGCTCGCGCTCCTGGCGTGCGGCGCCGAGCAGTTGGTCGAAGGGGGTAGGCGTCATGGGCAGGGTTCCGGATAAGACTATCGCGTCACTCTCCACCCCTTGGGCGGCGCTGACCATATCCCCAAAGGCGTAATTCGCCGGGCGGCAGGCATCATTCAATGCCTGCATCATGCTTTTCTTCGAGCCGCCAACGCTCTAACGTCGGAGCAAACGAGGAACCCGAGCGACCGTGTCCGAAACCTTCCAACCCGCCTGGTGGCTTCCCGGGCCGCACTTGCAGACCTTGTGGAACCCCTTCTTTCGCAAGGCGCCGCGTCTCGAACGCCGGCGTGAGCGACTGTGGCTGGCCGATGGCGATTTCATCGACCTGGACTGGCACGGCCCGCATGAGGCTACGGCGCCGCTGGTGCTGGTGCTGCATGGGCTGACCGGCTCGTCGAATTCGCTTTACGTGCTCGGCCTGCAGCAACAACTGGCCGCACAGAGCTGGGCCAGCGTAGCGATCAACTGGCGCGGCTGCTCGGGCGAACCGAATCTACTGCCGCGCGCCTATCATTCCGGCGCCAGCGACGATCTCGCCGAAGTGATTGGGCACCTGCAGGCCAGCCGACCCATGGCGCCGCTGCATGCGGTGGGCTACTCGCTGGGCGGCAACGTGCTGCTCAAGTACCTCGGCGAAACGGGTGCCAGTAGCCCGCTGCGCAAGGCGGTGGCGGTGTCGGTGCCGTTTCGCCTGGACCAATGCGCCGATCGCATCGGCCTGGGCTTCTCCCGCGTCTACCAGGCGCATTTCATGAAGGCGATGGTGGCCTACGTGAGGGACAAACAGCAGCGCTTCCAGCGCGAGGGGCTGCTGAACCACCTCGGTGCCTTGCAGAGCCTCGGCCCGCTGCACGGCATGCGCACCTTCTGGGATTTCGACGGTCGCTTCACCGCACCGCTGCACGGCTACAGCGACGCCCAGGACTACTACCACCGTGCCTCCAGCCGCTACTACCTGCCAGAGATCACGACACCAACCCTGCTGATCCAGGCCGCGGACGACCCCTTCGTGTTTCGCCACAGCGTGCCGGAACCAACCGAACTGTCGGCGACCACAACCCTGGAGCTGCACCGCCGCGGCGGCCACGTCGGCTTTGTCGAAGGCACACCGCGCCGCCCGCGTTACTACCTGGATCGGCGCATTCCGCAGTGGCTGGCGGGCTGAGACGTTTCAGCCGCCAAATGGCAACCATCGGTGCGGGAAGCGCGCCTTGAGACCGAGCCGGTCAATACGCCACTCAGGCGGCAGACCATCGTGCACCCGCGCAATCACGCGCAGCCTGCGTGTCGGCGCACTGAACGGTGGGCGCAGTTCGACCGGCACCGGCGCGGCATCGTCCACCGCCTGAATCACTACCGCCTGGCGTTGACTATGGTCGGGAAAGATCAGCGTCAGCAGCTTTCCGGGTGTGGCCTCGGCAGCGTGGCGCGGATCGAGATAAACCCAGACCTGCGCCTCGCCGTCGCCCTCGACGCGCAACAGGGGCGTGCCCGGCCCGACGTTCTCGCCAGGCGCGACGAGGATTTCGCCGACGCGACCATCGTTCTCGGCATGCATTTCCAACCCCTGCAACCGGCTGTCCAGCCAGGCAAGCTCCAGGTCGCGCTGGCGCTGCTCGGGTCCGATCTCCGGCTGGCGCCGCTGCTCCAGCTGATACAGGTCGCGGAGCCGCGCGTCACGCTGGTCGGTGGCCGCCAACAGTTCGCCACGGGTAGCCGCGCCCGCTTCGAACAGGCGCTGGACCTGCTGCACGCGCGCCTCGGCACGGGCGAGCAAGCCCTGCAACAGTGCACGCTCCGCGGCCAGAGTCTCTGCGCCGGGACTATTCGACGGCACGCTCGCCGCCTGCAGCAGGAAGCGCCGCGCACGCCACTCCGGATTATCCAGACGAACCAGCACGTCGCCCGCCGTCACCCGTTGCCCCGGCTGCACCAGCACCTGCTGGACCTGCGCTCCGTCGCGCGCGCGCAACTCGCTGCCCGGCAGGTGCAGCTGCGCAGGCGCCTCGATCAGCCAGAGCGTAAGCATCCAGCGGCCGACCAGCCACAACAGCGGGCTGAGCACCGCCAACAGGATGAGGTACCAGCGCAGCCGGAAGGCCAGGCGCTTGCCCGGCGCGTAGAGCACCTGCAGGCCCTGCTCCTGGGTCGGTTGCTGCTCCTTGGCGCTGGAGAATTTGATCTTCATGCGATGTGCTCAATGGGGATAGTGAGACCAGTCCTGCCAGTCGATGCCGGTGATGGCCTGCGTCTGCAGACGCTGACGCCAGCGTTCGGTCTGTGCCTGCAATTGCGCGCGGGATGCGCCACTCCAGCTCTCATCCGGCGCCAGCTGCGGCTCCACGCTCTGTGCCAGCCGGAACGACAAGCCCGGCCAGCGCCGCCCGATCTCCGTCGCCAGCCCCCCGCTGCGTTCAGGGTTGCGGGTATAAATCATCAGGCTGACCCGATGCACGCCACGCTGCTGCAACCGACAGGGCACGCAGTATTCGCCGGCGCGCGGTGCGGCGAACCAGCGGTGATGGCTGGACAGCTCAAGCGGCCAGGGACTGACGCTCGCGGCCGCCGTCAGCGTATCCATCCAGTCGCGCAGCCGCGCCTCGGGGACCGGCCAGCCGAGCTGCTCGACTTCCAGATCCAGATGCAGACCGGCGAACGGCAGCGTCGTCAGCTCACCGAGCAGATCGAGCAACCCCTGACGCCCCTCGGGTTGTAGCCAGTGCGGATCGCCGAGCAGCAGCAGCACCTCGAATCCCTGTTCGCGCGCGGCACTGAGCAACACGCGCAACTGGCCGCGCAAGCGCTCCGGCTCAGCCACTTGGGCAGCGTCGAGGCCGAGGTAGAGACGCTGCATGCCGGCCGCTCGCAGTTGCGCCAGCACCTCGGCGCGCTGGCGCTCGTCGAACAGTGCGCGGCTGTTCCAGACATACACACCCTGGCGCCAGCTTGCTGAGTCAGTCGCCACGCGCTTATCCCGGTCCGGCTGCAGCGCCTGCCAGTCGTTCTCCGCTGGCCCCAGCAACGACGAACGTCCTCCGTCCTCATCAATGAACAAGCGCAACGCTGCTTCCCGCAGCCACAACCCGTGCCAGGCGGCAATCAGGCGCAAACCGGCGTAGCCATGCTCCAGCTCGGCGGCCAGGCTGCCGAGGTAGGCTTGCTCGACATCGCCGTCGCGGCGCAGGCGCTGCTCGCGCACAGCTAACGCCGCCACTTCCAGTTGCTCGCGCGCCTGCAGCAGTTCATCCGCGGCCAGGCGCTGGGCACGCAGCGCCTGCCCGAGTCCCTGTAGCAACTGTTCACGCTCGGCTTCGAGCTGCGCCAGTGCCACCTGATGACGCGCTTCACCCTCGTTGCCCCGCGCCTGACCGTAGGACAGCGGATCGAACGGAGCCGACAGGCTGATGCTCGCCACTAGGCCATTGCCTGGCTTGCTGCCACCGTTACGGTCTTCGTAGCTCTGCGCCACGCTGAAATTCGAGTCGACCCCGGCATACCAAGGGCTTTGCCGATTCCGCTCCGCCTGACTCACCTGGCCGCGCCGCTCCTGCAGACGTGGATGCACCTCGAGCTGCTGCAACCAGGCGCTCAGAGGCTGCGCGCTTGCCGCCAGTGCTTCGGTCTGGGCCTGGCTTTGCGGCTCGATGGGCTGCCCACTGAGTGACTGCAGGCTGTAGCGAGTTTCTTCCAGCACCGGCTCAACCGCCGCACAACGACGCTGCAACGCCTGCCAGCGGCCATCCTGCAGGCGCGCCTCGGAAGCCAGCAGCCAGCCCTCGCGCAGACGCACCGCCAGCTGCTCGCGCGCGCGTCGCGCAGGCTCGGCGATCCCGTCGCACCAGCGCAGCTCCTCCTGCGCTCGCCACCAGTCGGCATAGGCGCTGCGCAGCGCCAGCCGTTGCTCGACACGGGCCAGCTGCAGACGGGCCTGCTGTTGCTGACGCTGGTCTTCCACGCTGCGTACCGCATCCAGCTGGCGTTTCAGGCTGCCCAGCAGCGGATGGCGCAAACCAAGCGCCAGATCGCGACCGTAGTAGTCGTCGCGCACCTCTTCGGTCACCAGCTCCCGATAGCGCCCCGTCCCTGCCGAAGCGAACCACTGCCAACCGGCCTCGGCTTCGCGCTGCCGCTGCAGCGCCTCGAGGGCCACGCGTTCGGCCTCTGCCGCGCGCAGGGCCGGCGCGCTATCGACGCGATCCAGCAACGTCGGCAGCGGTAGCACATCGGCCAGACAGGGCGAGCCCAGCCACAGCAGACCGAGCACAAAGAACGCTCGCAGCATCAGAACCTCTTCGCCTTGCGCAGCACCCACCAGGGCGCCATCGAGGTTTCCTCATGGCCACGCCGGATCATTTCGTTGAGGATCGCCACCGCGCTCCAGCAGCGCATGACGAACATGAACAGCGGAAACAGCGGCACCACCCAGCACAGCCACAGGTCCTGCCGCGGCCGTTCGGACACCATGCTCACCGCCACCACGTAGGCCAACAGGGTGTTGGCCAGGTACACCAGATAGACCAGCCAGGCGAGCACGAGAAAGGTCGACAGCGCCAGCGAGTACAGTCCGACGATGAAGTAGCCGAGGATGATGAACGGCAGCACCAGCTGAAAGAAGAACCCGCTGACCAGCACCACCAGAAAGTTCGGCCAGCCGAGCAGGCGCGGCGTGAAGCTGTGGCGATGCTTGCGCACATAGAGGAAGAACAGATCGCCATCCCAGCGCAGGCGCTGCATGAGGAACTGGCGGAACGTCACCGGCGCGTCGGTATGGCCGATGGCGCACGGCTCGAACGGAATGCGCAGCGGCCGGCGGCCGAAGTAGTTCTTGATGCGCAGGGTGATATCCAGATCTTCGGCGGTATGGGTGTCCCAGCCACCGATTTTCTGCAGAAAGCTGCGACGAAATGCGCCGAACGCGCCGGATACGTTATTCACCACGTTCCACTCGCTGAGGCCGATCTTGGCCAGCTGGATCGACAGCAGGTATTCCAGCGCCTGCATCGCCGTGGTCAGCGAGGCACGGGCATTGCGCACCCGCAGGCTGCCGGCCACCGCCGGCACGTCCGGATCCTGGAAATGGCGCACCACGTTGACCACCATGTCGTTGTCGAACGAGGTGTCGCCATCCAGCGCCATGACGATCTCGCCGGTGCTGTATTCCAGCCCTGCATTCAGCGACGAAACCCGGCCACCGCGCTGCCACTTGGCGATCGGCCGCAGAAAGCGCCGCGGATACAGCTGCGCATCGAGGCGAAAATCCCGCACGGCCTGCATCGTCGCGTGATTGGCCGTCGCGCCGTCGACCACCGGAATCATCTCGATCTCGCCGCGATAAGTCTGCTCGCACAGGCTGAGCAGCGTGGTCTGCACATCGCGCCCTTCGCTGTAGCAGGTGATCACGCAGGACACGCGCGGCTGGTAGCTGTTGCCTTCCGGCAGCTCGAAGGGTTTGCGCACGAACCAGCGCAGCACGCCGAGCAGGATCACCAGGCTGAGCGGCACCTCCAGCAGCAGAAACGCCGGAAACAGCATCACCAGCAGATAGCCCAGCCCGTCGGGCTTGTCGATTTCGCCGAGAATCCCCAGCCACTGCAGCCAGAAACCCTCCATCTCAGCCCAGCTCCCCGTTCAGGCGCGCCAGCAGCAACGCGGCATCTTCCTGTTCGAGCAGGTCGGCCGGTGCGGTGAAGCCGATCTGACGCAGCTGCAGCTGGCCGATCTGCTCGCTGGCCAGACGCTCGGCACCTTCCTGCAGGCGTTTACGCACCACTGCCAGGCCGGCCGCATCGGTGTGCGGCATCATGATCCAGAGAATCTCTTCGCTGACCCGGCTGCAGCGATCGGTGTCGCGCACGGCTTCCTGCAAGCGTTCGACCAGGCTGTCCACCAACGCATGGCCGCGCAGCTCGCCGAGTGCGCTGATGGTCGCCGCCAGGTTGACGAACCGCAAACCAAGCAGGGAGAACGCCGGCTGCTTGTAGCGCCGCACCAGCTGCAGCTGCCAGTTGAGCAACTCGTGGAAGGACTTCTGGTTGAGCAGGTTGAGCGTGCCGAACTGATCGGTCTCGGCGACGCTGCTCGAGTAACCCTGCCGACAACGCAATCGCCCGGCCTCGGCGAGGCGGAAGTGACGCACCTCGCGCACGCGCAGCTTGTCCGGCGCATGGGCCTGGCCACAGTCCAGGCAGCGCGCCTCGACTTCGGCATCGACGAAGAACGCCTGGCAGCTGCGGCAGCGATAGTTCTCCAGCGGCCGGTCGTAATCGCTGCCGATGTGACGCAGGCGCGAGAAACAGTTCGGGCAGAGCAGCAGGCCATCCTTGAGGAAGTGCTCCTGGGCGCCGACGTGGCCGCAGGTGAAGCAGTGCAGCGACGGCTGACGGGCGATTTCCAGCGTCTGGCACTCGGGGCAGACATCCACGTAGTTCAACCGGCCGGAGCCACAACCGACGCACAGGCGCACCCGATCGACCAGCTCGCCCTCTTCCAGCCAGCCCTGCTGGGTCATCAGCTGTAGCCAGGCGAAGGCGTTCGGCGACTCGTCGTCCTCCAGCGCCTCCAGCAGCGGATAGTGATAGTGCTGCGCCACGCCGGCATCGCGCACCGCATGGATGGCGCCGTGCGGGCGCAACCACAGCCAGGCGAGCACGCGCGACTCGAAACGCTCCGGCGCCACCCCACGGTTGAACAGCGCGAAGCGCTCCTGCCAGAGCCGCCAGAGCGGCACCAGGGCGCTCAGATCAGCCGGCGGCGCGCCGTCGCTCAGCGCCTTGCAGGACGCGTCCTGCTCCTGGCAGCAATAGATCAGGCTGAAGCGATAACGCTTGTCCATACGCAGGCTGCGCAAGGCTTCGCCGGCGCGCACCGCCGGCAGATCGAGCAGAACGATGTCATACGCCGGCAGCGCCGCGAGCGCGGACCACTCGGGGTGCCGCTCGTATTCGATACCGACAACAGGGGAAGAAGACGCACCAAGGACAGCGACGCGTGGCATGGGGGACATGGGAAGGAAAACCGGATAATGGCTATGTGATACTTGATTGCCATCATTCTACGAGTTCTTTCAGGGTTATTCGCCAGCTATTCGTCGCCTCGACGCTTGAATATTGATCAGGCGCAGCGCGAACGCCATTAATCCGACGAAATACCCTGACAACCATCCGACAGGTACTGGCGCAGCAACGCGCAGACTTCCGCCGAAGCAGCCGGCGATACGAAGCCGACCTCCAGCGCCAGCAGCTGATAGATACCGCGACGCAACTGCCCCGGCCCGAGCTGCACCGAGGGCTCGCCGACGGTACCGAGGAAGCGTACCCAGGAAGTGAGAATGATCCAGGCATTGAGTGCCAGCGCGTCGACCTCGGCGGGGCCCATGCGCAGGATGCCGGCGTCGACGAATCCCTGATAGATCGCCCGCGCGTTGTCCAGGCAACGCGCCGCAAAGTCGCGGTAGCGCTGTGCCAGCGCTTCGTCGGCGGCGAGTAGCGCTTCCAGGTCGCGATGCAAGAAACGGAAGTCCCACATCGCTGCCAGCAGCGCCTCCAGATAGACGGCCTTGTCCGCCACCGTCAACGCCCGTTGCGGCGGGCGCAGGAACTCGTCGATGCGAGCCTCGTAACGCCTGAACAGCTCGGCGACGATCGCCTGCTTGTTGGGGAAGTGGTAGTAGAGGTTTCCCGGCGAGATGCCCAGGTGCGCGGCGATGTGGTTGGTGGTGACGTTGCGTTCGCCCTGGGCGTTGAACAGCGCCAGGCTGGCTTCGATGATGCGATCGCGGGTCTTGGTGCGGGGTGCCATGGGCGGCGGGATCTCGGCGATGGAGCGAAGGGGCAACGGTACACGCCAGCGGTCGGGCAAGCACGTCTCGTTGACAGTTTAGAGCAATTACTCTAGAAATCTATCAACCCGCCTCGCCACCCGGAGCCCCAATGTCAGCCGACACTCCACAAGCACTCGCCGCCCTTGAAGCGGTGTTCGCTTGCCAGCGTGCAGCATTCGCCGCCGCACCGATGCCATCCGAGGAAGACCGTCTGCGCTGGCTGGACGCGCTGCGCGATGTGCTGGCGACTCACCAGCCGGCTCTGATCGAGGCGATCAGCACGGATTTCGGTCATCGCTCGGCCGACGAGACCCTGCTGGCCGAACTGATGCCCAGCCTGCATGGCATCCGCTACGCCTGCCGCCATCTGCGGCGCTGGATGAAGCCATCGCGGCGCCGGGTCGGCCTGGCTTTCCAGCCGGCCAGTGCGCGGGTCGTCTATCAGCCGCTGGGGGTGGTGGGCATCATCGTGCCGTGGAACTACCCGCTCTACCTGGCCATCGGCCCGTTGGTCGGCGCGCTGGCGGCAGGCAATCGGGTGATGCTGAAGATGAGCGAGTCGACGCCGGCCACCGGCCAGCTGCTGAAGGCGCTGCTGGCGCAGGTTTTTCCTGAGAATCAGGTGGCGGTGGTGCTCGGCGATGTCGAGGTCGGGCGCGCCTTCGCCCGCCTGCCGTTCGACCATCTGCTGTTCACCGGCGCAACGCATATAGGCCGTGACGTGATGCGTGCCGCCGCCGACAACCTCACCCCGGTGACCCTCGAGCTGGGCGGCAAGTCGCCGGCCATCGTCTCGGCCACGGTGCCGCTGGCCGATGCCGCCGAGCGCATCGCCTTCGGCAAATGCATCAATGCCGGGCAGACCTGCGTCGCGCCGGACTATGTGCTGGTACCGCGAGCCCGCCTCAAGGGCTTCGTCGACGCCTATCGTGAAGCGGTACAGCGTCTGTATCCGAGCCTTGCGGACAACCCCGACTACACCGCAATCATCAATGCGCGTCAGCTGGCACGATTGCAGGACTACCTCGACGATGCCCGCGCCAAGGGCGCCGAGGTCGTGCCGCTGTTCACCGAGGCGCAGCAGCGGCGCATGCCGCACTGCCTGCTGCTCGAGGTCAACGAGCACATGCGGGTGATGCACGAGGAGATCTTCGGCCCGCTGCTACCGATCATTCCCTACGACGAGCTGGACGAGGCGCTGGCCTACGTCAATGCCCGGCCGCGGCCGCTGGCGCTTTACTACTTCGGCTACGACCGGCCCGAACAGCAGCGGGTTCTGGACTCGACGCATTCGGGCGGGGTCTGCCTGAACGACACCCTGCTGCACGTCGCCCAGGACGATCTGCCCTTTGGCGGCATCGGCCCCTCTGGCATGGGCCACTACCACGGCCGCGAGGGATTCCTGACCTTCAGCAAGGCCAAGAGCGTTTTCGCCAAGCAGCGCTTCAACGCCGCTCGGCTGGTCTATCCACCCTACGGCAAGTGGTGGCAGAAGCTGATCTACGCTCTGTTCATCCGCTGAAACGCGACGCCACGATGCACGATCTCGCCATGAGCCGCCGCACCCTGCTCAAGGTCGGGTTGCTCGGCAGCACCATCCTGGCCGCCGGCGGGCTCCTCGGCCGCTGCGCCGGGGCGACCGCCGCCGGCCCCGCAAGCGGCTTCGCCGTACTGCGCGAGAGCGACCTGCCGATTCTACATCGCCTGATTCCGTTGTTGCTGGAGGGGTCGGTGCCACCGGCCGAAATGCCGCAAGCGGCAGCCGTCACTCTGATCAGCCTGGATCAGGGCCTGCACCATCTTTCGCCGGCGCTGGCGGCACAGGTACGCCAGTTGTTCGATGTGCTTACCCAACCCCTGATCCGCGGTCCGCTCACAGGCATCTGGCGCGACTGGCGCCAGGCCTCGGATGACGAACTGCGGGCGTTCCTGAACCGTTGGCAGAACAGCTCGCTGGCCCTGCTGCGCCAGGGGCATGCCTCGCTGCTGCAGATGGTCCTCATGGCCTGGTACGCCTGCCCGGCTTCCTGGGCGCACTGCGGCTATCCCGGGCCACCGGCCGTCTGACCAAGGAGGCCGCCGTGCCCGTTCCCGATCTCTTCGCCGAAGGCCTCGCCCGTGGCTGGACCACCCATGACGGCTCGCGCCTGCCGCACGACCTGACGCTGGAAGCCGATATCGCCATCGTCGGCAGCGGCGCAGGCGGCGCCACAAGTGCTGAGGTGCTGAGCGCCGCGGGCTACAAGGTGCTGCTGATCGAAGAAGGCCCGCTGCGCACCAGCAGCGACTTCGACATGCAGGAAGCCCGCGCCTACCGCTCGCTCTATCAGGAAGCCATCGGCCGCACGAGCAAGGACGGCGCCATCACCATCCTGCAGGGCCGCGCGGTCGGCGGCACCACGCTGGTGAACTGGACCTCGAGCTTTCGCACACCGCCGCAAACATTGCAGCACTGGGCCAGCGAGCACGGCGTCAGCGGGCTGTCGGTCGAGGCGCTGCAACCCTGGTTCGAACGCACGGAACAGCGCCTCGGCGTCGCGCCCTGGACCGTGCCGCCGAATGCCAACAACGCGGTGTTGCAGCGCGGCTGCGAAAGCCTCGACCAGCACTGGGCGGTGATCCCGCGCAACGTGCGTGGCTGCTGGAATCTAGGCTATTGCGGCATGGGCTGCCCGACCAACGCCAAGCAGTCGATGCTGGTCACCAGCATTCCAGCGCTGCTGGACAAGGGCGGCGAGCTGCTCTATCTCGCCCGCACCGAACGCCTGCTGATGCAGGGCGAGCGGGTCGTCGGCCTGGACTGCCTGGGCATGGATGAACGTTGCGTGGCGCCGAACGGTCGACGCATCCGCGTGATCGCCAAGCATTACATCCTCGCCGGCGGCGGTATCAATACCCCGGCGCTGCTGCTGCGCTCCGATGCGCCGGACCCGCATAAGCGCGTCGGCAAGCGCACCTTCCTGCACCTGACGAACTTCTCCGCGGCACGCTTCGACGAGCGCATCGAAGCCTTCTACGGCGCACCGCAATCGATCTACTCCGATCACTTTCAATGGCGCGACGGCGCGACCGGCCCTGCCGGCTACAAGCTGGAGGTGTCGCCGGTTCACCCGGCTCTCGCCGCCACCCTGCTCGGCGACTATGGCATGCAGAACGCCCGGCGCATGGCCGCGCTGCCGCACACCCACGCGATGATCGCCCTGCAGCGCGACGGCTTTCATCCGGACAGTGCCGAGGGCACGGTCGAGCTGCGCAGCGACGGCAGCCCAGTGCTCGACTACCGCATGACCGACTATGCCTGGAACGGTATCCGCCGCGCCTTTCTGAGCATGGCCGAGATCCAGTTCGCCGCGGGGGCGCGCGCCGTACTGCCGCTGCATGCCGACGCCCGCTACGTGAAGACGCCCCGCGCCGCCCGCGAACTGATCGAGCGTCTCGACCTCGCGCCGTACCGCACCCGCCTCGGCAGCGCCCACGTCATGGGCGGTTGCGCCATGGGCGAGGACCCGCGCCAGGCGGTAACCGACAGCCTCGGCCGGCACCATCAGCTGGGCAATCTGTCCATTCACGACGGCTCGCTGTTTCCCACCAGCGTCGGCGCCAACCCGCAGCTGTCGATCTACGCCCTGTGCGCGAAGCTGGCCACGCAGTTGGGTGATCGCCTGCACAAGTCCTGAGATTGCCTCGCATTCGCGGCAGATCGCCGCATGGCCATTCAGACTTTACGCTGCCGATACCGAGCCGCTACCATCCACACCCCCACGCATGCGTCAGGACGCCGCGATGAATCGAGTGTTGTATCCGGGAACCTTCGATCCCATCACCATGGGCCACGCCGATCTGGTGGAACGTGCCTCGCGGCTGTTCGATGAGGTCATCATCGCCGTGGCGGCCAACCCGAAGAAGAACCCACTGTTCCCGCTGGAGCAACGCGTGGAGCTGGCCCGTGAAGTGACCAAGCACCTGCCGAACGTGAAGGTCATCGGCTTCTCGACCCTGCTTGCCCACTTCGTCAAGGAACAGCAGGCCAACATCCTGCTGCGCGGCCTGCGCGCGGTGTCCGACTTCGAATACGAATTCCAGCTGGCCAACATGAACCGGCAGCTGGCCCCGGACGTCGAAAGCCTGTTCCTCACGCCGTCGGAAAAGTACTCCTACATTTCCTCGACCCTGGTGCGCGAGATCGCCTCGCTCCAGGGCGACGTTTCGAAGTTCGTGCATCCGGCCGTGATGCAAGCGCTCAAGACGCGCTTCGGCCAGAACTGAGGGCCGCCGTCGGCCCTGCGTCGAGTGCACGCCGAGCGTCGATGCGGCACAATTGGCCGTCGTAATTTAGCTGTGCCGTGGTTCGAGCCACGGCAGGAGTTCGCTGGATGTCCCTGAAAATCACCGATGACTGCATCAACTGCGATGTCTGCGAGCCGGAGTGCCCGAACAGCGCCATCTCCCAGGGCGAGGAGATCTACGTCATCGACCCCAACCTCTGCACCGAGTGCGTCGGCCACTATGACGAGCCACAGTGCCAGCAGGTCTGCCCGGTAGACTGCATCCCGCTCGACGAGAACAACGTCGAGAGCAAGGACGAACTGATGCAGAAATACCTGATCATCACCGGCAAGGCGTGATGCGCTGGCGGCAACCGACCCGGCGGACGCTCCTGTTCAGGGTGCTCCACGGCTGGTTCGCCGCCTTGCTGTTGCTGGCCTGCAGCGTCCAGGCCAGCCCGCTCGACAACGGTGCCGTTGCCACCGCCCACCCCCTGGCCAGCGAAGTCGGCCGACAGATCCTCGAAGCAGGCGGCAACGCCTTCGACGCCACCGTCGCGGTGAGCGCCGCGTTGGCCGTGGTCGAACCCTACGGCTCCGGGCTCGGCGGCGGTGGCTTCTTTCTGCTGCGCGAGGCCGCCGAGCCGGCCCGTCATGTATTTCTCGACGCCCGCGAGCGAGCGCCCAGCGCCGCCACGCCGGACATGTATCTGCGCGAAGGCAAGATCCAGCGCGACCTCTCGCTGAACGGGCCGCTGGCCGCGGCGATTCCCGGCACGCCAGCGGCACTGGTCGAACTCGCCGAAAAACGCGGTCGCCTGCCGCTCAAGACGACCCTGGCACCCGCCATCGCCCTGGCCCGCGACGGCTTCGCGGTGGATGCGGTGTACCGTCAGCGCGCCGGCTGGCGCCTGGCCGCACTGCGTGACGATCCCGAGAGTGCGCGGCTGTTTCTCGACGAGGGCGATCTTCCGGCCGAAGGTCATCTGCTGCGCCAGCCGGAACTGGCGCAAACCCTGGAGCAACTCGCCAGCAACGGCCGTGACGGCTTCTACCGCGGCGAGTTCGCGAAAAAAATGGTGCAAGGCGTGCGCGCCGCCGGCGGCATCTGGTCGTTGGAGGATCTGGCCGACTACCACACCGTCGAGCGCGAGCCACTACGCTTCACCCTCGCCGATGGCCGTGAGCTGATCGGCGCGCCGCCACCCTCGGCCGGCGGCATGATCCTCGCGCAGAGCCTGGGTATTCTCGAACGCCTGTCCTGGCGCGACGCCGAACCGCTGCAACGCAGTCACCTGGTGGTCGAGGCGCTGCGCCGGGCCTATCGCGACCGCGGGCAACTGGGCGATCCGGATTTCGTCGCGTCACCACTGCGACGTCTACTGTCAGACCAGTATCTGGACCAGCTCGCCAGCTCCATCGACCCTGATCGGGCCACGCCGAGCAGCGCATTGCCGCCCGCGCCACGCTGGCGCGAGGGCGAGCACACCACTCACTTCGCGGTGATCGATGCCGAAGGCAATGCGGTGGCGGCGACGCTATCGCTGAACATGATGTTCGGTGCCGCCTTCAGCGTGCCCGGCACCGGTGTGCTGCTCAATGACGAGATGGACGACTTCGCCGCCGACATCGACGGCAGCAATGCCTATGGCCTGAAGGGCAGCAGCACCAACGCCATCGCCGGGGGCAAGCGGCCGTTGTCGAGCATGAGCCCGACCTTCATCGAAAGCGCCGAGGAGTTCGCCGCCTTCGGCACCCCCGGCGGCAGCCGCATCCCCAGCATGGTGCTGCTCTCGGCCCTGTCCTATCTGGACGGCGAGCCGGTGCAGGCCTGGCCGGCGGCGCCACGCTACCACCATCAGTACCTGCCGGACGTGCTGCAGTACGAGGCCGATGCCTTCAGCGCGGCCCATCTGGACGCGCTACGTGCCCGCGGCCACCAGCCCAGGCTGATCGAGCGGGACTACGGCAACCAGCAGGTGCTCTACTGGCACAAGCCGAGCGGCAAGGTCGAAGCGGCCAGCGACCCGCGCGGCATCGGCCGCGCGCTGAAGGTACCCGCACGGCGCCAGCCGATCACGGCTGCACAATGACCGGGCCGTCGTCCGCCGCCAGCTGCCGCAGCTGACGCGTCAGCTCGTGGCCCTCACCCAGCAGCAGGGCATTGCGCAGGCTCTGGATGATGCGGCTGGCATAGCCCAGGTCGTTCATCAGCGAGCTGGTCTGCAGGCCGTCCAGCTTGTGATTGCGGATCGACTCGAACAGCCGCCGGCGAAACTCGGCGTCGAAGTGTGCGGCACGTTCGTCCAGCCAGTTCAGCCGCTCGCGCCAGAGCTCATCGGGCAGCTCGGAGTGATTCAGCGCGCGAATTTCCCGTAGCGATTCCAGCAGCTGCCGGCGCAGTTCGACATAGGCCTGGCGCGCGGCGGAATCGTCCTGGCGCAGGTACAGGCCAAGGTTCTTCTGCAGGTGCTTGGCATCCTTGACCGCATCCACCAGCTGCAGCGCGGCGACCTGGCAGTTCACCCAGAACGCCTGATGGCTCTCGTCCAGCGGCAGCTCCAGGCGGCCCATGAACGTCAGCAGATCGGAATACACACCCTTGATATGGCGCTGGTACAGATGTTCGGCGTCCAGCGCCTGGGCTTCGGGACGGGCATGCAGCAGCGCTTCGTCGACCCGCCCCTGCTGACGCAGCTGCTCGACCGGCAAGTAGAGGGCATGACAGATCACCTCCAGGCTCAGGCGTGCCAGGTGCTGCAGCTCCTGAGCCACCGCCCTGGCCGCGGCATCGGCCGAATCCAGCGCCCGCTCGTTGAGATAGCGCGCATGGGTCACGCCATCCGCCGGCGTTGGCGTCAGCTCGGTGATCAGCACCGTCGGCTCGGCCCGCTCCGGCAGCACGCGCAGCAGGACGTTTGCCAGCTGCGTCTGCCAGGGCCAGAAGAGCAGCACGCCCATGCCGTTGAACAGGCTGTGGAACAGCGCCAGCTGAATCAGCCGGTTCTCGCCCAACCCCAGCGGCGCGACCAGCCACTGCACCAGCCAGGCCAGGGGCACCAGCAGTGCGATCGCCAGGATGGCGGTCGTGACGTTGAACAGCACATGCGCCAGGGCCAGGCGCTGGCCGCTGCGGTTACCGCCCAGCGAGCCGACAAAGGCGGTGGTGACGCTGGTGCCGACGTTCGCACCGATGGCGGTGGCCAGCGCCTGAGTCAGATCCAGCTGACCGGCGGCCAACGCGGTCAGGGTCAGCATCAGCGTTGCGTGGCTCGATTGCAGGACCACGGTGGCGAGCAGGCCGATGCCGACGAACAGCAGCTGGCCGGTCAGCCCGCCGGCGTGATACTGCGACAGGTCCATGCCGCCGAAGCTGGAAAAACCGGTCTTGATCTGATCGATACCGAGAAAGATGAAGGCGATACCGAGCACGATGCGCCCGGCCGCCTTGCCCTTGTCGCCGCTGAAACTGGCCAGCACCCCGAAGACCAGCAGCGGCAAGGCCAGCGGACTCAGGCTGACGTTCTGCCCGGCCAGCGCCAGCAGCCAGATGCCGGTGGTGGACCCCAGGTTGGCGCCGAACAGGATGGCGATACCGCCGGCGAGCTTGATCAGCCCGGTACTGATGAAGGCGATGGTGAGCAGTGACACCAGCGTGCTGGACTGCAACAGCATGGTGCCGCTGACGCCGAACATCAGTCCCTTGAACGGGGTCGCGGTACTGCGGGCGAGCAGTTGCTCGAGCGTGCTGCCCGCCAGCTGACGCAGGCCCTCCTCGAGGCACTGCATGCCGAACAGGAACAGCGCCAGCCCCGCGCAGAGTTCGAGCCAGCCGCTGCTGGCCCAGAACGACCAGGACAGCAGCAATACGCCCGCGAGGGGCAGGAGGATCTTGAAGAAGGAAGGTTTCACGATGGCTTCGCGCGGATAGATGAACTGGGGAGGCGAAGCCTACTGCAGCGGCACCGCGATCGGAAGGCTCAGCGCCTGCCAGTCGCGGTGCGGATGATGCCGGTCAATTCTGTGCGTTGTAGCCGCTGGTGGTGCAGCCCAGGCAGCGCACGAAGGCTGCCTTGCCCGGCTCGACCACCAGCGCCTTGCCCGCCTCACCGACATTGCCGCCCAGCGCGGTGAACGGCAGGCTGACGACGAAAGCGGCGGCGCCCAGCACGGTCGCGCCGATCAGCAGCGGGCGGGCGATGACCAGGTCACCGATCATGGAGTAGGCCTTCGGAGCCTCGACGGTGTACATCGGATCGCCGCTGGCGTTCTGCGGGACCGATTCCGCGTGCGCCGGCATTGCCAGCAGGCCAGTGGTCAGAGCCAAGACAGCAGCGGTGGAGCGGAACAGATTCATGGTGTGGTCCTTCAGCTGTGCGAAACGCGGCAATTTTAGTTGTGGCGGCCACTATAGCAGCGGCCAGGGCCCGCGGGGCGTGAACGCCGTCAACGCGCGCGCAGATGTGCCGTCTCAGCGCTGGCAGCGACCGCAGTAGACGCTGGCGCGCTGTCCCAGGCGGATCTCGCGCAGGGTCGAACCGCAAGCCTTGCAGAACTCGCCACCGCGGCCATAGACGAACAGCTCCTGCTGGAAGTAGCCGGGCTTGCCATCGCCGCCGACGAAATCGCGCAGCGTGGTGCCGCCGCGCTCGATGGCCATGGCCAGGATGCGGCGGATCTCCTCGCCGAGCTTCAGATAGCGCGCCCGCGAGATGCTGCCGGCCGGCCGCCGCGGATCGATCCCGGCGGCGAACAGCGCCTCGCTCGCATAGATGTTGCCGACGCCCACCACCACCGCGTTGTCCATGATGAACGGCTTGACCGCCATGCTGCGCCCGCGCGACAGCCGATACAGCCGGTCGCCATCGAAGTCCTCGCCCAGCGGCTCGGGCCCGAGGCTGGCCAGCAGTACATGGGCCAGCGGCTCGTCGCTCCAGAGCATCGCGCCGAAGCGCCGCGGATCGGTGTAGCGCAGGGCCTGACCGGACTCCAGCAGGATGTCGACGTGCTCGTGCTTGGCCGCGGGCGATGCCGCATCCACCAGACGCAGGCTGCCGGACATGCCGAGATGGACGATCAGCGTGCCGCTCTCGGCGCGGATCAGCAGGTACTTGGCGCGCCGCTCGACGGCCTCGATGCGCTGGCCGGACAGACGCACGTCGAGATCCTCCGGAATCGGCCAGCGCAGGCGACGATCACGCAGCAGCACGCGGCTGACGCGCTGGCCGACCAGATGCGGCTCGATGCCACGGCGGGTGGTTTCGACTTCGGGAAGTTCGGGCATGGCGAGATACGGTTACAGCGAAGGGATGCCGACCTTAGCAGGCCGGCGCCGGGCCGTCAGCCCACGCCAAGCTCGCGGATGCTTTCCTTGAGGCAGACGAAATCGTATTCCGACAGCCCGACGTACTCGAGCACCAGCTGCGACACGCTGTCCCACTCGTGATCGTCCGGCTGCGCGCCCAACACCCGATGACAGGCGCAGATGTGCTCGGCCATCTTGAGGATCGCCAGCAGCGTCTTGATCGGCGCGTCGCGCCCCGAGTCGTCGGCGAACAGCGACAGCGCGTTATGGTGATTGGCGATGGCATCGCACAGGTGCAGCGGCAGGTTCCACGATTTGGCGGTGAAGTAGCCGACCACCGCATGGTTGGTGCTGAGCACGCGATTCTCAATATCGACGATGCGCTGGCCGTCTCCGGTGCTGGCGTAGGCCTCTTCCAGCACACTCATGTAGCCGGGGAAGCGCTTGAGCATCAGCGGGATGCCGCAATTGTGGAACAGCCCGAGGGTGTAGGCCTCATCCGGCGACTGGTAGCCGATGCGCTTGGCCAGGGTCAGGCAGGCCATGGCCACGTCCTGCGCGCTGTCCCAGAAGCGGCTGAGCGTGACGATGGTCTCGTCGCTCATCTCGCCCTTGATCGACTGCGCATTGATCAGGTTGATCACCGAGTTGCAGCCCAGCAGGTTCACCGCCTGCTGGATGGAAGCGATGCGGTTGGCCAGACCGAAATGCGGCGAGTTGACCAGCTTGAGCAGCGCTCCCGAAAGCCCCGGGTCCTGACTGATCAGCCGGGCGATGGCTTTCAGATCGGGCACCGGCATGACCTGCTCCATCTGCAGGTCGACCATGATCTGCGGTTGCGGCGGCACACTGATGCCTTGCAGCACCCGGCGGATCTGTTCGGCGGAGAGTTCAACGGCCATGAGGGGGACGCTCGACGAGAAGGCAAAGTGCCATCAGCACGAAAGGGCGAACTTTGGCTGAGATGCGGGTCCCATTTCAAGTGACTCGCATTCGGCGAGCGTTACCGACAGACAGACGGAGGCATGCTCATGACCCAATCCCTCAACGGCAAGCGCGCTGCAATCCTGGTGACCGATGGCTTCGAGCAGGTCGAACTGACCGGGCCCAAGGAGGCGCTGGAAAAGGCCGGCGCAACCGCCGAGATCATCTCTGCCAAGAATGGTGAGGTGACCGGCTGGAACCACACCACCCCGGCCTCCAAGTTCTATGTCGACAACACCTTCGACAGCGTCCGCATGGAGGACTACGACGCCGTGCTACTGCCTGGCGGCGTGGTCAATTCCGACACCATTCGCAGCGATGAGATGGCCCAGGAACTGGTTCGCGATGCCGCCCGTGCGAACAAGACCATCGCCGTGATCTGCCATGGCGGCTGGCTGTTGATCTCGGCCGATCTGGTCAACGGCAAGCGCATGACCAGTTGGCCATCGCTCACCGACGACCTGAAGAATGCCGGCGCCGAGTGGGTTGACGAGCAAGTGGTGGTCGATGGCCACCTCATCAGCAGCCGCAAGCCCGATGACATCCCGGCATTCAGCCAGGCGCTGATCGACGCGCTGTCCGCCTGAGCGAGGCATCGACAGGCACGCGGCGGGCGTTTTTCCTACGACCTCAGCGCATGCGGCGGGCCGCTCGTTTAGAATGCCCGTCTTTTTTCCGGAGCCCTGCCGATGACCCTGCCCAGCCTGCGTCTCAAAGCCAATGCCGACCGCCGCCTGCGCGCGGGCCATCTTTGGGTGTACAGCAACGAAGTCGACACAGCCGCCACGCCGCTGGCCGGCTTCGCCGCCGGCGACCAGGCCATCCTCGAGGCCGCCGGTGGCAAGCCGCTGGGTATCGTCGGCGTGTCGCCGAACAACCTGATCTGCGCGCGGCTGCTGTCGCGCGACCTCAAGCACAGCCTGGACAAGTCGCTGCTGGTGCACCGCATCAAGGTCGCCCTGAGCCTGCGCGAGCGGCTGTTCGAGCAGCCGTGCTACCGGCTGATCTACGGCGATTCCGATCTGCTGCCGGGACTGGTGGTCGATCGCTTCCATGACCACCTGGTGGTGCAGCTGGCTTCGGCGACCATGGAGCGCAACAAGGATGCCGTGCTGGAGGCGCTGGTGCAGGTGCTCAAGCCTCGCGGCGTATTGTGGAAGAACGACTCCAGCGCCCGCGACGCCGAGGGCCTGGAGCGCTACGTCGATACTGCCTTCGGCGTGGTGCCGGAATGGGTCGCGCTGGAAGAGAACGGCGTGAAGTTCGAGGCGCCGGTGCTGCAGGGCCAGAAGACCGGCTGGTTCTACGATCACCGCATGAATCGCGCGCGCCTGGCGCCCTATGTGAAGGGCAAGCGCGTGCTCGACCTGTTCAGCTACATCGGCGGCTGGGGCGTGCAGGCCGCCGCCTTCGGCGCCAGCGAAGTGTTCTGTGTCGACGCCTCGGCCTTTGCCCTGGACGGCGTGGAGCGCAACGCTGCGCTCAATGGTGTGGCCGAGAAGATGACCTGCGTCGAAGGCGATGCCTTCGAGGCGGTGAAGGAATTGAAGAACGCCGAGGAGCGCTTCGACGTGGTGATCACCGACCCACCGGCCTTCATCAAGCGCAAGAAGGACATCAAGAACGGCGAGGCCGCCTACCGCCGCCTCAACGAGGCCGCCATGCGCCTGCTGAACAAGGACGGCATCCTGGTCAGCGCCAGCTGTTCTATGCACCTGCCCGAGGACGACCTGCAGAACATCCTGCTCGGTAGCGCGCGCCATCTGGATCGCAACATCCAGCTGCTCGAGCGCGGCGCCCAGGGTCCGGATCACCCGGTGCATCCGGCGATCCCGGAAACCCGCTACATCAAGAGCCTGACCTGCCGCATCCTGCCCAACAGCTGATCGGCCATCCGGTTGCGCAGGGCGGCGGACCGCCCTGCGCTTCCCCTGCCTTACTCGATGCCCTTGCGCTCCACACTCCACAGCAGGCTGGTACAGAGCCGGCAGAGCCGGCCATAGAAGGTGCTGCGCGCCGACTGGTCGTCCATCAGCTGGTAGCGGAACCAGGCCGTGCTCGGGCCGCGATACTCGCCGCCATTGCCAACCGGCTCGAAATGGCTGACATAGCGCCGCTCGCCCCAGAAGATCGGCACGTTGGCCCGGCTGTAGACCGGCTGCGCATTGAGGTAGGGCACGGCGATGGTGTCCGCCCCGCCGGACATGAGGAACATCGGCCCGCGCTGGTTGCGCTGCGACGACGAGTCATGGCCGAGGCCGATGGTGTACGGCTGGATCGGCGCGGTGGCCTTAACGCGATCGTCCTGCCCGGCCATGATCGAGCCGCCACCGCCCTGGGAGTGCCCCGATGTCCCGACCCGCCCGGTATTGAGCACACCGACATAGGTGCCATAGGTGCGATTGCTCTCCTGCACCAGGTAATCCAGACAGGCGAGCATCTCCCGTCCAGTGCCGGCGTTGGAAGTTTCCGCCGCGGCGACGACGAACCCATGGCTGGCCCAGTGGGTCAGCAGTCCGGAATAGGTCGTCGGCCCGGTACCGGTGCCGTTACCCCAGAGGATGATCGGGTGCCGGACCCCGCCCTGGCCGAGCGTGCGTGGCCGATAGACACGGCAACTGGGCCCCTCGCTCTGGCTGGTCACCGCGTACGGACCGAAATTGTCGAAGCTCGAAACCGCCGGGAACGGCGCGCCGGGCGTATCGGGCAGCGGAGCGGCGATGGCGGAAACGGACAGGGCGACCAGCGCCGTGGCACTCAGGCATCCAAGTGTGAACTTGTGCATCTGCATTCCTCGTTCTTGTCATTGGTATAAGGATTCATCGCCGGTCGAACGCTGCCCTACCGCCGCGAAACGGACACCTACCGGCGACCGACCACCCGCGGGCAGCGCGCATCTGCAGAGGCGCGACAGCCAGCGAAGCTGGTCGGGAATGGACTCTAGCGAGCGATAATCGACCCGCCAGTCGCACGCAGGCAGAAGCGGACCAGCGGTCAAAGCGGCGAATTTCGGCGGATGCGCACCCCGGACGGCCGCTCAGGCGGCCCCGCGCGGCTAGCTCGCGGCATGCCGGCGTACCGGCAATCGTCCCGCCTGGCCCGGCTGCCGGAACGTGCGTAGAATCGGTGATATCTCGCCATTCACCACACGGCGGACCCTGAGCCCAGGCCCCACGAGCGATTACCCCGCCTCGACCCGGCCCCTTCCGAACGCACGGTCATCCTCCGTTGCATCCGGCACAGGCGTTGCTCACCATACGCATACCTCCGATTACCTGATTAGCCGCAGGAACCGTCATGCCTGATTACCGTTCGAAAACCTCCACGCACGGCCGCAACATGGCCGGTGCCCGGGCGCTGTGGCGCGCCACCGGCATGAAGGACGAAGACTTCAAGAAGCCGATCATCGCCATCGCCAACTCCTTCACCCAGTTCGTTCCCGGCCACGTGCATCTGAAAGACATGGGCCAGCTGGTCGCCCGCGAGATCGAGAAGCACGGCGGCGTGGCCAAGGAATTCAACACCATCGCGGTCGACGACGGCATCGCCATGGGCCACGACGGCATGCTCTATTCGCTGCCGTCGCGCGAGATCATCGCCGACTCCGTGGAGTACATGGTCAATGCGCATTGCGCCGACGCCATCGTCTGCATCAGCAACTGCGACAAGATCACCCCCGGCATGCTGATGGCCGCCCTGCGCCTGAACATCCCCGTGGTGTTCGTCTCCGGCGGGCCGATGGAAGCCGGCAAGACCAAGCTGGCCAACCACGGCCTGGACCTGGTCGACGCCATGGTGGTGGCGGCCGACGATTCCTGCTCCGACGAGAAGGTCGCCGAGTACGAGCGCAGCGCCTGCCCCACCTGCGGCAGCTGCTCGGGCATGTTCACCGCCAACTCGATGAACTGCCTGACCGAAGCCCTCGGCCTGTCCCTGCCGGGCAACGGCACCACGCTGGCCACCCACGCCGACCGCGAGCAGCTGTTCCTGCGCGCCGGGCGTATCGCCGTCGAGCTGTGTAAGCGTTACTACCAGGACGGCGACGAGTCCGTACTGCCGCGCAACGTCGCCAGCCGCAAGGCCTTCGAAAACGCCATGACCCTGGACATCGCCATGGGCGGGTCGACCAACACCATCCTGCACCTCCTGGCCGCTGCCCAGGAAGCCGAGGTCGACTTCGACCTGCGCGACATCGACGCGCTGTCGCGCAAGGTGCCGCAGCTGTGCAAGGTGGCGCCGAACATCCAGAAGTACCACATGGAAGACGTGCACCGCGCCGGCGGCATCTTCTCCATCCTCGGCGAGCTGGCCCGCGGCGGCCTGCTGCACACCGATGTTTCCACCGTGCACAGCCCGAGCATGGCCGATGCCATCGCCGAATGGGACATCACCCAGACCCAGGACGAAGCGGTACATACCTTCTTCAAGGCCGGCCCGGCGGGCATCCCGACCCAGGTCGCCTTCAGCCAGGCCACCCGCTGGCCGAGCCTGGACCTCGACCGTGCCGAAGGCTGCATCCGCAGCGTCGAGCACGCCTATTCCCAGGAAGGCGGCCTCGCCGTGCTCTACGGCAACATCGCCCTGGACGGCTGCGTGGTGAAGACCGCCGGGGTGGACGAATCCATCCACGTCTTCGAAGGCACGGCGAAGATCTTCGAGAGCCAGGACAGCGCCGTGAAGGGCATCCTCAATGACGAAGTGAAGGCTGGCGACATCGTCATCATCCGCTACGAAGGCCCGAAGGGCGGCCCGGGCATGCAGGAAATGCTCTACCCGACCTCGTACCTGAAGTCCAAGGGCCTCGGCAAGGAATGCGCCCTGCTCACCGACGGCCGCTTCTCCGGCGGCACCTCGGGCCTGTCCATCGGCCATGCCTCGCCGGAAGCGGCCGCGGGTGGCGCCATCGGCCTGGTGCAGGACGGCGACAAGGTGCTGATCGACATCCCCAACCGCAGCATCCAGCTGCAGGTATCGGATGAAGAGCTGGCCCACCGCCGCATCGAGCAGGACAAGAAGGGCTGGAAGCCGGCCCAGCCGCGCGCGCGCAAGGTCTCGACCGCGCTCAAGGCCTACGCCCTGCTCGCCACCAGCGCCGACAAGGGCGCGGTGCGCAACAAGGCGATGCTGGAAGACTGATCGCTGCGACAAGAAAAAACCCGGCCCTGT